>NZ_SRYA01000009.1 GCF_004793545.1 Petralouisia muris | reverse complement strand
AAAATATATGAACTTTTCAAGGTACTATAGCGGGGCTTTTGACCCCAACATCATAGTTATATGATTAATAAACAAAACTAATCATATTATCCTTTCTAGTCATCTCAATACTCAATGTATCTTAATAACTTAACATTCTTCCAATAATATTTTATTGTGGAAGGCTTATCCCTGTTAATTCTTTATACAAATTGACTGCATATGAATCTGTCATTCCAGAAATAAAATCTACAACTAAACGTAATTTGTCATACACACCAATATCTTTAAGTTTCATTTGGCAATTTCGATTATAATCATGAAGAGCAATATATTTAAAATTAGAAGAAATTAAACTATATATTTTCCCCTGAAACAATGCAGAGTTTTCTAATTCTTTCACGTTACTTTCTGTTAAAGCTGATACAAAAACATCCAACAACGTTTTTATTACTTTATCGCCTACCAATTCTAATGCCAAAACCTCATGACAACTAAAACAATATTTTCCTGTTACATCTTTCTTCAAATAGTGAACAAAATCTTTATGGGAATCTAACAATTCTTTTTTATAGGTTCCATTCATAATACTGTCATAATTATCCATAAATTCATTAATAGCTTTCTCAAATAAATAACCTTGTGTATAATTTCTGAACATGCGAACCCTTGATAATACTTTATCCCCTTCTTCTATATGTAAAATTTGCCCCATAAGCATCATTTAATATCTGTAACTTTGTCACTATTCGTAAGTTTTGCACATTACCATCAAAAAATAAAATCATTCTTTTCTTGCTCAGTTAACAATATTTCTCCCACTGTAATTGCCCCATACACACTCTATCCTCCGTCACCCCATACACTTGAATATAAAAAGCCCTTTTTAAGGGCTTTTTCTCAATAATCTAGTATTCCTAAATTGGCTGCAATCCACATCCATTGTCTCACTATACATATAAACACTCGTCTTGTTTATTATTTGTATTCTAATTTATGGTTGTTATTCTAGCACTTTTTCCACGGCATCGCAATAATTTTTGCAGAAAAAAATCACTAACCTAAAATGAATTTTTAAATTCCTATGAGATAAAATTCCCTTTTCATCTTTTCTCCACTGTGCTACAATGGGACAAAATAGATACACAAGGAAAGGACAGCGTTTATGTGGATTGCAGATAACTGGAAAGAATACGAAGTAATAGATTGCTCCAAGGGAGAAAAACTGGAACGCTGGGGGAAGTACCTTCTTGTCAGACCGGACCCTCAGGTCATTTGGGACACTCCTCGGACCAACAACGGTTGGAAACAGAGAAACGCCCATTATCACCGCAGTAAAAAAGGAGGCGGAGAATGGGAATTTTTCGATTTACCCAAACAATGGGATTTGCATTACAAGAACCTGACATTTCATCTAAAGCCATTTAATTTCAAGCATACCGGACTGTTTCCGGAACAAGCAGTCAACTGGGACTGGTTCAGCGAGAAAATCAAACATGCAAACCGGCCGGTAAAAGTTTTGAATCTCTTTGCCTACACCGGAGGCGCTACCGTTGCCGCTGCCGCTGCCGGAGCAAGCGTCACCCATGTGGACGCCTCCAAAGGAATGGTTACCTGGGCAAAGGAAAATGCCGTTTCCTCCGGCCTCT
Source organism: Petralouisia muris (assembly GCF_004793545.1). Lineage (GTDB taxonomy): Bacteria > Bacillota > Clostridia > Lachnospirales > Lachnospiraceae > Petralouisia > Petralouisia muris. Next base: position 120,648 of record NZ_SRYA01000009.1, on the reverse strand, counting down.
CTAACGCGCCCATCCGGTGGATTGTAGATGATTGTGTAAAATTTGCAGAACGTGAATTAAGGCGGAATAATCACTATGACGCTATTATTATGGACCCGCCTTCTTATGGGCGAGGCCCCAAAGGGGAAATCTGGAAAATTGAAGACGCTGTATTTCCTCTGGTAAAATTATGCGCCAGGCTTCTTTCTGATCAGCCTCTGTTCTTTCTGATCAACTCTTACACCACCGGTCTGCAGCCTGCAGTGCTTGCCTATATGCTTGGCACAGAATTGAGAAAATTTTATGGAACCATAGACGCCCAGGAAATCGGTCTTTTGGTCTCTTCCACCGGCCTGACGCTTCCCTGCGGCGCAAGCGGACGCTGGGAAGCATAAAGAACTAAGACATGTATTTATTTCTGCAAATACTGTTTTGCCGCCTTCACAGTATTGGACAAATACTGGATGACTGCTTTTGGATAGTTCCCCACAGCAGTTTCCCCAGTTACCATGACACTGGCGGCTCCCTCCTGTACCGCACGGAAAATATCAGATACTTCTGCCCGTGTGGGGACAGGATTCTTCTCCATGGAGGCCAGCATTTGAGTAACTACCATAAACGGTTTTTTGGCTTTTTTACATTTCTGTGCAATTTCCTCCTGCACTGCGGGCAGTTCCCACAAAGGCATACTATTTCCCAGATCGCCTCTTGCAATCACAATCTGATCTGCATAGGGAAGCAGTTCTTCCAGGCGTTCCACGCCTTCCATATTCTCTATTTTTGCAAAAACTTCTAAATCAGAAGCCTCTACATTTTTTAATTCCTGTTTTAAATCCTGTAAATCTTGCGCATTTCGCACAAACGGCTGCATCACTCCGGTAACTCCATGAGATTTTGCATTTCGGATATTTCTTCTATCACTTTCTGTCAATGCCGGTAAATGCATTCTTGTTCCCGGCAGAGCTATGCTTTTTTTCGACTGCAGCAAGCCGCCGCGGATGATCCTGCAGCAAGCAGCTTGTTCGGAAATTTCGGTTATCTCAAGCTGGATCTTTCCATCGTCCAGCAGCACCTCCTGCCTCTTTTGCAAGTAAGGAAAAACGATACCGGGCACTGGAATATCTGTTTCGAAACTGGAATTTTTTCTCCCATTACTGAGAACTTTGGGCAAAAGCTCTTCCTCTTCCATTTTCCGCAGATTTATTCCTTTTCCTTCCTGCAGTTTCACAGGTTCCTTCAAGTGTCCAATCCGAAGCTCCGGCCCCCGCAAATCAATTAATAGCCGGGGATGGATTCCGGCTGCACTGGCAGCGGATAGAACCATTTCCGTCCATTCCCGGCATTTTTCCAGTTCTGTATGGGACATATTGAGACGGACTCCGGTCATTCCCAAACGAAACATTTCTGTAAGTATTTCCTGTTTTGCACAGGCAGGGCCAATTGTTCCATAAATCTCTGTCTTTTCCATTTTTCCCTGCACCTTTTCTATACCAAAATAATTTTATCTTTTACTGCTCCTGCCCGGCTTCTTCTTTTTCCTTCTCTGGATCTACATAAGAAAATGCATTGGAAATCTTGGCGTTTTCCGCAGATAATTCCACCTCTTCCCGATAAAAGGCAATCACCGGCGTTCCCACTTTTACTTTTTCATAAAGAATCGTTGCCACCTCTAACGGCGCATTGATACAGCCATGGGAACCGCTGCTTTTATATATTTCGCCGCCGAATCTTCCATTTCTCCAGGATGCATCATGAATTCCCACATTATAGGCAAAGGGCATAAAATAAGTAACATCCGACTCATAATCCTCGCCTTTCAGCACTGCCGGGCTTTCTTTATACACGATTTTGAACACCCCATCCGGAGAACCATTGTTCCGGCTGATATTGCCTGTCACCACATCTGTTTCCACTACCAGGCTGCCGTTTTCATAATACCACAGATGCTGTTTGGTATAATCTATCTCGATATAAGTATTCCCGATATCATCCTTTCCCTCTGCAAAGGGACGCTGAGAATATACAGGTTCCCGGCTTACCGGTTCCCCGGCCTCCAAATCCGCGGCAATCTGTTCCGCCTCTTTCGGCTTATTTACAATCCAGCCATAATCTCCTCCGCCGATTTCCACCGTATCTCCAGAAGAAGTTTTAAAGGAGCGGACGTCTGCATAGGTATTATAAGTGCTTGCAAGATTCTGCACATATTTTTCAATTTCATCTGTTTTCAGGGAAACACTGTAATTGTCCCCAAGCTGAATAAATTCACGGATCTGCTCCTTGGTCAGTTTTTCTTCATAGTCTTTAATTTCATAAGTAATCTCTGCATTCTCATAGCGCGTAATCCGCTCCATGGTTTCTGTAACCTTTGGGCTTTCCTGCGTATATTCCGGATTTATGTAATCTTCATCTGTCAGGCTCACTTCTGAGTCCCCTGCGGAAACCGCTTGCTTTACCTTCTCCAGTACATTCTCAAATATCATATGGGTCCCCATTTCTTCCGGCTCAATATAATACCCGTCGTCCCCCAGCCGAATCTCCGCATTTTCTGGTTCAATTATACTTTCTTCCTGGAAGCAGTCCATTCTTGATACTGCATTAGAAATTAATTCTTCTTTATATTTCATGGTAATCGGAACTTCGTCTTTTACTGGTTCAAAAACCGCCAGAATCCAGCGGATCGGCTCCTGGACCTTCAACAGCTTCTCCACAGAACCGTCCGGCACATATTCACATGCAATGTCCTGCCCATAAATATGATGCTTCTCTCCTTTTCTGTCAAAAACAGTCAAAAGATAATCCTCCACGCCTTCGCCTACCTTTTCTTCCGCCTTTTCCAGACTCATACCGCCTACTTTCCACCCATTGATTCTGGTTCGGAAGAAAAAGTGGCTTTTGAAATATAAAGCCATACCGAAATAAACGGCAGCCAACAGCAGGATAATTCCTGCGATACTTCCTATGATAATTCTCCGTTTTCTCCTTCGCTCTATTTTTTCCCGCATATGCATTCCTCCTCCCAGCATCTCCTGGTTCTTTCAGACAGTCTTCTTATTTCCTCCCAGCATTTCCTGGTTCTTTCAGACAGCCCTCTTATTTCCTTCCGCCTGCATTCCAGGTTCCAACAAAACGTATACCATAAATTCCTTCAAGCTGTCTCCCTGTTTTGTTCTGGGATACACTTTTGTATTCACCACGCTATTTTCATCTCCTACATTTCGGACATAAGAATATTCTATCACATTCTTTCCTTCCTCAAATTCTTTCTGAATGTTTTCCATAGAAAATATGGAAGAAAACATCTTCCGATATTCTTTCATTACCACCTCTTCTGCCAACAGCTGAATCATTTTCTCATACCTGGTGGAATTATAATCATCCTGTAAAATACCGGCCAATAGCTTTTCCTCCTCCGGTCCTTTCAGGATAATGTACTCGTCTGTTTCAATTCTGACTAAAACTACTTTATAATACTTATTTTGCTCCTGTTTACTATTATACTCCATCATTAACAAGCTTTCCTCTATTTTATCTGTTCTGTGCATTTGTGTCTTTCATCTTTTATTAAAATTATCTTAAAAATTTCATAATTCCTTCGGCAAAAACCTGGCGTCAAAGAACTTGAACTATTGTTCCCTGTTCCAGGCTTTTCTTTACATCAATAATTCTCTGGTTCTCTGAACCACGGAACCGCAAAGAAATATTTTTCTTTTCCTGGACAAATTCTCCGTCCACCAATATATCAATCAGAGAAAGCAACTCCTCTGTTGCCCCGCATACCGCTCTTCCCTTTCCCTGCAGCTCCCTGTCAAAAAGATATCCGGTATAACACCAGACAGTTTTCTGCGGATACCTTTCTTTTACCCGCCGCAAAAAAGGCAGCAGCGTCTGCTGATTTTCCGGTTCCATAGGCTCTCCGCCCAACAGGGAAAGTCCTGCAATGTAAGAGGGACTCAGCAGCTCCAGCAATTCATCCTCTGTCGCTCTGGTAAATTCCTTTCCATACGAAAAGTCCCAGGTCTCACTGTTAAAACAGCCGGCGCAGTGATGGGTGCAGCCGGAAACAAAAAGGGAAACCCTGACCCCTTCTCCATTGGCAATGTCTGTTTTTTTAATTTCACCATAATGCATAACGGTACTCCTTAATTCTTACAAATGAAGCACTCTTTCCTGAATTTCCTGGGTTCTTCCCTGATTCCAGAACTGTGTGCCGATATAACCGCAGGTTCTCCGGGCAACATTCATCTTATCTTCCTCCCGGTTCTGGCAATTGGGACATTCCCACACCAGCTTTCCGTCTGTATCTGATACAATTCTGATTTCACCTTCGTAGCCGCACACCTGACAGTAATCGCTTTTTGTATTCAGCTCTCCGTACATAATATTATCATAGATATGCTGCATCACTGTCAGCACCGCATCCAGATTTCCCTGCATATCCGGCACTTCCACATAGCTTACTGCACCGCCAGGAGACAATTTCTGAAACTGAGCCTCAAAGGTCAGCTTGCTGAAAGCATCAATTTCCTCTGTCACATGAATGTGATAACTATTGGTGATATAGTTTTTATCGGTCACTCCCTCAATAATTCCAAACCGCCGCTGCAGACATTTTGCAAATTTATAAGTAGTGGATTCCAAAGGCGTTCCATACAGACTGAAAGCAATATCCGTTTCTTTTTCCCATTTTTTGCACGCCTGATTCAGTCTTTCCATCACTTTCAGCGCAAAGGGCGTAGCCTCCGGATCGGTGTGAGATTTTCCCGTCATATATCTGGCGCATTCACAAAGCCCCGCATATCCCAGAGATATCGTAGAATATCCGCCATAGAGCAGCCTGTCTATCACTTCTCCTTTTTTCAGGCGGGCCAGCGCCCCATACTGCCACAGGATCGGAGCCACATCCGAAGGAGTCCCTTTCAGCCGGTTATGCCGAAGCATCAAGGCCTCTCTGCACAATTCCATTCTCTCCTCCAGGATTTCCCAAAATTTATCCATGTCTTTCCCAGAAGAACACGCAACGTCCACCAGATTCAAGGTTACCACGCCCTGATTAAAACGTCCGTAGAATTTCGCCTTTCCCTGCTCGTCATGATAAACTGTCAAAAAGGAACGGCAGCCCATACAGGGATAGCAATTCCCCTGTTTATTTTCCTTCATTACTTTTTCCGAAATATAATCCGGCACCATACGTTTGGCGGTGCATTTTGCCGCTAATCGGGTCAGTTCCCAGTAGGGACTGCCTTCCCGGATATTATTCTCCTCCAGCACATAAATCAATTTAGGAAAAGCAGGCGTAATATACACGCCTTTTTCATTTTTGACTCCCTGCATCCGCTGGAGAAGCATTTCTTTAATCACCAGTGCAAGATCATCCCTGGTCTGGCCTTCTTCTACTTCATTCAGATACATAAATACTGTGACAAAAGGCGCCTGTCCGTTGGTGGTCATCAGGGTTATCACCTGATACTGTATCATCTGGACGCCCCGCCGGATTTCTTCTTTGACCCTCATCTCAGCCACTTCATTAATCTTTGAATCCTCCAGCGGAAGCTTTGCCGTCTGAAATTCCCGCCGCACCATCTTTCTTAATTTCCGGCGGCTCACGTCCACAAAGGGCGCCAGATGAGACAGCGTAATGCTCTGGCCTCCGTACTGGGAACTGGCAATCTGAGCAATGGCCTGGGTGGCAATGTTGCATGCCGTGGAAAAGCTCTTAGGACGCTCAATCATAGTCTCACTGATTACTGTTCCATTCTGCAGCATATCCTCTAAATTAACCAGACAGCAATTATGCATATGCTGCGCAAAGTAATCCGAATCATGGAAATGGATCACTCCTTCTTCATGAGCCCGCACCACCTTTTCCGGCAGCAGAAAACGCTTTGTAATGTCTTTGCTGACTTCCCCTGCCATATAATCCCGCTGCACGCTGTTTACCACAGGATTTTTATTTGAATTTTCCTGTTTAATTTCTTCATTATTACATTCAATTAAGCTTAGAATTTGCTGATCGGTAGAATTGGATTTTCTCACCAACGCACGTTTGTATCGGTAGGTAATATACTTTCTGGCCACCTCATAGGCCTTGTAAGCCATAATTTCATTTTCCACCATATCCTGAATCTCTTCTACATTATAGATTCGATCCATCGTTTCACAAGAACCGGAGATCCGCTTAGCAATGGCTTCCACCTGCTCCCGAGTCAGTCTGTCACTTTCTGTCACTTCCATGTTTGCCTTATTCACCGCATCAATAATCTTGCTGGCGTCAAACCCTGTTTCTTTCCCGCTTCTCTTGATGATTTTCATTCCGCATCCTCCAAAAACAACTAAATCTAGTATTTTCAATTTTCATCGACACTATATATGCTTTCCTATTATAGTATCATCGACCTAAAAAATCAAGATGAAAAATACAGTATTTTGTCGCGTATTTGTCAGATATTATTCTCCTCTTTTATCTGTTCTATGACATCTTCTTGTTTTTCTGTATTTGCAATACGCTCTTTTCCCATCTCCATAATTTTCCTGATTCTTTTTGTAACAATTTGTGGTATGATTATTATAAAATTATTACAGATTTTTTAATTTTTTCTCTCATTAATCTTGAAACTCATGGAAAAAGGGATTATTATTATAATCGGAAACAATCTTGAACACAAACAGCAAATATATTTTTAATTTACAGGAGGCATGTTACAAATGAAATCCCAGAAACTTTTCACACTTGCTCTCAGCTGTCTGCTTTTATTGGAAACACCTTTTACTTCAATGGCAGCTCCTTCTGTTTCCACTCCGGAAGCTCCTGGCGCCGCAATCACAGCAAGCGCCAACTCTACTGACAGCGGCACAAATTCCCTGACATTAACATCCAGTGCAAAAGCCGCAAAATCAGCTTCCCTGAAATTAAACAAAACATCAGTTACCGTATATACTGAGAATACATATCGCCTGAAAGTATCCGGCAAATCTTCCGCCAAAATTACCTGGAAGTCCTCAAAATCTAAAATTGCCACCGTGGATAAAAACGGAACGGTCACTGGCATGAAGCCGGGGAAAGCCACCATCACTGCTTCCCTGCCAGGCGCGAAAGCTTCCTGCGAAGTAACTGTCCGAAAAAATCCCCATAAACTGAACCGGGAATCACAGATTCTTATTCTGGGAGACAGCGCTACCTTATATTTAAGCAATGTTTCAAAGGAAGATTCTGTATCTTTCCGATTGGCAGACCCCTCATCAGAAGTGGTAGATATCACCAGTTCCGGAAACAAATGCAAAATTACTGCTGAAAATCCCGGAACGGTCACCCTAGAGGCTGTCTGTACCACCTTGGAAAATAACCAGAAAATAACCAGCAAGGGCGTCTGCACCGTTCAGGTACTGGAAAAGGGCATTGACCAGCAGCAGGTTTCCATGGCTGTGGATACTGCCAAATCCTTTACGCTGGATAATATTGAGAAGCCAGGCTTTACAATTACCAATACTTCCTGGGCTTCCTCCAATTCCCAGATTGCCAGCGTTACTCCAACCAGCGGCATTGTCACCGGCAAGCAGCCTGGATCTGCGCAGATTACGGCAACGGTCAATTATTCAGACGGTACCTCTTCCACATTTCCCACCACGGTGAGAATTTCCGACCCTGAGATAACCTCTTCCAGTACGGTACTGTCCCTGGGAAAAACGCGGAAAATCAAGCTTACCGGCACCAATGCATTCAGCACCGTCAAATGGAAAGTAAAAAAATCTTCTCTGGCCACCATTAAAGAGGACGGCACTGTAACCGCAGGAAACACCGCAGGGAAAACAACCATTATTGCCCAGGTGGATGGAAAGACCATTAAGCATCAATTAATTGTAACAAATCCTCAGCTGACCTCCACTTCCAAGCTTTTGGCAGTTGGAAAGAAAATAAAGGTTCCGCTGACAGGAATTTCCTCCAAAAGTAAGATTACATACAAATCCAAGAAAACTTCTGTGGCAAAGGTGGACAAGTCCGGCAGGATTACCGGCCGTTCTGCCGGAAGTACCGATATCATTATTAATGCTGACGGCGTATCCTTCAAATTCCATGTGGATGTTGCCTCCAAGCGTGCGCTGCAGGCATGTAAAACCGGCTATAAAATTATGTACAGTTCTTCCTACAGCCAGGGTCGGCGCATGTCCTCCGGCTATTATGACTGCAGCTCCTTAGTATTTAGGGCTTACGGATGTGATTCCAAATTATTGGGCGGCACTTCCTCCTGGGCGCCAACGGCCGCTTCCATGGCAGCGCATCTGGAAAGAAGCGGCAAGGTCATTGCTTATAAGGGAATTGACTCTTCTAAGCTTTTGCCAGGCGATTTAATTTTCTACCGAATGCGCCGGGGAAGCAACGGCAGATACCGGAATATTTACCATGTTTCCATGTATTATGGAGACGGATACCGTCTGGAGAAACCCCTGCGGGCTTATTACAAGGAGAGCAACATCACTATGATTGCAAGGCCCCTGAAAAAATAAAAGCAGGCGGGATATCATGTGCGAATCTGCAAATGATATCCCGCCTGTTTTAACTCCAATACTTATTCCAAAACTAATTTTACGCAGCCATACATTCCTGCATCATTTCCCAGAGACGCCAATGCAAATCTCGTATGTACGCAGGAAGGAAAAGCCGCTTCCCTGTAATACTGATTCACTGCCTGAATCAAAACCTCTCCAGCCTTAGAAACGCCGCCGCCAATGACAAATACTTCCGGATCAGCCACACACGCAATGTTGCTTAACCCTTTTCCCAGAATACGAGCAAACTTCTCCACAATCTGCCCTGCCAGCTTATCCTGTTCTTTATAGGCGTCAAACACTGTTTTGGCGGAAATTCCCGCTGCCTTGTCCAAAACAGAGACTTCATGATCCTGTGCCAGCGCTTCCTGCGCCAGTCTGGCAATTCCCGTGGCTGAACAATACTGCTCCAGGCAGCCTTTCCTGCCGCAATTGCAGGGTACACTCTCATGAGGATTAACTGTGATATGGCCAATCTCCCCGCCTGCACCGTGGGCGCCGGACACAATCTTTCCATCCACAATAATGCCGCCGCCAACGCCTGTCCCAAGAGTCACCATAACAATGCTCTTGCAGCCTTTACCTCCGCCCTGCCACATTTCACCAAGGGCCGCTACATTGGCGTCATTTTCAGCCTTCACCTGAATTCCATCCATCAAATCTCCCATTTCTTTGGGGATATTCTTTTCTTTCCATCCAAGATTCACGCATAAGAGTACGCTTCCGTCCGGCTGCACCGGCCCCGGAAGGCCGATGCCAATTCCTTCCACTTCATCTTTCCCGATATTTCGCTCCGCCATCTTGCCCCGAAGAGAAGCTGCAATGTCCGACAGGATATTCTTTCCTTCTTCGCTGGTGTCTGTGGGGATTTCCCATTTTTCCGCAAGATCTCCTGTAGTTTCAAACAGGCCGATTTTGCAGGTCGTGCCGCCGATATCTACGCCGAAACCATATTTTTTCATGTTGAACCTCCATTGATTTTATATTATAGTTATACTATATCGATCACGCAAATGCAATAATAATTAACGGAGAAAATATTCTATGACCCACATTTTATTAGTAGAAGACGACAAAAGCATCGTCACCAACTTAACTGAATTTCTGCAAAAGGAAGGCTTCGCCATCACATCAGTGGACGGACAGACGAAAGCCTTAGCACTCTTAGAGGAATCCGCCCCAACCTTCGATCTGATGCTGCTGGATGTTTCCCTTGCAGAAGGAAACGGCTTCGCAACCTGCCGGGCAGTGAAATCCACCACTAACCTTCCTGTGATTTTCCTGACCGCCTCAGGAGATGAATACAGTGTAGTCACAGGCTTAGATTTGGGAGCCGACGATTATATCGCCAAGCCCTTTCGGCCGAGAGAGCTGATTTCCCGCATTCACAATATTATGCGCCGCTACGGCAAGGCAAATACTGTGCTGGAATACCAAAACCTGACCGTAGACGTAAACCGGGGAACCGTATCAAAAGACGGCCGGGAGATTCTGCTCTCCGCTCTGGAATACCGGCTTTTACTGTACTTTATGAACAATAAGGATATCGTCCTTTCCCGTTCTCAGCTCTTAGACGCTCTCTGGGATATGGCTGGAGAATTTGTCAACGATAACACCCTGACCGTATATATCAAACGTCTGCGGGAAAAAATTGAAAAAGACCCGCAGAATCCTGAATTGATCAAAACAATCCGGGGAATGGGATACAAGATGGGGGACTGATATTGTATCCAAAATAAAATGAAAGGAATCCGTGACTTTTATGAAATTTTTCCGTAATCCAGAAATCAGGTTAAGCTTGCCCTGGTATCTTGTTCTGTTATGCTCTGCCCTATGCCTGGGATTCTTATTCCCTTCCCACACCATAAGCCTGCTGATGCTTTTTTCCATTTTGTACATATTTTCCCACTACTGGCTCACCTGGCGCAGATACCGAAGGCTGGAGCAGCTTGCCCGTGAAATTGACAATATGCTCCACAATCAAAGCCCCATCCAATTTGAAAAATACAAAGAAGGAGAGTTGTCCATTCTGGAAAATGAACTGTCTAAAATGACCCTTCGGCTCAGTGAACAAACTGCGGCTCTTGCGGAAGACAAAAAATTTCTTGCAGATTCCATGGCTGACATTTCTCATCAGATCCGCTCTCCCCTGACTGCCTCCAATCTGATTCTTTCCCTTCTGCGGGAACCGGATCTGCCCCTTTCCAAACGGAAAAAGCTGCTGCAGGAATTAATGCAGCTTTTCTCCCGCATTGACTGGCTGGTGGAATCTCTGCTAAAAATGTCTAAAATGGACGCCGGAACTGTCCGTTTCCAGGAAACGCCCGTAAATGCAGGAGATCTGATCCGACAGGCTGCAGAACCTCTGATGATTCCTATGGAGCTGCGAGAGCAGGCCTTTTCTCTTCATGGAGATCCGAAAGCTGCCTTCACCGGAGATCCTGCCTGGTCACAGGAAGCAATTTTAAATATCCTGAAAAACTGCATGGAGCATACTCCCTTAGGCGGCTGTATTCAGGCGTCCTTTTCTCAAAACGCCATATACACGGAAATCATCATTGAAGATAATGGTCCCGGGTTTGACAGCGAGGATCTGCCCCATTTATTTGAACGGTTCTATAAGGGAAAAAACGCCTCCCAGCAAAGCGTAGGCATCGGCCTGGCTCTGGCCCGGATGGTTGTCTCCCGGCAGAACGGGACTTTGAAGGCGGAAAACCGGCCGGAAGGAGGAGCCAGGTTTACGATTAAATTTTATCCCCAGTCCTGAATCTTCTGTGTATCCAAATAGCGCTCCGGCAATGAATATCCAGAGTTATCGCATTTTGGCGGTTAAAATCGGAGTGCTGTCAGTGATTTTCTTTGGTGACAATTTTGTCACAGAGAAGTCACTGCACTGTCACCCTGCCTGGTTAGAATAAAATAAAATCACCTGCAGAACAAAAAGGAGCGAAATCATATGGAAATTTTAAAAGCAGAACATTTAACAAAAATCTACGGCTCTGGAGAAAACCAGGTCAGGGCATTGGACGACGTTTCTTTCTCCGTGGAAAAAGGAGAATTCCTTGCCATTATCGGCCCCTCCGGTTCTGGAAAATCCACTCTGCTGCATGTGTTGGGCGGCGTGGATGTGCCCACCTCCGGCAAAGTATTTATGGAAGGCACAGACGTTTACGCCCAGAACGAAAGTCAGCTTGCGGTTTTCCGCCGCCGGCAGGTAGGGTTGATTTATCAGTTTTACAACTTAATTCCGGTACTGAATGTAACGGAAAATATGACGCTTCCGGTACTGATGGACAGCCGGGAGGTAAATCAGGAGAGATTAGAGGAGCTTCTGAATATTTTGTCACTGAAAGGCCGGGAAGGACATCTGCCCAACCAGTTATCCGGCGGACAGCAGCAGCGCGTCTCCATTGGCCGCGCCCTGATGAACGCCCCGGCAGTGGTGCTTGCCGACGAACCCACCGGGAATCTGGACTCCAAAAACAGCCAGGAAATTGTAGAACTGTTAAAATACTCCAACGAAGCTTACAAACAAACATTGGTGGTCATTACCCATGACGAAAATATTGCCCTTCAGGCCAACCGGGTCATTGCTTTAGAAGACGGCAAAATTATCAGAGATGAGGTGCTCCGCTCATGAATATTTTCCAGAAACTCACATTGAAAAATTTGAAAGAAAACCGAACCCGGACGCTGGTTACCATTGTAGGGATTATTCTCTCTGCCGCCATGTTCAGCGCCACCACCATCAGCCTTTCTACCCTGCGGCACTGCCTGATACAGTCCACCATCTATGACAATGGAAACTGGTACGGCACATTCCAGAACGTTTCTGCGAAAAATGCTGAAATCATCGCTTCCAACGATAAAATCAGCCAAGCTGTATCCATGGAATTTCTGGGATATTCCATGCTGGAAGGCTGCACCAACAACTCAAAGCCTTATCTGGGAGTCTACGGAATCCAAAAGGATTTCACTGATATGATGCCCATACACATTACCAGCGGGCGAATGCCGGAAAACAGCAGTGAAATCCTGCTTCCCAACCATTTATCCTACAATGGCGGCGTTGAATATGAACTGAATGACACGCTGGAACTAAGGCCGGGAATCCGGCAGGATGACACAGGCCAGATGTTAACCAATGACACGGAATATCTGAACAATCCGGATCTGGACAATTCCAGGCTGTATTCCGAAGATGATCGGAAACGTGCCAATACCAAAGAGGAGCTGATCCCCGGCGAAGCCAGAACTTACAAAGTGACGGGATTCTATGCACGGCCTTCTTTTGAAGACTATTCCACGCCCGCTTATACTGCCCTCACCATTGGGGAAAATGACAGTGAAAACCTTTACCATCTGTATGTCCGCACTGTTTCCGGCAAAGACGCTGTTTCTACCCTCATGGCCATCCACGAAGGACTGACGGATTCTGATTATTGCAGTTCCTCCTTCAATTATGACCTGCTGCGGCTCTACGGCTATTCCGGAGAAAGCAGATACAACAGCGTGTTATTCGGCCTTGGGGCAATCTTAATTGCCATTATCATGTTCGGTTCCATTTCACTGATTTACAATGCATTTTCCATTTCCGTCAGTGAACGCACCAGACAATTCGGGCTGTTATCCTCCATTGGAGCAACCAGAAGACAGCTGACCGGAAGCGTATTGTTTGAAGCATTATTTTTAGGATGTATCGGCATTCCTCTGGGAATTCTGTCCGGACTTTTGGGCATTGGCGTCACTTTCTTTTTTACAGGGGATATGATTGGCCGGGTTCTTGGCATTCCAGGCACCCCTGGGATTTCCGGAATGGATTCGGTGATTCAGGCTCTTGGCCCTGCCAAGCAGGTTTCTTTGAGTCTGCACCCTTCCCTTGCCGCCCTGGCCGCCGCTATTCTCATTTCCATGCTGACCATACTGATTTCCGCCTACCTTCCCGTCCGGCGGGCAGTGAAAAAATCAGCCATTGACGCTATCCGCCAGACTGAGGATATCGCCATCCGTCCGGGAAAGGTGAAAACTTCAAGGCTTACAGAGAAATTTTTCGGTTTTGAGGGCATGCTTGCAACGAAAAATTACAAGCGCAACCGGAAAAAGTACCGCGCTACTGTGATTTCGTTATTTTTAAGCATTGTGCTGTTTATTTCCGCCAGCAGCTGGTGCAGCTACCTAACGAAATCTATAAATACCGTAATATCCAATGCAGACTATGACATTTTTTATACCTACCATGAGGATGAGGAAGGTTATCCCCTTGACGAGATTTTTTCTGAATTATCAAATATGAAAAATGTAACAGAAAGCGTTTATTCCTCACAGCTCTATTATTTGACAGGTTCTCTCAATACATCTTCTTTAAGCCAGGACTACCGCAATTGCCAAAAAGAGTTGGCCGAAGCACAGGGGAATGAATACAAAGAATACGCCTCTTCCCTTGCAGATTTTCAATTGAATTTCCTGGAAGACGAGGCCTTCCTCCGATACCTGGAAGAACAGAACCTTCCGAAATCCATCTATTATGATCGGGAGCATCCCACAGCTATCCTGATAGACGCTCTGCGGGTGTATGGATACGATGGACGCTATCTCAGCCACAACATGTTTTCAGATATAGCCGGAGCAAATCTGCAGCTTCACGTAATCCTTATGGCCGAAGATTTTTCCCGCAATCTTGAAATAGATAAAGAAACTGGTGAAATCCAGTGCGTGAACTGGGATTATAACAATGATACGGAGTACAAAGAACCGTTGGAAGAAGGCTGCCGCACCATCCCGATTACCATTGGAACAACCCTGCCCAACACTCCTGCGTTATTTGCCGATGAGCAGGAAATTCCACAGCTGTTTTTCCCTTACAGCTTTATGGATGAAGTGTTTTCTTCCCTGGAACCAGACGAGGACTACCAGAATATTTCCGGCGTCCCCCTCAGTGAAAAAGCCACCAAACATATGTATTTCCAATGCGAAAACCATGCGGAAACCTACGAAGCCATGCGCAGGCTGCTGGCCGACAAGGACCTTTCGCCTGACAATATTTTTGACTACGCAGCCAGCGTGGATAATGACCGGGCCATGGTGACGGTAATTAACGTGTTTGCTTTTGGATTTATTACGCTGATTTCACTGATTGCGGCGGCAAATATATTCAACACAATTTCCACCAATATCAACCTGAGACGAAGAGAATTTGCCATGCTGAAATCTGTGGGACTGACGCCGGAGAGCTTTCGGAAAATGATGAATTTCGAATGCCTGCTCTATGGGTTTAAAGGGCTGCTGTACGGACTGCCAGTATCCTTCCTTGTGACCCTGCAGATTTACCGCACCATTTCCAATGGACTGGACTCCAGTTTCTATATTCCCTGGTACAGCGTAGCGCTGGCAGTGTTCAGCGTGTTTCTTGTGGTATTTGTGACAATGCTGTATTCTATGAGTAAGATTAAGAAAGAGAATACCATTGATGCTCTAAAGAACGAGAATTTGTAGAAGAAAGGCCGATTCTGAAGCATGCACAGATACCGGAATGCCGTGATGCAGGCCGGTGAGGGCAGCCAGTGGTAAAGCCAGAAAAAGGAGCTGCCAGAAACTGAAATTAATACACAATATATGCTGTAAAGCCAAAAGAATCACAGCATATATTGTGAAAATCAGTTATTTTCCGACAGCTCCTGTTTGGCTGTTTAGATGTACATCATCCTAAAACGCCGCTGCGGATAACGCCACTTTGAACTTATATTTCTTCCGCAGCAGATTCATCTTCGGATTTCGATTTTACTGTCTCCCACAAAAGCTCCATCAGCTCGGATATATCAATGGGTTTTGCAATATGACCGTTCATCCCGGCTTCCAGCGCCGCTTTTTTATCTTCATCAAAAGCGTTGGCCGTCATGGCAATAATCGGGATACCGGCGATCTCAGGATTCTCCAGCGCCCGAATCTGTTTTGTGGCTTCATAACCGTCCATCACCGGCATCTGGATATCCATCAAAACCAGATCATACTGGCCGGGCTTTGCTTCCCGCATCCGTTTTACCGCAACGGCGCCGTTATCCGCAACATCTACATCAAAGCCGGCCTCCTGCAGAATCACCACGGCAATCTCCTGGTTCAGTTCAATATCCTCCACCAAGAGAATCTTCTTTCCATGGAAGGAAAATGTTTCCTGCAAATCTTCTTCTGATTTTTGGGCTGCAAAAGGCGACTCCAGTATCTCTCTGAGCTCTGATAAAAAGATTGGTTTGGAACAAAAAGCTGTGACGCCTGCTTTTCTCGCCTCTTCTTCAATATCTGACCAATCATAGGCAGTCAGAATGATAATGGGCGTCTCTTCCCCAATGAGCCCACGAATCCGCCTCACCACTTCAACTCCATTCATATCCGGCATAAGCCAGTCTATGATATATACCGCATACTCGTCATTTTGTTCTCCGGCAAGTTTTACCCGAAGCACAGCCTCCTTACCGGATGTTGTCCAGTCCGGGCGCATGCCGATGTCAGACAGCATTTTCGTCACACTGGAGCAGGTATTGAAGTCATCGTCCACCACAAGCGCACGGAGCCCCTGCAGCTCAGGAATCGTTTCCTGCCTTACCGGCCCGGAACAGGTCTTAAACTGCAGAGATACGGTAAACGTGGTCCCTTTTCCCACCTTACTGTCCACAGCGATGGTTCCTCCCATCATATCCACAATGTTCCTGGTAATCGCCATGCCAAGCCCGGTTCCCTGGGTTTTGCTGACCGTACTTGTTCTCTCACGCTCAAAGGGTTCAAACACATTCTTTAAAAATTCCGGGCTCATTCCGATTCCTGTATCCTTTACCTGAAATTCATACGCGGCATAGCCTTCCGGCGCAGTTTTTTTCTGCAGAATCCGAACGCTTACCATACCGCCCGGCTTTGTAAATTTCATGGCATTACTCAGCAGATTCAGCAAAACCTGATTCAGCTTAAGTTTGTCGCACAATACATGTTCATTTACCACATCCACTGTATCAATATAGAAATCCAACTGCTTTGACATGATATCTGCCTGTACAATGGTCTTTAAGTCATGCAGAATTTCCGGAAGAGAACTCTCCATTTCCTCGATTTTCACCTTTCCGCTTTCAATGCGGCTCATATCCAGCACATCATTAATCAGGCTCAGCAGATGATTGCTGGAAGTGGCAATCTTTGCCAGATAATCCCGCACCTGTTCTGTATTATCAATATGTGCGGCAGCCAGGGATGTAAAGCCTATGATGGCATTCATAGGAGTCCGGATATCATGGGACATATTGTTGAGAAACGTTGTTTTCGCCCGGTTGGCGTGCTGAGCCGCAGCCAAGGCATTCTGAAGATCCTCTCTCTGGGCTTCCAACTGGGCTTCCATCTTCTTCTCATCATCAATATCTACAAAAAAACCTACAAAGGTGACCGGCGAACCATCCTCCCTCCTGGACAGCCGGCCGGCTGCATGGAACCATCTCCACCCTGCATTTCTGGTAAGAAGACGGTATTTCACATCATAGGTCTTCTGACCAGTATAATCTCTTACCGTGTCCCAGTACTCCTTCATCACATACTCTTTATCCTCTTCATGCAGCAAATTCGACCAGGAATCCAGCCTGTTTGGAAAATCTGCTTCGCCCTGGTATCCCAGCATATTTCGGAACACATCGGTCCAGATACAGGAGATGATTTCCCCATCCTGGTTAAACTCCATACTCCAGGGGCCGGAGCCCAGAGCCGCCTGGATATTCTCCATTGCGGCCTTCTCCCGCTCAATCTGGGAAATCGCCTCCCTGAGCTGCTCCTTATCCGCCTGTTCCTGTTCCAGAAGAATCTTTGTATTTTTTCTGAACTGATGAATCACTATCAAAAATACCAGAAGCATCCCCAGCGCTACAATGGCAGTCTGAACCAGGGACCAGTGGAAAGCCTTCGGAGATTCCATCCCTATCCTTTCCAGTATGTAAGCAGCCTGACCTGCGCCTGTTTTCGCACCTTCTGCCTCACATATTATCACAATAAGGAGAATTGCCGCCAGCACAATTCCGCCTCCTATGATAAAAACAGCATTCCTCTTCTTCTGATTTTTTGATTGCATCGTCTTCCTCCTTTTTCTATGTGTCCAAACGCCAGGGCACTGTTGCTATTTTACCACATCCGTATACCATTTTCTATTCTCAATTCAAAAGGAGAGACTCAGTAAAAGGGGCTGTAACTTCCCGACAGCCCCTTTCTGCTATTTTGGCCTAAGCCATCTGTTGTCATCTATACAT
Organism: Petralouisia muris; assembly: GCF_004793545.1. Taxonomy (GTDB): domain Bacteria; phylum Bacillota; class Clostridia; order Lachnospirales; family Lachnospiraceae; genus Petralouisia; species Petralouisia muris. Next base: position 102,859 of record NZ_SRYA01000009.1, on the reverse strand, counting down.
TGCGCTATGATTCCTTCTGTCTTTCCTCTCCTGTTTTCTCCGAAGGTGTTTCTTCGTTCCCCACAGGCAGTAGGCTGCATACATGCCTCCTATAAAAATCAGAGCCATAACAATCACCAATGGAGGTATCAGCTTCTGCCATCCGGCTTTCACATTCATTACTTTGGTATCCCTGTCCACACCATTCATGGCATTGCTGTTTGCCGCCACATACAAGAACCTGTGTGCTGCCTGACGTACATTCTGCATCACCTCAGCAGTCAATTCTTCCTCCTTCAAGGCCCACATATTATTTGCCGTATTCAGCCACATATCATTGCCTGCCGCTAATCCTGCACGGATATCGCAATAATCAAAATTCGGGAATGAAGTCTGGTCTGTAATGACAAATCCTTGAAAATCCCACTCATTCCGGACAATATTCGTCATCACTCCCTCATGGGCTCCCATCCAGCGGGCTCCCACCCGGTTCATGCTGCTCATAATGCCGTTTGCGTTTCCTTCTGTAATGGCAAGTTCAAATGGCTTCAAATAAATCTCTCTGGCTGCCTGCTCGTTAGAAAAAATCGCTCCGCCGATACGGTTGGTTTCCTGATCGTTTAAGGCAAAATGCTTGATGGTGACAATTCCGCCCATGGACTGGAAGCCTGCCACTTCTGCAGCTCCCATTTTTCCTGACAGAAAACCATCCTCGGAATAATATTCAAAATTCCGGCCGCTGCGAGCCGTCCTGTGGATGTTCATTGCAGGCGCATACCACACACTGACGCCGGATGACAAACTGTCTTCTCCCACAAGCCTGCCAAACGCTTCCACCAGCTCTGCATTCCAGGTGGAGGCCACAACAACCTCCGGCGGATAGGCCATACAGCTCAAATTGCCTCCTGCAAGGGTACTGGAAATTCCGGCAGGCCCATCCTTGTGTATCGTGCCAGGCAGGCCGATACTGCTGACTGCATATGTACCGTAACCGCCATGACGAACCAAATCATAAAGTTCCTTCTTGCTTATCTGATTTAATAAGTCGTCCCAACGCTTATCCTCAAAGTCTGCTCCTATCATATCAGCCAGCTTCAGTTCTCCAGTTTCATTTGTAACAGCTTCAAATTCCGGCATCTGCGCATTGCCATCCTCTTTGACTTCAGGAAGCTCCAAAGCCTTCAGCAATTCCTCTGACGCTTCCAGCTTTCCGCCCCCGTAAACCTCCGGCCATGTGCCGCTCCAGTCGCTTCGGCTTAAATAGGCAAAGTCCTCATCGTAGTTACAAATATCCACATCCTCCATCTGGTTCTGGATTTTCTCACCTGTTTCAGCCGATAGGGCATAGGTATCCGAATCTGTTTTTTTCTGGGTATAGGCATAAGCCATGGCCTTATCCCCTTCCTCTGTCATTCCCTCTGCTTCTGTTTTTCCTTTTGCAGAAAGAATATGGTTCAAGGCATCATGGGCATTTTTTCCTGCTGCCAGAAAATATTCCCCTTTTTCCAGAATATAAGTTCCATACCCTTTCCGGTCATATACCTTCAGCGCTTCCTTTGGCACATTTATGGCGACCGTTTCTTTTTCTCCCGGCTCCAACAGTCCTGTTTTAGCAAATCCAGCCAATTCCACCGACGCTTTTTCTATCTCGTTTTCCCTGTCATATTTTGTATAAGGTGACTGCAGATACACCTGTACTGTTTCCTTGCCTGCTGCATCCCCTGTATTTTCCACTGTCACAGATACGGTAAAATCGTCTGCATTTTCCGTTACTTTATAGTCCGACCAGGCAAATTCCGTATAGGACAGGCCATATCCAAAGGGGAACTGTACCTGTGACTGGTAATCATAATTGGCTGCATCTTCATTTCCCAATACCACGTCCTCATATCTGGTTTCATAATACCGGTATCCAACATAGATTCCTTCCGCATAAACCATATATTTGTTTCCCGCCTTTACCTGGCTGTTGACAATGGTATAATCCCCGAAGTTGACAGCCGCCGGTGCAAGGCCCGGTTCATAAGCGTAGGTATCCACCAAACGTCCGGAGGGATTCACGGTGCCATTCAACGCTTCCCCAATGGCATATACGCCCCTCTGCCCCAATGCTCCCACCCATAGGCAGGCGTCTATCTCATATTCCTCCAAAGCAGACAGATTCATTGGATTTGTGATATTCAACACCAGAACCACTTTGTCAAAATTTTCTCTGGAAAGACGGATTAAATCCAGTTCTTCTTTTGTAAACTCCAAATATTCTGCCGGAAGATCCATACTTTCACTTCCGCCCCGGCCAATTACTACAATTGCCGCATCATTATATTCCTCCAGGCTCTTTAGAACCTCATCTGTATACTCTGATTGGGGCACTTCATGGGCTGCCAGATTTCCCTGCCCTGTAACGCTTGGAACTTCCTTCCGGTAAGCAGAGCCTGCGCCGGTATCATAAAAATCCCACAAGGTCTGATTGACTTCAAATCCTGCGCTTTCCATAGCTTCCTTCATCGTTCCGGCTTTGGAAGTGTCTACGGAACCTGCGCCTGCCCCTCCGTAAACTAAATCCACAGAATTCTGTCCCATCAGACTTATTTTCGCTTCCTGTTTTAATGGCAGCGTCTGGTTTTCATTTATCAGAAGCACCATGCCTTCCCGCTCCAACTCCTGGCACATTTCTTCTGCATGCTTTGCCATATCCTCCTCTGTGGAATATGCACTTTCATAATACGTGGGATTGCTGCCGCCTTCTGTTTTTACAGCAGACTGCCCCAACGCCATACTGATCATGGAGGCGTAATTGTTGGAAAGCGGAATTGCCACGGCTGTTGCCCCAGCCAGCAAAATAACTACCAATGCTATCAATACAGCGCATACTCTTTTTATGATCTTTTTCATACTGTCCTTTTCTCCTTCCTTGCGGCTCTTTTTACCGCACCTCTTATTTCTCATTCAGAAATCGCCGCAAACTGCAGCAAATTTTTTCTATCACATGCAAAACAGTTTAAATTTTCACTCCCTGCGCCTCTTTTCCTGGCTCTCCTTCCGGGAAAATAATCTTAAACACAAAGAAAAAAATCACCATGGAAACTCCTCCCGTAATAAATGCTACCAGCAGATTGTAAACAGCTGGAGGCACATAGGCCGCGGCCACAGGCATCCACAGATTATTAAATCCATTGCAGACCAGGGAAATCAAAATCCAAGCAATAAGATACCACATAGCCTGATAGGCCGGGTTCCCCTTGCTTTTAAAAGTAATGTTTCTCTGCAGCGGAAAATTGATGCACTGAGCAAGAAAAGAGCCCAATTCATAGCTGATGAAGTACCCCAATCCGCCGCCGATTAAGACTGTTCCGGTTTCATCCCGCAGCACCTGATATCCCAAAAGGCTCCAGGTAACATCCACTCCGAAAAGCTGCATCTTCTTTTGGGGCCACATAAATTCTGTTCCGGCAAGCTCTTGTCCCAGAACTCCCGGTAAAAAGGTAAATACCAGATATTGAAATATGGTAACTCCCATGCTGAACACAAAAAAATAAAAAATCTGATAGACCCATTTTGCAAACGTGGGATGCTGTTCTTCCCAGTCTCCCCAGATTTCCAGCCATTTATCTTTCAGGCTCCCCAATCTCTGTCACCTCATTTCCTTTCGGGAAAGTTTTGCCTCATACTGTTTATTGGCTCTGGCATTGGCAAAATATCCTTTGAGCATTTGTTTCACGCCCCGGAATAAATGCCCGTTTACCGCTGTAACCATACCCTGCACCATTTCCATACTCACCATGCCGTTTGTCATTTTGGCAATTCCCCTAAAAGGCATGTTGTAAATAAACAGAATATTTAAATCCGGCATTCCTTTTTCTTCGCTTTTTCTCTTCTTCCTGGTTAGCATCTGGTACGCCAGCCTTGCCAGTCTGCTTTTTGCATAATACATCTGACAGACAGCATCGTTGATTCCAAGCTCCCCGCCCCACTTTCTGTCTGGCGCTTTACGGCCCAGAAGTTTTTCAAATTCTTCCTTTTTCACCTGCTGAATCCGGCCGGAAAAGTAGGAAGGAAGTTCTTCTCTCTGGTAAGGAAGCTCTGTATTTGTCTCCGGAAGCTCTATGGACGCTTCCAGACGAATATCTTCTGCGCTGGCTCCCACCATTATGTTCCAGTTCCCGCCTTCCTGCTCCCATCTGCCGGTTTTCACATTCCAGTAACGGAAAGTCTTATCGTCAAAGGGAAGCTTTATCCTGCTGCTCTCCCCTTCCTTCAAAAACACTTTTACAAATCCTTTTAACTCTCTGGCCGGACGAAAAATTCCTTTCTGAACAAAATCTTCCGTTTTCCTGTCTGAGCCGCTGCAAAATTTTTTCTCAGCATCTGCCGGGGATTTTCCTGCATAGAGCTGCGCTATCTCCGCTCCATCCCGTTTTCCAATATTGGTTACTGTAAATTCCACCCCATATTGATCCACTTTCAAATCGGAATAAGCAAAGTCAGTATAAGAAAGCCCATAGCCAAAAGGATACTGCACCTTTATGCCGGCCGTCTGATAATAACGGTATCCCACATATATACCCTCTCTGTATTCCGCCGTTCTCTGGACGCTGGGATAATACCGGAATGCAGGGGTGTCTTCATATTTAATAGGGTAAGTTTCACTTAACTTTCCGGAAGGATTTACCTTGCCAGTCAACAGATTCAAAATGGCCCCCGCACCTGCCTGCCCAGACAGGCCACCGTATAAAATGGCTTTCAGGCAGCGGGCCCAGGGCATTTCTACGGCCGCTCCCGCGCTTATCACCCCGGCAATGTTAGGATTCACCTGGGCAATGGCTTCCAAAAGCTCTATCTGATTCTGGGGAATGCGCATGTGACTCCGATCCATTCCCTCGGATTCGCTGATTTCATTCAGGCCGAAACAGTACACCACCGCATCTGCCATTGCAGCCAAATCCAACGCCTCTTTTTTCAGCATTGCATCTGCATCTCCATTTCTTTGGTATCCCCGGTTTATTCCCACCAGCTGAATCCCATAGGCCCCCAATGGCTGTTTCATTGTTTCGGGCATACTCCCAGGAACTGTTTCGGCTTCTGCCTCAGTCATTGACAATATCTGTTCCATCGTATCCAGATAAATGGGATTTACCATGGATGAGCCTGCCCCCTGATACCTGGGCTCTGATACAAAATCCCCGATAAAAGCCACTTTTAAGCCTGGCTTCAGAGGAAGAAAATGATCTTCATTTTTCAAAAGCACGGCACTCTCTTCTGCCGCACGCCTTGCCAGCTTGTGATGCTTTTCCTTTTCAATATTATGCTGCTTTTCTTTGGCCTGCTTCGTCAGCGTTAAAACTGCATCCAGAAGTTCATCCACACAGGCGTCCACTTCCTCTTCTGTCAGCCGCTTTTCCTTGACTACCCTAAGAATTTCCCTTGCAGAATCCAGTCCCGGAGAAGGCATTTCCAGATTAGAGCCTGCCGCCACCCCTGCCGTATGGCTGTTAGATGCGCCCCAGTCCGTAATGACAATTCCCTCAAATCCCCATTCTTTCCTCAGAATATCCTGCAGTAAATGCTTATTCTCATTTGCATAAATGCCGTTAACTTCATTGTAGCTTGTCATAATGGCCTTTGCCCCGCCTTCTTTCACGGCAATCTCAAAACCGGTCAGATAAATTTCCCGCAGCGTCCGCTCATCCACGACAGCATCCATCGCCATCCTGCGAAGTTCCTGGCTGTTTACCGCAAAATGCTTGGGACAGGCATATACGCCCTGATTCTGAATCCCACGGATATACGACGCCGCCATTTTTCCTGACAGATAGGGATCCTCTGAAAAATATTCAAAATTCCGCCCGCAGAGGGGGCTTCTCTTGATATTCAATCCCGGTCCTAAAAGCACATGCACTCTCTGGGCAGCCGCTTCCTCTCCCAGCGCATTCCCCAGTTCCTCTCCCAGCTTCTCATCCCAGCTGTTGGCAACGGTAGCCGCCGTTGGAAAGCAGGTGGCCGGAAGCGAAGCGTTTAATCCCAGATGATCTCCTGCCCCGGCCTGCTTACGGATGCCGTGAGGTCCGTCAGAGCAAAAAACAGATGGAATGCCAAGCCGTGGAAAATCCCTGGTCTGCCACATATTTTTGCCGCTTAAAAACGCCGCCTTTTCCGCCAATGTCATTCTGTTCAGTAAGTCCTGATGTTTCACATGTCTCCCTCCCTTATATTTTGTATGAATTTATCATAACAGAAGATGGAGAGCTGTGCTGATTTATGCATAAACTGCAATATTTCTGCATGAATTGCAAAAATATTGGCGTTTTTCCCAAATCAGAAATTTTTCATTCAACAATATAAGAAAAGAGCAGAAAACCTATTTTGATTCTGCCCTTTCATTTTTGATTGGAATTAATATGTTCAGATGAAACCAGTTATCCTGATTGACAACATCCACCTCACCGCCATATTTATGCACCGTATACCGCAGGCTTTTCAGTCCATAACCGTGAAAATGCCCGTCTTTTTTCGTTGTCACAGGAAGATCTTCCTTGAAGTCCAGCCTGTCCTCACAGTAATTTTCAAACCGCACAATCAGGAAATTTTTCTGAGAAAAGGCCGTCACATGAATCAGTCGCTTTTCTTGATCGGGAATTTTCTTTTCATATTCTATTGCATTGTCCAACGCATTGCCAAAAATAGAACAGATATCCATCACGTCCATAAAATGAAACAGATTACCGTCCGCTACGCAGGTCATGGTAATGCTATTTTTCATGCAATAGAGCTGCTTGGAGGTCAGAAGAGTGTCTAACACCTGATTTCCCGTCTTATTCTGAGCCTCATAATTTTTGATTTCCTCTTCCATTCTGTCCAGATGTGCATTTCTTTCCTGCGCATTTTCTTCAGCCCGAAGTGCGTGAATATGGTGTTTCAGGTCATGGTATTTATAATTAATCAGATCAATTGCTTCCTGGGACTGCTTATATTGGGTATACTGGCTATGCAGAATGCTTTCCATACTCTCTAATTCATGCCGCGCCCAAAGCTCCATTCTCTGAGCGTGATACGCATAGAGAATCGCCACGCCTCCAAAATCTATCAGCGTTCGGACATTAAATATCTCCGCCATGTACCGGCCGCTGAAAGGCGTACTCCAGGGCATGAATCCCACATTGCTGATACCGAAAATTGCCAGCCCGATCATCACATAAGACAGCAGCTCCCATTTTGTTACCATAAGTTCCTGGCCGGATTTGGCATGGCGCCGAAACAGCAGCCATACTGCCGAATACACTGCCAAATACACTGCGGCCAGCCAGAAAATACGGAACCAGCCGGATTCCCATCCCAGAGAAAACCGGAAAAAACAGTCCACCTGCCATTCCAAAGAGGCTGCAAATTCCGCTACGGCAAACGCCCTGACGCAGTAATATCCCACATCCATTGCATTAGCCTCACAGCACAGATACAGAAAAAGATACATTACGCCCACTGCTGCTCCCATACAGAGAATCCACCAAAAGCCCTGGAGTGATTTCGTCAATACCAGCAGGATTTCCAAACATGCCAGAAACATTGCCGAAATTCCTGCCAGCTTCCATCCTGAAAATCTCCGCTTCATTTCAAAGATACTCAAAAGGCAGGCCAGCCATTCTGCAATAGCTGTAAATCCCCGGGGAATATCCGGCAATACGTCCTGCAAATTTTCCCAATTCATAATACATCTCCCCAGTACCTTGTAAGATCCTGCATAAACCTGCTCATTCTGGGACGGCTGATTTGCAACATCTCACCTTTCACTACTGCGCATTTGTCCTGAATGCCCTCCACATGCTCCAGATTGATCAGATAACATTTGTTTCCTCTGGAAAATCCAGCCGCTGTCAGCTTTTCCTCTGCTGATTTCATTGTGCCTGACGTCATGTGGGTGCCGGATGCAGTATGAAACAATAGATTATGGCCTGCACTTTCCACATAATAAATATCTGAAATACTCACGCACAGAATACCGCCTTTTACGGAAATCGTGAACTTTTTATCCTCTTCTTTCGGAATACGGGAAATGGCGCGGCTCAGCTTCTGGCTGAATGCAAAATAGGACACAGGTTTTAAAATATAATCCAGGGCATCCACTTCATAGCCGCGGATAGCATACTGTGCCATGTTGGTGATAAATATAATGACAACCTGGGAATCCTGCCGGCGGATCTCTTCTGCCGCCGACATGCCGTCCATGAATTTCATCTGAATATCCATCAGGATAATATCAAACTGAGCCTGATACTGTGAAGTGATTCCGTCTCCGTCCCGATAAACCGTAATCTCAAATTGTTCCCCAAACTGATTTTGATATTTCCCGAGATACTCTGTCAGTTTTTCGATATAAAGTTCTTCATCCTCCACAATTGCTATTCTTACCATAGTCCTTCACGCTCCCATATCCTGCCCGAGACTCCGCCAAACTTCCTGCACTACGGATACTGCTCTCCCTCTTCGGGAAGCTCTTCCATTCCCTCTTCAGGCGGATTGATGTCTTCCTGATAGTTTTCCACTTCATTCTGCAATGCATCCAGGTATTCTTCATCATCCAGGGGCGTTTTATTTTCGTCAATATACGGCAGAAATTCCACAGGCTCCAGACCCTGATGAATCTGCTCCATAAAGGTTCTCCAGATACTTCCGGGATAACTTGCACCGGACAATCCAGGCAGCTCCCGGGGCATGTCATAGCCCACCCATACGCTGGTGGTAAAATAACTGGTGTAGCCTACAAACCAGCCGTCCTTATTGTCATTGGTGGTTCCTGTCTTTCCTGCAGAAGGCATGCTGCTTAAAGCAAGTCCCCGGCCAGTCCCCTCCTGCACCACAGACGCCAGCATATCCGTCATCATACGGGCTGCATTTTTCTTGTATACATCCACCTCTTCACTTTGGGTTTCCAGAATTACATTATCCTCTGCATCAGTAATTCTGGTAATGCAGGTTGGCTCCCGATATTTCCCGTCATGGACGATGGCTGCATAACCGGAGGCCATTTCCACTGCAGATACTCCATTGGTAAATCCTCCCAGAGCACTGGCAGGCTGCTCATCCTTGGTATCCAGCCTGGAAAATTTCATTTTCTTCAGATACTCCAGACCCGCCCGGGGCGTCATTTCCTCCAGCAAATTCCATGCAACCGTGTTCTTTGAGGCTTCCACTGCACGACGCAGCGTGATATCGCCTTCGTAATAACCGCTGGAATTGGAGGGACCCTCTTCTGTTTTTACATCCTGCACGATAGTATCTGGGGTATATTTCCCCTCCAGCGCCGGGGTGTAAACAAGCAGAGGCTTAATGGCGCTGCCCGGCTGCCGGAAGCTCTGATAAGCCCTGTTCAGCGTATAACCGGGAAGATTCTGATTCCTGCCTCCTACAATAGCTTTTACATACCCGTTATGATTATCAATGCATACGGCAGAGCTTTGCAGGGTATAAATCCCTTCTTCATTCTGCTCTGTAAATTCTGCCAGATTATTGTCCACTGCATCCTGCAGCATCTGCTGCATATCCAGATTAATGGAGGTGTAAATACGGTATCCTTCCGTGTAAAGGCTCTTCTGGCATTCTTCATACAATGCATTGTATTCCTCCTGATATTTTGCCTTCTCCTCTTCCGAAGAAAAATCTGATTTAAATTTAAATCCCTGCTGCTGCATCAATGCCCGAATCGCACAGTAATACGTATAGGTTTCCACATAATCATTTTTCGTTTTCTCCGGCCGGTTCAGAGTGATTACCTCCGCCTTGGCTTGCTCGCAGGTAGTCTGGCTGATTTTCCCGTCCTCTAACATCTGATATAGAATCCTGTCCCGCCGTTTGAGGGTATTGTCCATATTGGTAACCGGATCATACAGGGCTGGATTATTGGGAATGGCGCATAAAAATGCAATCTGGGACAAAGAAAGGTCTTTGGCGTCTTTGTTAAAATACCCTTTGCTGGCCGCCTGGATTCCATAATATCCGTTGCTGAAATAAACATTATTCAGATAAAATTCCATGATTTTATCCTTACTGTAAACTTTTTCCAGGCCGGTGGCAATAAACATTTCTTCGATTTTACGTTCCCAGGTACGCTCCTGAGTCAAAAATATCAGCTTGGCAAGCTGCTGGGTAATGGTGCTTCCTCCCTGGGTCACCTCTCCGTTTTGCACCATGGCCTTAGCAGCCCGCATAATTGCCTTAATGTCGATTCCATTATGACGGTAGAATTTCTTATCTTCAATACTAATCATTGCCGCCACAGCATAAGCCGGGATATCCTCATATTCCAGATAATATACGTCTTTCTCACCCTTAAGCGTAGATATCAGCCTGCCGTCCACATCATACACAAGGCTGGTCTGTACGGAACGGAATGTGGCTTCGCTGGATTTCTGGACCAGCATTCTGGCTTCCTGCTGCAATTCGCTGACCTTCTGGGCATATCCGCCGTAATAGTACCAGCCAAGGGCCAATCCCACCAGGATCAGAAACAAAAACTGAAGCTTGACAAAAAACCAAAACGCCCGATATTTCTTCTTTTTTTTCTTTTTCTTACTCATAAACCGCCTACCTGCTCAGCATGATTTTTCCAAATGGGATTCCCTGATTTTCCAGGATTTCAATTTCCCGTTTCTGACAGGTAAACAAAAAAATCTGCTGTTCCTGTCTTCCAAGCCATTGGAGCGTTCCCTGCAGACGCTTCTCATCAAAAGCCGCAAACACTTCATCCAGCAAAATCGGCATGGATTCCTCCCGGGTGAAAAATCCTCCGGCGCCCATCCGAAGGGCCAGATACATCTGTTCCATCGTCCCCTGGCTTAACTGCCAGGGATAAAGTCTGCGTTTTCCTTCTGTCGCCACCAGATTCAACTGAGCGTCTAAACCGATCTTTTTATATTTCCCATTGGTAAGTTCTGAAAGAATCCGGGACATTTCCTGCTCCATCTGCTCTCTGGTATCCTGATAAACCTCCTGAGACAACCGCTCTAAAGTTCGGCCTGCTAACTGGTATGCTTCCACCTGCCGCTGATATTCCTGCTCTTCCTCTGAGGGAACTCTGCACTCTTCCAGTTCCTCCTGCAGATTCACCAGCTCTGCCAGCTTCTCCAATACCTGAATCTGAAGCAATTCCTCTACCGTCCGCTTCCTTGTCTGCTTTTCCTGCTGCCTTTTCTGTTTTAGCTGCTCCCTCTCAATAGAATCATACTGCTTGATTTCCTTACTTTCCTCTTCCTGCTGCATGCGGAGCATCTTCAACTGCCTGAATTTCCGATGCCAGAAAAAAGCCTCTCTGATACCATACAGGATCAAGATGGCCAGGCAGGCCTCCAATGCAATCCAGCCGGCAGCCGGATTTCTAAAAATGTGTTCTATTCCATTCCAAATTCCTGCCAGCAAACCAGCAAATGCCAAAAACACGGACAGAACAGACCGTATCCTGTATTTCCTCTGTTCTCTCTCCTGACGGATATCTCTTAAATATTCTGCCATCTGGTTACTGTCATGTTCAAAAAAAATCAGGCTGTTTTCTTCTTTTTGCAGAAGCGCGCGGTAACCGTCTTTTTTCTGTTTTTTCAGCTGCTCCACATCCTTTTTCAGAAGCCGTTCCGCCATCAGAAGCTTTTCTTCCGCTTCTTTCCGCTCTGCCAGCTTTTCCTGATACGCCTGATTTGCTCTTTCCTGCCCGTCTTTCAGCCGTTTTCGGGCTCCGGATAAATCTATGCCGCCTTCCTTTCCAAGAGACGCATTGACAAAATAATTCTGCAGCGTGTCTGCAAATTCCTGCTTGGTCTCTACGGAAGCCTGTCTGATACAAAAAGTATTTTCATAGGTTTCCCTGCTCATGCCACCCAACAGCATATCCAAATCGCCCTGTTCTACTGATAATTCCTCCAAATCCGCTTCATTTACAAGCCTGGCCGATTTCTCCTTGTGATAAAAATTCCGCTCCAGATAGAAAGGTTTATTCTCCACTGTAAATTTCAAGCCTCCGGCGTAAGAAGAGCTGCTGTTCCACGGCTCATACTGCTGATAATTATCATTCCTGCCAGAGAGCCCCCGCTGCTTCTCCAATCCAAACAGCATCCCGCTGATAAACTGCTGCAGGGTGGATTTGCCCGTTTCATTCTCTCCGTATATTACATTAATTCCCGGAAGGGGCCTGATATTAATATTATGGAGCTTTCCAAAATTTTTTATTTGAATTTCTGTTATCTTCATTCTGTTAACAATGCCTCCACACCATAGAATAATGCCTTTTTTGTAATCTCATCCTGAGACATCTCCTCTAAGGTTTCAATATACCGCCCAATGATCTGATCTTTATATTTTATTTTTAGCTGTTCCAAATCATAATCCGGCTGGCATCGGCTGACTACCTGCACCACCCGATCCATCCGGGCCAGCTCCTCTAAATTCAAAGGCGCTTCCAGGCTGCTGTCACCAGTTAGATTAATTTTGAACAACTGATGCGGCGGCGCTTTTCTTATCTGATTCTTCATTACTTCTTTCAGGGCAACTGTGGTAATCTCTTTGTTCACCTTCAGATTCAAGGCTGCATATTCACAATACCGAAGAGGGAAAAATTCCACCTTACATCCTTCTTTCCCTAACTCTCCTATAAAATATCCGTGCTCTCCCGTATCATTTGCACTGACTGGCTGCAATGCGCCTGCCATAACTACCTTATTTTTCACCAACTGCATTGGCTTGTGGACATGTCCCAGAGCCACATAATCAAAATTCGCTTCTTTCAGGCTTTCCGCCTCAAAAGGAATGTGCTCCTCATCCCCGCCGTGGCCCAGAAAGATATTATAATACTCACCTTCCTGTACATGTACTCTGTCATACCGACGCTCCCGTATTTTCCGATGTTCATAACTCAGCCCATATACTCTGACTCCTAATTCTTCCAGTTCTGCAAAACTTATCTTCTCTTCTTTAAAAAAATGTACATTTTTTTCCCAGGTAAAGGCACGGTAACAGGAATTCATTCCCAGAAAATCACGGTTGCCCGCTATCAGCATTACTTGGGTCTGGGGAATTCTGGAAAACTGGTAGTTTACTTCCTTCAATTCTCCCATCAACGGCTGCCTGTGAAACAAATCTCCGGCAATCAGAAGCAGCTGCACCTGTTCTTCCTTTGCCCTGTTTATGACATCTGTAAACGCCTGCCAGCTATGGCCTTCCCTCTCTTCTCCCCATGGTTTGTCTCTGTCCGGCTTTGCCCCTAAATGCACATCTGCTATATGAATAAATTTCATTCGAATTGTCTCCTTCTTGTGAAATTTCATGATTTTCATTTCATTTTTCGGGACTGCAACATCCCGGATTACCTTCCCAGCAATCGTAAGCCCTGCTTCTCATTCATTTCTCAACGCTGCAAAGATCCCGGATTACTTCTCCGGCAATCATTAGCCCTGCCACCGAGGGCACGAAAGCAATGCTTCCTGGTATCACTTTTCCCGCCTCCTTAGGCAGCTCTGTCCGGGGACGCCTGGGTTCCTCTTTAGAATATACGGCTTTCAGTTTCTCTATGCCTCTTTTTCTCAGTTCCCGCCGCATCACCCGCGCCAAAGGGCAGACGGAAGTGCTGTAGATATCCGCCACTTCAAATTGTCCAGGATCTAATTTATTCCCGGCTCCCATACTGGAAATGATGGGGACGCCTGCCTTTTGCGCCTGCACCGCCAGTTCAATTTTGGCCGTTACCGTATCTACCGCATCCACTACATAGTCATATACTCCAAAATCAAACTCTTTTGCTGTTTCCGGCAGGAAAAAGCAATTGTGAATGGTTACCTCCGCCTGGGGATTGATTTCTAAAATCCTCTCTTTCATTGCTTCTGTCTTATATTGTCCTACTGTTCTGGCAGTTGCGATAATCTGCCGGTTGATGTTGGACAGGCTCACCACGTCTTTATCAATCAAATCCAGCTTCCCTACGCCGCTTCTGACCAGCGCTTCCACTGTATGGCCGCCTACGCCGCCGACGCCAAATACTGCCACTCTTGCCCGGGCCAGCCGGTTCAGCCCTTCCTCTCCCAAAAGCAGCCCTGTTCGGATAAATTTTTCGTCCATATGCTTCCTCTGCTGAGAATAGGCGCATAAACTTCCTGGCCCATTCTGAAATTTTTATATCTTTTACTTCGAAAACATTTCCTTTTTATTTTACACGTTTAGAGAAAAATATACAAGATTATTTGCAATTCTCTTGTAATATGAAAATGTGCGCCAATTTTTGCAAAATTCTGTACCCCTTTTCTTAAAATTTCCTTAACCCCTTGTTGAATCCCTCTCTTTTCGCTATACTGATATTTGGAAAAATTATCTATTCTAAGGAGACGATGATTATGAAAAAGAAGCCCTTTATCCCGGCGCTGGCCTGCGCCATTATTTTCCTGTGCATCTGCGGCGTTCTCGGCTTTCAATACTGGAACCTGGACAGCAGGTACCACAGCCTGACGGCAGAAGCCGCACAGTTAAGGGAAAGCAACTCCGGGCTGAATGAGCAACTAGAAGACAGCGCTGCCCAGCTGGATGAAAAAGAAAAATACATTGAAGGGCAAAAGGATTATATTACTGAGCTTTCTGAACAGATGCAGGATCTTGGAAAAGAAGACAACTCGGATGAGGACGAACAGCAGGAAGACTGGTATTCCTCCCATAACTCCGAAGATGACCCTTATCCCAATCTGTATGCTGATAAAGATAATATGCCCGCTCAGTCCGGACAGAAATATGTCTACCTGACCTTTGACGACGGCCCTTCCGCCCTGACTCCAAAGGTACTGGATCTGCTGGATGAATATGACGCCCACGCAACCTTTTTTGTGGTTGGAAAAAACAACGAAGAATATTCCCAGTATTTATCAGAAATTGTGAAACGGGGACATACCCTGGCTCTCCACTCCTACAGCCACGACTATAATCAGATTTACCGTTCCGTAGACGCTTTTTTAGAAGATTATGAAAAAGTATATGATTGGGTATATGAGGAAACAAACGGCTATTCCCCCTGCCTGTTTCGTTTTCCGGGAGGCAGCAACAACGGCTCTTCCTATGTAATACATAACATTATCAACGAAATGAAACGCCGGGGATTCACCCATTACGACTGGAATGTCAGCTCTGGCGACGGAAGCAACCTGACAACCTCCCAGAATATTATTGACAATATCTGCTCCAATGTAAAATACGTGGAAAATCCTGTGGTTCTGATGCATGACGGTTCCGGGAAAAACGCCACGCTGGCTGCCCTTCCCACTGTCCTCCAAAAACTTTCGGATGCAGGATATGAATTCCGCTCCCTGGATCAGTATTCGGAACCGGTACAGTACCGCCAGGCTGAATAACAGATTTTATATGCAAACTTTTTCAGATTTTTTTGCTCTTGACTTCTTATCGGATTTTAGTATAATGAAGTTTAAAATTTTTTTAATTTAAATAATAATGTACCTGATAAACGGAGGTGAGATTATGGACGGCAGTAATAGTCGAAGTATAAACAAGGCTTTTATATATAGCTATAGCCGCTCTACATATTGCTGCAGTTATGTCCATAATTTGTAACGGAATATTATTGCGTCCATATATAAAGCCATTGTTTGTTTCTAAACTATGATGCAATCGGTATGATGAGTGCAGAATGATAAGGTTTATGAGCGGCAATGGTATTTTTATGCCCTTTTGCTGACAACCTTTGCACCCGCCTTTTCATTTTTAGTTTGCTATCAGCGCCTGACAGGTAAAGGAGGAAATGCAATGAAAGTAAATGACAATATTCAAAATGAAATTCTCCAAACAACACAGCATCCAGATTACAAAACAGAGATTGTAGAGATGCTTCGCAGCAACTTAACTCCTAAAATTAAACAGGAACGTATCCTTGCATATCGCGAAAGGGATATTGCTTCCGCATTAGAAAGGCTTAGTTTGGAAGGACGCGGCAGGCTATATCATATTTTAAATGCTGAAACACTGGCGGATATCTTCGAATATGAATATGGATAAAACAGACCGCACTACGGTGATTGAACTGCTGGGGGACAGCTTGAAAACACAGATCATGCTGATGAATTCTTTCAGTGAAGATGAGATAGGCAGCAAGATGACTCCAAACTATATTGCAGTCCATTCTGGAATCAGTGTACGACAGGCAATGCATGAACTGATTGAGCAGGCGGCAGAAGAAGATTTAAAGGAACCATTGACAAAAAGCATTGGAAAAAGGCTGCCCTGGCTTGTCATTTTGCTTGGCTTGGGAATGGTTGTATCCAGTGTTATAGGCATATTTGAAGGAATTGTCGCGCAACTGCCGCTAATTATCGCTTTTCAATCCCTTATCCTTATTGATTCCCTTTATGTTTCAAAAATTGAAGGTAGATCCCGCTGTTGCATCGGGTCCCCTAATTACAACCATCAATGACCTTGTTGCTGTGATAACCTATTATGGTCTGTCCTGGTTTTTGATACTCAATGTTTTAAGATTATAACTGTGTATAGGAATGTCAGGAAATGAAATTAATACACAATATCGTTGCGATATCGAAAAAGTCTCAATCTATATGGTGGAAACTCTTTCATTTCCCGACAATTCCGCTGCTTCAGAATCAGAAAAGCCTATTGTTCCATCTGTTTTCCGAGAAATCCGGCGGCCACCCTTGCCAGTTTGCTTTCCGTCTCTCCCATTCCTGTTCCTTCTTCCCTGTTATACATCACCACAGAGCCGATAGCGTCCCCCTCTGAAATAATGGTGGACACCACCTGCGACTGAAAATCTCCGGCGTCATCCAATGTAATTTTTACAAACCCTTTCTCATCCTTCTGAGCATAAAAAGTCTCGCGGTCTGTAATCACATGTTCCAGCTGTTTGCTGATTGGCTTTCCGTCAAAATCCTTTTTCCCTGCGCCGGCTGCTGCAATTACATGATCCTTATCGGTAATGCACACCAGGCACCCGCTGGTCTGGGCAAGGCTCTCCGCATACAATCCTGCAAACTGCCCAAGTTCCCCAATGGGAGAATACTTTTTCAGAATAATTTCTCCCTCCCGGTCTGTAAAAATTTCCAATGGATCGCCTTCCCTGATCCGTAATGTACGCCGGATTTCTTTCGGCACAACTACTCTGCCCAAATCATCTATTCTTCGAACAATTCCTGTTGCTTTCATAATAAAATCCTCCATTTACATATCATTTTTTCGCAATACTATTATCTGTAAATGGAGGCATTTTATACCTGAATTTTTATTTTGTCTATTCCGTTTTACTTCCCAATTCTTTTCTCCATCGCCTTATTTAAATATCTGTTTTTCAAAAACTCTATCCCTATTTTCAGAATTCCTATCAGCCAAAAGCCTTTTAATTCCAGAACCATACCATCCACCATTCCCATACTTACCATACCATTTGTCATTTTGGCAATGGCCCGCAAAGGCATATTGTAAATAAAAAGCAGATTCAAATCAGGTTGTCCCTTTCTTTTGCTTCTGTTCAGCATACATGTCACAGCAAGCCAGATAAGCCAGCCCATAGGGCTGCGCCCATGGTTCAATTCTCCGATCGTCATATTCTGATTGATCCCGCTTTTATTCTCAGGAATTGGATATCCCAGCAAAGCTGCAAATTCTTCATCCGGCACATTCTGCACTATGCCCTTTTCATAGTGTTTCAGCCGCTTGCCTGTATAGGGGGCAGGCGCCCCGGAGCCTTCAATCTCGATCACAGCAGATAAAGGATGATTCTCACTGTTGGAACCAACATAAATTGTATAGGCGCCGCCCTCAGTTTCCCAACGGTTTGTTTTCACATTCCAATAGCGAAATGCTTTATCGTCCAAATGGATTGTCACTTCCCTGCTCTCCCCTGCTTTCAAATCCACACGAGCAAATCCTTTCAGCTCCCGTACAGGCGCAAACGCCTCTTTCCCCGGTCTTGAAATATAAAGCTGCGCAATTTCTGACCCGTCACAGGTTCCTGTGTTTTTGATGCAAAAAGTAACCTTTTCTTTATCTGCTTTTAAATCACTGTATGCAAATGTGGTATAACTCAGTCCATATCCAAAAGGAAATGCTGTTTTCACTTTAGCTTTCTGGTAATACCGATAACCAATATACAAGCCCTCCCGATATTCCACTGTATGTCCCCTGCCTGCAAAATGGCGGACGGAAGGTGCATCTTCATAATGCTCCGGCCATGTTTCCGCCAGTTTTCCTCCGGGATTTACCTTTCCTGTCAGGACGTCCATAACCGCCCCCGCTCCGGCCTGTCCTCCCAACCCTGCATATAGAAGCCCTTTGCAAGATTTGCGCCAGGATGTTTCCACTGCGCTGCCTGCAAACAATACCACTGCAAGATTGTCATTAATCCTGTTAATCTTTTTCAATAAAGATATCTGGTTTTGTTTCATTTTCATATTTGCACGGTCAAGCCCTTCGCTTTCCTGCATTTCATCCAATCCAAGACAAAGGACTACCAGTTCCGCTTTTTCTGCAAGCCTGACAGCCTCATTTTCCAATCCTTCATTCTTTTTCCCTGACCGGTCAAATCCTTTCGCAAAGCCAATCAAGTTCAATTCTGATTTTTTCATGCAATCCAGAAGATTGTCAAGACGCGTCACATTTACAACGCTGGAACCAGCTCCCTGATACCGGGGAACGGATGCAAAATCACCAATCAACGCCACTTTTGTTCCTTTTTTAATGGGTAAAATCTGATCTTCATTTTTCAGCAGCGTAAGGCTTCTGGCCGCTGCCTTTTGGGCCAAATCATGATGTTTTTTGTAATTCACGCATCCCGTCTTTTTTCCAAAAGCCTCATTGGTGGAAAATACCATTTCCAGCAGTTCTTCCACCCTGGCGTCCACATCCTTTTCTGTAATTTTGCCGGAGGTTACCGCTTCCAGCAATTCCCGGGCAGAATCCAGCCCCGGCGCCGGCATTTCCAGGGCAGATCCCATCTTCACTCCCAATGCATGATCATTTGAGCAGCCCCAGTCCGTTACTGCCATACCTTGATATCCCCAGTCTGCCCGCAGGATCTCCTGCAGCAAATGCTTATTTTCATTTGCATATTCCCCATTTATCTGATTATAGCTTGTCATAATTGTTTTGGGCCGCCCCTCTTTGACTGCAATTTCAAAGCCAGTCAAATAAATCTCCCTCAAGGTCCGTTCATCTACAATACTGTCCGAGGCCATGCGCCTGGTTTCCTGGTTATTGACAGCAAAATGCTTCGGGCAGGCCCCAATTCCATTTTTCTGAATCCCTCTGATATAAGCCGCTGCCAGTTTCCCTGCCAGAAAAGGATCTTCTGAAAAATACTCAAAATTCCTGCCGCAAAGCGGATTCCGCTTCATATTAAGCCCTGGGCCCAGCACAACATTAACTCCCTGGGCTGCTGCCTCTTCCCCCAAAGCATTGCCAATTTCTTCCCCCAGAGCAACATCCCAGCTGCAGGCCGCGGTGGCTGCTGTAGGAAAACAGGTTGCCTTTTCACTTGGATTCAGGCCCAAATGATCGGAAGGCCCTGCCTGTTTCCTAAGACCATGGGGCCCGTCTGACAGCCAGGCAGAGGGGATGCCTGCCCGCTTGAAGTCACGGGTTTTAAATACATCTTTGCCGGAGAGCAATGCACATTTTTGCTCCAGCGTCAGTTTTTTCATTATTTGCTTCACATTCATTTATTCCACCTGTCCTTCCGGAAAAATTATTTTATAAATTGGGAAATAAATTACCATTTGAACGCCGCCATTGATTACTGTAATCAACACATTATAAAGCGCAGGCGGAAAAAATCTTTTGCAAACAGGCACATACAATCCCATCAGGAAACTGCACGCCACCGTAATGAGGACAAATGCTGCCACATACCATGCAATTTGATAATAAATATTTCCTTTTGATTTGAACGTTACATTTCTCTGCATCGGAAAATTAATGCATTGCGCCACAAACAGCGTGATGGCAAATGCCGCAAAATAACCCATGCCTCCGGTAGCGTCTCCCGTAACCGGATAATTAAACACATAGGTGTCCACCGGCCCCAAAGATAAATGAATCAGCTGACAGGGAATCTGACACCAGTCCGTCGCTTTGAAAAACAGCTCCGGCAGAAAGGTCAGCATCAGATATTGCAACAGCGTTACCACCACAGAAAAAAAATAAAATTTAATAAACTGAGCGGCTAATTTATGCTTTTGGGTAAATGTTCCCCAGTATTTTTCTACAAACTGCATCTCTTTCCCTCACTTTCTCCAATATCCCACACGCCCCCTTTTTTCCCATTTTTCTCCATTACGGCAGGCCCGGATTTTTCCAGATATTCTTTCGTTACAGGAATCAGAATTTTCTCCTCCCGGAGACCATCCGATAGTTTCACACACAGAGAATTTCCATCTCCTGCCCGGACAATGGCAAGGGCTTCTCCATAATAAGTGTCTGTTTCATCAGAAAGATAGCTTCTTTCATTATAAGGGCAGCCGTTTCCAAGCCCTTCCAGACTCCCGCCGCTGACTTCCACATGTATGGTTCCCCTCTCCAAAGGTTTTAGAATGCCATTTTTATCCGTATATCTTAACCGGACATAGCTTAAATGTCCCGGCTTTACAGCATCTTTTTCCGGTTCTGCCCGCAATACCGTTTCCGTATCCGCTGTCAAAAGAGCTGTCCTTCCAATCTCCTTTCCCATGGTATCATAGGCCACCGCCTCAATCCTGCCTTTCTCATAAGTACAGGAAAACTTTGCAATGCAGTCATTTTTCAAAACCGCAGATCCTGCTTTTTTTCCATTGACAAACAACTCTACCCTGGCAGCCCGAACATAAACTTCCACATTGGCTTTTCTTCCCTCATATCCCGGAAAACTCCAGCTTTCTATTGCATTTGACATTTTCCATGCGGAAGGGCTGTGCCGGTCTCCGGTGTGGTTTACCGGGCATACGCCGATAAACGGCCCCTTCGCTTTCTCAAAGGCAACTCTGGTATATAATGCTTCGCATAAAGGCTTCCCTGTCAAATCAACGCGCCCGGAGCCTGCTGACACCCAGCCCAGTTCTCCATTAAAATTCCCTGCGTAATCCTCATATTCCCAGGAGCCTACCATCACTTCCCCCAGATAATCCATGCCGGCCCAAACAAAATCCCCTACCAGCCGCGGATTATGTTTTGCCATTTCATAAAATTTGTAAGCATCTTTGCAAAAAGTTTCACTTCCCAGAATCAGTCTGTCCGGATATTTTTTCAGGTCATGTCTGTATCTGTAAATACCGTAATTATAACCTGCAATATCCATATTGGCAAAAGCCCCCCGTGTTTTCACATCACATCCATGAAGCGTAGCGCCCCTCTTCATAAATTCATCTCCCAAAAGACCTGCAAGATTATTAAAAAACTGACTGCCGACTGCTTTTTTCCTGGAGGTTTTTCCCGCTTTTTTCGCCTTCTCTGCCTGCAATGCTTCCTTTTTTGCTTTTTTATCACTGTAGACGCCAAAACCAATGGAACTTAAGAAATTAAAGAAAATATTAACCCCGCAGGTCACCGGGCGGGTATGATCCAGTCCATGAAGATATTCCGTCATCTCTCTGGTCAGGCTGATTCCCTTGGGCTGAGCAGTCTCACTCACTTCATTTCCGGTAGAATACAGAACCACGCAGGGATGATTGTAATCTTTGCGAACCATATCTTTCAGATCCTGCTTCCACCATTTTTCAAAATAATCTACATAATCATACTCGGTTTTGTGAATATACCAATGATCGATGTACTCATCCATCACAAGCATTCCCTGCCTGTCACATGCCCGCAAAAATGCTTTGGAGCAGGGATTATGGGCGCTGCGCAACGCATTGTATCCGTTTTCTTTCATAATACGCACTTTCCGTTCCACTGCATCCTCATCACAGCAGGCGCCCAGCAGCCCATTGTCATGATGCACACATGCGCCCAGCAATATGGTACGTTTCCCATTGATACAGATACCATTTTTCCCCCATTCCAGGGTCCGGATGCCAAAGGGTTCACACACGATATCTTCTCCAAAGGTCACGCGGCAGACATAAAGATTGGGCGTATCCACATTCCAAAGCCTGGCGTCAGGCACATCCAGGGTTACTTCTGCTTTTCCTGTGCTGTTTGCCTCGCAAGCACAAAGCGTCTGTTCACCGTCTAAAACCTCAATTTTCACATTCCCCGGCATACTGGTTTTCACTTGCACCTGTATCTTTGCAGGCGAAACCGACAATGTTTTGATCCGTATTCCATTTACCGGAATATGTTTCCTGCCACCCACCCATAAAGTCACCGGACGGTAAATCCCCGCGCCAGAATACCAGCGGCTGTTTGGCTGATCCGCATTCCTGGCAATGACTCGAATTCGGTGACTGCATCCAGGTTTCACCTTATCAGTCAGATCCACATAAAAATTTGTATATCCATAAGGCCGGAACGCTGCCTGCTTTTCGTCAATCCATACTTCTGCATTCCGGTAAACCCCTTCAAATTCCAGCAGAATATTTTTCCCTTCCAGCGACGCATCCGGAATAAATTCTTTTTCATAAACATAATCATACCCGTCATACCAGCCTGTATTTGCCCCACCAGGAGCTGTCCTGCTTCTTTGTTCCCTCAGCATGGCGTCGTGGGGAATGGTGACCTTTCGTCCCTGCCCTTTCTCACCGTCATGCTTATAGAACCATCCTTCATGAAATGGAATCCCTTTCATCCTTTTATCGCCTCACTTTCCTTTTATAAAACCCACCCGGCGCACAGAAGCTCCAGGTGGGCAAAAGATAATTTCCTGTTTTATTTTTCCTCTGAACGTTTCATAAATGCTGCAATAATCAATGCAAGATCCGCTGCAAAATATAATACAAGACCCGCAATTGAAATATGCAGCGCCGCTGCCTCCGACGGAGGGTAATTGACCGGGATGAAGTAAACGTCTGCCGCCAATGATACGCGCCCTAACACAAATTCATAAATGCTGTATAAAAGCAGCGCGGCAGAACCAATCATCATACTGTCCGCAGCAAGCAGTGAAAACTTTTGTTTCATAAAGATCAAAACGGCCATCAAAATTACCGCAATCCCCGTGCCGGCAACAGGCAGCCAATTTACCGGAGATGACGCCAGATATCCGCTCACGGAAGTAAAAATATAAATTGCCAGACCTATAAGAGACGCTGCCGCTGCCAGGCCTACCGCATAATCCGTTTTTTCTAATTGCATTTTCATCCTATTCCTTCCCTCCTTCTGCCTTTTTACGTCGGCTGAACCCATAAAGCACAAGGCTTCCGGCCGTCATTACAGCAAATATGCCAATAGCTGACATATATGCCGCCCGCCACCAGGTAATCACATTCTCTGTATGAGTCGTGGAATTAATGCCATTCATCGCTGCGCTGTTTGCAAGGGCGTACAGCAGATAGTGGAGATCCTGTTTCACAGCCAGCAGCATATCTCTATCGCCGCTTAACCCCTCGCCATTCCAGTAAGTAATATCTTCAGAAATACTCATGCCGCAGAACGCTGTGGTTCCGGCAAGAATAGATTCCTTCGGAGCCGCTTTTAATGCAACGCCTGTAAAATCCGTTACATTATATCCTTTAAATCCCCATTCCTCCCGCATAATCTGAACCATAATGCCGCTGTTTGCGCTGGAAGCCACCGCGCCAATACGGTTGTAGGAGCTCATAACTCCCAATGCTCCTTCCGTATAAGTATCCGCTTTACTTTCATCTGCTGCAAAAGACGCCGGCTTTCCGTTCGCTTCAAACGCCTGCTGCAATCCCCGAAGTTCCACTTCCCTGGCTTTCTGCTCATTCATAAAAACTGCAATGCCGGAGCGGTTCACTTCCTGATCGTTAAATGCCGCATGCTTAATATTTACCAATGTTCCTTTCGACTGAGCGCCCTGAATGGCCGCACTGCCGATATATCCTGTCAGAATCGGATCCTCAGAATAATATTCCGCCCCACGGCTGTTATAAGCATGGCGGTGGATATTCATTCCAGGCCCAATAATGATGGGAAGATTCAGCACCAGCGTACTTTCTCCAAGGGTAATTTCTCCATTTTCATAGGCCAGCTCTTTATTCCAGCTATAGGCAATGTTCTGGGGCGTAGGCCCTACCCTTGTCCCATAATCATACTCCTGGGCGTCCGCATAAGGCACTCCCTGATAAGAGCCCTCTGTCAAATAATGAGAGTCTGAACCATTGGGGCCGTCATCTGCCGCATACTGCATCAGTCCGATAGATTCAATCGCTGCAATATTATGAAAAGCATTGGATGCAAAATCCAGAAACTCCTGAACTGTCACTTTATTAATCAGTTCTTCCCAACGGGGATCCTCATAATCTGCTCCCTTCATATCATTAATCGTCAGGTCACTTGAAGTATCTCCAAACACAAGATCCGACACGTCATCATCCGTTTTTAATGGAATCAAATCATTCCCCAGGAGCCTGCTTAATGTTTCATCTGCGCTGAGTCCAGAATATGTTTTCGGAAACGTTCCGTTCCAGTCGCTTCTGGAAAGATATGTAGCCGTACCAGGCAGGAAAGCGTTGATATCCATTGCATAATCTCCTGCTGAAACCGCATTTGCAATTTCCGTTCCGTTTTTGCTGACAGCAAATGTTTCCGCATCCACTTCTCCCTCCCAGTTCCAGGTAAAAGTTTTATCCGTGCTTCCCTCGGCTGTCATACCGTCTGCTGTTGTCTTTCCCTCCGCTGCAAGGATATTATTCAGGGCGTCATGAGAATCGTCCCCAATGGCAAAATAATAGGTCCCCGGATCTACAATATAAGTTCCGGCATTTTCCGAATCATAGCTTGCCAGGTTGGAAAGATCGATTTCCATTGTAATCGTCTGGCTTTCTCCCGGCTCCAATATATTTGTCTTTTCAAAATCCATCAGCTGGACCGCTGATTTCTCAATATGGTACTGCTTATCATAATCGGTATAGGGTGTCTGAGCATAAACCTGCGCCACAGCCTTCCCGGCTGCATTTCCTGTATTCCTGGTAGTTACTGTGACTTTTGCCGTCTTTTTATCGTCTGCAATTTCTACAGAATCTAAAGTCTGGGCAAATGTCGTATATGATAAGCCGTGTCCAAAGGGATACACTACTTCATTTGCGTAATCCCAAACGCCGTCCGCCTCTGAAACTGTACCGTCTTCATTGGCGTAAGTCCCCGCAGTGGCTTCTGCTCCGCCGTTTCCAAGGACAATATCTGCATATCTTGTCTCATAATAACGGTATCCCGTATAAATTCCCTCTGCTTCAATCAGATAAGAATTGACATTCGCAGTCTCAGAAAAATCCCCGGCATTTTCCCATGGAATATTACCGTAATTCTGCATCGCCGGAGCCAGCGCGCTGTTTTTTGCAAAAATATCTCCCAGATGGGCAGAAGGTGATACCGTGCCGTTCAGCACATCTGCAACCCCATAAAATCCATATGCGCCCGGATAGCCGATCCACATAATTGCGTCAATGTCAGGATCATCCTTCAGATTACCGATTTCCATTGGATTTGTGGCATTTACAAGGACAATTACCTTATCAAAATTCGCTTTTGCTTCTTCGACAATTTCCATCTCTTCCCGGCTGAGACTTAATATGTTGCCAGTAACTGTTTCTACTCCCTCGGCGCGTCCTTCTTCTCCCGGATAATAACCGTCGCCGCCTTCTCCTCCTACACGGCCCACTACTACAACAGCCGCATCGCTGTAAGCCGCATACTCTTTATTGTATTCGGGATTTAAGCCCTTCAATTCATCCAGAGTCAATTCATGGGGATTGTCATAAGCCGTCACTTCTGCATAAGCAGGAAGAATGCCTCCGCCGAATTGAGGAGTGGTCCATTCCTTATCTGCAAAAAACGCTTCATACGCTGCCAGCATAGATGGGTTCAACTGAAATCCCCGTTCTGTAAAGGCGTCAAAAATCTGTACCGTTGACTTGCCATCCGGCACACTGCCTCCGGAATTGCCATACACCGGTGCATAGCTTCTGATGCCGAATAAAGTGATTTTTGCATCTGAAGAAAGAGGCAGCGCAGCGTTGTCATTTTTCAGCAGCGCATATGTTTCCGAAGATGTGCGGACTGCCAGTTCCCGAAAGCCTTCATACGCTTCTTTCGCTGATTTAAATTGCGACACATAAGTCCACGTATCCTCTGCATTTTCTGTGCTTTCCGTTACGGTTTTCTGGCTTCGGGTTCCCACAAAAGCATCTACAGATGTACGGTAGGTTTCCAGAATATTTGCTGCCAGTAATGAAACCGTCAAAAAAGTTGCGGACACCAGGGATAATCCCCGCCAGATATTACTTCTTTTCCACATGTTGTTCCTCCTCTGCATTTATTTGATAAAAAGATGGTAACAACATTTTCTTTTTCATACAATCCAATCTTCCTGAACTGTATTTTTTCCAGCCTGAACTGTTTCCTCCATCCCAAAACACGCCTAAACTGATTTTGAAATAGGCAGCAGTATATTCAGCGCAAAGATTCCATCCTGGGATTTTACCGAAAAGTATCCATGGTACTTTTCCGTAATCATACGAATACTTTTCATTCCAAACCCATGATACCGTTTATCCTCTTTGGTGGTTTTCGGAAGCCCTCCGTCAAATTCCAGCTCACCCGAATAATAGTTTTCAACATGAATCACCAGCATTCCCTTATCTTCCCATACCCGAATACTGAGAAAGCGTTTTTCCAAATCCTCTATCTTCTCTGCTGCCTCAATCGCATTCTCCAGGGCGTTTCCAAACAGAGAATAAATATCTGACTGTTTCATAAATATCAGGCTTGCCCCATTTACCATACAGTCCAACCTGATATTCTTACTTTCACACGCCATTGCCTTTTCCATTAAAATCACATCAAATATTTCATTTCCTGTTTTTAATGTTGTATCATAAATATTAACTGCACGTTCCAGTTCCCGGATTTCCTCCGGTGAAACATGGGTTCCAAGCATGGAAATCTGATTCTTGATATCATGGCATTTGATATTGATTAATTCTATATTTTCCTTTGAAATTATCATCTGCTGTTTCTGCTGATGAAGCACCTGTTTCATCACCTCATTATGGATCTGCTCATTTTCTTTTTTGGTAATTTCACACTGCAGCGCCAATAAAAAAAGACAGGTGATAATATCAAACAAATTGATAATCGTATAAACCTCCACGCCTATCTCATACTCATCAAAAAAATTCTGAAAAATATTCGTGCACAGCTGCATTCCCACAAGCAAAAAGAGAACTGTGGGCGAGCTTGTCAATTGTTCCATTCCTTCCCTGCGCAATTTTTTGCCAAACATCAGGCAGCAAAGCAGCAGGCACACAACAAACAGAACCGGATAGCTGTATCTTGCCGCTGTTTCAAAACCTGGCCGCCTCCAAACCGCCCAAAGCGGCATAAGAATCGTTCTGGACAATTTATAAGAAAAATGCTGGGCTACGCTGGCTGCAGTTGCATAAAAGGCCGCCCGGCTGGCCGTTATCTGGTAACAAAACTGGGCGCCTGAGATACAAATGATAAAAATGACGACTGTCCTTGCACTTTTATTTATAAAATTCCCAAAGGGCAAAAATCCTGAAACAACTGACGCTGCAATTAATACAAAAAATGCCAGCAGCACTTTTACTCCAAAATTTTTTCTTTTTTCCATCCACCAGAAAAAGCAAAAATTCGAAAGCATTATCTCAAATATATACCCGTTTTTTTCAAAAAAGTGATACATCGCATTCATAACACACATCCATCTCCCATTGACTCTGCCAGTTCACTCATAAAAGCCTTTTTCCTTGGCCGGCTAATCTGCACTTCTTCTCCGCCAGTCATTTTAAGGGTATAGCCTTCTACCGCAACAATATGTCGCTGATTCACAAGATAACACTTATTGCACCGCAAAAATCCTCTGCCTGCAAGCTTTGCTTCCGTCTCAGAAAGGGTTCCTCCTCCGTTTACCATCCCGGTTTCCGTGTGAAACATCAGAGTATGCCCCTGAACTTCAATATACCTGATTTCCCGTAGAAGCAGACGCATATAACCGCTTTGGCACACCACCAGAATACTCTCATCCGCCTCTTTATGCCTTCTTATGATCCGCTTCATTTTTAGTTCAAATTCCCCATAATGCACAGGTTTCACCACATAATCTGCCGCGTCCACCTCATATCCTTTCACCGCAAACCGCGCCATATTGGTGACAAAAATCAGCGTAACCTTCCCGTCCACAGCCCGCAGCTTATGGGCTGCTTCCATTCCATTTATTCCAGGCAGTTCAATATCCATAAATACCATATCATAAATCTGCTTATACCCATTCAGGAAATCCGCCGCATCTTTGAAAACTGTTGTTATAAAAACCTCTCCGCTTTTTGCTGCAAACCTTTCCAGAAAATCCTTCAGTTTCCCGGCATCCACAGAATTATCTTCTACAATTGCAGTTTTAAACATAATGCTGGTTCCTCCTTACTTAATTTCTCTGCCTGTTCTCTCAAATTCTTCCTGCCCATTTTGGAACAGACGCCAAAATAAGAGCTGCCGCATACAGGAGCAGACAGCTTCATCTTATATTATCCTGATGCGGCAGTTCCAATGGCTTACAGAACCTTCTCAATCTCTTCAATTACAATCTTCAATGCCTTAATCCTGGCGTATTTCTTATCATTGGATTCCAGCACATGCCAGGGCGCATAGGCAGTACTGGTCTTTTTCATCATCTCATTTACCGCAGTCTCATACAAATCCCATTTATCCCGGTTGCGCCAGTCCTCTTCCGTAATCTTCCACTGCTTCTCCGGCGTATTCTGACGGTCGGTAAACCGCTCTAACTGAACATCCTTGTCAATCTGCACCCAGAACTTGATAATCACTGCGCCCCAGTCTGACAATTCTTTTTCAAATTCATTGATTTCATTATAAGCCCTCTGCCAGTCATTTTCACTGCAAAAGCCCTCCAGGCGCTCCACCATCACTCTTCCATACCAGGTTCGGTCAAAAATCGCCACATGTCCGGTCTTGGGCAGACGGTTCCAGAACCGCCACAGGTAATGCCTGGCCTTTTCATGAGGCTCCGGGCTTGCAATGGGGTGCACCTCATATCCCCTTGGGTCAAGAGCTCCGGTAATCCGCTTAATATTGCCGCCTTTTCCTGCCGCATCCCAGCCCTCATAGGCAATTACCACAGGGATTTTCTTTAAATACAGTTCATTATGCAGCATTCCCAGACGATCCTGCAGCTCCTTTAACTGCCGCTTGTATTCCTCGTCGGTCAGTGATTTATCCAGAGAAATCTCAGACAGCTTCGGCACTTTTTCCATTGGAAATACATTCTGCAGAAGAGGCACTGCCATTGCGCTGTTTTTCAATGCGGTTTCAATTCCGCTGACCAGAGTTTCAATCACCTGAAGCTGAGCCCATTTTTTATTTTTGGCGTCTACAATATACCAGGGTGAAGTGGATACGTTTGTATCGCTTAAATACTGATCATAGACCTTCAGGCATTTATCATAATGCTTATTCTGCCAGGTATCATTCTCACTGACCCGCCAACTTGTGGTTTCATTTTTCTCCAACCCTTTCAGCCGTTTCTTCTGCTCATTCTGGCTGATGTGAAAAAAGAATTTCATCACAAGATAGCCATTGTCTGTCAATTGCCGCTCAAAACGCTTTACACTGTCGATTCGTTCTTTGTATTGTTTCTCCTTCAGTTCCCCGTGAAGGCAGCCTTTGGTGATTTCATCCATCCAACCGGAATCCAGGAAACAGAATTTGCCTGCTTCCGGAATCTTTACAAAATAGCGGTACAAAAACGGCTTGCGTTTTTCCTCTTCCGTTGGAATATCCATGGTGGCAACTTTGAAAAACCTGGGATCGATTTCCTTGATAATCTTTCCCAGAATACTGCCTTTTCCGGCAGTTCCCCACCCCTCAAACAGTACAAATACCGGCAGTTTATGCTCCTTAATCTGCATCTGCTGCACAGAAAGTTTGGCTCTGGCCGCCTGCAGGCGTTCCTCCAGTTCCTCTTCCTCCGGCCGTTCCGGTTTGTTCCAATTTTTTAACATAACTGCTCCTCCTTTTCATGATGATCAACCGTCAATATCTTACAGAAAATCTCCGTTCCCCAGGTTCCGGCTCCATCCTGTCCCGCGTAACCCAGTCGATCCTGATGTAGCTGTCCTGCTGGAGAGACTGGATGATCCGATCCAGCGCTTCCTCCCTACCCTGCATTTCTGCCTCCACAGAGCCGTCATAATTATTCCGTATCCAGCCAGTCACCCCATAATGCTTCGCCAAATGACCTGCCTGGAACCGAAATCCCACACCCTGCACTCTTCCTGTAAATACCAAATGTTCCCGAATTATTTCCATCTTATAACAGCTTCTCCCATTCTTCCGGCTTAAATCCTGTTGTTATGCCTTTCTCTGTCACCAATATGGGACGTTTCACCAGCATTCCGTCTGTGGAAAGCAGCTCGTATTTCTCCTCCAACGACATTTCCGGCAGTTTATCCTTTAACTGCATCTCCCGGTACAGCATGCCGCTGGTATTGAAAAAACGTTTGATATCCAATCCGCTTCTTTCATGCCATTCCTTTAACTCTTCTTTGGTTGGATTCTGCTCCTTGA
Organism: Petralouisia muris; assembly: GCF_004793545.1. GTDB lineage: Bacteria > Bacillota > Clostridia > Lachnospirales > Lachnospiraceae > Petralouisia > Petralouisia muris. The sequence continues at coordinate 72,214 of NZ_SRYA01000009.1, read as the reverse complement.
TGTTCCGATCCTCTAATGCTGTCTGATGCTCTTCTAACCACTGCTTTGCTTTCTTGCAGGTGGAGCATTTGGGATATTCAATAAATGTACATTTCATGATTTTCGCTTCCTTTCCTGATCCGTAATTATAATATAACATTTCCTTACCTTACCAGTAATTTATAACACAAAAATGCAAGGACAATCCCCAAAACACTTGCAATATTTATCTTAATCGTTAATCCCAGGGTAAGAACCAACGCCCCCAAATCCAGCACAAGGGGACTTGTCAGACCAAATACCTGTCCATAATTCAGCCAGCTCAATGCCGAAATACTTCCACAGTAACTGCCAATCACCGTTCCCAGAATCAGCCCAATCAACATAATAAAAATGACAACCCAACTGCTCCTTATTTTCAAATTTCTATCCTCCTCATGTTCCTGTTTCATCTGTTTTTTATTTTAAAACAATCTTATGGTAAAGTCAAACTATGATACGTAAAAAAGCGCCAACAGAGGAAACTCTTCCTGCTGTTGGCGCACTTTATCAAACATGCTCTGCTTCCTGCAGCGAACGACGCAAAGCATCCGGGGAACTGCCTGCCCAATCAATCAAAATTTTTTCGCCTTCCTCCAGTAATCCCTAACACTGCCACGGCCTCCGCCAGGAGGCTGTATCCCGCCGCCCTCCAGAAGCCATCCATCCATTTAGAATCTGGGATTCCTTTGGGTATTCGGATCAGCAGCCTGACTCCTTCCAGCTTATCCTTCCATAATTGGCTCCAGAATGAAAAATCAGACCATAAGGTTGGAATATATTCATCCGGAATCCGCACCCATTTCCCCAGAAAGAATATCAGCAGCGCCGCCAAAACCAGAGAAAGCCCTGCCATCACTGCTTTTTGCTGCAGCGTCTCCTGAGCCTTATACTGACAATACAGAAAAATCCAGAAGAAAATACACACTGTAACCGGAATTACCAAAAGCAGGATACCGCTGATTCCCCGCAGCAATTCTGTATCCAATCCCTGTGGATTCAGGCCGTACTGGCTGACCCAAATCATCTGCAGCTCCCGCAGGGAGCTTCCCTCGGGCTTCTGCACCGTAATTCTCTGGAAAACAGAATCCACAGAGGGCTTTTCTTCTCCCTCTGCAGACAGTTCCTGACTCCTTTGTATAAGACTGCCCGCCTGAAAGGCCAGAATCTTCTCCTTTGCCGGAATCACATTTCTGATAATATAGCTTTTCCCCTGGCAGAGGACTTCTTTTCCAATCACCTGGCTGCTCCCGAACAGCTCCCATGCTGCGTCTTCGCTGATCAGGCATCCCTGATCATCCTCCTGCACCGGAATCCTGGACTCTTCAAACAGAAGCTCCGGATTGCCGCAGAGAAAAATAACATCTGTACTGACAGCTCTGGACAGTTCTTCATTAGAAACCGTAATATTTTCCTTCTGGCCCCAGATACAGAAATTCAAAGGCACGCCCTGCTCGCTGCCCCCCTGTCTCCAGAGTTCGGCTATTTTCTGATTCTGCTCTGATATTTTCAACGCCTCTTCTACAGAAATCGGCTCTTCCAGGTAAAACAGCGCACTATCCCTAGCCCAGAGCATGCTGCACCAGGCAACGGCAGCCAGATAAAACAAAAGAAAACCCAGTCCGCCCATTCCTGCCAGAAACAGATATTTCCCATATTTTTTTATGTCTATTTTCATACTCATTCATCCATCTTCCTGACACGGCTTCCATCCCCAATGCTTCTGCTGGAGCTGCTGATAATCTCCTGTTCCGATGTGAGAAGTCCGTCTTCCAATGCTGCATTGACACTGTTTTTATCCTGAACCTTTACCTCATAACGCTTGGCAACCAGTTCTTTTCCCATAACGCCCTGTTCTTCCTCCATCACCAGAACATAATATCCGTTCTGTTCTTCATGAAGGGCCTGAATTGGAATAACTGTGGAATAATTTTCCGATTTCTGGACAATCTCAATCTCTGCCCGCGTACCTGTTTCCAATCCTCCGTCAGGCATGTCAATTACAATATCCAAAAGCGTGGGATCTCCCTCATTTTCCGTTACACTGGTTACCGTGTAACTGGTAATTTTTTCTTTGATACCGGCAACACTGATGTTCACCTGGCATCCCTTGCTGACATATTTTTCATTGGACTTATCCACCGAAGCCACCAGCCTGCTTCCCTGAGAAGCGTCTGCCAGACGCATAGCCGTTCCCTCTGTGGTAAAATCTCCCGTGGTAATGGCAATATTTGTTACAACTCCCTGCACAGGCGCCGTAATCTTACCTTCTGCATGTTTCAAATCCTGAAGCTTATCCAAAACAAGTTCCTGCTGCTGGCTGGTAATTTCATTCTGTCTGGATGTGCTGTCGGACGCTGCCGGCGCATTTGCATCCTCTAAAGCCCTTGCCGCTGTCTTTACGTTTTCTGTCCGAGAGGCTACTGCAGCTTCATAGGCTGCCTTTGCCTCTGTCGCTGCCTGCTCTAACCGGGCTTTTTCTGCTTCCCAGGCTGCAATTTCATCTTCCGCATTCTGCCCATTTTCCGTTGATTCCGGCTGGCTGCTTTCCGCTCCCTTCTCATCCTGCTCTGGGCTGCTGCCTTCTCCTGCTTCCTGTTCATTTTCATCCCTTTGAGGGCTGTGAGCAGAGCCTGCATCTCCCATATCTTCTCCGTCATTTCCTGCCGCTCCCGCTTCCCCGACTGTTTCCTGTTTCATCCTGCTTTCTCCAGCGCTTGCAGCGGGCGGGCCTGCCGCCAGAAAACTCTGCAACTCCTGCTCCGCCTGATCCCAGGCCGCTTTTGCCTGGGCTACCGATGCGTCACCGCTGGCTACCGCCTGATTATAATCCTCCGAAGCCCTGCTTTGGGCCCGCTGCCGATTCTGCAATTCCACATTTCTGGAGCTTGCAGCGTCCTGGTTCTGCAGCTTCGATTTTTCCAATTCCTGCTGCGCCGCCAAAATCTGTTCTTCCAGTTCATCCAGGTCAACGGTAAACAGCACCTCTCCCGCTTCCACCGCCTGGCCTTCCCGGACACAGATTTCCTTCACCCGCTGTCCGCTTTCTGTATATACGGCAATTTCTTTTCCGGCTTCCACCGTGCCGCTTCCGTTTACCTTGTGATCAATCGTTCCTGTCGCAATCCTTACCGTTTCTACCCTTGCCATGGACGCCCCGCTTACGGCCCTTGACAAAATGGTAAACAGCAGCATCACTGCCAGAAAACCGCTGAATATTCCAAAAACCTTTTTTCTAACCATTTGTCTGTTCCTTTCCAGTGTACTGTTCTATTCACCTGAGCGGCCAGCGAATTTATCAGCCGGCTTTGCACATTAAGGCCGCTTCCTCTTTCACGGCTTCCTACTCCTTCACTGCGCCTGCCATAATTCCCTGTTCCAAATAATCCTGACCGCCTAAAAATACCATCAGCGCCGGAAAAAATGTAACCACTGACGCCGCAAAGGCCATGCCGGACTGGCTCACGGATGTAATATCCGGCAGAAAAACAGATAAGGGAAACAGGCTTTTTTCTTTCAGGAATGTCAAGGGCTGTTCAATCAGGCTCCAATATTCCAAAAATCCAAGAACCATAGATGCAATAATTCCTGAGGAGCCAATGGGCAATGCAAGATAGAGAAACAGCTGCCACTCCCTGGCCCCGTCCAGTCTTGCGGATTCCAGCAAGCTGTCCGGTATCTCCGTAAAAAAGCGATACATAATAAATACCGGAAAGGTGGAGAAAATTCCCGGCAGGATAATTCCCCACAGATTATCCGTTAAAGCCAGCCGGTCCAGCACTAAATAATCGGAAAGCATCAATACCTGAAAGGGCAGGAGCATTAAAATCATATAAATCAGAAAAAAACCTTTTTTCCAGGGAAATTCATATTTGGCAAATCCCCACGCCGCCGCAGTTCCCACCACAAGCTGCCCCGCCAAAACGCCAAATGTGATTTTTATAGAGTTCCAGAACATTACGAAAAATTCCGGTGAATCCAGAAAAATTTCCACATAATGACACAGGGTGGGAAAGCTGGGCAAAAGGGGAAAATCCGCATATCCCTGCTTTCCTGAAATCACTGCTCCCAGGCAGGCTCCCAGTTCATCTTTTCCCATAAAAGAGCCAGATATCAGGAAAAATACCGGATACAGAGCCACAATTGCCAACAGAGTTAATATGCCCCAGAGAATCACTTTTCCCATATGCAGGGTTTTTAACTTACCTGCTATTTTTTGAAATACTAATTTTTCCATCCAGTCTTCCTCTTCCATCTCCCATTCTTCCAGAGCAAAACCCTCCGTCTCTCTTTGGGAATTCTGAATTTCCAATCCAAGTATTTCAAGCACTTTATCTTCTATTTTCTTTTTCCGCATCCTGTCACCTATTGCTCTTTCCCGCTGTCCCAGGCTTTCTGTAACAATAAAATTAATCCCAGCAAAATCACGCTCTCTGACACTGCCGCTGCCGCCATCTTGTCAAAGGAAAAAGAACGGAACCAGTTATTAAATAAATGCTGCATCATATAAATGCTTTCGTGGGGATAATCCCCGGCAACCAGATATGCCTCCCGAAATACCTTAAAGGAATTCAGAAAAGACAATACGGTGATCGTATACAGGGAAGGTTTTAAATTGGGCAGCGTGATTTTCCAAAAACATTGCCATTCTCCTGCCCCGTCCACCTTTGCCGCCTCATAAATATTTTCTGAGATTCCAGCAAGCCCTGCCATCCACAATACAATATCGTATCCAAGATTTTTCCAGATATAACTAATCACCAGAATCCAAAAGGCATAAGATCCGTTCATCCAGTCTTTTCCTTCCACCCCCAGATGTGAAAGCCAGTAATTCAATAATCCCTGGGAATGGAACAAAAGCCTCCATACCAGCGCAACAGAAACGGCCGGCAGCGCCATCGGCATCAAAAAAGCGCTTTTGATAAAACCTCCGTATTTGCTCCGATACAAAATCACTGCGCACACAAGGGCTGTTATAATCAGCAGCGGAATGCAAAATACCGTAAATCGCAGTGTATTTTTCACTGCCAGAAGGAATGCAGTATTTTCCACAATCATGCGGTAATTTGCAAGTCCAACGAAGCTGTTATCTACCGCCCCTAAAAAGGAGCGGCGGACAACGTCTGCATAGGGCAATAGGTAAAACGCCATCACTCCCAGAAAGCTGGGCAATATCCACAGAAATCCCTGCCATTTTCTATGAGTTCCTGATTTTTCAAAAATATTTTTTACCTTACTGGGATTCCATAATGTATCCCATGTGTCTTTTAAAAACTTTTTCGCTGTCCCATGCATATTCTTTTCCTTCGACTTATTCTGCCAGATAAATATTTACCTTCTGCATAATGGCGTCCGTTCCTTCTTCCGGAGACAGTTCTCCCTTCAGAACTTTTGCTCCCTGTTCTACAACCGCTTCTTTGATCACATCATCCTGTAAGGCCGGAGTGGTCAGTGATTCCGCAAGGCTTATCAGCTTCTGGACTTCTTCCTCCGGCGTAGGCGTCAATGCATAATCCAGTTTCTCGTCAGGATTCACTCCGCCGCTTCCCATTACTCCTACCAGTCTCTCTTTGTCGGCATATTCATGACCGTCAACGACACTTTGAAAAGCTTCCTTTTCTACCGGGAATCCTCCAAACTGGGATATCTTCTGAGCCTCTTGGGAGAACAGATATTTAACAAATTCTTCTGCCTCCTCCGGCTGGGCTGCCTTACTGCTGATTCCCAGTATCATGGCAGGTACAAATACATTCTCTGCCTGCCCCGGCATCAAGCCGTAGTCTCCTCCTTCCAGTTTGTCATTTACTGCACTCATTATGCCGTAATCCATCCGTCCGAATAATCCTGGGTTTACCTTAATTCTTCCAAATGCCAGGTCAAAATCTCCCCAGCTTAAGGATACTTTCTGAAGCTCATTGACCGCTCCGCCCTGGCTGATAGTCATGGATGTGGAATCATCTATGGCGCTGCTGTCATATTCTCCAAAAGCATTCTTAAGCTTTGATAAAAATTCCGTTATCTTTCCTGCATCTAATGTCTTATCTTCTTTCTGCCAAGCCGCACCGCAGCTGTACCAGAACTTTTCAACCAGCGCTTCCGGGTCCATATTGGCTAAAATACCTTGTTTCGCTGTAAACGTGTCAAAATCCTCTCCCGGCGTATAATTGGCGCTGCTTCCCTGAGCCACCGGAATCATAAATCTTGCCGGAACTGCACAGAGCTGTTCCTGTCCATCCTGATAAGCATTCAGAATATTCTCAAAATAACTGCTTTTATCCTCCAAAATGGATGACAAATCTTTTAAAATGCCCTTTTCGATATAAGTTTTTACCGGCATGCCGTCCAAAAGCATCAGATCCGGCCCTTTTCCAGCCATGATCTCTGTGGTCAAAGTTTTCAGCGCGTCAGAAACTGTTGTGCCGTTCTCCTCCGACATCGCAACCTGATAATTGACATATATATCCACATGGGCCTTCTGGAAACTGCTGACTGCCTGACGCAGTTCCCTGTTATTATACAGAGAATATACTTTCAGCTCTTTATCCGGCTTGGCAGGAGTATCTGCAGACCAGGTATATTTTAACAAAGCCATGCCAGCTCCCGCATCAGAGTTTAAATCACTTGCCGCCACCAGAAGATTCTGTTCATCCAGCATCGTCAGCGCTATGGGATAAAAGGCCGGAGCTCCAAGGGAATTTACAGAACCGTCAATTAGCTGCTCCATGACGCTGCCGCCGAATTTATAGTGGAACAGTCCTTTTCCAGTGAGATAATAAATGGTTTCCCCTGCATCTATGCTGTCAACTGCATTAAAAAAACCGCTTTCTGCCACGCTTTGCTGCAAGGCTTCCTCCGTCTGCTGCTGTTCTCCTGTTTCTGTGTCATATACCAGGGCTTCCGTGCTTGTCACCACAAGCATTTTCTTACCCGCTGCAAACACCTGATGGCTATCTTCCACATCACTGAAATCATAAGTCTGCTTCACGCTTCCGTCTGCTGCGTTGATCTGGAAAATTTTATCTGTCATATCCGTTGCCAGAATCTGATCATTCCCCAGAAAACTAATTGCTGTAATCAGATTTTTCACACTTGATTCATTACTTTCTGAGCTAGGTTCATCTCCCTCACCGCTCTCTTCGTCTCCCTCACCGCTCTCTTCGTCTTCCTCATTGAGAGAAACGATTGACGAAAAAGACTGGGCAGCTCCTCCACCCGCCGATTCTGCCGCCGGAAGTTCGAAAGGAATCTCACTTAGGCTTCCTTCCTTGCTTAACAGATACAAAATCGGTTTGATTCCGCCGTCCCCAATCTGATTATAAACCCATACAGACTGTCCGTCGGACGAAAGGGCCGCATAATCAATATAGCCATTTCCTGCATCCTGCAGTTCTTTGGGAACGTCAAAAGCTTTTTCCCAATTCTCCCCAGAGTCTTTGGAATCCCAGACCGTTTCTGTGCCATTATCCGCATTGTTCCCAATAATCCGAATGGTTCCGTCTTCCAGCTTCCTCATATCGTAAATATTGCCAAACACAATAGGCAGCGTCACATCTTCCTCCAGAAAACGGCCCATGGCCTGTTCGCCGCCTTCTTCTCCGCTGGCTCCTCCTGTAGGATTTCCTCCAGCATTCCCGGCGCCGCCATTGTCTTTTCCACTGCAGCCGGCAAGGCTCCCAAGAATCAATGTAAATGATAACAAGATTCCTGCCGCGCGTTTTAACTTTCCATACTTCATTTTCTTACCTCCTAGCTGTCATCCTGATTTGGAATCTGGAAACAGAATATCACAGCAACCTCTAATCTCCCTCTAAACAGAGCAAAAAATTTTAGAGATTATTTAGAGACTTTTGTGGTAATATTAACCATGAGGAGGGACCCAGCCATAAACAAAAGAGCGACCAAAAAGCAGAAAGCTGGGAGGAGCCCTGATGGTTTGTTCAACACCCACTACGCGGCATGCTGGGAGGAGCCCTGATGGTTTGTTCAACACCCACCAAACAATTTTTCCACTTCAAAGGAGCACAAAATGCGTATACTAATTATAGAAGATGACAAATCCCTTGCAGAAACCCTTCGTTTCCAGCTGGAACGCAATCATTTTGAAACGGATGTATGCCACGACGGCGAAGAAGGACTGCATTTTATTGAACAGCAATCCCACGACCTGATTTTGCTTGACCGGATGCTGCCCATTCTGGACGGCATTTCCGTTCTGAAAATTACCCGGGAGAAAAATATTTCCACTCCTATCATTTTTGTCACAGCTTTAGGCGCATTAAATGACAAAATCACAGGACTGGACTGCGGAGCAGACGACTATCTGGTAAAGCCTTTTGATTTTGAAGAACTGCTTGCCAGAATCCGATGCATCTTAAGACGCCCCTCCAAATGGGAGGGCAAAAAACCCCTGGAATTAGGCGACATTTCCTATGATATCGACCAGAAAAAGCTCTGCTGCAAAGACAATTCCTGCTCCCTTTCCGCCAGAGAAGGAGATTTACTGGAATTTTTCTTAAGAAATCCGGAGCAAACAATCCCCCGGGCTTCTTTGTTAGCCAAAGTCTGGGGGCCGGATACAGAAGTGGAAGACGGCAACCTGGACAACTATATCTATTTCCTCCGCCGCAGGCTCAAAAGCGTCCAAAGCTCCCTGCAGCTGAAAACCATCCGGGGAATTGGCTATCAATTAGAAATTTCCTGCGACCCATAAACTGCCGGATAACACCCGACTTATCATATCCCATACCACTAAATCCACCGGAGGTACTCAATGTTTCAAAAACTTCATGTACAGTTAACCTTGTTCTGTACTTTAATCTGCGGCATGATTCTTGTTTTAATGTCTCTGATTTGCCTGTCAGTTTCAGAAAAAGAATCCAGAAAACGGAATTTTGCAGACTTCCGAATTAATGTTAATATGCTGGTAAACCACCTGGAAAACCAGACCGTCATTTCTTACGCCTGGATCAGTCAATTTTGTGCTGACACTCACTTTGAACTGGACATTCGGGACAATGGCTCCAGACTGGTATTTGATGCTTTAGCCCCCAGCTCTATGGATGAAGCGTATTTTAACCAGGTGCGGCAGAAAGCCAAAACAGATTATGGAATTCTTGAGGAATCTGTCACAGCAGATTCTATCCTTTCCACTCATGAGGAATTTGAACTGACCATCAACGGAACAGCCTACTATGGCGCAATGGTTCTGATTCCCAAAAATAAAAGAGCCCTGAACATTGCCGTCCTCTATTCAATGTCAGGTCTGCACAAAAGAGTTCTCTTTCAGAGACTTCTGTTTGCAGGAGCAGATATTTTTGGAGTCCTTCTACTGAGTGTATTTTTCTGGTTTTTTACCTGGCGCATGATTCAGCCTCTGGCTGTCAGCCGCCAGAAACAGGCAGAATTTGTGGCCTCGGCTTCCCACGAGCTCCGCTCCCCGCTGACCGTCATGCTTTCCTGCCTGTCAGCGATGAAGCAGGCCTCCCCCGCGGAAGCTGCGCATTTTTCGGAAACCATAGAACAAGAAGGAAAGCGCATGGGCCGTCTGATTGAAGATATGCTGACCCTTTCCGGCACAGACAGTTCTCATTTTGCCATTCGCAAAAAACCTGTGGAGCTGGACACGCTGCTGCTGTCTGCTTATGAAAAGTTCGAACCGCTGGCGCGGAAAAAATGTATTTCCCTGCAGATTTTCTTACCGGAGGAAATAGTACGGCCCTGCCTTTGCGACAAGGAACGTATGGAACAGGTATTTGCAATCCTTTTAGACAACGCTATCAGCTATACGCCAAAGGAAGGATGCATTTCCCTCTCTTTAAAAAATTCTTCAGACAAACTGACGTTTCGGATTGCAGACAATGGAGTGGGTATTCCGGATACGGAAAAAGAAGCTGTTTTTGAACGGTTTTACCGATGTGATAAATCTCATAAAGACAAGTCCCATTTTGGATTGGGCCTTTGCATTGCCCGGGAAATCATTCAAATGCACAGAGGAAAACTGTGGATTGAGGATACTCCGGGAGGCGGGGCTACTTTTGTGGTGGAATTGAATTTGCATTTCAAATAAAAGAACGCTGCAGCAAAAATCCCTATTCCTGCTGCAGCGCCTTTTTATACCCGTGAACCAACTGAGAGTTCCAGTCTTCTCTATCCCAACAGTTCCAGCATCTCTTCTTTCGTAAACTTCACCCCTTCGAACCCTTCATGTCCTAAAAGCTGCTCTGCCAATTCACTCTTCTTCTCCTGCAGTCTCAGGATTTTCTCTTCAATCGTATCCTTGGCAATCAGCTTGTACACGGTCACAGAATTTTTCTGCCCAATCCTGTGAGCCCGGTCGGTAGCCTGGTTCTGCACTGCCACGTTCCACCATGGATCATAGTGGATCACAATATCCGCAGCAGTCAGGTTCAGTCCGGTGCCTCCTGCTTTCAGGGAAATGCAAAACACCGGAACTTCTCCTTGCTGGAAAGAATCCACCAGTTCCGCCCGCCGCTCTTTGGGAGTTGCTCCCGTCAGAGTCAGGAACGGAATGTTTTTTTTCTGCATCCTCTCCTGCAGGATGGAAAACATGGAGGTAAACTGGGAAAATAACAGTATCCTGTGCCCGCCGTCTATTGCATTCTTCATCAGATCCATGCACATCAGCAATTTCGCCGACTCTCCCTGATAATTCTGATACACCAGCGACGGATCGCAGCAAAGCTGGCGCAGTCTTGTCAGCTCTGCCAAAATCTGTATTTTTCCGGAAGCAAATTCTGCTTCCGTCTGCCCCTCCAGCATCAGTTTGATACGTTGCACATGGGCAGTGTAAAGTTTCTCCTGCTCCTCTTCCATCCTTGCAAATACTGCTTCTTCCAGTTTCGCAGGCAAATCTTTCAGCACATCTTTTTTTAAACGGCGCAGGACAAAGGGACGGATCATTTTCCGTAGGTGCCCTCTTTTTTCATCGTCCTGCTCTGTCACCGCGGGAATCTCTATTTCATCCCGAAAACGGCTGTAAATGTATAAAAATCCCGGCATCAGATAATCAAAAATACTCCACAGCTCACTGAGCCTGTTTTCAATAGGCGTTCCGGTCAAAGCCGCCTTAAACCCTGCCCGGATATTTTTCACCGCTTTTGCCGCCCTGGTATTGTGGTTTTTGATATACTGAGCCTCGTCAATGATTTCATGGCAAAAGCTGTATCCTTCATAAAATTCCTCATCTCTGCGCAGCAAATCATAAGAGGTAATCAAGATATCCAGCTTCCCGGCAGAATCAATGATTTCCTTGCGTTCAGGCGCTGTTCCTGTCACAGTCATTGCATGCATTCCAGGCGCAAACTTCTCAATTTCGTTCTTCCAGTTATACACCAGTGATGCAGGACAGATAATCAGCGCAAATTTTTCTGACAAAACTGCATCCTCCTGCAGCTTCTCCTGTTCTGACAGCAGAAATGCAATTACCTGCAGAGTTTTCCCTAATCCCATATCATCTGCCAGAATTCCGCCGAATCCATTGACATGTAAGGTTTTCAGCCACAAAAATCCCTGTTTCTGGTACTCGCGCAGTACCTTTTCCAAAGATTTCGGCACTTCAAAATCATTATCCTCCACCGTTTTCATGTTCCGAACCAGCGCTTTGAACTTTCTGTCCTTTGCTGCATGAAAACGGTTCTGGTCTTTTAATTCTCCATCCAGGTATAAGGCCCTGTACTTGGGAAGGGTGATGCTGCCCTGGCTCCACTGGCTGGCAGGAACCATAATCCCTTCCTGAATTTTGGAGAGGACGGCCAGCCCGTCTTCCTCCATACTCAGGAAATCTCCATTTTTTAATCGGAAAAATTTCCGTTTCCGCTGATAGGAGGAAAGGATTTCTATCAATTCCGAAAGAGGCATATCCTCGCTTTCCAGGGTCAATTCCAGCAGTTCCCCTTTGAGTGACACCCCCACGGAAACGGCGGGTGAAGGGGTTACCTGAATGGATTTTAAGGCATCGCTGACGAAGATATTTCCAACTCTGCCCAGTTCTTCCATCCCTTCCGTCAGTAATGCATATAATTTCTCATCATCCCCCGCAAGAACCATCTGCTTTTTCTGAAAATCCATATTCTGGAACCAGACACGCACTCGTTCCCGCTGCTTTAATTCCGCCAGCTCATCCCGGTTCTCAATTATGCGGGGTTTGTCTAAAATATTGTATTTCAGTTCTTCATAGCGCACGTACATTTCACAGGTTACTGTCTGCTTATCCGGCGCGTCCAGATAAATCTCATACTCCGGCTCCGGCGGCAGATATTGATTCTCCTGAAACCCATACCTCTTAATCTGATAATGCCGCTTAAGCACCGGCAGCAGTTCCCGGCAAAATGCGGGCAGTTCCCCCTGGGACACAAAGCATTCCCGATATTTATATTCGCTCATGTATTCCCAAAAAGGACGGATTTCCCGAACCTGCTCCATAGGCATCCGGTAAATAACGCAATCTTTCCACAGATATCCATACCGATTGCCGAAGGTATAAAACATTTCTTCCTGTTCCAGCACTGCCCCGTCTTCCTGTCCCCGGACAGACAAAAGCGGCTGGTATGGCTCATCGGAAATATGGTACATCTGCCAGGAATTAAAATTGGTTTCTGTCTGAAATTCCTCCGTTCCCACAGCCTGGAAAAATTCGTCCATGTTCCCGCTGTGGATGTGGACATACCGGTTATCATCCTTATGGTAGTAACTCAATGTCTGCCTGTTTCTGATGCGGTTATCTGCCACCATAACAAGAAACTCCGCCAAGGCTCTGCCTCTTTCTGTAAACGCTTCCGGAAGGTGGTAAAATTCCAGTTCCTTCCCATAAGAAACCAGATCCCCGCGCCGCATGGCATTGGCAAAGGTCATGATATTTTTCAGCACGTATTTCCGTTTTCCCCCGATTTTAAATTCCACCTGGAGCTGTCCGTAGCTGACAGACAGCAGAGGAACCAAATCTATGGCGCCCTTTAATTCTGCCTGTTGAAAGGCCAGACGTTCTTTCTCTTTGTATTGGCGGATCAGGCGGGTCAACCCATAACTGCTGCTGCGTCCCGGCGCAATGCCTTTGCTGGCAGAAGAGCCGGTGGACAGAATTTTTCCATTTCTCTTACGTGTATCTTCTTCTGGTATTTTTCTATCCATTTTTTGTCTCCTGCTTATGTTGGCTGATTATTTATGAAGAACTAGAGGGGGAATAGGAACCATCAGAATCCCTCCCAGCTTTCTGCGTAGTGGCTGTTGAACAAACCATCAGGGCTCCTCCCAGCTTTCTGCTCTTTGAGCGCTCTTATGGGTTGGGCTGGGTCCCTCCTCATGGTAAATACTAAACTACCTCTTTCTTTCTTACGAAGAAGGGCTTTGTATTGGCGCCTTTGATTTCTTTTCCTTCTGAAATCTTTACCTTTTTATCGGTAATGACATATTCTGCATTTACGCCGGCTTCAATTACAGTATCCTGCATCAGAATCGCATTTTTCACCTTTGCGCCCTTACCTACTTTTACGCCTCTGAACAAGATGCAGTTTTCAATTTCACCTTCAATAACGCAGCCGTCAGCTACCATTACGTTCTTGGCAGAAGAACCGTTGATATAACGGGTTGGGTTATCGTCACGGATCTTAGTGTAAATCGGATTTTTACCAAAAAGCTCTTCCAGATTCTCATCCTCTAACAGCTTCATGCTCTCATCGAAATACTCTTTCAGGCTGCCGATGCGCGCTACATATTCTTTATATTCATAAGCATTTACTTTCAGTTCGTTCAGCTGAGGCATTAAAATATCACGCTCCAGATATAAACCGCCTGCTTTAAATGCTTCATTTACCAAATCAATCAGGTGTTCTCTTTCAAATACATACACATTCATGGAAAAGTTCTGCATGCCTGGCTCCTGAGGATTAATATGTATCCTCTTCACACGTTCCCCATCCAAATCCAGAGTATAATAGCTTCCTTTATTCAGCTCCTCCGCTTTCATAATGCTTTCCGGAAGTTCTTCCTTCGTGTAAACAATGGTAGCGTCTGCCCCGCTTTCGATATGTGCATCCAGCAATGCTTTAAAGTCAAAATTAAAGGCAATATTTGTGTCTGACAATACCACATACTTTTCCTTCTGAGCTTTTAAGAATCCCAGAATACTGCCAAGCATGCCAACCCGGCCTGTATATATTTCCATGTTTTTCTGGGCATAGGGCGGGAATATATTCAATCCGCCGTTCTTACGGGACAGGTCCCATTCACGGCCGGAGCCCAAATGATCCAGCAGAGAGAAATAATTTTCACGTACTAATACGGTAATATTGTCAATTCCGCAGTTTGCCATACTAGAAAGCACAAAGTCAATCATACGGTAACGGCCAGCAAAAGGAATGGAAGCCATCAGCCGTTCACTGGTCAGTTCCGGTACAAGTTCATCATAAGCATTGGGGAAAATAATGCCCAGTGCATTGGTGTTGCTATTCATCATCGTTTATCACCATCCTTTACATTATCACTTACCATGGCATCCGGCCCGATTACAGCATCATCGCCTACATAAACGCCAGGCCCTACCGTTGCTACGCCTGCGGATTCTCCTTCCGGCATCTGTCCCACTACGGCATTCTGCCCGATAATTACATTCTCTGCTATGATACAATGTTTTACTTTCGCGCCTGCCTTAATAATCGTATTGCCCATAATTACGGCGTCTTCCACTTCTGCGCCGTCTTCCACCTTTACGCCTGCAAACAAGATCGAATGCTTAATGGAGCCGGAGATATTGCAGCCGTCTGTAATCATGGAATTTTCCACGGATGCGCCTGCATTAATTTTATGGCCGGTCATACCGCTGTTTCGGCTGTAAATTTTCCATTTTTCATCAAACAGATTAATTCCGCTGTTTTCCGGATCAAGAACTTCCATATTGGCTTCCCACAAGGAAGAAATGGTTCCTACATCTTTCCAGTAGCCGCTGAACCGGTAAGCGTACATCTTTCTTTCATCTTTCAGAAGATTTGGAATAATATTGTTGCCAAAGTCGTTCTCGGATTCCGGATCTGCCTCGTCCTCTTCCAGATATTTTTTCAGAATATCCCAGTTAAAAATATAAATACCCATGGATGCCAGATTTGACTTGGGCTCCTTGGGCTTCTCCTGGAATTCCGTAATCTTATCATTTTCATCTGCAACCATCAATCCGAACCTGGGTGCTTCTTCCCACGGCACTTCCATAACCGCTACAGAGAACTCTGCGCCTTTTTCCTTATGGAACCGGAGGAAATCACTGTAATCCTGTTTACAAATCTGATCGCCGGAAAGGATGATAACATATTCCGGGTCATACCGTGAAATAAATGAAAGGTTCTGGTAAATCGCATTTGCCGTACCCTTGTACCAGTCAGAACCGGACGCCTGCTGATATGGAGGAAGCACATGCACTCCGCCGTACAGACGGTCCAAATCCCACGGCTGCCCGTTTCCAATATACTCATTTAAAACCAGTGGCTGGTACTGCGTCAGAATACCTACCGTATCAATTCCAGAATTTACACAATTTGACAGCGGGAAGTCAATTATGCGGTATTTCCCGCCGAAGGGAACGGCTGGTTTTGCCAGCTTCTGGGTCAGCGCATAAAGACGGGACCCCTGTCCACCGGCAAGAAGCATAGCTATCATTTCTTTACCCATTTTCTCTCTCCTTTGCTTTTGATTATTAATTTTGGTTCTGGGCCGTTCAAACGTTACTGTTAAAATGCCCCAGTCCCATTGTTATTATTGTACAGGATTATGACTTTTTTGTAAACAAATTATTGCAATTTTACCATAAAAACCTTTCCTTTTTTATTGTCTGCACCATTTTGACATTTTTTTCTTATATCCTTCCCCTGAATCCGCAATTTTCACGAAAAATCTCTCAAAAGAGGATAATGATATTTCTCCCGTCCGTTCAAAACGCTTCAGCGAGCCAAGACTTACATCCGAACGCTCACTTAACTGAACCTGTGATAATTTCTTCTCCTTTCTCCGCTCCCGCATCCTGCCTGCAATCTCTGTTTTCACCCTATCCGGCGACTTCAAAAAAATAAAGTTATCCATAGATAATATTTTAACCCTTTTTGCCTTTTTAAGCCAAAAATAGATCATATGTTATCTATAATTATTGTCGCGTGTTACTGTTTCCGACATTTCCATCAAAGAGCAGATTCTTATCGAAATACCCTTGCGCCTCTTCTCTTTCCTGTGTAAAATAAAACTCAAGGCCAAGGCTTTCCAATTTCAGGACGCAGACATTCAAAATATTTCAGATCGTAAAACACAAAGGAGGTTTCCCTATGGAAAACGCATATGTGTTAGAAATTTCCGATTCCAAATTCAAAGACCTTTTCCTCTGTTTCTGCGGCTATGCCCAATGCGAACCCCTGCACAGCTTCGGGCCTGCCGCCCGTCCTAATTATCTTATCCATTATATTATGGACGGAAAAGGAATCTATCAAACTGGCGAACATAAGTTTTGTCTGGAAGCAGGAGAAGGATTCTTAATTGAACCGGATGTGCTCACTTACTATCAGGCAGACAAGGCACAGCCCTGGAGCTACCTCTGGGTGGGATTTTCCGGCAGGCACGCCGGAGAATATTTAGAAGATCTTGGCTTAAACAGCCGGCAGCTTACCTTCCGCTCCAGCCAGGGGAAAGAGCTGAAGCATCTGATCTTGCAGATGATGAAATGTCAGGATGATTCTGTTACCAGCCAGTACCGGCTGCAAAGCCTTTTGTACGGCTTTTTTGAAATTCTCTCCCGGGACGTGTCAGCACAGGAGGAAATGGAATCCATGGAAAATTTTTATGTGGATCGGGCCATCAGCTACATTCGCAACCACTATTCCTCGGATATCAAGGTGACAGACATTGCCAATCATTTATGCGTCAACCGCAGCTACCTGTACAAGCTTTTTAAAAATTCCCTCCAGATGTCGCCCCAGGAATTTCTGACAAAATTTCGGATTTCCCGGGCAAAGGAATTGTTAAGCATCACAAAACTGTCCATTGAAAACGTCGCATTATCCTGCGGCTATCAGGACGCCCTTGTTTTCTCCAAAGCCTTTAAGAAAAATACCGGCTGCGTGCCCACCCTTTACCGCAAAGAACATCAGAACATGATTCAGAAAAATTTAAAAGAAAACCAGTCGCTGCTGGAAGAATTAAATGCAGAACAAACCTTTCAAAAACTTCATCAAAAACAGCGGTAAAATGTCTCTAACAATAACTTTGGAAACATTTTGACTGTTTTCGGCAACAAAATGCGCTACCTGATTTTTCTTTCTGCAAGTATAATACAAGTAAGTTGAGAGAGAAACATGTGCGCACAAATCTTCTCACTTAATATTTACAACCATAAGAGAACATTGGAGGATATTATGATGAGTAAGGAAACAACTAAAGCTGCAAATCCAACTTATAAGCATGTATCAACACGGGAAAAGTATTGTTTTGGAATCGGGGCAATCGGAAAAGACGCCATTGTAAATCTGGTAGGGGCGTTTCTGATGCTGTATTTTACGGATACTCTGTATCTGGCCCCGGCGTTTGTAGGAGTTTTATTCTTTGTGGCGCGCATCTGGGACGCAGTAAACGACCCGGTAATGGGAATGATCGTAGACAATACCAAATCACGCTACGGCAAATTCCGCATTTGGCTGATTGTGGGCACGCTGCTCAACTCTGTGGTATTTGTACTGCTGTTCCACAGTTTTCAATTAAAAGGAACCGCCCTTTATGTTTATGTATCCATTATGTACATATTATACGGCATGACCTACACAATTATGGACGTGCCCTACTGGTCCTGGCTGCCAAACCTGACCAATGATCCAAGAGAGCGCGAAAAGGTATCAGTTATCCCCAGATTCTTTGCCAGCCTTGCAGGATTTTCCGTGGCAACCTTCGGCCTCTATGTCATCCACGGCCTGAACCGGGCGGCAGGGGAAGAGAACCTCTATGCAGAACACGGCTATACCACATTCGCCATTATCATTGCAGTTATCTTTATTGTCACCATCGGAATTACCGTCTGCAATGTAAAAGAAGAATCTACCCTTGGAAATAAATCCACAAAAACCAGCTTAAAGCAAGCGTTTACCATTATCTTGCAAAACGACCAGTTAATCGCATTTATCGGCCTGCTCCTCACGTTTAACTTATCCACACAGATTGCCAAGAGCTTCGCCGTATACTACTTCAAAAATGTCTGCGGCAACGAGTACCTGTACTCCATTTTTGGATTTGCAATTATTGCTGAAATGCTGGGCCTTGTGGCGTTTCCGAAAATCGCTGAAAAAATCAGCCGTGAAAAAGTATACTTTGCAGCCTGCTTTCTGCCGATTCTGGGCTTTGCCCTGCTTGGCGCCTTCGGTTTTCTTGCACCGAAAAGCTCTGTATTCGTTATCATAAGCTGCGCATTTATTTTCTTCGGTTCCGGCCTTTCTTTAGGGGTAACCACCTGCTGCATGGCTGATGTAATCGACTATGGCGAAGTAAAATTCGGCGTAAGAAACGAAAGCGTGACCTGTTCCGCACAGACGTTCCTTATGAAAGCGGCAACGGCTGCTGCAGGCGGACTTTCCGGCGTAGGGCTTCAGATTGTAGGATATAACGCCAAGTTGGAAACACAGTCTGCAGGCACAGTTTTTGGTATCCGTATCATGATGATTGTAATTCCCATCATCCTCGCAGCAATCAGCTATATGATTTATAAACGTTACTATATTTTAAAGGGACAAAAAATGGAAGAGGTAACTGCAAAATTAAACGAAATACACAGCCGGAATGCCTGAAATTCCGGCAAGGAGGAACCCATGAGTATTATTTATCACGAAAACAGCAAAACATTTCATCTGCACAACGATTCCATCAGCTATCTTATGACAGTCATGTCAAACGGTCATATGGGCCAGTTGTATTTTGGGAAAAAAATCCGTGACAAAGAGGATTTTTCCTACCTGCTGGAAACCTGTGAACGGCCCATGACTTCTTACCTCTATGAAAATGACAGAACCTTTTCCCTGGAGCATATCCGCCAGGAATACCCCGTATTCGGCACAACCGATTACCGCCAGCCCGCCGTAGACATCCGCCAGCAAAACGGCAGCCGGATTCTGGATTTTAAATACCAGGGACATACAATTACAAAAGGGAAGCCCGCATTAAAGGGGCTTCCGGCAACCTATACTGAATCCGAAGAGGAAGCAGAAACCTTAATTCTGTCTCTGAAGGATGAGACCTCCGGCGTCTGTGCAGAGCTTTTCTATACCATTTTCTGTCAAGGCGGCATTCTCACCCGCAGCGTCCGCTTCTGCAACCAGGGGAAAGCTCCAGTACAGCTGGAACGCGCCATGAGCCTCTCTCTGGACCTGCCGGATCGGAACTATGAATGGCTGCAGCTTTCTGGATGCTGGGCAAGGGAATGCCATATCCACAGAAGAAATCTGGAACCAGGCGTTCAGTCCATAGGAAGCATGCGGGGCAATTCCTCCCACGAGCATAATCCTTTCCTCGTATTAAAACGGGAAGATACCAGCGAACGCCAGGGGGAAGCCATTGGATTTTCTCTGATTTACAGCGGCAATTTCCGCATTCAGGCAGAAGTGGACGCCCACGAAACCCTCCGTATTCTGGCTGGAATTGATCCAGAAACATTCTCATGGAAATTAGACAGGGACGAAAGTTTCCAGACGCCGGAAGCGGTGATGGTCTATACGGATCAGGGCTTAAACCATATGAGCCAGACCTTCCACAAACTGTATCAGAAGCGTCTTGCAAGAGGATACTGGCGGGACAGGGTAAGGCCCATTTTAAACAATAACTGGGAAGCGACCTATTTTGATTTTACAGAAGAACGGCTGGTGGAAATTGCCGCAAAAGCAAAAGAATGCGGCGTGGAACTGTTTGTACTGGATGACGGCTGGTTCGGCGCCCGAAGCAGCGACAAAGCAGGTCTTGGGGACTGGACCGCTAATCCTGAACGTCTGCCCCGGGGCATCCAGGGACTTTCTGAAAAAATCGAAGATCTCGGATTAAAATTCGGTCTCTGGTTTGAACCGGAAATGGTGAACAAGGATTCTGATTTTTACAGAGACCATCCAGACTGGATCATCGCCACTCCAGATCGGCCCGCTTCCCATGGCCGTTACCAGTATGTACTGGATTTTTCCAGGAAAGAGGTGGTGTCTGCCATCTATCAGCAGATGTCCAAAATCTTACGGGAATCAAAGATTTCCTACATTAAATGGGATATGAACCGCAGCATTACCGAATGCTATTCCGCCGCTCTGCCCCCAGACCGGCAGGGGGAAGTGTACCATCGATATATTCTGGGCGTGTATGACCTGTATGAACGGCTGACCAAAGAATTTCCAGAAGTTCTGTTCGAGTCCTGTGCCAGCGGCGGAGGAAGATTCGATCCCGGCATGCTGTATTATGCTCCTCAGGGTTGGGTCAGCGATAACAGCGACGCCATAGAACGGCTGAAAATTCAGTACGGAACCTCCATGTGCTATCCAGTCAGCAGCATGGGCGCCCACGTATCTGTCACCCCCAACCATCAGGTCTTCCGTAACACGCCCCTTCACACAAGGGCAAATGTGGCTTATTTCGGCACTTTCGGTTATGAGCTGGATCTTAATAAATTAACAGAAGAAGAACTGGAAGAAGTAAAAGAACAGATTGCCTTTATGAAACAGTACCGAAACGTGCTGCAATTTGGAACATTCTACCGCCTGAAAAGTCCTTTTGAGGGCAATGAAACGGTATGGATGGCGGTAAGCCAGGATCAGAAAACCGCTCTGGTGGGCTGGTATCGAACCTTAAATTGTGTCAATGCCTCCTATACCCGTGTGCGTCTGGAGGGATTGAATCCCCAGTACTGCTACCGGAATAAAAACACCGGACTGTGCCATTACGGCGATGAGCTGATGCATGCAGGACTGATTACCAGCGACGACACGGCAGGTCAGGTTCCGGCAGACGCCCTGCCCCCCAGTGACTTTGAATCCAGAATTTATGTCCTGGAGGTGGATGAGCCTTGAACAGCGAAAAAAAATACAGTCCTGCCCGGATCCTGATGATGCTTGTTGGAATCCTGTTAATTGGCATGTGCGTGGCTTCCTACCGGATGAGCGGTTTCGGAGTAGACCCTTTTTCCTGCATGAACCTGGGCGTCAGCGGCTTTGTGGGAATGTCCTTCGGCACCTGGCAGCTTATCGTAAATGCCGTACTGCTTATAATTGTGTGGTTTACCGTACGGCACTGCATCGGGCTTGGAACCATTGTCAACATGGTTTGTGTGGGATATACGGCAGATTTTCTCTGCTGGCTGTGCTTAGAACAAATGGGACTTCACGTAACAACGCCTCTGCGTATCTTTCTGCTGGCTCTGGGCACTTTGTTCGCCTCCCTTGGATGTGCGTGTTATATGGTGGCAGAAATGGGAATCGCCCCTTACGACAGTGTTGCGTTCATTGTAACAAAATATACAAAGGAGAGGGTTTCCTTCCGTGTGGCGCGGGTGCTTTCTGATTTGATTGTAATTGTGATAGGAATTACTTTCTGCCTTTTGGCAAAGAATAATATTTGGGAGATTGTGGGACTTGGAACCATTGTCAACGCCTGCTGCAACGGGCCGCTGATACAATTTTTCCGGGAAAGATTTGAAAAATTATTAAAATAA
The DNA here is from genome assembly GCF_004793545.1 of Petralouisia muris. Lineage (GTDB taxonomy): Bacteria > Bacillota > Clostridia > Lachnospirales > Lachnospiraceae > Petralouisia > Petralouisia muris. Next base: position 50,490 of record NZ_SRYA01000009.1, on the reverse strand, counting down.
AACGTTCCCTGCCGTTCCTGTCCCCAACAGATTTTCCGAAAAAATAATACGACAAGTTGGAGGAATTATTTTGTCAGACAGATTTTCATGTGTTACAATAAATCTGTCTGACAGCTTACCACGGATTCCCGATATATATGCTGGCCGAATCATAACATAATTACGCTGAATCATCGTATGGTTCCTGACAGTTTACAAAAAACAGGAGGTTATTATGCCCGGATTTACCACGCACTATCTATTTGGATTAAACGCTTATAAAAAATTAAACGCCACACATTTAAAAAGTATAATTCAAAAGGAACACCACGCTTACAGCTTGGGATTGCAGGGTCCCGATCTGTTTTTCTATTTTCTTCCCTCCTACGCTGTTCACAAGAACAATATCGGTTCCATCGCCCACACAGAAAAGACAAAAGAATTCCTGCGCCATCTGCTGGCAAGCCGAGGAATGTTTTCAACTCGAAAAGAACAGGACATTGCAGAAGCGTATGCGGCCGGCTTTCTGGGACATTATATCTTAGATACCCGCTGTCATCCCTATGTTTACTGGAAAACAGAATTTACAGAAAAAACCAATCAATATCACGGACGTCATATGGGCCTGGAAACAGAAATTGACGCTAAGCTGCTGAAATTCTACCGGCATCTTCCACCTTACGCTTTCCAGCAGAACGTCACAATTGGGCTTTCCCGCCTGCAAAAACGCACCATTACTAGAATTCTGCACTATGTATATGCCAGAACCTATCCGGAACTTGGCATCCTGCCCATTACCATACGGACTTCTATTTCATCCATCCAGCTTGGAACAAAATTTCTGCATGATCCTTCGGGATATAAGAAGAAAATTATCAGCACACTGGAGAAACTGTTCTTAGGCCACACACTGTTATCCACATTAATTCCAAGCGGCAGCCTGTCTGTCCACAGAGATCCCTTAAATCTTCTCCATGAAGAGTGGAAAAATCCCTGGGACCATTCTCTGAGTTCCACGGCTTCTTTTTTTGATTTAATGAAAGCCGCCCAAACAAGTTATCTGGAAATTCTGGAAGAGCTGAACCGCCTGCTTTCTGTAAAACATGAGGCCCCAGTCAAAGACAGAGCGCTCTTAAAACAACGTTATTCTGTTACTTCGGCAGCGCAGAGCGGGGAAAATGGCTGGCAGAAATTCCTGAACCGCCTTGGAAACCTGTCCTATCACAGCGGGCTGGATGCGGGGATTCCCAGTTAAAATTAAATTCCAAAAAATTCTTTTATCTGTCCCAATATGGTACTCATCAGCCTGATTCTTGCTTCCAGGCTGGCCCATGCAATATGAGGCGTAATCAAAAGCCTGTCACTGTCTTTGATATTTTTCAGGGGATTGTCCTCACTCATTGGCTCCGCACAAAGAACGTCAAGGGCTGCTCCCCGGATTTCCCCTGCATTCAAGGCGTCTGCCAGGTCTTGTTCTGATACAATGGGCCCTCTGCCCAAGTTCAGAAAAATTGCTGATTTTTTCATTTTTTCAAATGCCTGTTTATCCATCAGATTCTCCGTCTCAGGAGTCAGCGGAGCATGAACCGATACAATATCGGAGGTTTCCAGCAGTTCTTCAAAGCTTACTCGCTTATAATCCGGCTGATTATTTTTCCCGGTGGTGGAATAATAAATCACATTGCAGCCAAACATTTTCGCTGTTTCCGCCACCCGTCTGCCAATGGCTCCCATTCCGATAATTCCCCAGGTTTTCCCATCGATCTCTGAAAACTTCCGGTCAAAATGGGTAAACAAACAATCCGCCACATATTTTTCTGACTTCACGTATTTATCGTAATAGGGCAGATGCTCCACCAGATAAAACAGCATGGCAAAGGTATGCTGCGTTACCGATTCTGTGGAGTACCCTGCCACATTGCGCCACGCAATTCCCCGTTGAGCCAAGTATTCCTTATCCAGATTATTGGTTCCGGTTGCCGTCACGCAGACCAGCTTCAAATTCTCTGCTTCCCCAACGCTTTCTTCATTGATGGGTACCTTATTTAAAATGATAACGTCTGCGTCCCTGGTTCGTTCCCTGGCCTGTTCTGGCGTGGAAAAATCATATTTAACCACTTCGCCCAGAGACTCATAACCAGATAAATCAATGTCGTCCCCGATGGTTTTTGCATCTAAAAATACTAATTTCATGTGATATCCTCCTCTATGATTAATTTTATGTATCTCTTATCATATTTCTCTTCATCTCCATTGTCTGCCACCCGGCAGACAAAGCCGCATCCATTCCCTGTCTGATATTCATAATATCCCCTTTGGGGATAAACAAAAGCTTCCAGAATCGCCATAATCGTGCCCCCATGAAGCACAAACCCCACATGATTCCAGCGGTTTTCCCAGGACTTTTGGACACAGCTTTGAAAGGCTTGTCTGCAGCGGCGCTTAAAATATTCCGGCTCCTCCCCTCCCGGAAATCCAAGGGTTCCGCCGCTGTCAATAAATTTCTGATAATCTGGATTGCCGCTCAATTCCTGATAATTCTTATATTCAAATACTCCGAAATCCATTTCCCGGAAATCTTCTATGATTTCTGTCTGATTTTTTCCAAAAAGAAGTTCTGCCGTCTGCCTGCATCTTAAGTAAGGGCTTACAAACGCCTGATCCATTTTAGGCAAAGCCTGTCCTTTTTGCCGCAGCCCTTCCTTTTCCTCTTCCAGTATTCCCTCATCGGTACACCCCACATAACGGCGCTCAAGGTTGCCCTGGGTTACCCCGTGGCGAATGAAATACAATTTCATAAGGATACCTTTCTCTCTATGATATTACAGTCAAATTATTTAAACTTACTGTTTCCAACGTCTGTAATTGTTGTACTGCCAACTGCCGAAGTAATTCCATCCCTTCTTGTTGATTTTTCCCCTGATTAATCAAAACAGCATTGTAACTTTCCAAATTTGCAAGTACCAGTAACTGGTTCAGAATTGCTCATACTCGTACCCCGTCAAAACGGATAAGCCCATGGCATTCAGCACATAGGAGGTGGTCGGCTTACTTCAAAAGCTCTGACCATTTTCAATTCTAAACAATTTTTCTTGCTGAGAAAGTTCTACTGCAATATGTGCTTTGTCTAATACAGCCACTGGTAATTTATCCTTTAATATAGAAATTACTAACTGAATATTTTTATTTTGTACAAATTCTGCAACCTTAATTAATTGATTATCATGCATAAGTTCTTTCTTATCATTGAGTAAAAAATGTAAACACGGAAGTTGTTCCGCATCAGCAAACAATAAATATGCCAAATCAAAACATAAAATTTCTCCCTGTTTCTTACCAGAACTCATATTAGCATTAAAGGCATTAAACTTATAAAATTGTTGCTCTTTTTTGTTTGTTTCCTTTTTAAATGTAAGTGCATATTTTTCTCCATATAATTCTTGTGAAATATTAGAAAATATTTTATTAAATTTTTTAACCTGTTCTTTTAATAGAATTTCAAAATCTCCCGAAAAAAGATAATTATCTATGGTATCAATTTGCTCATTAAGTGTATCGATATTTTCTTCAACTTCATTTAATTGAGAAATTATGCTTTCATACTCACCTTTTATTCTATATTTCTCATTCAATTCAAAAATTATTTTTTCTAATTCTTCAAAAGAGTCGCCTTTAGCAACTTCATCTGTCAATTCTTTTTCTTTCCTTAATAGCAGAGATAATTCCTCTTGTGAATCTTTTAACTTCTGTATTAACTCAGGCAAATCTTGAGAAATATACTTTACCTTTTCTATTACCATATTATTATGAAAAGCAACTAAATCCTCAAATGTTTTTTGGACGCCAGAAATATTCTCCGTCACTTCTTCATATAGCAATCTTAATTGCCGCAAATCAATATGAGAAATACTTTGTTCTAAATCTCTCTGAGATTCTTCTATCAAATTCTTACGAATTTCGAGTTTACTGATTAATGCACTTGTTCTATTAATATTATATTTAACAATATTAAGCTGCTCCAAATCTTCTTCTAATGTTTCATTCAAATTAAAAGATGCCTTTTTTTCATTAAGGGCATCAATTTCGTCATCAACCAAGTCTAATGCTATTTCATAGGTTGTTTTTGTTTGCTTTTTCTCTAAACGCTCTCTAAATGTTTTTTCTTGATTGATTTTAGTAACCAGTGCCTGTTTTTTGGCTCCTTCATTAAAAGTGCATCCTAGCAAATATAAATATAATGTTTCATATTCTATATCCGAAGTAAATTTATCCAACGTTTTTAAAGTATTATTTATGCTATCATCTTTATAACGAATATTATGAGATATAATTTGTCTAAAAGAAGGTTTTTCGACGTCTTTATCTGGCATTATATTTTTTTCCAGTTCATCTTCAAAATCTTTATCCAGAACAGTTTTTCCATTAATTTTTCTAACAGCCTTTTTTCGCTGCAAAAAATTCCTCTGAATTTCTAATTGTTTTGCGTTTGAATCACTTAAGTTTTCAGTTAAAATAAGTTTAATTTCTATTTCTTCATCAAACAGAAAATTTTTCACAACATCATAAGTTTCTTTTTTATTTTCTGTATCTGTATAAATTATACTCCCTTTCGCCCCCAAGCAGAAATCGACCAATTTTAAGACCGTTGTTTTTCCAACGTTATTTCCAGTTGATTTCGTATCTTCGACCGGGGTATCATCAATAATTAGATTTAGTCCAGAGCAAAAGTCTATTTCTCGAATAATCTCAGACGAACTTGAGATTATAAGTTTTTTTATAAACATAATTGAATGTACCCCCTTTCATTCATATTAGCCACTTCAATTAAATATAGCCAATCAAGACATAACATAAAAGTTGGAAAAGACATTTCATTTTTAACCTTTACATTCTGATACAAATCCATAATTGTCTGATTATCCATTTTTTTCAATTCTTCAAGAACAAATGCTCCATTATAATATATACTCAATTCAGGATGTATATTGTCAGGTAACAACATGATTATATCCCTCCGGATTCTTAAATATCTTACAACGAATAAATGCATCCACAACTAAAATAGAAACACACATCTCCAATTCTTCATAAGGAATTTCCACATAATTTTTACTATTCATTATTAGCTCAATTAGATTGTCTATAATAGAAAAAAACATCTCATATGGTTCTACATTTTCCCCCAATAATTTAACATACTGTTTTCGAATAACTGCCAAAACAGAGAATTTTATTTACGCCTTGTTTATCAAATTCTTTATACTTTTCGTCTAATCTACTATAATAAATTTTATAATCATCTATGGTAGGCTGAACAGTCAATAAATCATTAAATTCTATTTTTCTTAATATTTCAAATGAATTTATTTCTGGCGATTCAACTATACCTGACAAATTTTCCTGAGATAGTATATGGATAATAGTCGCCAAATTAGAATCAACCTTAACTATGTCAACAAAACTTCCCAACTCATCTTTTAAAAATTCATATAATCCTCGTTGAGCGCTAATCTGCATATTCAAAACAATATTCAACAATGACTTAATATCATATATATCGTTCAATGGCGAAAAGATAACTTTATATGGATTTGTATATACTTGTGCCCTTAATTTATCAGCATCCCCTGAAATTGCAATGAACTTAAAAGCAAATCCAGAATAATCTTCAAAAATCTTTTTAGCTAAAGAATTTTCAATCTTTTGTTTGGAAGAAGTAGCTGAAACCTGAACAATAATCTTGTTTTTATTATCAACCAAATCTATTCCCTCTGTATTTTGTTTGATACCATTAATATTTTCTAACTCATATCCCAACAAATGGTTCATAAGCTCAGCAAAAAATGTCTCAGAATAAATATTTAAATCTAGCAGATTTATTTTGCCTCTACTTTTTATACGATATGATAATATATTTAGCTTTTCTTCTATGTAGTTAAAATAATTACTACGGTTCATTTCAGCCTCTCCCTTCAGAACGTACACTATCCATAAAAAGTAAATAGGCATCTATCTCTAATGCACCAGCTATTTTTGTACATTTCCCAATGCAATACTTGCTTTTTCACACTTCTTTGACAAAATTCTACCACTGATGAATAGAATAAGTCAACCTATCATACTTTTGTAGGATAATAATAATACCCTCCTCCTTTTCTTCATCTTAAATAATTACCTCAAAATATTTCAAAGCATCCTTTATCGCTTCCACTTGCTCCACTTTCGAATGTTTCCTCTTACTTCGATATGCTGTTCTACATGAAATCTGACAACAAGGAGACCCTTCTCTCATTAATCAGCATCCCCTGAAACCGTTCCACTCCAAACTTCTTAGAAAAATGCTGGCATTTACATAAAAAGAGATAATAAATATTTTTCCCGCATCCATGCAGCGATTCAAAATTCCCCTGTCCTTTGGAAAGAATCAAATCTGCGCTGTCTAAAATCTTTTTTCCTTCCTCCGTCAGCTTGGAATAAATCACGCCCTGGATGGAACTGTTATTGGTAATTACCGGAACTTCCTCTGTTATTCCAACCATTCTGGCGTCTTCCATCGTAGCGTCATTGATGGCGTCCTCTCCCCGAACCATGGCGGTGATATGTAATTGGGGATAAGCTTTCTTCAGTTCACGAAGAACAATTTTATCCAGCACGATTTCACCGCAGTTATCCATGATGTATACCAAACTGGAAGCCTCCGCCAGTTCCTGACACAAATGGCCGTACTCCGCTTCATCCAACTGATCTTTCTCTCTGCGGAACAATTCCAGAAATTCCTCCTTTGTCACATGTTCCACAGCGGAAAAATCAATATAATTTCCAATCCGTGCAAAGCGGATAGCCTCTTTTAGGGTATCCTGGCTTTTCTGAATTTCTTGATGCAATTCCGGCTCCATCTCAAGCAGAAGCTGATTGAATTCCTGCTTCATCTGTGCAATTTTCTCATCTTTTCCATAATATTTTTCCCGCAGCTCTGTCAGCATTGCTCCCATCCACGGAGCGTTATGTTCCGGCTCGCTGCTCCCAAGCAGCGCCATAACCTCTCGCATAAAGGCCGTTTTCTTCTCTTCATCTTTAAAATTCTCAATCAGCCGCTCCTGCTGGTTCACCAGACAGCACATGCATTTTGAATATAACAGCATCGCTCACCCTCCTTACCGCTTGCTTCCATTTATAAAAATTTCTACTGCCTATTATACGTTAAATCAGCTTATTCAGCAATAAATTAATCGAATGGTTCCAGAAACTCTATTTTCTTTTTAAGGAAAATTTACAGGAACAATAGGGATTCTTTTGGTTTACATCATTTATATGTTTCTATGATTTCCAATTAACATTTGCAAAAACTCAACATTAGTCATTAGACATTTTCTTTTCCCAGATTCCTTCTTTTTCACCTCCCCATTTAGAAAAATCATATCCCGTCTGGCCTGTGACAGTAACCTGGACAGACTGAGCGTCTTTCTTATTCCGGTATGAATAGAGGACCAGGTCAGAAAATCCTCTGACGTCTGCTCTAACGGACATCCCGGCAAATAAATCAAAAATTCACGCCAGAATGCAGATCACATAGGATAAAAAAATTTTTTTCATGTTCATTCCCAATCTATTGACAGTTGTTCTTCTTTGCATGCGTTCATTTTCCTGTCTGTAATTTTATCATTCTCGGTGATTCTTCCACATAAAATCGGAGAATTCACGTCATAGAACCTGCAGTTTTCCAGAACACTTTTCGGACTGTAATTTGCATAGCAATAGATACACTCATTTCGGCATGTATTATATGTTCCGACTTCCACACTTTCCAGGCAGCCGCATTCCTTTCTTTGGTTCCTGTCCTTCTTCCCATGGATTCTGTATCCGGTAATTTGCTCAATCAGTTCTTTATCAATACAGCAATTGCGCTCAATGCCGCAAGAAGATAAATCCATCTGTTCCGCACATGCCGCCGTTTTCATTCCGTTCTTTTTGGCTACAGCGGCAAGTTCTGCTGCAAAAGCAAGCAGCTCCTGTTCTGTCAGGGAAAAAGTATGCAGCGATTTCATCCTCTTTTGGTTTTTTCCATACAGATCCACAAAACTAATCACGCATTTTGACGTGCAGCCCTTGAGCTCTCCTGCAATCTGCGCAAAGGCTTTTAAGTGATATTCCGGAGTATAGCGATCCGTAAAAATAATCGGATCATATCTCCATACTACTTTCTCTCTGCCAATTTTGCCGGATAATTTTTGAAAAACAGGAATCATGCATTCTTTCTTATGAGGAACATTGGACTCAATATCTTTCCCGAATCCAGTGAGGGTAAATTGAAAATAATATTGGTATGCGCTCAGTTCCTCTAACCTGTGGAGCATCGGCTGTGGATTTTTCGTCCAGAATACGATACAGTCCACAACATCCGGAGATAACATGATTCTGCTGATTTGATGAGGACTCATAGGATTTCGGACATAGAGAAAGCCCTCCTTGATGCGTTTCAGAAACCATTCAGAATAATAATTGGGAATATCGGTTCGGCGGCTGACACTTAAAATCACTTTTGCATTTCCTTTCCGCTTTCTATCTTTTGTCTATTTTGTTTCGGCTTGCACACACAGCGTTTATCCACTCAGTGTTCCAGAGGCCCGCTGTAATATTTCTGATTTTTACTCTTAGGCTTATCCGGTATCGTCATTTTCAGCTGCCCTGTTTCCAGCAGCGTGCAGGTCAGGGTAGGCTTCTCATCAATCACCATATTCAAAACATTCTGCACCTCCTGAATAAAATTATGTGCCTCTTTTATTATTCTATTCGAAAAACAAAAAATAAGCAAACAGTTGTTGGCTTGTTTCGAAAAATTTTGCTTATCTGTTTGCTTATTTTCATATTTAGTTAGCTTATTTATTGGTTTATTTTCCGGGCACAGCTTAATTTTCCACGACCCATTTCACCCGGCTTCCCTGATCCGTCTTTTTCACCACCAGCTTTCGGTCTATCTGCTCTTTCAGTTCTGTCACATGAGAAATAATGCCAACCAATCTGGAGTCTCCGGCCAGCTCATTAAGGATTCCGATAGCGCAATCCCTTGCTTCTTCATCCAGGGAACCGAATCCTTCATCAATAAACATCGTATCCAAATGCACCCGCCCGGCTGTGTTCTGTATCACGTCCGCCATGCCAAGGGCCATGGAAAGGGCTGCCAGAAAGGATTCCCCGCCGGAAAGAGTTTTTACATCCCTGACTTTATCCGTTACCAAATCATACACATCCAAATCCAGCCCGGCTTCTCCCTGTCTGCCCAGATGCTCTACCCTGCGGCAGCGAAGCATAAAGCGGTTTCCATTGATTTTTACCAGCCGCCGGTTTGCTTCCCCTATGATGGAATAAAAATAACGCCGCTGGACATAGGTTTGAAAATCCAGGCGGATATGCTGGGGCAGATTTCCATTGGCTGTTTTATCCAGATTGCTGATCAGCTCATACCTCTGCTTTAACGCCTCCCGTTCCTGATACAGCTTTGCAAGCTGCTGTTTGGCCTGCTGGTTTCTGGCCTTTCCCGCTGCAAGTTTCAGTTTTTCTTTTTCCAGAACCTTCCCTTCCTTCTCCAATTGACGGCTGTGTTCCATCAGCCCTTCTGTTTCCACTCGTTTTTTATCCTTTAACTGTTCCATCAGCAACTTCCGGTTCTTCTTCTGCTCCGTGAGCATTCCCTGGCTTTCTGCAATATCCTGCCTTAATTTCTGTAAAGACAATTCTGCCGCTGTCTTCTTATCTTCCAGAGAAGCTTTCTCCGTTTGGGCTTTCTTAAGCTGCTGCTGCAATTCCCGGATTTCCAAAAAGGGCAGTTCCTTCTGAATCAGCTCCAGCGCCTGGCTGGAGGTCTCAAATAACAGCTTTGCTTCGTACTGGTTTTTCACCATCTCTTCCTGCTGCTGCCCAAGCTGTTTTTCTTCTTCCGCCAGCTTTTCCTGCCTTTTCTCTAACTGCTTAAACAGCTTCTCCTGTCTCTGGGCTTCTTCCAAAGCGGCCGCTGTCTTCTGCTGCTGTTTCATACACTCTGCCAACGCAGGTTTTATCATTTCCGGCTGAAATCCCTCCCCAAACATACGGATTCCATCCTGCATCAGCAAAGAACGTTCTGTTTCACAGCTTTTTTGTATTTTCTGAAAAGCCTCCCGGTATTGATTCATATTCAAATCTGCCTGTTCCCGTTCTTCTTTTGCCAGCTCTACCTGCTGTTTTGTCACTGCATGGGGAGACAGTGCGGCTTTATTGGGATGCTGCTTGGCGCCGCACACCGGGCAGGGCTGACCGTCTCTGAGATTTTGAGCAAGGATTCCCGCCTGCTCCTGAATAAAGAAGCGGTTTTTCTCTTCATATTCCCGGCTCTTTTCCTGAAACAGCAGCAATGCCTGCTGCAGCTTTTCCTGCTCCTGCTTCTGCTTTTTCTCACTTTTTTGCAGCCGTTTACAGGTTTCTGACATCTCTTCTAACAATGACTGCCTTGTTGTCAGTTCCTTTTTTGTTTCTGTAAGGGCAGGAATTTTTGCCGTTTCTTCTTCCAGCTTTCCTATCTGCTCCCGGGCCTGCTGCATCATGTCCTGAATGTTTTCCAGCTTCTTTTTGGCCTGCTGCAGCTCTTTTTCCGATGCCTGCCGCTCTTTTTGCGCACTCAAAACTGCTTCCTTGGCTTCTTTCAGGGCTTCATATTTGGGAAGCAGGTTTGTCCATTCCGCAATCTGTCCAGACAATTCAGGAAGCCGCTTTTCCAATTGCAGGCAAAGTTCCCTCAGCTTGCCAGTTTCTTCCTTTTCCTGCTGATTTTGCTGCTCCAGCAGCTTGGTTCTGGCGTTCAATTCCTCTTCTGATTTCTCTGCCTGCTGGAATAACTGATTTACTTCCTTTGCCTGACGGATGCTCCAGGCATTCTCCTCTGATTGTTTTCTGTTTTCTGATTCCTTGTTTTTGATTTCCTTCTCTCTCTTCTCCATTTCCTCCAGAAAACTGCCCAAAGTTTCCAAAATCTGAGAAGGGTTTGTTTCCAGCCTGCCGCAGCAGTCTTCCCACTCTGCTGCATAGCTGCTATTTGGCAGACAGAAAACGCCCTGGATTTCATGGCTGCACAATTTGCGGTTATCCTCTAACTTGCCATACAATGCCTTGCTCTGGTCCCGCAGCTTCATTTGAAGGACGGCATACACATTAGTGTCAAATATTCTGGCAAATATTTCTTTCCGCTCTTTGGAGGACGCATGGAGCAATTTAATAAACTCTCCCTGGGCAATCATGGCAATCTGGGTAAACTGCTGCGCCCCCACACCCAGGATTTCTATAATTTTCTCATTGATTTCCCTGATTTTCCCAGGAAATTCCCTGCCGTCCGGCATCCATAACGTAACAGAAGCGCTTTCCTTCGTCAGGGTATATTCCCCTTCTTTATTTTTCCGCCTGCTTGTCCTCTGATAATTGGGATTTCTCTGAATCTTATATTCTTTTCCCCCGTAAAGGAAAGTCAGCTCCACAAAGGTGGGGGTATCCGGGTCTGCATACTGGCTGCGCATCATATCCCCTTCCCGTTTGCCGCCGCTGGTCTGATCATATAATGCATAGGTAATGGCGTCAAATATTGTGGTTTTGCCGGCACCCGTATCACCGGTAATCAAAAACACGCCACGGTCTGCATCTGCAAAATCTATCGTTGCCTTACCTGCGTAAGAACCAAAGGCAGACATCACAAGTTTTACTGGCTTCACACTGCTTCCCCTCCCCACTGTTCCAAAATATCTGCAACAATCTTTTCTTCCTCTTCACTCATGGGCTGGCTCTGCATCTCTTGGTAAAAAGCACGAAAGGCTTCCATGGGATGGAGCAGGATTTCCCCTTCTTCCTCTGGCTCTAAAAGATTTCTGGTTCTGGTATTATCCACCCGAAGCTCCAGGATGAAATCGTACACTTCCTCCAATTGTTCCTTGGGCCGGTAGGGCTCCTTTTCATCCGTGAGTGTGACGCTGATAAAATCATGGCGGTTCCCCTCCGTTGCCCTTCCGATAATCTCCCGTAATAACCCCCGTTCCCGGCGCACTTCCTGAATGGGCGTTAAGGGGATAGATTCGATCTGGATTTCCTGCTGTTTGGCGCCTAATGTTACCATAGTGACTGCTTTCTTATGATGCTCCTCGCTGACAGAATATTTCAACGGCGTACCGCAATAACGGATATGGGGCGCTTTTATACTCTGAGCTCCGTGGATATGCCCAAGGGCCGCATAGTCAAAATTCTCTATCACAGACACATCAACATTGTCCAGCCCTCCTACATTTATCACCGTCTGTTCCGAATCGCAGACCTCTGGCTTCTGTCCCTGATTCGTATAAAACTGATGAGATAAAAGCACATTCCTCTGACTGAAATCAATCTGTTCCCTGGAAAGAATTGCATCCACTGCACTTTCATAATCCGTCACAACCCCCTCTTCAAATAAATGACGCACATATCCCGGCTTTAAAAAAGGCAGCAGATAGAAATTCACTTCCCCATGGTCATCCTGCAATACTACTTTTTTCAGATACTCCTCTGGCCGAACAGGGGGCTCTGCTGACACGTAGATCCGATGTTTTTCCAGAAAAGAGCTGGCATAACTCAGCCGCTGGGGATTATCATGGTTTCCGGCAATTATTAAAACAGGGATCTGTGGAGTAATTTCTGCCAATTCCTGCAAAAAATTGTCAAATATGGTATATGCCTCCCCGGAAGGAACGGAACGGTCATAAATATCTCCACAGATTAAAATCACGTCCGGCCGGCGCTCCTTTGCCAAAGCTGTAATCTGAGAAAGAATTGCCTGCTGGTTTTCTTTTAAATTATAATATCGAAGCTGTTTTCCGATATGCAGATCCGATAAATGAAAAATCTTCATAATTCCTCTCCTTTCTGCCCCTGACAAGGCTAGTTACCTAATGTTTTCATAATCCGCGTCATCCGCTGGTCTGCAGCATGGTATACCCGCTGCAAGGGCCAGGGCAGCCCCAAAATATATTCCCGATCGCTCCTCTGCAGGCTTTCCAATTCCCGCAAAAATGACGCCTCATTCTGATACCTCTTTTTCCCAAAATCACAGGGATAATATTTTTCCTGGGGACATTCTTCCTTTTCTACCACCCGCCGGAAATGGGCGGCGCCGTATTTTCCGTACTCCCTGACATAGGATACTTTCTCAATCAGGGGCTCTGCCTGGGGCTCCTCCAGCAAAATAATCCCCTTGGCCAGATAATGCTGCCAGACTGCGGCCCCTGCCCGCTCCCTGGATATGGGATAATCCAGTTCTTTTATTATCTGTTCCACGGTATAACCCAAATCTGCAAGATGACAAATGGCGCCTCCATAGGCCATATCACCGACAAAATCAGCCAACGCCTGATGAAAATACTGGTGTTCCAAAGCCGTTCTCCTTCTCATTCAGGCAATTTTCAAATATCGCTTCAAATCTTCCATCTGCTTTTTGGCCTGCTGATATCCTTCTTCATACAAAGCCGTCAGCTTCTGGGGATCCGACTCCGTCCTTCCGACTCCATGAGTGGTTTCCGGCGCAATCACAAAGATTTCCCCAGACCGTTCCCGCTCCATCAATTCCTGGATGCACGCATTATATCGCTCGGGCCTGTTTTTAATGTCCTCTGCTACCTTTGGATATTTTTTATATAATTTCCGGGAAATATCTCCCACACGCTCTGTTTTTTTCACATAGCCCCGTTCCCTGGTAAGAATCACGATATTCTTATCGCACCCTTCCTGTATCGCATGTTTGTAGGGAACAGAATCAGACAATCCGCCGTCCAGATAATATCGCCTCCCCACTTTCACCGGCTGAAACAGAATGGGCAGGGCGCAGCTTGCGACCACCACATCAAATTTATCATCCCGTCTGGGCACTTCCAGATATTCCGGTTCCCCAGTATGGATATTTGTCACACAGGCTTCCACTTTTCCCGGAAAAGCCTCAAAGGCGTCATAGTCAAAAGCCTCCAGCTTGTTGGGAACCTCCCCGAATACAAAGGGAATGTTATAAAAGCTTCTGTCTTTTAACAGATGGCGCATTCCCATATACCGTTTATCATTCATATATTTCTGTGCAATTTCCAGGTTTCTGCCCTTCTGCTTTGCCAGATAGGATACTCCGTAGGCAATGCCTGCAGACACCCCGATAAAATAATCTGGCATAATATTTTCCTCTAAAAATGCATCTGTGACGCCGCAGCTGAATAATGTCCTGCTTGCGCCGCCCTCCATGGTAATTCCAAGCTTCATTCTATTTTCATTCCTTTCCTTATACTCATCTTTCTTCTGCCGCTTAAAACGCATTTGAAAAATGTTTTCTGCGAGATGTGCCTAATAAGGCGGGATTTTCAGATTATAAAAAGATTTTTTAATACGCTTTAGTATTTTACCGCATTTTTCTCATATTTACAATGACAAAACTTTAAAGTATTATGGAAACAGATTGCACTTGCAACAGGCAGGGACATAGATGACATCAGGAATGTCATTGAAAAAAAGGAGCCTGAGTTAGTGTGACTTGGAATTTTCATTTGAAAAGAAGCGGGCAGGGAAACCAAAATTCCCTGCCTGTTATTTTTTTGTTTAAAGCATTTCTGCAAAAACCGCCTGTAACAACCCTTGTAATTTTTTCTCAAAGAGTTATAATTAAAAAAATACAATTATTTCCAAGATAACCAACGTAAAGGGGAGGGGGAACTTCCATGAAACAAACACAAGAAATCCAAATGACTTATTCCGGCCTGCTTCCGCAAAAGGATGGAAAAAAAATTGTAAGAGTCGTTTTTGAACGAGGCAAAGACTTTGCGGAGGGAATTGTGCCCTCCGGCCAGATAGAGAAATCTTCTGGCTTTACGCCGGAAGAATTAAAACAATTAAGCGATTACCTGATCCAGAATGGAGATAATATTCTCACAAAAGCAAAAGAGGTGAATCCCCTGCGGAACTGGATGAGGAAAAAATAAACACGTCACAGGGCTTCCACAGAAAACGCCCTCTGTGAAAGCCCCTCTTTATAGAGTCTGTCAATGCTTTTTGCCGTCTAAAGGTTTACAGGTTATCAGCACAATAAATATTCTTCATCTGTTTTATCACAAACTGTTTGCCGCCCGCTAAAATTCCTTCTTCTTCATAATGGCAACACTGATGCTGGCAGACAACAGCAGCAGCGCCGCTGCCGCAGCCATGGTAAGCCCCACGATAGCTTCCCAACCCAATTTGGGCATACGATTCAGCAGGTCAATCAAATCAATTTCCATAATGTCTGCAGCCTTTCCCACAATGATACATACCACAAACACTGCTCCCACCACAGCAATCGCTGCAATTCTGCCCTTTTCACCGCCGAATTTAAGCTGAAAAGGAATCATCATTGCCAACAATATCAGGATCACCGGAAAAATTTCAATGGCAGTCAAAAGTATATCCCAAGCAGCAGCAGTCTTTCTCACTTCTCCGCTGACTATGGCAATCAGAAGGGAAAACAGCCAGCAGCTCCCGCCCATCATAAGACCGAACCCATATTTTTCCGCCACATACCCGCTTCTTGTAACAGGCAGGGAAAACAGAAATGCATTGCCATTATCATATTCATCATAGTTGATGGTGCTCAGTGTAAACAGTGCGCCGATAAATGTTATATAGCTGATAATAAATGATGTATCCTTTACGACGCTGACTAACATTAAGGCAATAAATCCAATGGTTATGAAAAATTTCTTCTGGTTCAGCATAAGTTTTATATCTTTAATCAGTAATCCTTTCATTCCTTCCACCTTCCTTTCACGCTTCTCCCCGTATCATCATGGCAATCACTTCATCCACCGACCCTTTTTCTATCACAGTCTGGGGATAATTTTCCAGATAATACCGTTTCTGGTTCGTCAGGCATGTATATCCAAAGCTTTCCTTTTTATGCCGCAAAATATACTGCTTATCCAGCTTCTCATACTGGCTGCTGTTTACCTTGAGCAGAGCATAATCGCTCAGCAGCACATCCGTGTCTTCATGCAGGATAATTTTCCCCTCATGCACCATGTAAAGGTCATCGCACAAACTTTCCAAATCACCGGAAATATGGGAACTAATCAAGATAGAGCGGTCTTCCTCCGCCTCCATAAAGTCCCTCAAAAGCTCCAGCAGCTCATCACGGGCTACCACGTCAAGGCCTACGGTAGGCTCATCCAGAATCAGCAGCTTTGCCCTATGGGAAATAGCTGCAAGCACCTTTAGCTTCGCCTTCATTCCTGTAGAAAATTCTTTAATTTTCTTATCCGTCGGCAGTCCGAACCGCTGCACCTGCTTCATGAAAAAATCCTTGTCAAAAGTCCCATAAAGATTTGCCAGCACTGGAATAATATCATGAATATTCAAATATCCGCTGAATCCGGAATCTGACAGGACCACTCCCAGCTTCTGCTTATCCTTTACCGTAAATTCCTCCACATCCTTGCCGAAGGCCTCTACTTTCCCTCCGTCTCTGTGAATTAAGCCCAAAATTGCCTTAAAGGTCGTGCTTTTTCCTGCGCCGTTCTGGCCAATCAGCCCCGTCACGCATCCCGGCCTGACCTCCATAGAGCAATCCAGGGTAAAATCCTCATATTTCTTCACTAAATGCTCAATTCTCAACATTTTCATCCCTCCAAAATCAATTCAAACAAGCTTCTGATGTCTTCGTCACTGATTCCATATCTTCTGCCTTTTAAAACCGCCAGTTCCAAATCCGCTTCCAGTTCCTTCTTCTGTTCTTCTAAGAGAAGCTCCTTGTTGGCTGCAGCCACATAAGTTCCTTTTCCATGAACTGTTACCGTAAAGCCCTCCGCTTCCAGGCTGTCATATGCTTTCTTCACTGTCAAAGCGCTGATTTTCAATTCCTTTGACAAGGCACGGACAGAAGGCAGGTTATCATTCTCCTTCAGCTCCCCTTCACGGATCATGGCCTTAATCTGATCCACAATCTGCTCATAGATAGGAACCATCAGGGAACCATTTATAATGATATTCATTTTTCAT
This sequence comes from Petralouisia muris, assembly GCF_004793545.1. Taxonomy (GTDB): domain Bacteria; phylum Bacillota; class Clostridia; order Lachnospirales; family Lachnospiraceae; genus Petralouisia; species Petralouisia muris. The sequence continues at coordinate 33,468 of NZ_SRYA01000009.1, read as the reverse complement.
TTCCTCCTTGTTGTAAACAGTATATAACAGTATTCAACTGTTGTCAAGTGTTATATACTGTTTATTTCAAATCTCACCTGACTGACGGGCTGTAAATGATGATAAAATTGCCAAAAAACCTATTCCATCCACACAGCCATTGGAGTATAATAGATAAAAAATTCATTATTACGGCTAAGGAGGTAACTATGGGCTGTTTAGGTAACTTGATATGGTTTTTATGCGGAGGAATATGGCAGGGAATTTGCTGGATGGCTGCAGGGCTTTTGTGGTGCATTACGATTGTGGGCATTCCCATAGGGACGCAGTGTTTTAAGTTTGCATCTCTGGCATTCTTCCCTTTTGGAAAAGAAGTAGAATACGGCGGAGGAACATTATCCCTTCTTGCAAATATTTTATGGCTGATCATAAGCGGAATTCCTTTAGCCCTATCTGCTGCCATAAACGGCGTTTTATTATGTTGTACCATCATAGGGATTCCATTTGGAATGCAATGCTTTAAAATTGCCAAGCTGGCCCTCATGCCATTTGGGGCAATTGTACATTCCTAATGAAACAGGGGGAATTGGAAGCAAAGTTACCTTAAAACCGGAAGGAACAGCCACTTATAAAAGCAGCAACTCCAAAATTGCATCCGTAAACAGCAAGGGAGAAGTACGTTTCAAACAATTTGGAAAAGCAACCATTACGGTAAATGCAAAAGGAAACAGCAATTACGAATCGGCAACGAAAAAGATTACCGTTGAGGTAATTCCAAAGAAAGTGACTGTCCGCAGCCTGAAATCCACCAAATCAAAAACGGCAGTTTTAAAATGGAAGCGGGATAAAAAAGTAACGGGGTATAAAGTCCAATATGCAGCCAACAATAAATTTAAAGGCGCTAAGACGATATCCGTAAAGAAAAACAGTACCGTTTCCGCCAAATTAAAGAAACTGAAGGGCGGCAAGAAATATTATGTGCGCATACGTTCATACAAAAAGGTGAACAAAAAGACAACGGTATACAGTGACTGGAGTAAAGTAAAGACTGTTAAAGTAAAAAAATAGTCCGGTTCTGCAGGACAGGCAGGCAATCGTAAAGAAATGGGGCTGCCGGGAAATGATTAGTTTCCCGGCAGCCTTGTTTTTGCCTGCAAAAATAATATGGAAGTTAGTTGAAACATCCGTGCTTTTGTGATAAGGTAGGCATAAAAAGGAGGCAGGGCGAAGCCATGGCATTATATTTAAACACAAATGCAGCATTCAAAGATTTTCAGATGCTTAGAAATGACAGGTATTTTGTGGACAAATCTGCAATGATCCAAAAAGTAAATGAACGGGTGAACACCAAAAATCGGTTTCTGTGCATTACAAAGCCCCGGCGGTTTGGAAAAACGTCAGCGCTGAATATGCTTGGGGCATATTACGGAAAAGCCTATTCCTCAAAAGAATTGTTTGACCATTTAAAGATCAGCAGAAGCCAAAGTTATCCGGTTCATATGAATCAATATAACCTTATTAGCTTTTCCATGAATGAACTCTCAGGACAGGGAAACACATATCTGGATTATATTTTCAGCCATGAATTATATCAGGAAAACCAGAGGGATTTTCTTGAATTTTTAAGAAATTTGCTCAAAGACAGATCTTATGTAGCATTGGCCTATATGACAGGAGTGCTTCCTATCAAAAAGTACAGCACTGGCTCCGCATTAAACATGTTTGATGAATATACAATGCTGAATGATTGCTGTTTTGATGAATATTTTGGATTTACCGAACAGGAAGCAGAAATGCTTTGCTGCAGGCAGTCACAGTTGACATTGACTGAACTTGCAGAATGGTACAATGGCTATTCCGCCTGGGACGGCAGAAAATTATATAATCCCCGTTCCGTTGTTTTGGCTTTGATCAATGGGATCTGCAGGAGTTATTGGACACGGACCGGTAAACTGGATGAGGTGCTTTTTTTCCTGAAATACAATCTTGGAGAGGTTCGGGATGACGTAATTAAGATGGTGAACCATATGCCTGTCAAGATAGACATATCCGAAGAATATGCAGCTGGCCAAAAGAGCCCCTCCAACAGGGAAGAAATCTATGCCGCTATGCTAGTATATGGCCTGTTATCTTATTATGATGGAGAACTTCGGATTCCTAATAAAGAATTGATGCTGGAATTTCAGAAAGCATTAAAAGATGAGGAATTTGGCTATGTGGCAGAGCTTGTAAGAAATTCCAATGAAATGTTGAATGCTACATTAGAGAAAAGAGAAGAAGCTGTAGCAGCATATCTGCATGATATCCATAACAGCAAGAAGGCATGGAGCATATTTTACTGGTAGGAATATGCTATGATACGGGAAAGAAAGTGCACCAATGCAAAATAGAAGAAGTATAAAACTTCCATTTCTGCCCATACTATTCCGGTAAATATCACAAGATTGGAAAAGAAAGGCAGGAAAATCATTATGGCAGCAGACTTTAAACAGAGCGAAACCATGAAGAACCTGATGCGCGCCTTTGCCGGAGAGAGCCAGGCCAGAAACCGCTACACTTTTGCCGCAGGCCAGGCCCATCAGCAAGGACTGTATGTGCTGGAGCAGATCTTCAAATTCACTGCAGACCAGGAAAAAGAACATGCAGAAGTATTTTATAACCAGTTAAAGGAGCTGGCTGGGAAAACCATTGCCATTGAAGGGGCGTACCCGGTGGACTTAAGCCCCAATATGTCAGAATTACTGAAAATGGCCCAGCACAACGAATACGAAGAGCATGATGATGTGTATAAGCATTTTGGAGATACGGCTCAGGAAGAAGGATTCGGCAAGGCAGCCATGAAATTTCATAAGATTGCAGAAATTGAAAAGATGCATGGAGATCGCTTCGGCGCATTTGCAAAGCTTTTGGAAGATAACCAGTTATTTGTCTCCAAAGTAGAAACAAAATGGATGTGTCTAAACTGTGGATATGTCTATGAGGGCACACAAGCGCCTATGACCTGCCCCGTATGCGACCATGAACAGGGATGGTATGTGCGTCTGGAGCTTGCACCCTACTGCGGAAAGACAGAGGGAGCAAGGATACAGTAACTGCCAATACCGCTCAGCCTGCCGTCTGGCGGCCGTATGGCAGAAAAAAGCTGTTGGAAAGGTTTTCCGACAGCTTTTTTCAATAAAGTGGTTTTTTTCATGATTTTTTCACGGGCTTATGTTAAAATACCGTTATTGCAATAAATAAAAGAAAATTTGGAGGTAATTTAGCTATGAGAAGAAAAAAATATTTAGCTATTGCATTGGTATTATCAGGAGTTATGGTATTTTCTGCTGGATGCGGAAATAACAAAAAGGAAGAGGCAAAATCCGTGGAGGATACCGCAGATCAGGATACTGCCGGAGGTGATTCCGGGGAAAGCGGGCAGCAAGAAGCAGGGGAAACCGGATCAGAAAATAACCATGAGGATGCATTGAATTTTAAGTCTGAAGATTATGTGAAGCTGGGAGAATATAAGAATCTGAAGGTACAGTATCCGGTGCCGGAGGTGTTTGAGGAAGATGTAGAATATGCAATTCAGGAACTGCAGGATGAAAATACGGAATACCAGGAAATTACAGACCGCCCGTCCCAAGAAGGAGACAGTGTCAATATCGACTACACCGGGACCATGGACGGCGAGGAATTTGAAGGCGGAAGCGATACAGATTATGAACTTGTGCTGGGGTCTGGAGATTTTCTGGAAGATTTTGAGAACAGCCTGATCGGAAAAAACAAAGGAGAAGTTGTGACCTTTCCGCTAACTTTTCCGGAAGAATACTTTGATTCCGAAGCAGAAGGAAAGCAGGCAGAATTTACCGTTACCATCAATAAAATCAGTGAAGTTATTGTGCCGGAATATACAGATGAATTTGTGGCAAAGGTCACAGATTACAAGACAACAGAGGAGTATGAGGATTACATAAGAGGGGACTTAATGATTACAGCTCAGGAGGAATCTGCTTCTGCATCCGGAGAAGACGCTCTGGCGCTGGCTGTGGAAAATGCGGAAGTAAACGGCTATCCTCAGGAATTGTATGATTTCTATTACGATGAAACTGTAGCAGGATATCAGTTCTATGCATCTATGATGGGAATGGAATACGAGGAATTTTTAGAGCAATTAGGAGAAGGAGCCGTTGAGGATGCAGTGTTAGCCCAGGTAGAGGAATATTTGGTGGCTCAGGCCATTGCGGACAAAGAAGGTCTCACGGTTACGGGTGAAGGGTATCAGGAAGAAGTCCAGGCCTTGCTGGAAGAATATGAATATGATACGATAGAAGAGTTAGAAGAGGACTACGGAAAAACTTCTATTATTACCCAGATCATCCGCAGCAGAGTTGTAAATTTCCTTTATGAGAATGCCGAAGTGGAAGAAGTGTCCCAAGATGAGTATTACGGCGAGGATGAATCAGAAGACGAAGATACAGAAGACGGAGAAGAAGCTGGCGAAGGCGAACTGGAATTAGAGACAGACGGAGAAGAGTAAGCAATGAAAAAAAATGTAAAATTGGCGCTGTTTGAATATGGAATGATTACCTTTGCGGCTGTTTTATTGGTAATCGGCGTTTATTTTTTCAAATTTCCGAATAATTTTTCTTTTGGAGGAGTCACGGGCATGGCTATAGTGCTCAGCGCCGTGACCCCCTTCAGCGCCGGCACGATCAACTTTGTAATAAATATGGCTCTGCTGGTTGTGGGATTTCTCTGCTTCGGCAAGGAATTTGGAGCCAAAACAGTTTATGTAAGCGTTTTAATGTCTTTGGGATTAAGCGGCCTGGAAAAATACTTCCCCATGCCGCATCCTATGACAAACGAGCCAGTGTTAGAGCTGATTTTTGCCATTGTGCTTCCAGCTCTCAGTTCCGCTATCCTGTTTAATATAGGAGCCAGCGGGGGAGGTACGGATATTATTGCAATGGTCTTAAAAAAGCACAGTACTGTAAATATCGGAACAGCGTTGTTTTTGGTGGATCTGATGATTACCGTGGCAGCATGCTTTATCTTTGACGCTGCCACAGGCCTGTTTTCCTTTTGCGGCCTGATGGCAAAATCCCTGGTAATCGACACCGCCATTGAAAACATTAACCTGTGCAAATACTTTACCATCGTCTGTGATGATCCGGAGCCTATCTGCGATTTTATCCATGAGAAGCTAACCCGCAGCGCTACTATTTTTGAAGCAGAGGGAACGTATACCCATCATAAAAAATATGTGATTTTAACGGTAATGAAGCGGGGACAGGCAGTTCAGCTCAGAAATTATATCAGATGGAATGAGCCGGGAGCGTTTATGATGATTACAAACAGCAGCGAGATCATTGGCAAAGGATTTCGAGGACTGAATTAACCTTTGGCAGAGCGGTTTTTTATACCTGTGAGCCAAATGGATTGGAACAGAGGACAGGAGAGAATTATGAATATACTGAATTATCTGGCAACCGCATTGAGCATTTCTGCAATTATGACTGTCATTCCCTTTATTCTGGGTTACCGGAATAAAGGGAATGCAGCGAAGCAGAAGAACTATTGGAAAATAAGCTGCCTGTTTGGGGCAGTTACTGTTGTGATCGGCCTGGTGACTTTGATTTTGATGCTTCCGTTTTTTTAACGTCACCTCTGCATATCTGCAAGAATTTTCCAGATATCATCCACCGTATCCGCAATCTGCTTTGCCCCATTCTGAAGCAGGAACTCCCGGTCCCGAAATCCCCAGCTTACACTGATACAGGGAATTCCTGCATTCTTAGCCGTGGCAAGATCCACATCTGAATCCCCCACATAGACACAGGACTCCGGCTGGGAACAGAGTTCCTTCATAGCCGCAAACACCGTATCTGGCGCTGGCTTTTTGGCAACCTCCGGTGATTCCCCAATGGCAGCGGCAATATAAGGATCAAAAAAATCCTCGCAGAGCCCTTTCACCGCCCGGTCAAACTTGTTGGAAACCACTGCCAGTTTATAGCCTTTGTCTGCAGCGTTTTTCAGAAATTCCATCACTCCGGGAAAGGGCTTGGTGCAGTCCTTTTTATGAAGTGCATAATGATCCTGAAAATCTTTCAAACACTCCTCATACTGAGGGAAATTCCGTCCTTCAGGAATAGCCCGCTCGATCAGTACGGCAACGCCGTTTCCAACCATTTGACGCACACTGTCCTCAGAATGGGTGGGGAATCCATAGCAAGCCATGGCATAATTTACGCTGTTAGTCAAATCAGTTAATGTATTCAGTAAGGTTCCGTCTAAATCAAAAATAATTGTATTAATTTTCCGTGTCATACGCTCACTCCTTTGTCTCTTATCCCATACAGTCCCATATTTTTAAAAATATAAACCGTTACCATTTTATACCTGTCAAAAGAAATCTGCAAGAAAAATCTTTGTGCGTTTACAGAGGATTTCCGGTGTGATAAAATGTACCCAGATGCATTTTACATCATGGAAAAGGAGTTTGGAAATATGTGGGAAAAAGTTTGGGAACAAGATAAAATTGCCTATGGCGGAGACTATAATCCGGAGCAGTGGCCAGAGGAAACCTGGGAAGAGGATATGCGGCTGCTGAAGCTGGCGCACATAGATACCCTGACATTAAATGTATTTTCTTGGGCCGCTCTGCAGCCTTCCGAGGAAGAATACCGTTTTGATAAGCTGGACAAAATCATGGTTCTGGCAAAAGAGAATGGAATGAAGGTTTGCCTTGCCACCAGTACCGGAGCCCATCCGGCCTGGATGGCAAAAAAATATCCGGAAATTCTTCGGACAGAGTTCGGCGGCGTCAAACGGAAATTCGGCGGCAGGCATAATTCCTGCCCCAACAGCCTGACATACCGGAAATATTCCGTAAAGCTGGCGGAACAATTAGCGGAACGGTATCAGAATTATGACAATATCGTTGCCTGGCACATTTCCAATGAATACGGCGGGGAATGCTATTGTGACAATTGTGAGAAAGCATTTCGGGTATGGCTGAAGAAACGATATGGGACGCTGGAAGAACTGAACCGCGCCTGGAATACTTCTTTCTGGGGACATACTTTTTACGACTGGGATGAAATTGTGCTGCCGGATACCCGCAGCGAGCATATGGAACTGGAACGGACGATGGCCCAGGGCATCAGCATTGATTACCGGAGATTTAATTCTGACAGCATTCTAGAATGTTTCCGCCTGGAATACGAAGCAGTGAAAAAATATACTCCTCAGATTCCAGTAACCACCAATCTCATGGGCGCCTATAAGACACTGGATTACCGAAAATGGGGAAAATATATGGATTTTATTTCCTGGGACAACTATCCTTCCAACGAAGATTCCGTCAGCAAGACAGCTTTTCATCATGACTTGATGCGGGGCGTGGGAAACGGAAAACCATTTGTGTTGATGGAGCAGACGCCCAGCCAGCAGAACTGGCAGCCCTTTAATGCACTGAAACGCCCCGGAGTCATGCGGCTCTGGAGCTATCAGGCCGTTGCTCATGGTTCCGATTCTGTTTTATTTTTCCAGTTAAAGCGCAGCATCGGCGGGTGCGAGAAATACCACGGAGCAGTCATCAGCCATGCAGGGCATGAGAATACCAGAGTATTTCGTGAAGCGGCGGAACTGGGACGGGAACTGGAACAGCTTGGAGGAGAGATCCTTGGATCTGTGGGAACTGCCGAAACAGCCCTGATGTTTGACTGGGAAAACTGGTGGGCAGTGGAATATTCCTCCGGGCCCAGCATTGATCTGAAATATCATCAGGAGGCCCTGGAATATTATACCGCCCTCCACAGCAAAAATATTCCGGTAGATATTATAGGAGAAGAAGATGACCTGTCCCGTTATAAATTACTGATTGCACCAATCCTGTATATGACAAAGCCCGGCGTGGATGAACGCATTCGGAGGTTTGTCACAGGCGGCGGAATCTTTATTGCCACCTATTTCAGCGGATATGTGGATGAGAATGATCTTGTCATTACCGGAGGATATCCAGGCAGGCTCAGGGACATACTGGGAATCTGGGTGGAAGAAAGCGACGCGCTGCCGAAACATTTGGCCAATCAATTTATATATGATGGACAAGAATATGAAGCAAACATCCTCTGCGATATCATACATTCCGAGGGCGCTAAAACCCTGGCGGAATATCAGAAGGATTTCTATCAGGGAACGCCAGTGATTACCTGCAATTCTTTTGGAAAAGGAACGGCGTATTATGTGGGAACTCATTCCGGAGCGGAATTCTATCAGAAGTTCCTTGGAGACATCTGCAGGAAAAATAATATTCACCCTGCAGCAGAGACGCCAAAAGGAGTGGAAGCAGTCAAACGGGTCCGCGAGAAAGAACAGTATCTGTTTTTGCTAAACCATAATGAGGAAGCAAAAGAAGTACATCTGCCAGAATCCTTTGCAGAACTGCTTACCGGAAAAGAGTATCAAAAAGGGGCGATTCTAAAGCTTCCGGCCAAAGGCGCAGCCATTATGAAGAGCCGCTGAGAACCGCAAAAGAAAAAGCAGCCCAGTCTGCGAACATAAGTGAGGTGTTAAAATGATCCTTCTGAAAGCAAACAGTGAGTTAACAAATATATTCAGCCGAATGCTGAAAACCATGGATGTGAATGTGGTATGGACGGGAAACATCGTAGTGTTGAATAATTTCCTGATTTTGTCAGGAAAGGTCAGATCCTTAATTTTTAATTTTGATAACAGGAAAATTATAACTAACGTCATTGAACTGCCAGACAAAGAAGAAGACATGGAGCCGGTGGCAGATAATCAGACACTTGCCAATGTATTGAACATGACTTTGTATGCATTTGGCAAATGGGGCTCCATCCGCGGACTTAAGGTTGACAAAGACTACAGTCAGTTGAATGCCCTGTTTTATGCAATTTTAAAAGATATGAGAATCATACCGGGATACCGGGACGATAATTTCCGTTTTTACAGAGACAATATCCAGATGACCTTTGAAGAGGTGGTTCAGGCCGCCATGGAGGAAGGGAAGCGGAAACCCCAGGAAGCAACGGAAGAGAAACAGGAAGAGGAACCAGAAGAAAAAGGGCTGGGCTTGTGGCACAATGTACGCTGGAGCCTGACAAAAGCCACCTTTCATAAAAGCGAAATATCAGCATATGAACGCAAGGCTTCCCGGGTTGGAAATAATTTCTACATAAACGGCTATCAATGCCCCGAGTGCGCAAGAAAGCTGTATATGGCCATTTATCCCCAGGGGAAGGAATTTCCGATTGAGACGGAAGAAGGCAGAGTGTACCTGGCAAGAAGCTACACTTGTGACAACTGCAATCTCTTCTATACCCCAAGACCCGGCAGACTGCTGCGGGAGGGAGATAATTATTCCATGAAATTCGGCGGCGACCGGGACGCCTATGAGGATTACCTGGAGCTGCTGGGAAGAAATGCAGAACGAACATCCAACTGTAATTTTAATGAATTTGCTTCCCAAAGGGGCAAACACGCCATGCCGCCCATTGAAGAGGAATGTGCGGATATGGAACATATGTCGGAGGAAGAGCTGCATAATATAGAGGAAAAAATAGACGAAAATTTCTTCCCACTGATGCAGGCAGAGCCCTACCGGGAAAAGATTCAGGAATTGCTGAAAGCAAAAAAAGAAGACAAAGAAGAGAAAAAGAAGACAAAGAAACCAGAACAGGAAACAGAATTAGTAAAATCAGACAGCCCTCAGGAAGAATCCGCTGGAAATTCTGCAAAGGATTCCGGTGCAGAATCCACCGGACAGACATATCAGCATTCCGATGCAGAATCCGCTGGAAATTCTGCGCAGGGTTCCGGCTCCAAAAACTCCCTGCAAGATTCTGATTCAGAATCCACCAAACAGACATCACCGTATGGTTCTGATACAGATTCAACAGGGAAAAAAGAAAAGAAAAAAGGACTTTTCGGAAAGCGGAATGCCAAAGAAAAACCAGAAGGAACTGCCTTTGGGAAAGGACAGGATGTTTCCACACAAAGAACCGGTAATCCGGAAGATCCCAACGGAATTGAGGCAGAGCTGGAAGCAGAATTTGCAGAAAGCAACGGTACCATGTCCATCAAAGAGAAATACGACGCCCGTATGCGGAAGCTGGACCGCATGTCCATGTGGCAGCTGCGGAGGCTGCGGGAACAGGTAAAGGATGACGAACGTCTCGATTGGGTGGACAAAGAGAAATACGAGAAGCTGCTGCGTCAGGCCTCTTACCAGAAAGGAGCCGAAGAAGTACGCCAAAAGGCAGAGTATGCCATGACCCAGTCTTACGCTGTGATAAAACGAGTGATGGACGAGATTTCCCAGGCAGAATGCCCGGAATTGATTAAAAAAGAAATGCTGAAAGACCTTGGAGAAGTAAAAAAGAAGCGGGGACAGGAGGAAGCCGCAAATCTGATTGCCCGGGTGCCGGAAAATATGACAAGAAGCCAGTACCGGACCTTCCGTGAAAAATTAAATCAATATGACGGAGAAGATATTTCCGTCTATAATGAAGTATTAGAAGGCACCAGACGCTTAACGGAGAAGCGGGAAATTGCCGGAATGCTGAAACGTGCGGCAAACAGCGACCGCAGGGGGCTGATGCAGATGCTTACGAAACTTCGTGAGGATGGTTTCTTACCAGAACAGGCGGAGATTGCCATTAAGGAGATTGAGGGCAGAGTGATGGCAATGGATCAAAAGGTCATTGACAAAATGTGCCCCAATATCCCTCTGATGTCCTTTGACGAAGCAGCCAGCGCCTATGAGAAAATTGAGGGCGGAGTGTTTTTGCCGGAAATCAAAACCAACACACTGGAAATGATTGACAAACGGCTGACGAAATTAAAAATGGATGAATGCGGGCTGCTGGTAGAAAAACTCAAGGACGCATTAAGCGGAAGAATCAACGATATGGAACGGCTTCATTTCTATGAGGCGCGTAAAGTTATGCGGGGCGACTGGGAACCAAGAGAAGCCCAGCTGACGGCAAGGGCATTGAATACCTATGCCCAGGAACGGGATCGCTATGAATACCCAATCCTCATCTGTGATTCCTCTGCCAGAAAGGACGGCAGGGACGGATTTATCCTAACGCCGGACCATATTTTTTACAACAGCATGTTCAGCAGTGAGATGATACCCATCCGCTCTGTAACAGGAATAGAGGGCAATACCGGACTTTTGTCCAAAGGAATTTATGTGAAACGGGGGAATGGAAAGAAAACGAAGATTCCAGGAGGAATTTCAGCCAAAGAGCTGAAAGAATTTGGGGAGGTTCTGGATGAATTTGTATCTTATCTGCAGGAAAAACCGGAGTCCAGAAGCATTGCTTATCTTTCTAAGGAAAAGCATGACGTAAAATGCTGCTACCGCTGCGGGTATACTTACCGGGGAGGAAATACCTGTCCTAAGTGCGGCAATCAGGCGAATCAGTAAGCGTTGGTAAGTTGGGATATGAGAATTGGCGTTCTAAAAAGATACAGGAAGAAGATGCAGGAATATACCCAAGATACAGGGGATAAGTATGGAGAGATTATTTATTGGAATTTGTGATGATGAAGAAATTATATTAAAGACGCTGCACGGCCTGGTGGAACAGGCCGTCAGAAAAACTGGGCTGGAATTTGAAATTCTGGCCTTTTCTTCTGGGGAAGCGTTGCTGCAGCGAGCCAAAGAACTGGATATTGTTTTTTTAGATATTGAAATGCCGGAAATGGATGGAATTGAAACCGGCAGAAAGCTTCGCCGGAGCAATTCAGAATGTGCAATCATTATGGCTACTGGAGTTGAAGAACGGTATAAAGAGGCATTTCATGTGCATGCGCTTCGTTTTGTGACAAAACCTTTTGATTTATCAGAAATTGATGAGGCAATAGACGCTTGTCTCAGAAAGCGGATTGGGCTTAAAACTGTGGAAGCGTACCAAAACAGGAAACCCTATCAGGTGCGTCAGAGAGATATCGCATATGTGATTTCTTATGGCAGCTATGTGGAATTGATGGTGAGAGGGAAGCGATTTCGGAAAGAGGCTTCTATGGAAGAGATGGAAAAGATACTGGAGCCTCAGTTGTTCTTCCGTGCAGATCGGAAGTATCTGGTGAATTTGGGGCATGTGGATGATTATAAAAATGGGATTGTTACAATTGGGGAAGAGAAGATTAAGGCATCAAGGCGGAGGAAGAACGAGTTTGAACGTGTGTATATAGAATTTGATTTGGAGTATAGGGATAAGCTGTGATTTTAAATAGCAAGGGACTGTCAGCAGATGATTTCCTGACAGTTTCAAAGGGAGGGAGCAAGGATGGCGGGAATAAGAATATGCGGTTTTATTATTGAATTATGGGAATACCAACTGGGACTGAAGTTATTCTTTTCCGTGCAATTGCGCAGAAAATGGCTGGCAGTGATAGGCATAGCCTTTTATGCAGCATTTGTGTTTTCGGGACAGATACGGGAAAGGCATATGTATATCATTGCATATGGATTGACAGTGGCATTGATTTTTTTCATGGCCGACATAGACTGGAAAAGGAAAACAGGAAAAATACTGTTTTAGTAATATTTTATCATTTAAAAAGGAATGAATATGATAATGAAAAATAGTATTATAAAAAAATATGAATATATTGTGGTTTACGATGATAAAATGATTGGCAACGAACTTATTCAAGAATTATGGAAAAATGATTATATACTCGAAATGAATGTTCAATGCAATGTTGGTGAAATGCATAGAAGAATTCAAATTGAGTTTGATTTTAATAAAGGTCTTATAAGTAATTATAAGGTATATGATGTAATGGCCAATGATTGGGTATGCAAATTAAAGTTTGAACGTGACGGTTTTTACCGTGATGAAAAAAAACTATATTGGAGATCCAGTTCTTGCTTTATAACATATGAATTAGCGAAATATAAATTGCCTTTGTGTATGAAGTATTGTAAAGGTGGATTTATTGCATATTATGACATAATAAAAAAGGACTTAATGTTTTTATCAATTAGGAAAAATGCTGATAACGGATATCAGTTTTTAGCGCCTGAATATAGCGAAGTCACATATAAAGATAGTACATTAACCCGTTATTTTGGACAAAGTCTTCAGATAATTAGAAAAAAAGGTGATATTCAAACGGAATATTGTATATAAAGTGGAGGTGTTTTATGTTGCAAGAATTGATTATTGCGTTCATATGCTGTGGTCTATGTGCTCTGCCTTTGTTCATAATTGCATTTTTTGGCGAGCATGATAATAAACCTATTAATTTTTGGGCCGGAGATAAGAGTTTGGAAGTTGATAATGTAGAAGGATATAATAGGAGCATGGCAACTTTATATAAGAGATGCGCATTAATACTTATTGTTACACCTGTGCTAATAATTTTGCATACATACATTTTTATTGGAATACTTTGTTTTGAATGTACTGTTGGCATTTAGATTGTATACAAACAATATAAAAAAATATTAAATAGATATAAAAGAGGCAGTTAGTAACTCAAACTTTTCACAAGATTTTGCTATGAAATACACATACCCGTTTAGGATCTCCTTCCTTACGGATTCATCCATCTGGATTGTATCGTTTGCCAAGCCCATCCGCAAAATAGACACAAGCTTATTCAGGGTGTCAGAAAGTTTTCATTAAATAAATAGTCCAGATGAGTGGAAAGAGCTGATGAATGAGGCACAAATGAATAATCCGGGTGGTTTTGAGCCACCTGTCCAGTCGAAGTGAGCCACCATTCCGGCATCATTGAGCCAAACTCTTGATCTGATTAGAATGAATGTATGCGCAGAAATGCGTAAATTCATTTTAAGGAGAGTCAAGATTATGACCAAGTATCGAGAAATTCTAAGATTGAAGGGCTTAGGATTCAGCGAGCGGAACATCGCACTATCAGTTCCATGTTCGCGCAATACAGTCTCCAAGGTGCTTAAATGCGCCGAGAAACGCGGGATTTCATGGCCGCTTTCAGACAGCACGACCGATGGAGATTTAGAAAAGCTGTTATCTCAATCCGCACCAGCGGTCTCTTCAAAACGGATGCCTGATTTCGCCTACATCCGCAAGGAACTCCTAAAGAACGGCATTTCCAAGAAGCTCCTGTGGACGGAATACATGGAGGACTGCCGCCAAGCCGGTGACGAGCCGCTTATGTATTCGCAGTTCTGCTATTACATCCAGCAGGACGAAAACAAATGCCGTGCCACCATGCATATCAATCGCAAACCTGCGGAGCGAGTGGAGGTTGACTGGGCTGGCGATACCGCCGAACTGATCGCTCCTTATACCGGAGAGATCGTACCTGCATATATCTTTGTCGGTGTGATGACATACAGCCAGTATGCGTATGTGGAAGCGTTCCCTGATGAGAAACAGCAGTCATGGATTGATGCCCATGTCCACATGTATGAGTATTTCGGCGGCATTGCAAAGATCCTTGTGCCGGATAACTGCAAGACAGCGGTCATCCATAACGGCATCTGGAAAGACCAGAGGATCAACACCGTTTACCACGAGATGGCCGAGCGCTATGGCACGGCGATCATTCCTGCCCGCGTCAGGACGCCGAAGGATAAGCTGAATGCCGAGGGCATTGTGGGAAACATCTCCACATGGATCACTGCCGTCCTGCGTAAGGAGCAGTTCTTCACGATCGCGGAATTGAATGCCGCGATCAGAGTAAAGCTAGAAGAGTTTAACAACCGCCCTTTCCAAAAGAAAGAAGGCTGCCGGTATGAACCAATGTCATTTACTTAACTTCTAATAATCGTGTGATCTGTTGTTTTCGACCAGATTTTCTATCAACTTAAGAAAAAGAGGGGGATTTCTATTTCCAAATGCAGATGGAATGCTGTAAATTCAGGAGTGCTCTCGATTTTGTGGTGCAATGTATGGATTTATGGCAATAGAAAGACATAACAACAAGACGAATTTATGAAATTTAAAAAAATCATTTTCATTCGTCTCATTTTTAGGTATATTTATTATGCTTAGCTCTGCTTTTGTTAGTTTCGATAACAGAAGCTGATTGGAAGTTTGAACCTTGCTTGGCGTGCGAAGGTTCGCCCGGGCCTGGCCGGCAGGATATTCTGAGCGTTCAGACCCTCCACGTCTAATGTTGTTGTCCCATCATGTATTCTCAAAAAGTCCCGGCATGTTTTGATTGCTTCCGAATAGTTAACCTGATATACATGTTTCGTCTTTTTTTCAGGGCTCTCTACTGCTATAGCTATTTCCGCGCAAAAATTATACAGGATTGCCCTTGCCCATACTTCCTGTACGATGTATTCATATTTCTTGGAATGAAATGCTTTGAGACACAGTGGGTATTTCAGGTCACGGAAAGAAGTTTCCTCATTCCATCTTAGGTGGTGCAAGTCCTTGAAATCATCGATATCGAAATCAAGGTCCGGAAGATTCGTGACCAGATTTTCGTAACAGCCATCCGATAATTCAATCCTGATGATGCGCAGGGACAGTCTGTATTCAGGATGGTCCTGTGCAATATAATCCATAGGGACATCCTGGCACACAAACCGACATTGTTCTTCCAGTTCAGAATAAAGCCGTTTTTTCTTTGACTGTGATCTGGATAAAATACGGTCCACATGATAATCAAGTTGCTTAATGCCGTCTAAAGGAACCCCCAGAATTTTTTCCGTCTTGGCATCGGTGCAGCGTATGAGAAAGAACTGCCCATTTTCAATTACATGTGCAAAAGCGTTATAAGAGGCATAGCCTCTGTCACACAAATAAATGACAGGAGTGTCTGTTTCGGAACGGTCAACCATCTGGCAGAATGCGCTGTATTCATTGCGTTTCCGGGAAGGCTGGACCAAGAGGTCCGTAAACTTTTTGTCCAGAACAGAAAAGAAAGCATTGATATGGATTTGGTTAAATCCTCTAGTGGACTTTCCATTTGGTTCAAAGAAAGTATCCGGGTCATCAGGATTCCTGAAAATATCGGCCGCAGAACCATCACATGCGACTAAGGAATATTTGCCTTTAAACAACTTCTTTTTACACTTTTGAGTAAAAGAAACGAGAAGGCTCCTAAAAGCATCATTATTAATCTTTTTGCGTTGTTTATAAAAGGCAGCTTTTGAAGGGGCGTCTGTAGAACGGCCAAAAAAGCGGTAAAGTTCTTCCTTAATGCAGTCTGCTTCCATAGCCAGGAGCATAAGGAGAAGATGTTTGAATCCGAGTTTTCGATTACGCGAAAAATCTTTGCCGGGATGGAGTGCATAATTTTCGGAATTGGCAGCAAGTTCATGGATGGAAGCGAACAGCATTGCTTTAACAAGATCAGAGTATTTCATAAAGCACCTCCTTAATCAGGTGAAAGTGAACAATAAATAAACAGTTCCTGATTAATTGGCCTTTTTCTGAGTGTTCAGAAAAAGGCCGCGCACTTTGAGGTACTTGTCAAGTAATTCTTAAAAAAATTTTGGTTACTGGTAGAAAAAAAGAATTCGTACGTATTCATCCGAATTCACGTTAAGTAAATGACATTGGTCCAAAATAATAAAAAAAAGAGTTTACTAAATGAGTAGTAAGGCAAAAAGCAAGAGAGGTAGTGCCAAGTAATCTATGAAAAATCGAGCTGAAAAACAGGCTCAAATGAATCTTGAAAACTGTAAATATTGATCCCGATAATCCCTCCGAGAACTTAGGGCATTGCCCTAAGAACCCACAAGGGACCAGTCCCTTGACCCGTTTTCGGGCTTTGCCTGAACCCATCCTCGCCAGAAGGCAGGAAAAGGAGGCAGTTGCCCCTTTTCTGCTGAACGGGATAATCCGTGAGCCTTATGTCAATAGACTTTCGCGACATATTCTCACCGCCTAACCGGCGGTTCCTGTATGCCACGGTTCTATGGACAACAGCTCCGCTCCGATGAAGTGGCGGCAGTTTTCTGCATGTTCAGGATGGTTTGCTGCCCAAGGAAGTGCAGGAGCTACAACTTGCTGGGCATGTTGTCAGTGCCCAGCAGCATTTCCACTTCGTCGAGTGCTTTGTATTTGTTGTGGTTATGCGGACGGAGAAAGTTATAGTAAGAGACCCACAAGGCCAGGTCATAGCTGGCATTGTTGATGTTGTTAAAACCGTTTGTATGGCGGTAAGAAACCTTATAGGTGCGGTTGAGTGATTCAACCATTTGTTGAAGGGGCGGTGTTCTGCAGAAACGGCATCGTCATTGGCAAATCCAATGACCTGGGTGATCCTGAATGTAAAGTCTTTCCCAAACTTCTTTACAAATTTCATTGCGGTGGTCCGATACCTGATAGCCAAGGATGGAGCGGGTGGCGATGTTCATGATGAGCCAGACATAGGTTTTGATGCCGCGGATTTTTATGTAGATTTCATCGGCAGTGAAGACATCTCTTTTTTCGTAGTGATACAGATCCACAAAAGGCTTAATGCAAACAGCGGCGGTCTTACAGTAATTGGCGATCTGTTGATGGGAGATGCTGATGTTATACAAAGCTTTGAGGGTCTTCGAAGTCTTGCGCAAGGAAAGCCCGAGGTTTACATGTAGGGTGAGGCACATGGCATGGGCATTGTGCTTGCTGAATTTCAAGGAAGAGACATTCTTTGGCAGGGAGTTTAAGTCCACGCTGAAAAAATCCATTGTGAACTCACGGTAGATATAGTGGGGTTTGTATTTGTTTTTGCCGTAATTTCCTTTCAGGTCGTCCTTGTCAACCTTTTTCATATTGTGAAGGTAATAAAGGCATTTGGGATTGACGCATTTATGAAGCACAAAGTGTTTGCGGTTTTTCTTGGAAACCAAGGTTTCTCCACAGTGCGAGCAGCGCAGTTTCACGGAAGAAAAACGGCTTTCATCTGGTTAGAACTTGGCACTGCATACCTTGCAGAGAAGTTCTGCCCTTTGGAACCGTTGTTTTTGTAAAGGAAAGGTTTCGAAGCATCACAGCGGGAACAGGCATAGACGCCAAGAATATCGCATTCCGAGCGGCGGGTAACGGGGCGGATCTTCTTGCCATAAGGTTTTCGTAGTAAGGGATCAGCTCCCTATAAGCCCAGTCCTGGCAGAAGTCGGTGAACAGGGGGAGTTCATCGATCTTGAACTTCTGGTACTTCGGGGAATGGGAATCGCCAAAGGCCCACTGCTTAAGAGGGATATATCTGCAGATAAAGTTGATTAACCAGCAATTCATTATAAAGGTATTAAATGGTGTTGAGTAAATAAAGTTTAATGTCCATGAGCATTGGCTCCTTTTGTAGGTTGTGTGTTTGGTCACTGATATTATACATAAAAAGGAAGGTTAATGCTCTTTTTATTTGTAACCTCCCACAAATCAAGATTTTTGGAACAAAAAGTGAGGTAGTATTTGACACTACCATAAAAAGTAAGAGAGGATGGAGAATTAAAAATGAAAAAATATAAAAGTAAGATTGGGGTTAGTTTTGGATTGGTGGCCGTACTAACTGCTCTTATCCTTATAGTATCATTTGCCATAGCTATGAAAGACAATTATTCGACAGCTGAGATGGTGATACTGCTTATAGCTTATCTTCTGGGATTTACAGCATATTGCTTTTCTTTTACTTATCCTATTTGTAATACGGAATATATCATACAGGAGAAAAAATTGTTGATAAAATGCGGACTTTATAAAAAGAAAATCCTACTTAATGATATCGTTGAAGTTATTCCCAGAAAATCTTTTGGAAGAGAACCGGCATTAAATATGCAACGGCTATACATCAAATATAGTGAAGGTCAGGGAATATACTCAATTGGAATTTCACCACGGAACATGAGAGATTTTTAAAAAAATATCGAAGGATTTTCAAACACGCTTTAGTACTACAGCAAACTTTTGTTTTTTATGACAATATCAATCTTCCTGATTGAGGCATTTCATATGCCAGCAGGCATAGCTGTGATCCAGCACGTTCTTCCAGACGAACACTATGATAAGGGAGTAAGTATCAATGTATCCTTTACAAAGATAGCCGTATTAGCCGGAAACGGATTATCAGGATTGGTGTATATTATTAACTCAGCAGTGCAGAATTTAGCGAAGGATGTTTCGATGCAGCTGCTTTATATGAAAGCCATGGGAAACGATCCAATTACTATTTTTATAAATAGTCAAGGCGGGCATGTTGAAGCGGGAGACACCATTCACGATATGATCCAATATATTGATCTTTCAATATATTATGATAGGCCCCAGATGGGTAGCCAGTGCGGGTATCACGATCTATTTGGCAGCAGAGAAAGAAAAAAGGTTCTGTTTGCGAAACACCAGATTTATGATTCATCAACCATTAGGCGCCATCAATGGCAGAGCAACGGATATTGCAATTGAAGCGGAAGAAATTGTGAAGACGAGAAAAAGGATAGAAGCATTAATCAGTGCTGCAACAGGACAGCCACTGGAAAAGGTAAGCAAAGACGTTGATCAAAATTGCTGGATGGATACAAAGGAAGCAATAGATTATGGAATCGCATCAAGAGTTATTGCAACGGCTGCAGAAATAGAATAGTTCATGATGGGCAATCTGAAAGGGAAAAATTTCTTGTCAAATTAGGGATGATGACGCATATGTAAGAGGAAACAATTTTTCCAGCAACCTCGTTTACGATCAGATGATGGTTTTCATCTTTTAAAATTTGTTTCCATGTATTAAACAAATACTCTTTTTTTCAAACCTCTGTACATTCTGTAACAATTCAATGTCCCTATATACTTGCATTTTCTTAATAATTCAAATTGTACCATAATTATATTTCTCTATCGATATTTAACAGACGAAGGTATTATGCAAATATTATCTCAAAAGCATATTGAAAAACATTTTTGCATATGCTATAATGCCAATAGGCAAAAAGGAATGAAAAGTCCACGTTGACGAAAGAACGAATCCCTAAACTGTATTGCAGTACAGTCTAGGGATTCTTCTTTACTTTTATACTGGCAAAGCGCCCAGTAGGTTATTTGTTGCTCTTGTCATCGCTGTCTAACCATTTGATGATGTAGTGGCAAGCTACACCAGCCGCAACAGCGATAAAAAAGAAATGAAAAAATCCAACGCCGACACCTCCTTCCTGTTGCCAGGTTTCGGTGAGCAACGCAAGAATTATAACATATTGTTTGAGGCTATTCTATCTTTTTCTCAAAAAGATTTTCAATTTGGAATATGGCTGAGATTATCCCTCATGTGTTATTATGAGTTTTATCCTTATCTGGTTTCATACTTATATTAGAATATTATATTCAAGCACTAAAGAGTCTGTTGCGTTTTCTTGAAAATACCGTTATCCTTCCTCGAAGGTATTGTATTTCCCGGAATGCATACAGCACATGTAATGAACCAATGACATGATCAGCCAGTACCGCTCGATTCCCTGCCGTGAGCGGATCTGATATTTGTCCAGCGCGAGTTTGTTTTTGCTCTGACGGAAAAATATTTCGACTGGCCACCGTTCTGTATATGTGTCAAGGATTTCCTGTGTGGATATTCCGGCATTTGTGGATATAAATGCCCTCAGCGCTTTCGGATCTCCAAAAGCTTCCCGGGGATAGCTGATAATAACCACCGCGTTTGGAATATCATTGAGTTCTCCTTCGTAGCGGTACACATAGAATTCACGGCCGCCAACGGTCACAAGGCTGACAGCACGGTCTGCTTTTCTCTAATGAAGGGCAAACTCACTGACTTTCTGGCGGATCCCGCATGGATAGATGACCCGGTTGGTCTTCAGCGCTCCGATCGGATAAAACCCTTTCCGGATAAAACTGTCCATTACCTTTACGGAGGTATGCCAGCTGTCGCAAAGGAAATAGGAAATCACCGGCGCCACGGGAAGCTCATCCGCAATCTTCTGGACAATCTGTATCTTTGATTTTGATTTGTCATACAGGATGTCGGCATAATTCAGTATGAGCCCATTACAGGAAAGCATGACAGAAACAATCTGATGCCCATAATCCTGACAGCCCTTTAAATGGGATTGATGGAAGTGCGCCGCTTCAATTGGATGCCCGTCCTGTGACGAAGGCCTGGTATGCGAAGCAATCGTATCATCCCTAATACAGAAAACAGGCTGTCCTGAGCGTTGCGCTTCCTGATAAATAACCTGTATGACGGCATTTTTCAAGATATCCTGGAGAGCCGAATCATTCCACTTGCCGTGGTTCAGGAAATAGGCGGTTGTGGTTCTATGCTGGTTACTTACTTTGGCGAAATCTACAGTTTTCCCCTGTAACCACAGAGGAAAACGGAAACAATGATAGTCATCAGATGGTTTAGGTACACATCGGATAAAAATAATCCGAGTTTTAAGGTTTTAAAGCAATTGTAAATACTGTTAGAATGATGTATACTGTTTGCAACGGGCACCCCTTGTTGTTTGAGTATGTTGTTTGTTGGTACTTCAATTATACATCATTCAACAGAGGGTGTCTTTATTTTGTGCAATATTTAGTATTTACTCATTTATAGTATGTAATATAGGTATTACAGAAGCGGATCAGATAAATATAAAAAAGAAATGGGGTAAAAAAGCAAATGGATAATATACTTGTAATTAATTCACCATATGTCCCAAGTTATTTTAATGCTGGACATCATTTACCGATTTTTGAAGTTGGAGAATATTTAAGAAAAAATTCTAAAAATATACACGTTACTTGTTTAGATGCAGGTGCACTTATGTATACATGGAAAGAATTAGGGGATTATTTCTATCAGAATTCTTATAAAATGATTGCTATTATGATGGATTTTGATACTTCTGATAATTTTGAACGAATGTTAAACTATATTAAAGAACTTACTCCTAAGAGTAAAATATTAATTTTTGGAAGACTATGTAAACAAATACCGGATTATTTTAAAAAATTTAATATTGATGGAATTGTAACAGATGGGGACTTTGAATTTTCAGTATTACAGTTTTGGAAATATATTTGTGGAAATATTAATATTCCAGCAGGATGTAGTGTTTATATAAATGGAGAGTGGATAAATGGATCTAAAGGTAAGTATTTAGATGTGTCTGAATGGGTTTTTCCAAATTTAAAAGAAATTCCATTTGAATGCTATTCTAAATTATATTTAAAGGATTCTAATAAGTTTTGTGGAATTCCTAATAAAAAAGAATTGGTCGTACATGTTTCCAGGGAGTGCCCAATAAATTGTAAATTTTGAGATGTTTCTGAGATGCAGGGAACAGTAGATAGACGTTTATCACCAGATATGCTTTGCGAATACATAATTGAAAATTTTACAAAATACCAATTTGAATATGTTTCTATGTATTCGGCGATTTTTACATTAAATAAAGAGTGGACAATTAAATTTTGCGAGTTAATGCAAAAAAAAGGTCTCATAATTCCTTGGAAATGTGTAACAACTATTGAGCATTTATCATTAGATTGTATAGAGAAAATGGCAAAAGCTAATTGTATTCATATTAGCATAGGCATTGAGAATTTTTTGAAAATGAAAAGATTTTGGCTTTTCCAGAAATTAAAAAAAATACGTTAGAAAAATTTGAAAAAATAGTAGAAATCTGCAAACATTTAAGTGTAGAGTTAAATTGTTTTGTAATGTTAGGTATTCCTGGAATTTCAGTAGAAGAATCAATGAAAACAATAGAAAAATTAAATAATTATAATGTCCGCATTCGCCCTACTGTTTATACACCATATTATGAAATGAATTCAGATATGCAATTGAATGAATTGAGTAAATTTAATCGACAGCTTTTGGGAAAAAGTTTTTCTTATGATGAAAAACTGAAATTGTATAATGTTATTTTTGGCGATGTATTAAAGAATACGAAGGTAGATAAAAGTCTTGAATAAATTAATATGTTTTGATTTGATGGAAACTTTAGTATTTCCTCCTGATTCTCTAACGTTGAATAATTAAATCATGAAAAGGGCTTATTTTTTAACAGGTTTTCAAAAAGAGATGTATTTAAAAGGTTTTCCATATTCCATATTTATTAACAATATTGAGGAATTAAATCTAGTTAAAGATAAATTATTATGCAGGCAGATATTGAATAACAAAGATGTATTCGATATTTTATCAGTTCCTTATAATTCAGTATGGGATAGAATAACGGAAGAATATATATCGCTTTTTATGAAAAATCATCAATTTAATGAAAATATAATTAATATGTTATCAAAATTGAAAGAAAATGCGAGGCTTTGTCTTGTGTCAAATTTATATTCTGTATATAAACCTTTAATTTCAATGTTAAGTTTTGATAGTTATTTTGATCAAATATTGTTATCTTGTGATATAATGGAAAGAAAACCTAGTTTAAAGGTGCTGAAGAAAACAAAATATGAGACATACGAAAATAGAATTTTTATAGGAGATAACTGGCATAGTGATTTAATTATTCCAAATTAAATGTGGTTTTTTTGCTTGTCTTTTAGATGATAAAAATTTGTTTATTAATACCTTGTATCAAAAAGGAGTGGCATTTTTGCTTGAAAAGGATGAATGTTACAAAGTTAAGAGAAAGTATAAAGAGATATGTTTCTATTATCTATCTCCAGTATTGGATATTGACCATATAACAGCTGATGAATTGGAGATTGTTGATAATAAGTTGTATTTTAATTTTATGAAAAGGGTTAAGATAATAAGTAGCTTGGAAGAAATTTATAATATCGTTAATGAAATAGTATAGATTTAATAAGATTTTCATTTTTATATAGGCTAAAAATAGATGATTATATTTAGGAGGGGAATATGAACAATTTTAATTATCATCATTTTTGGAATGATGTGGATACTGTTGAAGCAAAGAAAAAAGTATCTAAAATTGGAAAATTAAATTGTGCTAGCAATGAATTGATTCATCATGATTTAGCCTGTATCAATGATGATATGATAAAGGTATTAGATGTAAACTTAAATAATTGTTACATTTATTATCCAGACAAAATGGTCAAATTTTCTAAATTATTACAAATTCCTAAAGAAAATTTACAGCTTTTTTCAGGGTCAGATGATGCTATTAAAATCGTATTGACAGCGTTGGGGATTAATTGTAAAAATATAATTATTCAGAGTCCTAATTATGAGAATTACTATTGCTATGCACGGCTTAATGGTCATATAATAGTGCAATGGAATATGGATGATACTTATCATTTTGCAGTATCAAAAGGGATTGAATTATTAGAGCAGATTGGAGTATCTATTGTTATATTAACAACACCAAATGGTTTTACTGGATTTACAATGACATTAGAAGATATTACTTCAATAATTGAAGTAGCATATAGTAATAATAGTATCGTTGTAATAGATCAAGCTTATGCACCGTTTGCTGAAATAAATTATATTAAATTTGCTTTAAAATATGATAATGTAATAGTAATATCAACGCTATCTAAGGGATTGGGACTTGCAGGCGCTAGGTTGGCATATACTTGTACATGTAAGAACATTGCATCATACTTAACTAAATGGAATGGATTAATAGTGTTTCCGCACTGAGTTATGAAATTGGAGAATACTATTTATCTTGTAAAAGTCTTGATAAGATAATTAATGATATCTTGCAAGAACGTAATGAGTTTATTGATTTTATAAATGCAAAAACACCCTGGATTGCTTATCCGTCTAAAGCAAATTTTGTATTAGTTAATTTAGGGTCAGAAAAAATAACCATAGGGTTAAGCGACTATTATAATGAAAATGATATCATTGTAAGAAGATTAACGATGAGTCCGTTTAAAAATTGTGTTAGGATAACAATAGTTGATCATGATAAAATGCAAAAAATTAAGGCAGTAATCATTAAATATGCCGCAGGTGGGAGTCGCTGGGGAGTATTAGATACAAGAAAGATAAAGGGGATCACCAAGAATGGGGCAATTGAGGATCGGAATTTGTGACGATGAAGAAATGATATTAAAGACGTTGTACGGCCTGGTAAAACAGGCCGTCAGAAAAATGGGGTTGGAATTTGAAATTCTGGTCTTTTCTTCTGGTAAGGATTTATTGCAGCAGGCAGAAGAATTGGAAATTGCTTTTCTGGATATTGAAATGCCGGAATTGGATGGAATAGAAACCGGCCGGATGCTTCGCCAGAGAAACTCTGAATGTGAGATTATTATGGCTACCGGAATTGAAGAAAGGTATAAAGAGGCCTTTCATGTCCGTGCGCTGCGCTTTGTAACGAAGCCTTTCGAACCCTCAGAAATTGAGGAGGCAATGGATGCTTGTCTCAGACGGAGAATTGGATTTGAAACTGTGGATGTGTACAGAAACAGAAATTTCTTCCAGGTGCGCCAGAAAGACATTGTATATGTGATTTCCTATGGCAGTTATGTGGAACTGTTGGCGAAAGGGAAGCGGTTTCGCAAAGAGGCTTCTATGGAAGAGATGGAAAAGATACTGGAGACTCAACTGTTTTTCCGTGCAGATCGGAAGTATCTGGTGAATTTGGGGCATGTAGATGATTATAAAAATGGGATCGTTACAATTGGAAAAGAGAATATCAAGGTGTCAAGGCGCAGGAAGAAAGAATTCGAACGAGCTTATATAGAGTTTGATTTGAAGTATAAGGGGAAAATATGATTTCAGGTGATTAAAATAACATTCGAGGGAGGACAGAAGTTTATTCGATCCAATCAGAAAGAAGGGAAAAGCCATGAAAAAACAGGAAATATATCATAATTACAATTATATATACCTGCTGATTTCTAATATTATAAATCGCTGCGAGGATTCCTTAGACACCATACTTTTTACATGGCTGGTATATTCCATTACAAATCAGGCGGGCTGGTCGGCAATTATTTTCGGTGTTAACCAGGCGGCCTCTGTCATTATTCAGCCTTTTTTTAATTAATTCGGCGGTTGTTCCTTTTGATGCGCCGCTTGCTCCAATTGCATCGAAAATGTTTCAGGGAGATGTACAGATTGTTTCATTTTTGCTTAGTGCAGCGTATCAGGCTGCAGCAGTTGAAACTGATTTTGTTTTTATATGTTCAGGGTTTATAATTATCTTTCTTTTTGTTTTTGCGCATATGGCTGCACATTTCAGAAGCTGTAGGTGAGGAGAGGAACAGGGATGACAGGGATTTTAATTTGCTGTTTTGTAATGGAGATCTGGAAATATCAATTGGGGCTGCGTTTATTTTTTCAAGAAAGGCTTCGGAGAAAATGGCCGACGATTGCAGGTATGGCACTGTATCTAATATGGTATTTTTCCGGCGCAAGGAAAGAAGAGGATGCGTATTTGAACATGTACTATATCGTAATGGTAATCCTTTTCTTTCGGATGGAGACAGATTGGAAAAAGAAATTAGAGGAATTGCTCTTATTGTATCTGGTGATTACCTGCATAGACAGTCTGTGTGCAGGATGTGTAACCGCTGCTCTGGAATGGTGTCAGGGGATAGGATTTGCCCAAACATGGGGAGATTTTGTAAGCGGAGCGATAACGGCAGCCATATTTTTAGGCATGACAGCCGTAAATGACAGGAAGCATATCTTAAAAAAGGAAGGGCTAATTCAATTTGTGAGAAAAGGAATGGTTTTTCTGGTTGTTTTGATAGCAACGGAAATTATGTTGGCAGTTACAGCATTAGATTTTACAAAAGATTATGTTCCAAATGTGAAATTTAAAATATTTGCCGGGGGTTTGAGCGGAGTCGCATATTTTGCGGCAGGTATTTTGGGAATTTTTATCATTTACATAAAAAACATGAATGAAAAACTGGAACAGAATGTGGAGACAGAACGAGAACTCAAGGAAGTGCAGAAAAAATATTATGAGACCCTGCTGAAGAAGGAAGAGGAAACCAGAAAGTATCGGCATGATTTAAAAAATCATCTGATTTGCCTGAAAGGGCTTGCGCAGGAGGAATGTGCCGGGAGAGTTACAGAGTATATCAGAGGTATGCAGAAACAGACAGAATTTATACAGGAAAAACCTTTTTCAACAGGAAATCATACGTTAGATTCTTTGTTAAATCACTATGGCTCTGTGATAACGCAGGATACAAAACTGATAGTTTTAGGAAAAATGGAAAATAATCTGAAAATTACAGAGGCGGATTTGTGTACAGTTTTTGGCAACCTTTTGCAGAATGCTGTAGAAGGGGTGAGGAGAGCGCAAGACAGCGGGAAATATATCAGGATTGAACTTGAACAAGGCAGGGAATACCTAAAAATCCGGATAGAAAACAGCGCTGAATATGATAAGGGCAGCATAAGGGAAAATGTGAGAAAACTATGGAAGACAACCAAAAAGGACAAAATGAATCACGGAATAGGGCTTGGCAATGTTCAGGAAACAGTGGAACGTTATCATGGAATATTAGAGACTAACAGGGAGAAACAAAAATTTATTGTCGAAGCAGTGATGAAAAACAGAATAGAATGACCGTGTAAGAACTTATCTGACCGTTCAAACAGTTAAGATTGCAACTCATAGCAGAATCTATTATTTTCAAGAAAAAAAGGAGGAGACTGTTATGGGTTATTTTGCAATGGCATTGATGCCGGTATGGATGAAATGGCTGAAGAATTTTTTTGGCTAATAGAACAAGGAAAAATATACGGAAGGATAAGGAAAATATGAAAATATTTTATGGAAAAATAAGAAAAAGATTGTGCGCATTGTTATTGGTGATGACAGTTTTCGTGTCGGCAGTATACCAAAATGAAGTTTATGCAGAGAACATCAGTTTGGGCGATATTGCCTCCTTGCCTGACTCTCTGCAGGCGCAGACATTGGAAGTAAAAGTTGACGGGCATGGCTTAAATGGAAAACATGAATATGAAGAGAAAGAAATTGCTGATTATAAAGACGGCATACTCATGACATTAAATGAAGAGACGGCTGTTCTGGAGAGTGAAACATTTACTGGAGATGTGTACAAAAATCAAACCAGTTTGTACGGGAATGCGCTTATAACAGAAGCAGGACACTGTACCTTGACAAAAAGTATTGTGACAGAAAGTGATATAAAGTTCAGCTCCCAGACAATTTCAGCAGAAGCAGAAGACAGTGCCGTTTTATATAGCAAAACCGGAAGTATTGAACTGCAGGCGGATGTTATTCATTTTACAGGGATTCTCTATGCGCCTGAAGCGTCAATTACCCTGTCCGCAAAAGAAATTCAATGGAACGGCGCTCTGATTGCAAAAAATATAAGTATTGAATCTGACAAATTAGAGATCAGAGGATACTCTGATTCTGAGATGAAGAAACTGAAATGGATGCAAGAGGAAAAAATTAACAGCAGCTATACAGTTTTGGATGAAGATAATAGAAAGCTTGTCTTTCATATGGAAAATTACGATGAAACAGAAATCTATGTAAGACAGGAAAACAGTCCCAGTTTTGAATTACTTGCTGTTACAGAGGAAGATACTTACGAAATTAATTATGATGAAATTCAGGGAATATCAGAATACCGAACGGTTACAAAAAGGTTTGGCGAAACGCAGAATTCCAGTATTTTTACATATTCTAATCAAAATGGAGAGGTTGAGGAAACGGTATTAGATTCTGATGGGGATCGGATACCAGATGGATATGAAATATGGGATTTGGGAACAGATCCCTATGCTGCAGATACAGATGGGGATGGATTTCCGGATGGATATGAGGTCTATGTACTATATACAGACCCCTTAGAAGTTACAGGAGATGCAGACAGTGACGGGGATGGATTATCTGATAAAACAGAAATGGAACTGGGAACAAACCCGCACTTAGCAGACAGTGATTTTGATGGGCTGATTGACAGCACAGATCCAGAACCAATGCTGACAGATGTTGAAAGCGGGCAGGTTCCCGATTATGAAGTGGAAACAAAAACAGGAGTTTTTGACATATGCATCAGATATTATGATGAAAATGGAACAGAATTTGAGACAATTTATGATTATACCGACGGACATTCGATTTATCTGAATCAGAATGGAAAAGCAACGCAAAGGTTTTATAACCAGGATGGCTATGAGACAGTCAGCATTCAAAAGGCGGACGGTGAATATATCATAAATACAACGTCTTATGATGAAAATGGAAATGCCGTAAGTGTGAATTACAATGGGATGCGTTATTGTTATGCCTATGATGAAGATGGAAATGTGATAAAATCAACAGCGGGAGATCGTGTTCTGGAGGAAAACTCCTATTCCGGAGAACAGCTTACAGAAGTTGTTTATGGGAACGGGGACAGGCAGAAAATGGAATATGACGAGGAAGGAAATCTTGTCAAAGTAATAAAAAATGATGAAATAGCCTATGAATGGGAGTATGAGGAAAACCGTCCGTTATTTTACCATGACTATCTGGAAGATAAAATATACACTTATACTTATGATGAAAATAACTATTTATCCCAAATTCAATGTTCAGATGGATTTACCGTGGATTATTCAGGCAGCGATGAATATCAGGAGGTCACATATAGTTACGGAGAAGAGAGCATTTATAAAGCCATAAATATATTAGAAGAAGAGGAAGATTCTCTGAAAGTAGAAGTAATGAACGGGGAAGATACCAATGTGATGGAACTCGAGAACAATACACTGACGTCACACTTTGTAACTTCCGAGAATGTAACAGTGGCAGAATCTGAAAAAGAGATTACAGAAGAGCAGTCTGTAGAAACAGAAAAGAATTCTGAAGAGGTTATTGAATATCAGTATGATGAGAATGGCAATATTGCAGAAGTTAAAACGGACGGGGTTGTAACTGCGGCATATGAGTATGACGGCTTCGGGCAGCTAATCAGAGAAGATTCCCTGGAAAGCGGAACTACTGTAATCAACGAATATGATACAGGAGGAAATATTTTAAGCAGTACGGAATATGCGTTGAATATGGGGGCAGAAACCGATGATCTTGCCGGGGGTAAACAAATAGTATATGAATATGGCGATCAGCAATGGGGAGATCTGCTGACTGCGTATAATGGAGCTGAGATTACCTATGATGAAATAGGAAACCCCATCAAATATTATAATGGAATGACCTTTGAGTGGAACGGAAAACAATTGGCTTCTGTGGAAAATGAAGGAGGGACAACTACATATTCCTATAATGGAGATGGACTGAGAACAGGGAAAAATACTGCCGGTGAGCAAACGGAGTATTTTTGGGAAAATGGAAACCTGATCGGAGAAAACAGGAACGGCAATGTTATATGGTACATGTATGATGCAGGAAATACGATTGCAGGATTTCAATATGATGGCAATTCCTATTATTTCAATAAAAATCTTCAGGGAGATATAGTGTCAATTGTAGACAGCAGCGGCGCCGTTCTGGTAGAATATGAGTATGATGCGTGGGGGAAAACCACAGTAGCTTCCGGAGACGAAACGTTAGGGAACTTGAATCCGATAAAATACCGGGGATATTACTATGACAATGAGACGGGATTCTATTATTTGCAGAGCAGGTATTATGATGCAAATACCGGGAGGTTTTTGAATGCGGATTACCATTTAGATTATGGAGCCGGAAACGCAGAGGGAAATTTATTTACATATGCAGCGAACAACAGCGTGATGCGCGTAGATCCAACAGGCGGCCAGTCAGTTGTAATTACAATCATTACGGTTGTGGTAGTTTTAGTGTTGGTGTCTTATCTTAGCAGCAGTTTCATTCCAACCTGGCGGAAGAACAGCAAAAAGCTGGCGGAGGCTATGGGCAGAGAACTGACTAAGATAGGCTCAACATTGGGTTATTACAAGTCATTAGTGGATGCATTGTGGGCTGATTATAGTCAGAGTTTTGCGAGAGCAAAGAAAAAGTTAACGGGAACAGAAATTCATCATATTGTGGCAAAGGGAGCATATAAAGCTACAGAAGCCAGGAAAGTTCTAAATAGTGTAGGAATATCGGTTGAAAGTTCTCTGAATAAAATCCCGCTTAAAAAAGGGCTCCATAAAAGATTGCATACAAATATGTATTATAAAATAGTGAACGAAATGGTGGTAAAATGTTATAATATGTCTAATATAAAGCAGAGGCAGAAGAGAAATGTGTCAGGTGTTTTAGAAATTTTATATAATACACTTAAAGGATTAAATAAAATGGCGCCATTTTAAGTTGATTATCATGAGGGAAATGCTATGGAACGAATACCAGAAGAAGTACTTAGGACATATGAAGTCAGTGAATCTTACCAGAAACTGAAAATCCTTCGGAACGAAGGCAGGGAAATACTGCAGAGATATTATAGAAAATATAAAGATAGTCTTCCGTATTTTAAGGAAGTGACAGCAAAGAAACTGGATCACGAAAGATATGGAACAGGAATGACATTGCCAAGGGGCAGGCTGTGTCCTGGAAATATGCAAGAGCTGATTATAGGAAATGTAAAACGAGGGAGAATAGTAAAAGAGTATGTAAATCCTGGATATGTTTATGGTTACGACAAAGAGGACAATCTGATCACAAGTGATATGGTGGAAGGGGAAATCAGAGACAGGGAATATATTTTTTGGACAGATCCATATACTCAGGTTGGTTTATGTTATGATAAACTTTTAGGGCTTGAATGTGGAACAATATCAGAGGTCTGTTATAGTGAGAAAAAAAGGATTATCCGATATTTATTTGGAGTGCTTTACGATGGAAAAATCACTTCCATGGTGATGGAAAGGTACAAGTATGAAGGAGATAAAGCCTTTGTGACCTTTATTGATTCTTCTATCGACGATGAAGATGGCTTTGATTACATAGCAGGAGAACATATTGTTCTGGATATGGACGAACAGGGAACCGTATTAAAATATAAAGCGTATATGGATATGACTCCGGAAGAGGTAATCGAGAAAGCGCCAAAGTATAAATTAACGCTATAAAATTCTAAGGAGATTACTGTGGAACGAATACCAGAAAAAGTACTTAAGGCATATGAAGCCAGTGAATCTTACCAGAAGCTGAAAAAAATTCGGAATGATAACAGCAAAATATTGCAGGGATATTATAGAAAATATAAAGATAGCCTGCCGTATTTTAAGGAAGAAGCAGCAAAGAAACTGGATCACGAAAGATATGGCACAGGAATGACATTGCCAAGGGGCAGACTATGCCCGGGAAATATAGAAGAACTGATTATTGGAAATGTAAAACGAGGGAGGTTAGTAAAAGAGTATGTGAATCCTGGATATATCTATGGCTACGATAAAGAGGACAATCTGATTACAAGTGATATGGTGGAAGGGGAAATCAGGGACAGGGAATATATATTCTGGGAAGAACCTCAGATACAGCTGGGACTGAAGTATTGGGGCGTGGATCTGGAATTGGCAGAAATCACAGAAGCCGCATATGATGAACAGGGAAAAATACAAAGATATCTGTTTGGCCTTATGGACGGTGAAAAAGTTGATGAAATACATATAGAAACATACAGGTATGAAGGCAATAAGGCATTTGTTACGTATATATATTCCATCCTCATTGACGGAGATTATATCACGGGAGAGCATGTTGTTCTGGATATGAACGAACAGGGAAAAGTATTGAAATATACCGGATATACGGATATGTATCCGGAGGAAGTGTACGAGGGTGTGCCAAAGCACAAATTAGTGCTTTGAAAAACGCTGAAAGACAGCAGCACATCTTTAACAGAGGGAGCGAAAAACAGCGTCGGCAGGAGGATATGCCTGCATGGTGTTGTTCCTCTAAATGTATATGCATGTTCTTCTGTAGTTTCATTGGGTTAAAATAATATTGGTTTTATCAAAAAAATTTTATGGAGAATGCTATGGAACGAATACCGGAAGAAGCGCTTAGGGAATATGAAGCCTGTGAATCTTACCAGAAACTGAAAATCCTTCGGAACGAATGCCGGGAAATACTGCAGGGATACTATTCGAAATACAAAGATAAACTTTCATATTTTAAGGAAGAATTTGCAAAGAAAGTGGATCATGAAAGGTATGGAACAGAATCAATACTGTCCCGGGGCAGGCTGTGCCCAGGAAATATAGAAAAGTTGAGAATGAGTAAAATAAAGTGGGGAAGACTCGTAAAAGAGTACATAAATCCTGGGTATGTCTATGGTTATGATAAAGAGGATAACCTGATTATAAGCGATATGGTGAGAGGGGAAATCAGAAACAGGGAGTACATTTTTTGGACAGATCCATATACCCAGGTTGGTTTACGTTATGAAGAACTTTGGGGATTAGAGTGTGGAACTATATCAAAGGTTTGCTATAATGAACAAAGGAAAATTAGAAGTTATATGTTTGGTCAGCTTGATCATGGAAAAATCACTTCCATAGTGATGGAAGAGTACAAGTATGAAGGGAATAAAGCTTTTGTGACTTTTATTGATTCTTTCATCGACGATGAAGACGGCTTTGATTACATAGAAGGAGAACATATTGTTCTCCTTCTGGACGAACAGGGAACCGTATTAAAATATAAAGCGTATATGGATATGACTCCGGAAGAGGTAATCGAGAAAG
>NZ_SRYA01000099.1 GCF_004793545.1 Petralouisia muris | reverse complement strand
ATGAATGGGTGTAAAGACATCCGGTATTGTTCTTTTCCTTAAGTTAATGACATTGCGTAAACACGGCACTTTTGGCACTACATAGGTTCCAAAGTTGCATTATTTCCGTGTGCTTTTAGGGGCATTTTTACATTAGGGAGGGTGCGAACCTTTGTTCTGGGGTTCTTTTGCCTGATAGTATATACTCGTAGGCAAAAGTCGGTTATTATCACGGAAACTCGGATACTCGCAGGCAAAACTCTATACTATCACGCAAAAGTCGATACTCGCAGGCAAAACCCTTATACAAACACGGAAACTGACTGTATTATCACGGAAACTTGCTGGGAGTTTTCGTGATAATATACAGAGTTTCCGTGTTTGTATATGGGCAAAGCGGTAAAAATTGAATGAAATAGTAAAAAGGGCTGGATGACGGCTCTTTTTTGCTTTCCACTCCTGAAAAATAGTCATTTCGTGCTATCGGGTGAAAAACAGAAAATTTTTATGGTATAATTCAGAGGATGTTTTGCTTTAGCGGAAACGATTTTCTGCCGAAGTAATAGAAAGAACACAAGAATCAAATAGAAGGATATGGAGGCTGGATAGTCAATGAGCAATATTGTTATTTTGGTTGGGAGCATGAGAAAAAATGGTAATACAGATCTGCTTGCGCAGGCATTTGCAGAAGGAGCCCGTGAAAATAATTTTGTGGAAATTGTATCTGTTGCCGATTATAAGGTCAATCCATGTATTGGCTGTAATTCATGTTTTACAAGAGAAGGGAATAAGTGTTTTCAAAATGATGACATGGATGGGATATATGAAAAGTTGAAAGTGGCTGATATGGTGGTTGTGGCATCACCGGTATATTTTTATGGCATTAGTGCAGAACTAAAAGCGGTAATTGACAGACTGCATACGCCCATGAGAAATGAGTTTTCAATCAAAAAACTTGCTTTACTTCTGGTTGGGGCGGCAGAACTGCCAGAATTGTTTGATGCAATAAAATTGCAATATCAGCTTGTGCTTAATTTCTTCCATTTGGAAGATACGGGTATGGTGCTTGTGAGGGGAGTTAAGGATAAAGGGGATATCAAAGGAAATGCGGCACTGAAGGAAGCATACGATTTGGGATTGTCGATTAAATGATGAGATTTGGAATAACTCAAAGATTTGTTAAAGAACAATAAGAACCGGCAGGAGTATAAGAAGTATGCGCTATTATCAATGCGATAAGTATCCAATCGAATTTGTGGTGTCAGAGAATATTGATAAGTATTTTGATTCCCATAACCATGTAGGGCATTATGTCATATCAGTGGTCATGCAAGGAATGGTGACAGTTTGCTTGGAAAACGGAGAAGTGGAGTACCGCAGAGGCGATGTGTTTGCCATTCCGCCTTATGCTGTACATTCCGTGCGTCAGGGAAGGGATGCGTGTCTGCTGTCTATGTGTGTAGGAACTGCTTTTATTGAGGAGACAGATTCAGAAACAGCAGAGGGTATTGTGCAGGAGTTGTTAATGGAGGCAATGGGGCAGGGAATTTTTGGAAAAGAGCAGGGGGAGAAATTTCTGATTTCTGTGAAGGAAGTTTACCGTCTTCGGGATAACGGATCAAAAGACATGGATGCTGACATAAAAATTCTGACTGATAAAATTACCAGCCACCCGGAACAGGAGCTGCTTATAGAAACATTGGCGGCGGATATTTTTGTCAGCAAATATTATCTCATAAGGAAATTTAAAAGCAGTATCGGGATGACACCGCATCAGTTCTGTATCCAGAACCGAATACGAAAATCACAAGGGCTGCTGGATGAGGAAAAGACAGTCAGCAGGATTGCTGCGGAAATGGGATTTTATGATCAGAGCCATTTTGACAAAGCGTTCCAGAGGATTGTCGGGATATCCCCATCAGAATATATCCATTCTAAAAAACTGATAGGGCAGAGTATATAGGGCAATTTTTTACAAGACATGATTGCTTCCGGGGAATATGATTGAAACGTAAGACAGATAACATATTTTATCGGAGGTGCAGAATGGATACATTTGAATTGTTTAACAATGGAAAATTAGTTTTGCCGGAAAAGGAGACTGGCTTTGCAGGGATTGAATGGTCAAAGCATCCGACTTTTAAGGGTGTCGAACTAAAACACATCATCACGGCAAAGGACACAGACGGGAAGTTCAGCTACCATTTGGTGCGGATTGCTTCCGGTTGCAGTATTGGGAATCATACCCATGAACCCCAGTTGGAAACGCATGAGGTGATAAAGGGGAGCGGGAGATGTGTGAATGCAGGCAGCACTATTCCGTATGAAGCCGGTACGATATCCATCATGCAGACAGGCGTACCGCATGAAGTCACTGCAGGTTCAGAGGGGTTATATCTGTTTGCCAAATTTATGCCTGCATTATGTTGAACTGAATAATAAGGATAATAAGCAAGACCGCCGCACTATGGCCATCATCCGCCATATGCGGCGGTCTGCCTTTTCCGCAGGCAGGCCGGGCGGCCTGATAATGGAAATCACTTGGAAAGCGGGGGAATCAGAGGTAATATGCTTACACGGCGGTTTACGTTTGCGCCGCCTTATATCGGACGAATGGCGATATGCCATATTCGTGTGTTGATATGTGAGCCTTCCGCGCAAAAGCGTCAACAACTCTTAATAATTAACGATAATTGACCGATATATAAAGTGACGAAATAAAACGAAAGGAAGGAAGCGGTATGGCAAAGGAAGAGATTACACCGAGCGAATGGCAGATTATGGAAGTCCTGTGGGCATGCGGGAAGCCTTTGACATCCTCCGAGGTCTACAAGAGGATGCAGGGGAATGTGGGTATGTCGATGAGGATGGTGCGGGTGCTGATGAACCGCCTGAACCAGAAGGACATCCTCGGCTACACGGTGGATGAGCATGATTCGAGGGTTTACCACTATTATGTGCAGAGGTCAAGGGAGGAATGCGTGAAGGAGAAGAGCAGGAAGTTTGTGGACAGCTATTTTTCCGGCAGCGGGACAAATGCGATGGCGGCGCTGCTGCAGAGCTTCGCACTGACGGACGAACAGATAAAAGAGCTGGAGGAGATTCTGGAGAAAAGCAGGGAGCGGGGTACAGAATCCACAGATAAAGAGGGTGGACCCCATGCCTGACTGGTCACAGATTGGCAGCCTTTTGGATTTCTGTGCGGCTTATTACACGACCCAGCTTGTACGGTGTGCGGCATTTTCCTTCGTGCTGATTGGGCTTGTGATGCTGCTCCGGAAGATGCTTTTTTCAAGACGGACATTCATAAGGGGGCTGTTATGGTCATCCTTCCTGCTCATCCCGTTCCTTGGAAAGCTGAAGCTGTTTTATGAGAATAAGGCAGTGGTGGTAATAACAGGCCGGATAACGCATGGAACCATGACCTGCCTGTGGGCAGACCGCATTTATATGGCGGGCATCCTTATAGCCGCTGTCTGTATATTCGGAAAGCGGCTGCGCCTCCGGAAATCGGCTGCCGGAATGGAAAAGGTTTTTCTGGATAATATGCAGGTCAGGATTACAGACATGAATGTGACGCCGTTTACAGTTGGGCTGTTTGCACCGAAGATCGTCATCCCAAAGGTAATGCTGGAGAGCTACAGCAGGGAGGAATTAAGGTCTGTCATTCAGCATGAGCGGACGCACATCCGGTTAGGGCATTTGTGGTTCGGGCTTGCATGGGATGTCCTACGGTGCCTCTTATTGGCGAACCCGTTCCTGACAGTCTGCCAGAAACAGTTCCGGGCGGATATGGAGGATATCTGCGACAGGGTGTGCATACAGGGCAGCGGGAGGACGGCGCATGAATATGGCATGGTGCTGCTGAAAACCCTGAAATTGCTGCGCTCCGGAACAGAGAGTACGCCGCCTGCCGTCACTTATGCGGGGGAAAGGGAATTTGAAGACATGAAAAGGCGGATGGGTGAGATTGCAGGTTTCCGCCCATACCGTAAAAGGATGTGCGCGGGCATGGCAGCCATAGCCGTTCTGGTGATTGCGGCACTGCTGCTGGCAGTACATAAACACTCCTATGCGCGGTGCAATGAAAGTCGGGATATTATGGTCGGGAATTATGACGGTGAACCTAAAATTATTTCTTATGATACCGAGGCATTAAGCCGGATGATTTCATATGATGATAGATACGTTTACGTTGAAAGGCAAGCCTTTGAGGATTTTTTAAAAGAAAACAATGCAGAAGGAGAGGTTTGGATTGTTTTCGGCGGGTTTTATAAACTTCCGGGTTTAACTGGCATAGCAGAGAGCTGTACTTACGAAAACAATTCAGAGGATGAAGTAGTGCGGATTCCCTATGAAAGCATCACGGACGACTGGTATTTTGGATTACTTAAAATGTTATAAGCATTTCATGTAAAAGAAATGGATTTCAAATAATTTTATTATCAAGGAGGAAAAAATTATGGCGATGGAGATTACAAACAATTACAGCAGCTATGCGGCACAGAGCATGGCGGGAAGCAATGCGGCAAGCAGCACGAAAAAGAAGGAAACAGAAAACACATCAGAAACAACAGGAAACAGCAAGTCAAGAAGCACATCAGATTATGTGAACGAACTGGCAAAACTTGTTCCAAGTGTGGAACTTAAGGTTGGGAATTCTTTTTCAACAGCTAAAAGCGGTAAAACATTGACGATCAATCCGCAACTTTTGGAAAAGATGCAGAATGACCCGGAGAAGGAAAAAGAAATGAAAGAGCTGATCAGAGGTGTTGAATCGGCGGTGAATATGCTGGACAGCGTAATGAATGCCAGTGGATGGAGTGTGGTATTTAAACATGATTATATAGATGAAAACGGAAAATACCGCCAGATTGCCCTTGTCAGAAATGACTTTATGCTGAATATGAGCGACAAGCTCCGGGAAGAGAGGAAGAAAAACTCTGAGAAACTGATTGAAAAAACGAAAGAAAAGGCAGCAGAAAAGAAAGAAAAATTAGAGGAAACTTTAGAAGAAAAGAAAACAGAGCAGGCAGAGGATGGAACAGCAGCTCCAAACAAGGCAGAGCAGCTTTTGGAAGAAAAAATGGCTGATTCCAAAGACGGAACGGTTTATCTGAATGATACAGATATCCGGACAATTATAGAAGCTGCCCAGGAAGAGGATGCGGGCAAAACCGTTGTGAAAGATCAGCCACAGGTTGGTGCGAATCTGGATTTGAAAATATAAGAGGAGGCGAAGATATGAATATCAGCAGTAACAATATGAAATGGCTTTCTGGATATTCCCTGGTGAACAGGCTGTTTTCGCAGAAGAATGGGAATAAGGCAGGTATTTCCAACCAGGCGGGTGCGAATGTCAGTGGCGGAGTGAAGTATAAGCACAGCAATTTATATTATGACGAAAATGGTGTGCCGTGGCATTCAAAAGAAGAAGCCGACAGATGCATCAAAGGAACAAATGGAAGCTGGAAAAAAATTGTGTCCGTATCAGATGAAGTAAAAGCAGAACTGGCAGAGGTGGTGAAACAGGATTTTATCACTACAAACGGTTGGGGCAAGCCAGATGGAAGTAAACAGCCCGATGTAATCAATAAATATTTAAGCACAATCCCCTCGACACAACATAATTCTGCTGCATGGACTTTACAGCGTATGGCAGGGGATTATGCCACAAGGATGGAGAAGCTGGTGAGGGAAAACAATCCGGGATGGAAACCGGGGGGACGCCTTTGACACGAGCATTTTAGACCAGCTTGACGGGACACTCGGCGGGGTGGACTTCAGGGCATAAAATTGGAAATGGAGGATTTGATATGTCAGTAAATATAGAGGGATATGTAAGCCAGACTGGTGCAGCAAGCGGCTGGTATCAGAATGGCAGGGCGGTCAGCACACAGGAAAAGGAAAAAGATGCACCGCAGCCAAAGGCGGACAATGCGGTGAAGGTTTCCATTTCGCAGGAGGGCATTGAGAGCTATCGGAAACAGACCCGTGAAAAAGGGATATCGGGCAGGGTTGTTGCAAAAGGGCACAAGGAGAGCGTTATAAGGCAGGCAAAACAGGCAGCAAGCGCACTATCTGCAAACGCCTATGGCGGTGAACTGGCCGGGGAATTGGAAAAGCTGAAAGGGCAGAGGACAGGCAGCGCATACGGCATTGCAGACCAGATGGAGGATTCCGTCAGGGCATATGGCAACCTTTATGATGAAATCGTGCAGGGCTACCAAAACGGCACAAGGGAGCGTTATGTTGAGGATGAAAATTCAGAGACGGGTTTTGGCAAAATGACAATGGAAGAAGAATTAAGCAGGCTTGACCGGGCATTCCAGAAGATGGCGGACAGGGCGGATGCCAAGGAAATGATTGAGGGCAAGTTTAAGAGGCTCAGAACTGAAGGAGGGAAAGGGCTTTCCAAGAATGCCTCTAAAAAGCCGCAGGGGACAGATGGAGATGCCCCGGAAACAGCCGGGCAGAAAATGAAAAGGCTGGCACAGGAATGGAGGGATGCCTACAAGACTTCCGGCTCTAAGGAAAGCGGTATGGAGAAAGTGTTATCCATGCTGAATGGTATGTTTGGCATTCATAAAGAAGCGTAATTGGATATACAGATATAATCTTTACACATTATTCCGCAGAGGCGCATAATGCTTTGCCTCTGCAGTCTGTCCGGAGGCGAGGGGCGACTGTAGGTGATAAGAGAAGTGAACCGCTCGGACTTATTACGAGGGAGCGGGTGAGGCTCTGACCGACAGAGGAGCCGTGATAATAAATAATGGAGGATATTTGGAGATGAGTGTAAATGGAATAGGGGCAGCGGAATATCCGCTGACAGGATACACGGCAAGGAAGATGGAAACAAGCGTGGAACCCGGAACGGTGGGATTCATGGAAACGGTAGAAGAAAAGGCGGCGCAGGGCAGAGCAGCTGACCAGAACGAGAAAGCCTTTGAGATGGTCGGACCCAATGCCCCGCAGGAAGTGAAGGATGCGTGGATGGATGCGGCGAAAGAAGTAAATGCGAATGGCATGGGAATCCGGGGCAACGGAATGATGAGCCACATATTGCAGATGATGGTGCAGCGGCTTAATAAACAGCTTAAGGGTGAAACGGAGAATTTTGACATCCTTGGAAACACGGTTGAATCTGCGATCCAGGCAACGAAACGGGCGCTGTACGATCTGGAGCATCCAAGGGTATATACGCCCAGGAGCATAGAGGTACAGCAGGCCCGTATCAAAGAAGGGGAATTTTACAGGGAGTTTTTGGAGAAGCTGGAGCAACTATAGGTGCTTTTCAAATAAGGCATAGCCGAACAAGGCAAGGCGGGCATCCCCGGTTTTCCGGTAGATTGGGGAATCGGGGAGCAGGAGCAGCTCTGATTGGAAGAGGAACCGCAGATTGGAAAATGAATTTTGAGGTGGACTCATGGGAATTTCGGCTTTAAGTGCAGTAAATTCTGTAAATACGAAACACAGTATGCCATTGAGCGACAGGGGGCCTGACTGGTCTATCATTCCAAGTTCCGGGAAAAGCAGTAAATCAAAGGCTGAGTTTACTGACGAGATTAAGGAGCTGGCACGGAGGGCTGCAAATACTACAAGCAAGGCAGAATTGGAATATATCCATAGGCGGAGGACGGAGCTGTGTGCAGAATATATGTCTGACGTATCGCCCGACAGGAAGGTGCTGTACCGGCAGGCTGAAAATGCGCTGAAGCGGCAGGGTGGCAATCCGAAATACCACGGGAGCGGGGAACTGACGCTGCTTGACTTCTTGGAGGCGGCAGACGGGAGGACGGACAGACTTGTTGAAAAGAAATTTGCCCTGGCAGGGGGCGGAACGCTGACCTGCCCGGTTCTGACAAGCGGGGGACATGGCGCGGACATTTACTGCCAGGGCACAAAAGTATTGACGTATCTCGGTTCGGGATACGGGTGGGCTTGCGAGAGGATTCCGGCTGAACGGGAAAAGGAAAGGGAATTTTGTTGCTACCCATTTTTCCTGTCCTATAATTACTGTGGTTGCCTGTCACAGAATTAACCGATATTATAGATGAAGTTCCGTTTGACGAGCTTGTTTCGCTAATAAACAGCTTATCAGATGAAAAAAGTAAACGCATTCTTTTGAGTAAAGCTGCCGATGTATACGGTAACGGTGGAAAGGCCCACATTATTGAATTAACTGGCATCACATATCCAACTCTCATTGCTGGAAATGCTGACTCGAAAAATGATGCAGTTATTTGCAGCAACAGAATCCGCAGGGAAGGGGCTGGACGCAAGTCAACAACGGAAACCTACCCCAACATTACAGAAGCTATTGAAAAAATAATTGATGGCAATACATATGGCGATCCCTCTAAGGAGCTGCATTGGGTTGCATCAGCCCTTAGCCTCCGAAAAATCAGCGATATCCTCGAAGCAGATTATTCCATAACTGTCAGCCATGTGAAGATATCACAGCTTTTAACAGATATGGGCTACAGCAAACAGGTGAATCAAAAAATGGAGCAGGTCGGCATACCAAGCCCGGACCGTAATGAACAGTTTGAATTTATTGACCATACCGCTCATGAGTATCTGGAGAATGGAGAGCCGGTCATCTCTGTTGACACAAAGAAAAAAGAAAACATTGGCAATTTCAAAAATGCTGGCGCAGAGTGCAGGGAAGTAAAAAATCCCCGCAAAGTGCTGGACCATGATTTTCCGATTCCTGAATTAGGCAAAGCGGCACCGTATGGCGTTTATGTTCTCAATAACAACACTGGTTTTGTCAACCTTGGGACAAGCCATGACACACCTGAATTTGCGGTAACCAGCATTTCATGCTGGTGGAATGCCATTGGGAAAAATGCATTCCCTGCGGCAAAGCGGATATACATCACGTGTGACGGTGGTGGGAGTAATAGTTCCCGCAGCCGCAGCTGGAAATACGAACTGCAGCAGTTAGCCAATGACACAGGGCTTGAAATTATGGTTTCCCACTATCCGCCTGGCACATCAAAATGGAACAAAATAGAGCATCGGATGTTCTGTTATATTTCAAAAAACTGGCAGGGGCAGCCTTTAATTGATATTGAAACAGTAATCAGTTTAATATCCAATACAACAACGGAAAAGGGACTGACCATTACCTGTCAACTTGACGAGAAGGTATATGAAACTGGTCACAAAATAACTGATGATGAATTAGCGCAAATCAGCATTTTCCCCTGTGAAACACTTGGAAAATGGAACTATATTATTAAACCCAAAAACTAAAAGTTATTTTTTAACAGTTCCCAAGTTCCTTTGTGCGGCGGCGTAAAAAGAAGCGGTTTGAATATGACATGTAGAAAACAACAAAAGCCATGAGGAATACGGAAATCGTGTTGCACATCGTTTCAACCCGTCCGTTATTTGATATTTTTTCAAGCATGACCGCATTCATGGAGAACGAAGTGAATGCAAAAAAGATAGTGATCACAAATGAAACGGATAATAGGTAGAGGGCGTAAAACGAAAAATTATTTTTCAGATTCTTAAGCGCCATAGATAAATTATGCATCTCTCCCCTCCTATCTTTCTGTGTCTAATTTTGCCACTTCCCGTGCGATGGATTCATAGAATGTACGCCTGTCATCATTCTGTCTGAACAGCTCCCGGATAATGCACCCGTCTTTAAAGATCAAAATGCGATCAGCGAAACTTGCGGCATATGCATTATGTGTAACCATCAATATAGTGGTATTAAGGGCTTCGTTTGATTCCTTCAAGGTGTTTAGTAAATCTGTCGCAGAACTGGAATCCAATGCCCCCGTTGGCTCGTCGGCAAATAGAATACTTGGCCGCTTTACAATGGTCCTCAAAGCCGAAGCCCGCTGTCTCTGCCCACCCGAAAGCTCATTTGGGTATTTGTTAAGCTGTGGGTCAATGCCAAATGCTTCTGCCAGGCTCCGTACCATGTTTTCTATTTTTTTCGGCGGGAGTTTCTGCAGGGTAAGCGGGACAGCAATATTTTCAAAAATGGTAAGGCTGTCAAGCAGGAGATATTCCTGAAAAATAAATCCCAGCTTATCCCTGCGGAAATCCGCTGCGCCTGAATCGGAAAGGTTCTTAATGTTGACACCGTCTATTGTGATGCTGCCGCTTGTAGGTGTGTCAATCGTGGAAAGGACATTAAACAGCGGCAGGTAAGATTTTTTTGAAGGAGGATGATTATTATGGCAATGAATGTAAACGGAATAAACAATGGCGCTTATATGCCCGTTCAAAAAAGGGAAAGCCCTAAAACGAGAAACATGGCACCCGGTTTCCAGAACAGCTTTAACGGAGTACATACTCTCGTAATGGGTGGCCTGTGTTCAAGAGGATTGGCCGATGGCGGCTGTGTAACGGTTTATAAGGCAGAAGGGTATAGTGCTGAGAATCCGATCATGCGGGTTGTCACCAGGGCAGCGGACGGGCAGGAGCATGAGCAGTTGATCGACCCTGCAAAGGTAGACCCGGCAAGTGCGACAAGAACAGAAATAGATGCGCTGGCGGCGTACTTGGTGGACGAGAAGAAACTGGACAGCATATCTGCATTAAGGATAGGGGCAGAGGCGGAAAAGGGGACGGAAAGTTTTTCTACCGCTTTTGCTGAAAAGAAGAATTTCTATGCCATTGCGGAAGAAATGATAAAGATGCAGTATGAATGTCACAATCTTGCGGGCTATGCATCGTATCAGAAAATTCT
The DNA here is from genome assembly GCF_004793545.1 of Petralouisia muris. Lineage (GTDB taxonomy): Bacteria > Bacillota > Clostridia > Lachnospirales > Lachnospiraceae > Petralouisia > Petralouisia muris. Next base: position 2,644 of record NZ_SRYA01000099.1, on the reverse strand, counting down.
AAGCGCGTTTGATGCGTTTATGGATAAAGGCTGAAAGCGAGATGTTTGACCATATAGAACTAGGAGGGATTTTATCATGCGCATAGGAAATAACAGCCAGGGAATCTGGCAGCTTTTATCAAGGATGAATGGAGGCAAAGCAAACACGAATATGCCTTTCGCTGGGGCAAAGCGTTCTAGTGCAGGCGGCAGGAATACGCTGGAAGATTTGCTTACCGGTCATTACAAAAATTCGCATGGCGTGGAGGGCATGGTGATAACGAAGGGCAGTAACCGAAAAAGGATCATGCCTGTGTCAAACGAGATGAAGCAGTTTGTCTATAACGATGTGAAGGATGCGTTTTATAAGTATAACGGTATGTCGGGCGATAACGAAGCAGAGCAGAAAAGATATAGTGCGGCCATAAATAATTACCTGAAAACGATAAAGAAGGAAGACCGTTCTGCCACCTCTTGGACTTTGGGACAGATGAAGGTAAATTTTGCGAACAAGGTAGCCAGTGCCGTAAAGGAGAAAGTACCCGGCTGGACGAATGGCAAGCCGATTCCGTCTGATGTGCTGGATGAGATTTTTGCAGATGAGAGTATCACGTCAATGGTGTCCGGGAAATCCGGCACGGCAAAAGGGCTGGATATACAGATATAATCTATACCCCTTATTCGGCAGAGACGCATAATGCTTTGCCTCTGCGGTCTGCCCGGAGGTGAGGCAATGAACCGCTCGGACTTGTTACGAGGGAGCGGGTGCGGCTCTGACCGACAGAGGGGCTGCAATAATAAAAATAATGGAGGATTAAAAAAATGAATATTAACGGAATAGGAACAACAGGATATCCGGCATGGCAGGGAGCAAGAAAAACACAGCAGAATACTGTAAGAAAGAATTTTGCAGAACAGATAAACAATGTGGCAGGTGCAAAGCCACATACATCTATTGTCTATATGAAAACGGATGATATGCTGTTCTCTGGCGGTAACGGGACAGGGCTGTCCTTTTACATCAAATATGCGGAAGGATCAACAGAGGATGATCCGACAGTGATTGCAAAAGGTGTTGATGAGAATGGAAATGAATTTGAGCAGACCATACATATCAACAAGATAAATCCCCGGAATGCCTCATTAGTGGAAATGACGGCTTTGAAATCATATATGGAGGTGGATAAGAATGGAGGGCTTACATCATTACCGCCTGAAAGTGGAATGATGGGGTTGAGTGACAGGACAGATTTTATGGATATGTTCCAAAAGCAGATTAGCGATATGAAACTGTTGAGCCAGAAAAAAGCGGCGGCATACTATCAGTACAGTATGCAGGCGTATTGGGATTTTATGAACAAGAAATAGATTCCATCGGCAGTATGTCCCCAATAAGCCACAGCCTGACAAGGTAGGCATCCCTGGCGTTCCGACGGATTAAAAAACTTTCTCATTAAAATTGAAGGGTAAGATGATATGAATCAAAGAGATAATGTGGCAGATCAACTGAAAGAACTTCTCGATATGTATGAGTTCAGTATGGATACACTTTCTAAATATTTGCAGTTGCCCATGGAGCAGATAAGGAAACTGTCTGAGGGGGATGTTGGCTTTTTGCCAGAAGATCCTATATACCGTTTCAACATCTTTAATAAGATTACGTTCCTTTATCTAAGCGCTGTGGAGGATAAGGATTTAAAGTTATGTGCATTCTTGAAGGTGCTTGTTTCCTATCATGGTCTGTCTAAACGGGCAGTGGCGAAAATGGCAGGGGTAGAGGTAAAGAATATTGAGAGGATGTTATCAAATCCACCCAAGAAAGTGTCAGAAGATATAAAATATAAAGTTGTGGTTACAGTTATGTCATTACGATTTTTCTTGAAAGACTGCGAACAAGAAAATATAAATTGTTAGTTGATCTTTCGGACGGCATACACCCGATAAGCCACAGTCTGACAAGGCAGGGCAGGCATCCCCGGTTTTCCGGTAAAACAGAGAGAGGCGATTAAACATGGATATAACAGGAATAGCAAAAAGCCATCATGCGGACATCCCAAAGGCATCATCCCGGAAAGAATGGAAGCTGTCTGACTCCCTCCGGGAGCAGATAGCCGAATACGCCAGGGAGGATGCGGCGCAGGGTGTTTATATGGGAAATAAGTTCCTCGCCCTGCGGAAAAGCGAGGTCGCCAAAGTCGCGCCGGACAGGGCGGCACTGATGGGGAAGGTCAGTCAGGAAATGGCGGACATGAAAACGATACGGGAGGCTGACAGGCGGTGGCTGTGCCTCCTGTTCGGGGAGCCGTATGAGGCCAAGCTCCAGTCCGAGGGGACGGGTTCCGCTGTCCATGTGTATGACGGGAATGGCGACGAGGTACTGACCTACACGGCGGGCATGGGCTGGCATGAGAAGGAGTCGAAGGCGGAGACGCAGGTACACGGGGCTTTGAAGGCTGCCTACTATGATGCGTTCCGGGCGGCAAGGCAGGAGATAAATACCGGGGCTGTGGAAATGCAGGGCGGTTTTGACGCAAGGGCATAGTAAGAGCAGTGTGGCGGTTTCTCCAGTTTTTGTTAGATTGGGGAACAGGAAGAAATATGGAGAGGTGTTATTACTACGGCTATTAAAAATCGACATTTTTAATAGCCGTATTTTTCAATGTAT
>NZ_SRYA01000098.1 GCF_004793545.1 Petralouisia muris | reverse complement strand
TTCACTATGGGTAAATTTTGCCATTTTGCGTAGAAAAACGTTGGTAAGTTCCTAAAGGGGAACGTCCTGACGATGACAGCGTGGTTACGGGCATAGAGTGGGATCACGGCGTTTATCTTGGGCAGGACATTACAAGGATTGACTTTGACATTCTGAAACAGGAGTACGGGGAGCCGGACAGGGTGGAGAATGTTTCAGACCTGCGGGATATGATACGGAGAAATTTTTGGATGCAGAAGAATGTGGAGCAGAAGGAGGGACTGCCTGACAGGGTAAGAAATGCCGCAAGGGACTGTCTGGAAAATACTTTTGGGACAAGTGAGCCGGAGGTATTCGACAAGATGCTCGACAAGGGAGTGTATGACGGAATGTACCATGCAAGGGAAGAACAGAAACAAATATCAGGACAATCACGCTGAAAAGGGGGAAAACCAATGGAAAGAATGACAGGAAAAGAGACGGTTAAAAACATGGAGCATCTGTTAAAGCTGCTGCATAAGGAGTGGGAGCGATCCGGCAGGACAAAGGCGGAGGTTTCTATAGACATTACGGATAAAAAGGAAGTAGGGGTAAAACTGGCGGCGGAGATTCAGGAAAGACAGAAGCAGCTTGAGGCGGCGGGAATGGATTTTAAGGAGTGCATGGAGCTTTCCAAAGAGAATTTCGTACTCCTGCGCCTTGCAAGGAAGATAAAGAAAGCGGGAGACAGGGCAGGACGGCGGGAAAATGCCGTTTCATTTACGGTTGAGATGGATAAGGAAGAATACAAACTTTTCTCCACGCTGATTAAGGTACAGGAGGTATAGGGTATATTGGGGAAGAAGTATAACATCATCTATGCCGAGCCCCCGTGGCAGTACAAGGTATATTCCAAAAAGGGGGAAGGCAGGAGTGCAGAAAACCATTACCATACAATGAACATTGAGGATATAAAGTCATTGCCTGTGGAAAGTATAGCCGATGACGACTGTATCCTTTTTTTGTGGATCACGTTCCCCTGCTTGTTAGAAGGGATCGCCGTCATGGAATCATGGGGATTTACCTATAAGACCTGCGGGTTCAACTGGGTAAAACGGAACAAAAAGGCTGACACATTCTTTATGGGACTCGGCTTCTGGACACGATCCAATTCGGAAATCTGTATTCTTGGAACAAAGGGCAGACCAAAGAGGGTATCGAAAGCTGTCCCGCAGGTGTGCGACGCACGGATCATGGAACACAGCAAAAAGCCGGACGAGATACGGGAGAGGATTGTGGAGCTGTGCGGGGACCTGCCACGGATAGAGCTGTTTGCGAGACAGAAATTTGAGGGATGGGACTGTCTTGGGGACGAGATAGACGGCAGGGACATCAGGGAATCAATATTGGAGGTATAAAGAATATGACATTTGATGATATAAAGACAAGTGAAATCCGGGAAAAGATTTTCCCTATGGTGCTGGAAGAAGCGTGCAGACAGTGGTGCGGGTTCCTTGCCGATGCGCCGGAACGTGCAGACGGAGAGGGATTTGCGGAGTTCTTCTTTGAAATATTTAAGGAAAAGGAACTGGAATATGCAGCGCAGATATACGAACTGGAGGCGCAGGAGACGGTAAAGGCGCCAAAAGAAAAGAACAGGTAAAGGGGGCGGCAAATGGGAGCAGACACAAAAACATCAAAGCTGTATGATGCTGCCATAGACGAAGTGACCGCAAGCGGGCAGGCATGGAAAAGCATATGCAGGCTTACGGGGCAGCTCTACCGATATGAGTTTGACAATATCCTTATGGTCTACAAGCAAAGACCGAGGGCAACGCTGATTGCGGATTTCGACACATGGAAAAAAGTGGGGCGATATGTAAGGCGTGGCAGCAGGGGCATCGCAATCTTCCCTTCAAGAGCCTTAAAACCGGATATGCGGTATGTTTTCGACATATCCGATACCGGGGGCAGGGAAAGCCGGCTGACATGGGAGCTTGACAGGAACACCATGAAAGCGTATGCGGCATGGGTAAGGGAAAAAGAGGGCGCTGCCCTGCCGGAAGGGAAAGAATCTGATAAATCTTTCCTAAAAGACTTTACAGAAAGGCAGATCGGAGTCATAATGGACTCAGAATTTGGTGGACGCATCACCGAGTTCGTGAATCTGGCAGGAAACAAACAGATAACAGAAAATGGCGGAGCGCAAGAGATTACGGCAGTGGAAGCGTTAAAAAGAAGCGTCATGTATGCGGTATTTACAAGATGCGGCTTTGAACTTCCCACTGAAAAACAGGATTTCTCCTTTATTACCGCATTTACAACAGAGGAGGAAGTCTACCGTTTAGGATCTCTGCTCAGCGATATATCCTGTGAAGTGCTGAGAGGCATTGCAGAAGATTTGACACAGATGGAAGAAAGGAGTATTGCAGATGGCAGAGATAACATTGACGTATCACGAGGGAGCGGACGGGATGCTGTACCCGGACCTCACGGCACCGGAGGAAACGGTGAGCATGACGAACTTAGGGAAGTTCGCAGTGAGGGCGATGGAGTACCTCAAGGAGAACCACAACAGCAGATACCGGACGCTGCAGAGGTTCGGGAAACTGGCGGAGAAGATGCAGGAAGTGGAGGACGAAGCGAACCGGATGATGGACGAGCTGGAGGGCAGCTACTTAAAGAACAACCCGCCGAAGGACCAAAACTCGACAATGGAGATGTGGCAGCTACGGCAGCAGGCGAGGATGCAGGCAGAGGAAATCGTGATGAACGAAGTAGTGATGAAGTTCCATTAGGGGACAGCGGACAACAGACAGAGGAAAGTGAACAGCAGAATATAAGGAAAGCAGAACTTGACCGGGAGATTGAGCAGGAACTGAATGAGATCAATTCTATGGGGAGTTCTGAAACGCAGAAAGGAAGCTACGAACAGGCTTCCTTTTTGATTGCGGCAAACGGGGATATGGAGCTGCCAAAAGAATATTCCTACCAGAAGCCGGAACAGGCGCTTACCGTGCCGCATGAGTATATAACGCAGATGCTTATGCGGGGCAGCGGGTATGAACACGGGAAAAGGCGCATTTACGCAATGTTTCAGGATATATCCGATCCGGGGGAGCGTGTAAAGGCAATCCGCAAGGAATACGGACAGGGCGGTGCAGGCTGGCCCCTTGAGGGGGACGGGCTGCACGGATATGATTCGTTCAGCGCAAAAGGACTCCGTTTCCAGTGGCGTGAGGGCGGGATGGAAAAAGAGGGCTATGTGAACTGGAAAGCCATAGAGCGTGAACTGGGTGCATTGATCATGACGGGGGAATATTATACACCTCCAAAAGCATTTGATCCCGATAAGGTATCGGCGGCAGCATGGCAGAAGCCTATGGACGCATTTTTCCAGAACAGTTTCTGGAATCCGGTTCCCAATATGCTGATTTATGAGGTGTTCAAAAAAGAGCTGCCCATGAGTGACAAATCGCAGTTCATCGAAAGGATGCTCTACCGGAATGTTTATGGAAGCGGCATACAGAATAATTTTGAGAATGACTATGGCAGATGCAACATTGAACAGACAGATGAAGGCATATTCATTGAGTATTATGACGGGGAAGGCACGAAGTGGAAAACGGAGCTTGACTGGTGGGACTGTGCGGCTTATGTAGACAGCATGATAGCTGACGGTGCATATCAGACAAAGGCGCCTTATTCGGAAATTGGGCGCATACTGGAGGAACGCCCTTATGTATCATGGGTAAAGAATTTTTGGGAGGATACGGAAAGGTATCTTTCAGAGGATGCAGGGCAGCACCAGCAGAACCGCCTTGACACCCTGCAAACGGTTTTTGAACTGACGGGCATACAGGAGCAGATGGAGATTTCATGGGACGATGCCTATGATGAAGTCATTGCAAGTGACGGGGAGACCGTATGGCATGGCAGGCAGCTTTATGACTATCTGTTTCGGGAAGTGCTTGTGTTTGACAGCCCACGCAGGGACAACAGGATTCCATATGATGTGATGGGGCAGCTTGAACATGACAGATTTTCAAGCCATAACCCGGACAAGGCTGTGTTTATCCACCGGAAAACATCTGATATGGCGGAGCCTGCCGCCGAAGTATCAGAAAAGCAGGAAGAAAACCTGTGGCTGGAACCGTTAAAGGGGTATTTCAATGAAGAAATCCAGTATATCTCTGTAAAGACACTGATCTATGACATTTTTACCACGAATTTAAGCATGGAGAGCAAAGCGGGGTTCCTTGCAAATGTGTATGGGGAACAGCGGGAAGGCTTCTTCATGTCGGAATACACAGACAATTCCTATGGCAAGTGCAAAATCAGCAGGGATAAAGAGGGGATTGATATTTCCTATCCACGGGCAGACGGCACAAAAGGGGAAAAGCGTGTGGATTACCGATACTGCGCTGACCTGATCCTGCACATGATAGAGGAAAACGATTATCTGACGGAAGGGATATTTGAACGCTTCAAAGAAGCGCCGGGGGCATTTGCAGCAATGCCGTGGTTCATGGAGATTTACCATGAGTATAAGGAACGTATGCGCAGGAGCCGGACTTCGAGGCGGTCATTATTGACGGGCAGGAGGAAGAAAGGCAGGAAGGACAGGAACCGGGGCAGCAGGGAGTTACGGAAGAATTACCGGGAACACGGCAGACAGCGGAAAACGGACATGAGGAGATACCGGGGGCATGGCAGTCAGCAGAAAGCGGGCAGGAAGAAACAGCAGAAATACGGCAGGGACAGGAAGATACGCAGGAAGCGGCAGAGCATGTGGAGGGGGAAGTCCTTAATCCTGACGGGAGCGTGGCAAAGCCCGCTGCGGGCAGTCTTTTCCCGGAGGCTCTGCGGCAGGTGGAGGCAATGGACGAGGACCTGCGTGATGCGCTTGAAATTTATTTAAAGAAATGCTCAGCAGTCACACCATACCAGCCGTTTTTGCAGATGGTAGCGGAAAGCAGCCTGACAAAAGAGGATAAGCTGTATTTCCTGAACCGTACCATAAACCATATGGAGGATAATGACCAGACACAGGCGTACCATAACAATGCTTACGGTCTGGTGGAATATATCCAGAGCAAGGCTGCGTTTATGGTGGATCTCAAGGGCAGGGACGGGGAGCGGAAACGGTTTTCTGCCACCTATGAACAGCTTTATTCCGTCATGGAATATCTGATAAAAGCGAAGATGTTCACCGGGGAGATAAGGATGTCGGCATACCTGCGGGATTATGCGAAGCTGCCGTATGAAAAGATGTCAGCATTGGAAAAGCAGTTTGACGATAAACTGACGAGCCTGCGGCACAGGCAGCGGAAAGGGAATTTCCATTTTGAGGATGGGGAACTTGCCAAAGGCGGGCAGAAAACAAGATACCAGTGGAACGTGGAGGCAATCCGGCTGTTGAAGCAGATCGAAGATGAAGGCAGGGTGGCAGCACCGGAGGAGCAGAAAGTGCTTGCACGGTATGTAGGATGGGGCGGCATAGCACAGGCTTTTGATGAAAGGAATGAAGGCTGGCAGAAAGAGTATGCCGAACTGAAAGAACTCCTTTCCACGTCGGAATATGAGGATGCAAGGGAAACAGTCAACACGGCATTTTATACTTCCCCCGTCATCACACAGGCAGTTTACAGCGCACTGGAAAAATTCGGTTTCCAGAAAGGCAGCATTTTAGAGCCGGCACTTGGTGTCGGTCATTTTTTTGGGACCCTGCCGGAAAATATGCAGGAGAGCAAACTCTACGGCGTGGAGAAAGACGACATCAGCGGGCGGATCGCAAAGCTGCTGTATCCCAAAGCACAGATAAAGGTAAGGGGATTTGAGGAAACACAATACCCGGATAATTTTTTCGATGTTGCGGTGGGCAACGTGCCGTTTGGCGATTACAAGCTCTATGACGCAAAATATTCAAAGCACAATTTCCGCATACACGACTACTTTTTTGCAAAAACACTGGATAAGGTCAGACCGGGCGGCATTGTGGCGTTCATCACAAGCAAAGGCACACTTGACAAGGCGAACCCTGCGGTAAGGAAGTACCTTGCGGAACGGGCGGAACTGTTAGGTGCGATCCGCCTTCCCAGTACCGCCTTTAAAGACAGTGCGGGAACCGACGTCACAAGCGACATCATATTCCTGCAAAAGAGGGAGCGCAAGATCGTATCGGAGCCGGACTGGGTGCATCTTGGAAGGACGGAGGACGGCATAGCGGTCAATTCCTATTTTGTAAGCCACCCGGAAATGATGCTCGGAACAATGGAGTATGATACACGCATGTTTGGCGATGGCAGCAAATATACAAGCTGCGTCAACCATGATGAAAACTTTGACTTAAAATCCGCACTGGAGGCAGCGGTGGGGCAGCTTTCCGGCAGGATTACCGATGTGATGGAGCTTGCAGATGCGGAGGAAAACACACAGGACATCATTGATGCTGATCCCGACGTGAAGAATTACACCTATACTTTTGTGGACGGAAAACTTTATTACCGTGAAAATTCCGTCATGTACCGCAAGGAAGTGTCGGCAACGGCGGAAGAACGCATACGGCATATGGATGAGATCAGGACAATCACGAGACAGCTTATCTTTATACAGACGGAAGGGTGCAGCAGTGAGGAATTAGCCGCACAGCAGAAATTACTCAATGAAAAATACGACGCATATGTGAAAAAATACGGACCACTGACTGGGCGTGGGAGCCAGCAGGCATTCCGTGACGATGCGGATTACCCCCTGTTATGCTCCCTTGAAGTTGTGGACGAAGATGGGAGGGTGGAAAAAGCGGATATGTTCTACAAGCAGACAATCCGTGCAAAGAATCAGGTGGAGCGTGTGGAAACGGCGGTGGAGGCGCTGAACGTATCCGTCAATGAATTTGGTACGGTCAATATCCCGTTCATGCTGAGCATTTATGAGCCTGACATCACTAAAGAGATGGAAAGCCTGCCGGAAGGCAGCACACTTTCGCCGGATGCAGAGGCGGAAGCAAGGCGGACGGTACTCTTAAAAGACCTTGAGGGGCTTGTGTATCTGGAACCTACGGAATACAATCCCGACAACCTGAACATGGGATGGAAAACAGCGGATGAATACCTGTCAGGCAACGTGCGTGACAAGTTAAGGATTGCGGAGGCTTACAAGAGGGAAAACCCGGAACTGTTCAGCGCAAACGTGGAGGCGCTCAAAACCGTACAGCCGGAGCGGCTGGATGCGTCTGAAATTGACGTGCGTATCGGAACCACATGGATTGAGCCGCAGGATTATGAGGAGTTTATCTATGAGCTTTTGAAAACGCCGCCCAGGGCAAGGGCAGTACGGTCACAATGGGTAAATTCAGGAATACAGGTAAAACTCAACACCTATAACATGAACTGGTTTTTGGAAAGAAAAAATATGGATAACAGCTCGATTGCGGCAACGGAAACTTACGGCACAAAGCGTATTGATGCCTATTCCATTTTTGAGGAAACCTTAAACCTGCGTACCGTGACAGTCCGTGACAGGATAGACGACGGGGAAGGCAAGTACCACTATGAGGTAAACAAGAGGGAAACCATGCTTGCAAGGGAAAAGCAGAACCAGATGAAGGAGGCTTTCAAAAGCTGGATATTCAAGGATCAGGAGCGGCGGCAGAAATATGTGGATTATTACAATGAAACATTCAACAATATCCGCCTGCGGGAATATGCCGGCTCACACCTAACATTCCCCGGCATGAACCCGGAAATCAGGCTGCGTGACCATCAGAAAAACGCAATCGCAAGAGTCCTTCTCGGCGGGAACACGCTGCTTGCGCACTGTGTAGGCGCCGGGAAAACTTTTACCATGATGGCGGCATGTATGGAACAGCGGCGGCTCGGTCTTGCCAGCAAGAATGTCATAGTGGTGCCGAAGTCCATCGTGGGGCAGACGGCAGGGGAGTTCATGCGCCTGTACCCGTCCGCAAATATCCTTGTGGCAACAGAGCGTGACTTTGAGAAAAGCCGCAGGAAACAGTTTGTGTCACGCATTGCAACCGGGGATTATGACTGTATCATCATGTCGCACTCGCAGTTTGAGAAAATACCGATTTCAGAGGAACGCAAAGAGCGTATGCTGCGGGACCAGATACAGGAAATAACCTTTGCGATTGATCAGATCAAGTCGGAAAACGGGCAGCAGTGGACCATCAAGCAGATGGAGGCACAGAAGAAAAAACTGAATGAACAGTTAAAGGCGCTGACAGAGGAAAGTCGCAAGGATGACCTGATTACGTTTGAGGAACTGGGCATTGATTCCGTCATGGTGGACGAGGCGCACCATTTTAAAAATTTGTCGATCTTCTCAAAGATCAACAATGTTTCGGGCATATCCAGCACTGGTTCCAAAAAGGCAATGGATATGTACCTGAAATGCCAGTACCTTGATGAGATCAATGATGGCAGGGGCATTGTGTTCGCAACCGGAACCCCCGTGAGCAATACCATGTGCGAACTGTATGTGATGCAGCTCTATTTACAGAAAAGGACGCTGGAACGGATGGGGATTTACCATTTTGATTCATGGGCGTCGAACTTCGGTGAGGTGACAACCGCACTGGAACTGACCGTGGAAGGGAGCGGCTTTAAGTTCAAGAGCCGTTTCAATAAGTTTGTGAACCTGCCGGAGCTTATGACTTCATTCCGTGAGGTGGCAGACGTGCAGACTCCCGATATGCTCAATCTCCCTGTACCTGCGTTAAGGGGCGGGAAGCCGATCATCGTGGAAAGCGAACCGGACTGGTATGTGAAGCAGGTCATGGAGGGATTTGCGAAACGTGCGGAGGCGATCCATTCAGGCGGCGTTGATCCGAGTGAGGATAATTTCCTCAAAATCACAGGGGAGGCAAGGCTTTTAGGTACGGATGCAAGACTTCTGGAACTTCATGCGCCGAACAATCCGGACGGGAAACTGAATAAGGTAGCAGCGAATGTGGCAGCCGAATATTTTGCCGGAAACAAGGACGGCAAGATCGGCTGCCAGCTTATTTTCTCGGATATTGGGACACCGAAAGCTACATGGACACCGGACTGGGAAGAACGCATAAAGGTCGGCGGGCAGTTTGACATTTACAATTACCTGAAAACGGAACTGGTAAAACAGGGAATCCCCGCAGAGGAAATCGCTTTTATACACGACGCAAAGACCGATGCACAGCGGGAGGCGCTTTTCAGGGATATGAGGAGCGGCAGGAAAAAGATACTGATCGGCTCTACAGACCAGTGCGGGACGGGCGTAAACGTGCAGGCGCACATCACGGCGATGCACCATGTGGACTGCCCGTGGAAGCCCTCATGCATTGAACAGCGTGAGGGACGTGGCGTAAGGCAGGGCAACGAGAATGACGAGGTGGCAATCTACCGTTATGTCACAAAAGGGACATTTGACGCTTATTCATGGTCGCTGATCGAAAATAAGCAGCGTTTCATTTCGCAGGTCATGACAAGCAGGGCTGTGTCAAGAACCTGTGAGGACATTGACGAGGCAACCCTCTCCTATGCGGAGATAAAAGCCGTGGCAACGGGCAACCCACTGATAAAGGAAAAAATGCAGCTTGAAAACGACGTGCAGAGGCTGAAAATGCTGAAAAGCAGTTATGACAGCCAGCGGTATTCCTTACAGGATAATTTCATGATCCGTTACCCGAAACTTATCAAGGCTGCAACGGCAAAACTGGAATGCGTGCGTGAGGACACAAAAGCTGTGGAGGCGGCGCTGATTGCGGAGCCGGATTTTGCCATTACCATTGACACTGCCGGGGGCAGCGTGAAGTTTACGGAGCGCACGGACGGCGGGACGGTCATGCTTCAGGAGATAAGCAAGTGCAAAAATTCTGAAACTACCCACATCGGAAGTTACAAGGGATTTGAACTTCTGGTGGAAAAGAAGATTATCGGCATGGATTATATGGTGCTGCGGGGAAAGACCGATTACAAGGCAGAACTTTCCTCAAGCCCCGTGGGTAACATGGTAAAGCTGGAGAACCTCTGCCACGGCATATCTGTCAATATAGCGGAACTGGAAAAGCGCATTGAGCAGTACCAGCGTGACATGGAGCAGTCAAAGCAGGAATATGAGAAGCCTTTCACACAGGAGGATGAACTGAATGAGAAAACCGCACGTCTGAATGAGCTGAATGTACAGTTGGATCTTGAGAACGGAAAGACGGAGGAAATAGACCTGTGCGAAAAACAGGACAACGCAAGGGTGGCGGAACCGGACAGTTACCATGCGGATTACCGCAGCCTGCCGCCCGGAAAAGAGGGAAGATGATACGGAAAATCTTGGCAGCAGTATTGATTGCGGCGGGACTGGCGGCTATGTCAGTCCCCCTTTTCTATCATTTCTACGGGAACCAAAAGACCAGTGAACTGATAGAACAGTTTGAGCAAAGCGTGGAACAGGAGCATATGGAGGATGATGAAAAAGAGGAAGAAAGAGAAAATGAAACGGAGGCGGCGGATACCAAAGCCCCCATTAGTAAAGAGGATGCAGCCCTGCTTTCGTCCGGGAGTGTGATCGGTCTGATCGAGATAGAAGCCTTAGACCTGAAATATCCCGTCGTGGAGGGTGCGGACAGTAAGCAGCTTGCCTATGGGATCGGGCATATATCCGACACGGCGGCAATCGGAAGTATTGGGAACTGTGTGCTTGCCGGACACAGGGGGAGCAGGTACGGCACTTATTTCAAGTACCTGAACAGGCTTTCCGAGGGGGATATGGTAAAGATTACGGACAAAGAGGGAAATGAGCATCTGTATGAAGTCGTTTCATGGGAAGTCGTGGGACCATACGATAATTCGGTAAAAGCACAGGGGGAAGTGAAAGAGCTTACCCTGCTGACCTGTGAAAACAGCGGCACCATGCGCCTGATCTATCACTGTATTTATAAGGAGGCGCAATAGCATGGAAAAAAATGTAACGGAGTACCAGTTTGGCACAATAGAGGATATTCTTCGGAACAGTGGGGCAGAACCGACGGAGCCGGACAGGACGGCGGAGATGGACGGCGGCATACTGCTCACGAGCGGAATCCATGTTTACCTGCCACGCTTTGAAATCAACGTGCATGAGGGATTTTTCTGCCATATGGAAGATGGGCAGCTTGAACCGCTGTATTTCCTGACTGTCATTTATGACAGGACAGATAAAGAATTTCTGTATGATGCAGAAGAAAACTTTGTGGACACGGTGCATCAATGGCTGAAAGGGAAATGCACACCGGAACAGTTGGAACAGGAACCTTGCGAGGTAAAAGGAATCGGGGAGGAATTTATACATGGAAAAGGCATACAGACTGGGGGAAGTGGAAGAAATCCTGTCGGAGATGGAACAGCTTGCAGAAGTGCCGGACGACATCATGGAAAGCGGTGAGGATTACCAGATTGTAATAAGCGGGTGGCATGTGCATATCCCGGAACTGGGGCTGAACCTGCATGAAGGGATCTTCTGCAATTATGACGGGGAAGAAGGCGGCTACCTGCCTGATTTTGCAGTTACCGTCGTGAAAGAGGAAGGGCAGACAGAGGAAGAATGGATTTACTATGAACAGGACGGCTTTCTGATAACCCTTGCGAATTACCTGCATGGGAAAACGGACTTGGGGAATTTGGAACAATTATTCTGTTTTATCCGTATGCCGGATGGAAGCCAGCAGGCAGAAGAATGAACCTGCCAGATACTTTTCAGTAAAGGGCAGTTCAGATAAGAAAAAATATTTTATCGTCCGAAAGGACAGAAAAGGAGGGACTTATGGAGTATTCAATCCAGTTAAACGCAGTAAACAACCCGGAGAAAAGCGTGAGGGCATTTGCAACCGTCGTGTTCGGGGACAGCTTCAAGGTTACGAATGTGGCGGTGCTTGAGGGCAGCAAGGGCAATTTCGTATCCATGCCCAGTTTCCGCACAAAGGAGAGGGACGAGTACAACAATCCGGTTTATAAGGATGTGTGCAACCCGATCACAAAGGAGTTCCGTGAGGAACTGTACGGGGACATCTTAAAGCTCTATGAGGAAATGGAACAGACAGGACAGGCAGAGGTCAAGATGGAGGCTGACGAGCCGGACGAGCCGGAGTTTACGGTAAGGGTAACACCCTTTGAGCGTGAGGGCAGCAACATGGTCGGACTTGCGAACATCGTGCTGAATGACAGCTTTGCGGTAGGAAACGTGAGCGTGGTGCAGGGCAAGAACGGGATGTTTGTGGCAATGCCGTCCTATAAGGCAGGCAGCAAGTACAGGGATGTGTGTTTTCCGATCACAAAGGAGTTCCGTGAGAAAGTCAACAATGCGGTGCTTGAAACTTACCAGCAGGCAAAGGAACAGGCAATGCAGGAGGGACAGGAACGTGCCTCACAGCAGATGCAGACCGATGACAGGGGATTTATGAAAGCCAGCGGGGAGCCGCTGCCGTTTCGTTAAGCAGAACCAATAATCAGAAAGGACAGGGCGGGCAACCGCCCTGTGGAAAGGGATAACAATATGGAAATGACAGAAAATATGCAGCTTACAAAGGAACAGAACCTTATGGAACTGATGGAACTGCTCCGCAAAAATAATATGAAAGAGGCTGCAAACAGCATATTTGAAATGGCAGCGTATGTCGATGTCATGGAGAAAAAGATGGATTCGGTCTTAGAGGAACTGGGGACAGTAAAAGACCAGCTCCATAAGATGGAAGAACGGGAGGCAGAGAAAGGTCTGAAACAGTCACTCAAAAGGGCAGTAGGCAAGCTGGAACAGGACTGCAAAGCTATGAAAGAAAAACTGTTTGAGGTCAAGGCGGAGATCAAGGCAAAGGCAGGGGAGATTGTAACAGCGGCAAAGCAGAAAGGGAAAGCTGCCTTAAACAAAGTAGCGGAGTTTCTTGGAATTAAGAAGAAATTAGAAAATATCCGCCAGAATGTGCAGGAATCCATAGCAGATGTGGATAAGAGCATTGGAAAGATAGATGCTTTCGGCACAGGCATGAGGGAAGCCGGACAGAAGATCGCCAATACTTTCCGTACTTTTGCGGATAAACCGGAAAAGGAATATGGGGAGAAAAAATTTTCAAAGACGGAACTGATAAAGAAACCTTTTCAGGCTAAGAGAAAGCTGCTGTCTGGCATTCTGAATTGTGCGGATGCCGCAATAGAAAAGACAGAACGGCTTGCCGCAGATGTGAAACAGTATCAGACAGATAAGGCAGAACGGGAGACAGCAAACATTGATAATACAGAAGCTGTAAACCCGATGGAACTTGCAATGGTAGCAGAGACAGAGTTCCAGTATGGGGCAGAGGCTTTTGAGGCACATCAGCAGGAAACAGTGAAAGAAATGGCAAAGGATAAAACAACAAAGAATGTACCTGTAAAAAGCGGAAAAAGCCGATAGAGAAAAGTCCTCTTGAATTGAACT
>NZ_SRYA01000097.1 GCF_004793545.1 Petralouisia muris | reverse complement strand
ATTTCTAAAGTTCAAATCGCTGTAGCCCGTATAAATACTGGGGTTACAGCGATTTATTGTCCATATAACTGTTAAAAACAGGAGCATACCATACCCCTTTGCGTTGGCGCAGATGTCTTCCACAAAGATGCAGC
The DNA here is from genome assembly GCF_004793545.1 of Petralouisia muris. GTDB lineage: Bacteria > Bacillota > Clostridia > Lachnospirales > Lachnospiraceae > Petralouisia > Petralouisia muris. The sequence continues at coordinate 13,733 of NZ_SRYA01000097.1, read as the reverse complement.
GGCCAATCTTGCCGGACTGCTCCAGATACTTTCTAAGCAGCAGGGCGCCGCCGCCGATAAATACCACGCAGCCTGCTTTCAGGTCAAGCCCCCGCTCCCTGAGCGTGCCGAGGATGTCATTCACAAAGGTCTTTGTCATATCCTCCACAATGCGGATGACCTCCCCGTGGAAATCCGTCCTTTCTCCCCGAATGATCCGGTCAATGTCCGTATCGTCGATCAGGATGTCCTGTTCGGAATTGACATGGGAGGAAATGTCATTATACAGCCGGATGACACCCTTCTCCAGAGAGTCGCAGACGGACAAATCCGGCTTCCCTCCCCGGATCATAAGGTAATCCAGCGTAAAGCCCCCAATGTCCACCGTAATAACCTTATTGTATTCTGCTATCTTCTGATAAACAGTCATGGCAGCCGCATAATCCTGTTCCCGTGGTCTATCGGTACAATCATTTTCTGATACATCATCGCCTCAGCTCCTTTATGTTTTATTTACTGTTTTATACGCACGGTTTAAGTAAAAGCCAACAGCACTTTACAAAAATATTGTTTTTTACATACAGTTTACGCAAAAAAGGACGAACCCCCGTATGGAAGTCCGCCCTAAAATAAAATATGCTCTTACGATAGATTACACTTAATACTGTCCATCCAGCCCCAACCATTCAGCCGGAGTCAGTACAGACAAGGAAACATCCTTGTAATCTTTCCGGTTTGCCGTGATAAGGTAATCCACCCGATTATTCCGCCCTGTCATATACTGCACACAATCCTCAAAATCTTTCCATTTCTGTCCAAACGCATCCTGTATGTCCTTTTCTGTTACAGAAAGAACTGTTACCAGACAGAAAATGTTTTCCATGATAACATATGTCCGTTCTGTATCATGTGTTTCTTTGCGGATAATATAAAACAGATCCGTTACAGAAGATGCTGTTATACATGCAAGAATTCCCTGCTCCCTGATCTTCCTGAACAGTTTTACCGAAATATCATACCCGTTTCTTTTAAGAACCATATCCAGAAGCACATTGGTATCAATTAACAGCTTCATACCGTTCCCTCATCCTTTCCTCCCTGTATTCCTCCAGTGTTTTCCCCGTATCCGGTATCACACCTACGATATTCCCCAAAATGTCATCCAGAGATTTTTCACCTCCGGGCATTTCTTTCGTCTGCTGTGAGCTGAGGAACTGCACAAAGCTATATATCGTTTCTATCTGGTTTTCCGGCAGGGTGTTCAACAGATTTATCGTTTTCTCCAATGTTGACATACCATTCTCCTTTCCATGACCCGTAAGGCCGCCTGATGCTTTTTATATATTATACCATCCTCTGCACAAATTAACTATTGCTTTTTTTCTGCTCCAGGTCATACAGGTAATCGTCCACGCCCTTTACATGCCCCGCCCAGTCTCCGTCGCCATCCATATCCCATGTGAGTGTTTTCACGGACAGTCCCAGTTCCCGGCAGATCTGTGTAAGTTTCTGGCAGCCCCGCTGGATATTCTGGCGCTTCACGCATTTCTTTTCACAGGAAATATCCTGCTGTTTCCAGTCCTTCCTGTAGTTTTCGCATTGCCTGCACTTTTCGTTATAATCGCCTCTGCAGGCATTCTTTAACAGCTATCCATGTCATAGGCTTCATAGAGCGACTGCGTACCCATCTGTTTCATCTCCCGTAAAAACGGGGGGCAGGTTCGCATACTGGTTCGCTCCCGGCACGCAACCGAAAGTCCTACCGGATAAGGCATGGACAAGGTCGCCCTTTAACGGTCCTTCCGTAATAAAAATGGTCTTTTCCCCCGGACTGCCCGCCAGATGGACCGGGCTTCCGGAGGATGTACCCATATTAAAGTTCGTGCTGGAGAGCCAGATGTACTTCCTGCCGTCGTAAGGATGATCCAACCGGATCTGCGCTCCTACGATCAGTCCGTCGATGTTCCGGACCGGAACAAGAAAACCGGAGGACTTATTGGAGAAATGGATGGTCCACTCCCCGTCCTTATCCTGATAAACTCCCGGAACGCCCTCTACGGTGCATCCCACCGCCAGAAGTCTTTCCGTCAGCTTTTTATAGCCGAAGACCGGCGTGCTCTTATAGCCGTTCTCCTCGATCTGCTGCTCCGTGAACCCACGCTTTAACAGGTTCTTCCTATGGGTATCCGCAAGCACCAGCATGGAAAAGAACATACTGTATGTCTTGTGTCTCACATGATCCGGGGCGGGCATGGCGCCTGGGAGTTCCGGCTCCTTCGGGGCGATCTCCCGTTTCCTTACCTGATAGGACGGCGCCTGCTCATTCCTTCCCAGGGCGCCTTTTATCTCCTCATAAGCGGCCTGGTTATCCAACCCGTATATCCTCCCATACAGGGAGCGCATGCCGCCACTTTCCCCGCACCGGTTGCACTTGAACACATTCTTTTTGGTGTTGAGGTTGAACTTGCCCTTTTTCTCCCCGCAGAACGGACAGTCCACGTCAAGGCTCGCCGCATTTTTATGCCTGGCATGCAGGTTCAAGAGGTATGCCACATCCACGATGGTAAACGGAAAATCCCGATACATGGCGTTCCTCCTCGTATAATAAGTTTGTAAGCAAGGAAAACAGCTTACAGACTTATTCTTTTTTGGTATAAATGGTAAGGACATCTAAGAGGAACTCCCCTCAGCCCCATTCCCATCTATACAGTTAATAGTTACATATCATTATAGGCAGATCCTGTGGTATGATATTAGTTAAAGTCTGATGTCCGAAGGCACTGCTGTTCCTCCTCGTATTGCGTCTCATAATCCATCTGGTACACATCATCCAGTTCCATCCGTTTTTCATTCATATATTCCAGATAATAGCAGATAGCAAATGCACTTCTGCGAATCGTATTTGGGGAACGGTTCGCCCTTGTCATATGCGTCAGATATTTTGTTGGGAGTTCTACGATATCCATTGTCTCCAAATCTCTGATATAAAAATACTTTGTTGACATATCTTTTATCATTCCCACTTGATACCGTTTCATTTATTCCACTTCCTTTCCTCCGACGCTATACACAGTATACCCACACCATGCAGATAAAGCTATCGCCAATACTACCAATCCACCGCAAAACTCCTTTAAAATACCAACAAACTTTCGCCGCCCCACTGCCCCACATTATAAGCAGAACCAACAACACCACAATCCGTAAAAATACCAGTACAGCATTGCATTATTCACTGTTAATTACGCAATGCTGTAACTGGTTCCTACATATAATATTCCACATTCTTCCGGCTGCGGATGAAGGCTTCCACATCCCCCAGCGATTCTGCCATCCCACAGGCCGGAAGCGCCTGCAGGACTTTCTCATGGTATCTTCCTCCTTTGGCTGCCCGGTGATCCAGAATGGACACCACGCAAGTATCGGTCTCTGTCCGAATGGCTCTCCCAAACCCCTGCCGCAGCTTCTTCTGCATATCTGGGACAGCCACCGCTTCTATATATTCCCCCAGGCTCTCATACTGTTCTTTTTCCGCTTCCCTCACCGGATCCGGGACGGCAAATGGCAGCCGTACTATAATCAGCGAGGATACCATATCCCCCGGGAAGTCCACGCCTTCCCAGCAGGAGCCAGCTGCAAACAGCACCGCGTTCCCATATTCCTTAAAATGCATGATTTCCTCCTGCGCATGCCTCCATACTTCCACCATCGGGAAGGGCAGGCTGCCGCGCAAAACTCTGCATACATTTCCCATCAAAGAGTAGGACGTAAACAATACCATCGTATGCCCATGGGCTGAATATACCAGCTGTCTGATCTGTTTTGCTATCTGTACAGCTTCTTTTTCACTGCCGTGCCGGATTTTCTTATAATCTTTTGGCAGATAAAGCAGGCAGTTTTTCCTATACGCAAAGGGGGATTCCGCAGCGTATTCCTGTACCGGCGCCTGCTTCCCCCTTTTCTTTCCGCTCAAGCCAAGCATCTGCCGCGTATGCAGAAATCCATTCCCGGCTCTTAAGGTGCCGCTTGTTATGATTGCCGGAAATCCTTTTTCCCACAGCATCCCATAAAGATAAGCCGGAACCTCCCTGCTGACTGCGCAGAACACCGGATACTGTTCCTTATCCTGTTCCAAATACAGGATATACCTCTGATCCGTAACCGGCTGGAAGAAACAGAGAATCTTCCCTGTTTCTTCCAGCCGGTTACGGATCCATTTCGGAATGCCCCTCCCGCACCGACTTGCTGTCCCAAACAATAACGCGGCGCTTTCTTTCAGCATATTCCTGCCTGTTTCCGTCTGCCGGAATGCGGTCTTCTGCCCATACTCAAACGGGTTCTCCTGTGCAGTAATTTCAAAGAGAGTTTTCAGCATAGCTTTGATCCGTCCGGCGCGCATTTTCTGATGTTCTCTCTCTAAAAAATAACAGAGCTCCAGAACATCGTCATAGCAGAGCCTTTTCCCGCACATCTGCCCTACTGCCTCCGGGAGCTTATGGGCTTCGTCTGCCACCAGTATCTGGTAATCCGAAAGAAGCGGGCGGTATCCCTTTGCCCTGTGGGACGCATCTGCAAGCAGATAATTGTGGTTGCAGATCTGAAAATGGATCCCGATATTCTTTGCCGGATCCAGATGCCTTTGGTAGCGGCAGCCCTCCCTACCCTCACAGTCCTTTGGGCAGAACCGGGGCACGCATACCAGCCTCCGGTCAAACCCGCTTAACCCCTTCACCTGATCCATGTCATAACATGTAATCAGAGAAAACAGCGCTTTTTTCTGGCCTTCATTTTTTCTCTTATCCTGAACGGCCGCAAGACGCTGCTTTAAGCGGATGTCGCATACGAAATGTTCCTTTCCCTTCCGAACCACAGCCTTTAAGGGAGTATGGATGATCTTTTCTTCCAGCAGGATCTTAGACAGGAACGGAATATATTCCCGCAGAATTGCTTCCTGCAGCGCAATGCTGGAAGTGGAAATGACTGCTGGCTGGCAGGGCACAGGCTTCGCCTCCGCATTCCCCCGCCCTTCTCTATACTTTTGCCGCATAACGCATGCCGCCAGATATGCGTAGGTTTTCCCGATGCCTACCCCCGCATCGCACAATGCAATCTGATTTCCCCATAATGCATCCAGCATTTCATGGCTTAACCGGAGTTGTTCTTCCCGGACATTCAGTCCATGCTCCGGCAGAGCCTTGCGGAAAATATACTCTGTTTCCTCATGTGCCTTCTCCCTGTATTTTCTGGCATATCCTTTATTATTATCGTACCCCATCTTTCCTGTATCTCTTTCCGGCCTTCTGGTCCTGTGTTGTTGCACCTGCAGGGTTTTTCCCCATATGCTTTCCTTTTTTTGTATTTCCACCAGCTGGTACCGGAATTACTCTGGCCGCTCCATTTCTATAAAAAAATCTCTCCGGGACTTTGTATCGTTCCATATACTCTGCAATCTGTTCCTTGCTCAAAGAGCAGAAATCTTCCCCTGCCGTACCCAAAACAAGAAACGTACCGGCTATCACATCACACAGCCGCCCTTCACAGTCATAGAACCCCCGGTTCGGCATAAGGCCTTTCAGTTTTCCATCGCCATTGAGAATGACTGCACAAGCACCATCAAAGGGAAAAATTTCTTCGATATTCCCTCCGACTTCAACCTGCAGGGATTTTAATCCGCTGGAAATTGTTTTTACATAAGGTTCTTTCAACGGCTCTACAACCAGAACGGTAATCCCGGCTTTTTCTCCATTATCCTTCATATCTAAAATTACCTTCTTTCACGCGTGGCGTTGGTATCACATGAATGCGGCCGCAGCTTCCTGCAGCCGCATGGTATCTGATATCAACGGCACACTTCGATTGATTTCATTTTTCTTATTTTCTGGCATTCGTATTTGTCCCCGCGCCCCCGACTGCCTGCCATTCCTTTTTGTAAAATAGCTGGGAACATTACAGGCAGGCATCTGGCCGGTCCGGTATCTTGTCCACGCGGAAAGAAATTTAATACAATTTCCATCCATGCATGCATGATTGAACATTAGAAGTTCAACAAGTATACCTTAACGAACATTAGTAGTTCGTTAAGTATAAAATACCGTACTGGATGCTGTTCACGGATGTCCGAAAGGTCTTGCTGATTACAACCTAAATTCCATCTTTTGCTTTTGGCAAATATGTGTATCATTATCCCCCGATCGTGATCATGGCGGAAAGCCTGCCATAGCTTTATTTCAAGTATAAGGACTCGCTCGGGGCAGAACCGGATACCGTATGGCAGGAACTGCATTCTTTATACCGGTTTCTATACTCTGTCTGATAAAAACCTTTATTTCCTGCCACACGGTACCAGTTTTGCCCGTCCTGGCGCTCATCTTTTCACGCTTCTACTCACGGGAACGTACCTGTAATGCTGGTATAAAGTTATCAATGTGCATCTGAAAGGATTTCCCTTTCTATTTAATAGCCGCCGGGAACCCTCCTTTTTTCTCGCACATTATAAAATTTTTTTAATTTTTTTCTTCAGCCTGTCAATCCGGCAGTAAACAGCCCGCTCACTGGTCCTTAACTTAACGGCAATTTCCGCAACAGAAAATCCCATCATCTTCAGGAGTAACATTTGAAGCGTCCTTCTGTCAGAATCCAGCAGGATATGTAACAGCCTTTCGTCATTGATAGAATCTAACAATGCCGGGATTCCTGTTACTTCCTGTTCTTCTATCTCTAAGCCTTCCCAATCTGCATATTCCGGAAATGCCGCCCGATGCTCCAGATACCGCCTTTCTGATTTGAATTCCTCCCAGTCCCTGCGCCTTAGTTCCAGTATGACTTTCTCATCTGTTCCCAAAGCCCTTAGTTGTTCTTCCTCTTTTTCTTTCCATTGCTTCCATTTCCATTCTTCTTTTGCTTTGTTATAAGCCATTTCCCTTTCCTCCGATTTGAATTTTTGAAATCAAATCGAAGTAAGGCGGAGAACGTGGTTTCCAATCGAATTTTGTCGCGAAAAAAAGCGGCACAACCTTATTCAGGATTATGCCACTGCTCATATTACTTTTTCGTTTTAAAAATACTTTTTTTAAAACATCTCTTTTTTGTTTCCGTACTGCAATTCTTTTCTTGCGATTACCTTGCACACAACAATTTGTGTGACCTTTTTCTTCTTTCACTTTCTATAAATTTTATCTTTATTTCTTTTTCTATAAAAAGTAAAAAACCAGAAACTTCTTTGTAGCCGCTCAAAATTTTTGTCAAAGTTTCTCAAAATAATTGACAAAAAAGAGAATGAATAAACATGCAAATATAGCGCATATTTATTCGTTCTCTTTTTATACAGCCGGAACTGTGAAATTAAAGCACACCTTCTATGAAACTTTAATAAAAGTATACCACATACTTATTCTATAACCTTTCAATTTTTTATTCAACCTTTTATTGAATCTGATTTATTTCATCTGGTACATATTCTAAAATATCCCCTGGCTGACACTCTAGCAAATTGCACACTTTGTTTAATGCCTTTTGCGTCAAAAGTTTATTATCCCTCATTTGTTGTAATTGTGCTTCTGTGAAAATTTTTTCTTTTCTTATCTTATTAGTGTTATATCCTACATTTTTCAATGCTAAAAGTAAATTGATTTTATATCTAATCAAAAAATCACCATCCCTTCATTAGACATAATACCATTAAATTACATCAAAATTAAGTGTAAATATACACAAAAAAATAATGTAAATATTGTGTACTTTGTCAATAGAATTACACTAAAATATAATGTAATATATGTGTATAAGATAAAGCAAGGGCAACGACCTAGCAAATCAAAACCCTTGCAATATCTTAAATACAACAGAATAGGGGGTGTTAGTCATGTATACCGATTACGGTTACATTGGAAAAGCCGATAACGTAACATATGCTACCGAGCAGGAAGCGTTAGAAGCCAATCCAGACAACTAACCAGATGGGGCATAGCCAAGAGCTTGTAAGTCCCCATTACCAAACCCTATTGGCAACCAGTAAAGGCGGTTGTATATATATTATATCAGACCGCCGCAAAAAAAGAAAGGTGGTAATTATGGCTAAAAAAATGAACGTTTTACAAAAGATTGATAACGGAATCTTGCAGGTAAAGGAATTGCAACGGAAAGTAGAGCAAAACACCATCATAGAGGAAAAAGCAATCCAGTTAATATCCGAGTGCAGGTTTAAGGAAGCTATGAAATTATTGGAAAGAAAATAATTCTCAGAATCTATTATAAAGGCTAAATTAATTCTGGCTACTTGTAAAAATGTAGTCCCCAAAAAGCAGAAAGGATGACTTATATGAGTGCAATAGATGATATTAAATTCACTGTTATTTCCAACTGTGTAGCATCTGATTTACTTTCAATAGAACAAGACGATTATACAGAAATAATAATGAAGATGAAAAGCCTTCCACGACGCAATCTGGAAAGTGTTCTTGAAATATTAAACATGCATGTTGTAGGTAACATAAGCAGTAAAAAGAAAGTAAACAAACACTCTACAACAAGCGATTTCAAAATAATTAAAAACAACTCTCTTTGAATTTACAGAAATACTCCTGTTATAATAGCGTTATAATGCGTAATAACGCGAGTATTTCTGTTTTAGTGTAAAAGTATCCTTAGACTATTATCTAAAGCGAATTTGAGCCTTTTAAGATATTTTTTATCTGCTTCACTGTCAAGTTGTACTTCTTTGATAATTCTCCAAGGTTATAACCATTATATTCCTGCAAAATCAGCCTGTTTCTTGTGTTGCATAATACACTTTTACGCATAGGAAAATAAAGTTCATCCCCCATAGCATATTGGCAGAGTTTTAAGAAATTATCCAATCCAATCAAACTAATAACAGGCTGGTAAGTTTCTGGTATATCAGATACATGCACATTTTTCAGAAGTTCGTTATCATCCATCCGCATCACCCCTCACACCATAATTGACAAAATCAGCTTCACTTAAATTCAGCATCCTGCAAATCTTTTTCTGAATATCATTTAATTGGATGTCGGCTTGCCAAGATGGCTTCACAGAATTAACAATAGGCATCATGCCATTTATGGCAGGGGTGTTTGTCAATGCGACGGAATGAATCTGTGAAGCCTTACGGTCTTTTTTCCGCACCATCACAACAGGGGAAAGATACCTGTATTCCCTGTTCTGTAAATAGTCCTTTGCCCTTTTCGTCCATTCCACCCTTGCAAAGATACCGTCACTTTTCAAAACAAGTTCTTTTATCCATCCCCCTGCCGGGGCTTGCATGTCCCTTAAAGTCTGGTGTTCATAATCAATGACAATGTCAACCGCCCTGTGCCCCATGTGTTCCTTCATCATTCGGAAACTTTCACTGTCTACTAAGAAATCACCTTTTTCTGACGATATATAGCCCAACGGAAGAACCCTGATATATTCAGGGGCTTCCGTCAGGTTTGCCGTCTGTGACAATACTTCTGCATACACTTCCATATCAATCACCTTCTATCCTTTGGCTGTTTCCTCTGCTGTTCCGGTGCTTCCATAGGCTAACTGCCATAAGCCAAAGCCGACGTTGTACCTTGCCTTGATTCCATAGATGACTTCATCATCAAAGAAAACATTGTCATCATTTTCTTTGTTTTTGCATACCAGCTTCGCTTTCTCCCTTTCCTGAAACACAAACGGCTTGATATAGCGTTTTGTGCAGAATAAATACCACTGCTCTGCGTAATCCGATAATTCCGGTACAACCAGAAGGTCACAGGTGCTCTTGTTTACATTGGAGCTTCCTGCAATCAAATCTGCAAATAAAAGTTCCTTTGCAACAGCTTCCTTCTGTGGGGCAACCACCAGAAGGTCAGGGACAATGTTAAGCGACCTGTGCGATTCACCTTTTACCGTCATCATCTGTGACCTTGCTTCTGCATAGGATTCTGCATTCAGCTTTTTATTTCCCATGTTGGACTGTACAGCTTTATCTTTTCCGCCCATAGGATGCCTGTCACTGAAAAAGCTAACCCCATCATAACATTTCTGGTTGAATCCGTCCCCAAGTAATTCAAAAGTCAGGGAATCGGGATGCTTCTTTGCAGATAACCCCATTTCAGAAATAAGCGGAGTGTAAACCCCATACTGGTCATCTGCAATGTCATTCACAGGGATTTTTGTTGTCAGCTCAAAAGTTCTGTTCTTGATTACATAATCATGTGCAATCAGGTTCTGGATTTCCCTTGAGCCAATCCATTCCCTCATGTTCGGGATCTGCCCCATCCATGCATAAGTTGTTTCCCTTGTCTCGGATGGCACAGTCATGGCAATTTTAGGATAGTTCACAGGGGTTTCACTGAATGCCTTGTTAAAAGCCGCTGAATATCCAACAAACAGACCGTTTAAGCTCTGCTGATTTATTACCATTCAAGCTCACTCCCTTCGCTGATGCTTATTTTCACAAGGACACGCCCATCTTCTCCCACACTTAAGACTTCGCCAGCCTTTGTCGTGTTTATGTTGTCCAGTGTCACGGAATTGTTTCCGTTGAAATAGCAAATCCGCCCAATATCGGTGTCAAGGATTTTATGCTCCGGCAGTTCCGCATTGTTGATGATGTAGATGCCGTCTTTGCAGATTGCCGACTTTGCACCATGCTCATCCGTTACGATTCTAACCGCACATCCAATGGCATAATAGCCGCCCTCTTTTTTTGCCTTGCTTGCCTGTAAGGTTCTGGTGTTTACGACAACCAAATCACCTTTTTCAACTGTTTCCCCTTTGGCAATAGGGAAAATGGACACCTTCTGTCCTAAAAGGTTTAATAAAAATTGTTCATTTCTTAATGGTCTTTCCATAATGATTTACCTCCGTTTTATTTGAATTTTATTTGATGTAATATCATTATAGAAAATATTCCCGGAAATTTTTAGGGGAAGTATTTCCCCGAAAATAAATATTTATTATTATGGATTATTTATAACCCAAATAGCAAAATTATTTTATACATAAAAATGAATATTTATTATTTTGTATGGATTACTTATAACCCTAAATTGTCTCTTTGTTTTATACAAACATATATTCTCAAAAACTGGCTTAAACCCTTGAAAACAGGGCAATACGACATACTATTTTTAAAGTATCCATTTTGTCACTTTGAAAAAAGATATTTACCCAATTTTTGTTCTGAAAAAATAACGCTGACTTTATAAAACGTTATTTCCTGTAACGCCCATTTTATAAGGCTTTTCCCACTTGAATAACGAAAAGTAAATTAAAAAAATGACACATTAACGCCACGTTATAACGTTTTAAAAAACATTCCTTAAATTGCTACAATCTTTACTTTGTCTTTTCCCTTCTCTATAATTGTGTAAAAAAAGAAACCCCTTAAATAAAAGGTTTTCTTATCCTATTTCCTTTTTCTTTTATTATTTCAACCAATTATCAGACAATTCCCCCCATTCTCAAAATTACTGTCAAAGATGTTTCATTTTTTCTCTATCAAATTCGCTTTAGCCCTTCATTTATCGGGGTTTCCCGTCATTTCCCACCTCTTCACGGATGGTCTCACGTTGACATGTCCTTTTTGTCAGTTATTCTGTTAGGTTACACCGTCCCTCCGGTAGCCTGAAAAATCGAGCAGCCAGAAAACGGCATCCTTGACTTCCATCCCCGCAAAGACACGCAGGAAATCTATCTGTGAACCGCCGTTGTTTCCCTTTTCATGTTCCCTTGACCACCGGAACCAGTTCGTGCGGTTATAAATCCGTATCGAATCCATTTCTTTCAGGGTGTGGTATCTGCCTATCTTTTTCACAGTGTAGCCGAGGCTTGCCGCTACCGCTGTCAGGTCAACGCCCTTTGCAATCGCAAGTTCCTCTGCCGTAAAACTTCTTCTTTCTTCCATCGCCTCACCTTGCTTTCCCTTTTTCCGCTACCATTGCCGTTTTCCCAAAATCCAGTGATTTATAGTCTGTAGAGAGATAAATTTTCGGGTGTTCCAGCAGCCCTTTTTCATTAAAGCTGAAATACTGGCTGTTGTCGCCTCCTACGATCACATGGTCATGCAGCGTAATCCCCATCAGGTCCGTCAGTTTCAGCATCCGGTCAGTAATCATGGTATCCTGTTTGGAGGGGGTAAGGCTACCGCTCGGATGGTTATGGACTAGGATCATCTTCGCCGCATTGGAAAGGATGCTTGCCTTAAACAGCTCCCTCGGCTCTGCAATGGTCTGATCGACTGCCCCCATGCTTACAATGCTGCAATTAATAGGGCTTCCATCCGATTTCAGGTTAATGATGCACAGCACCTCCCTGTCCATTTCACATAAAAAATCCCCCACTACTTTTACGGCATCCTGGGGAGTTGTGATCTTATGGTCTGAAAACAGCGGCGCATCCTTTACCAGCCTTACCGATACGACTTCCAGTTTAAAGGGTTCCTGTTCCTGCATCTGCTTTCTCCCCTCCCGGCTCAATACGGATAATAAATTCCCCCTCCTGCCGCTGCACCAGTTCCATAAGTTCCTTTACGGTCAGTTCTTTTGGTGTTTCTTCCATAAATATCCGCTAAACCTCCTATCTGGACTGCTTCGCTTCATAAATGTGTCCCTGTTCTGCCACAACTCCGTCCAGCCTTTTGTTTGGCGTGTCAGTTGCAAGCGTAATCTTCCGCAGGTCTTTGTCATAGTGGTACACCTGATTAGAAAGTCTCTCTCCCAGTTCCACCTGATCCATGTTTATTTCCGCAACCATCTGTGCCAGTTGCTCCGGTTCACCCATATTTACAGACACAGCGATCACCTCATGCACGGAAGAAGGCATCACATACAGGTCACTTCCCACTTTTTCTGCCAGTTTGTGCAGCTTATCCTCATAAAGCATGGAAGCCGCACCGCTGATTTTACACTCATTTGAGATAACCCACATGGTCTGTTCCGGTTCCATTTCTCCAATCATAAGGTCTGCCATTGATGGCGGCATACCGTCAGCAATAAACATTTCCCTCATTACCTCATTCATGGATTTTACTGTGGGCGGCAGGATACGCCTTGTGTTTTCCGCAGCAGCCTTAAACAACTGTTCCTCTCCCATTCCAAGCTCCTTTGCCAGATTGTTGTTGATCATGGTGCTTGAAAATCCCTTCTCATCCATGCTTACTACCCATCGGTAAATAATGGACAGGTCCTGAAACTCCCTGTGCGGCATTTTCTGTAACATATCTTCATTCTGTATGGTATTTACAAGCTGGAATATGATATTGTCCTTTGCCGCCTGCAAATCCAGCGGCGGCAGCACTGTCTGCTGAAATGCCTTATCCATTGCCTCTGCCGCATTCTGCATAGTTTCCTGCAAATCCCCTGTCCTTAAATACTCCTTATACATATCACTGATGTATATGGTTGGTGAAATACTGCCCCCACCCTCCAAACGAAGGCTCAATCCATCCATTTTACGGTTGATTTTCTCCACGGAGTCAACCCGCATCTCCGAGTCCTGATACTTCTCCGGCATATAATCCAGTAAATTTTCTTTTACAACTTCCTTGAAAACCTCATAATCCATCATAAATTCCATTCCTCCAATCAAAAGCGTGGTACATGCCTATGCCCCGCATTATTTTTCAATTCCATTCATGAACCCGAACTTCTTTTCAATATATTCCGTTTCAGACAACTGCCCTTCCAGAGCCATATTGTATTCCGACATAAAAACCTGTATTTCTTCCAGAACTGCATCTGTCAGGGACAGCGGATAGTCTGACG
>NZ_SRYA01000096.1 GCF_004793545.1 Petralouisia muris | reverse complement strand
AAAAAGGAACCTTTTACAATTCAAATGTAAAAGATTCCTTAAGTTAATGACATTGTGAAAATGCATGGGTTAATTCAGGCGTTCTCCAGAACAAACCGTATCCTTAACTCGGTCAAAACTTATGGTAATATTGTCTGCTTCCGTGATTTAGAAGAAGCGACCAATGATGCAATCAAATTGTTTGGAGACAAAAATGCCAGTGGTATTGTCCTTTTGAAATCCTATGATGATTATTACTATGGTTATGTAGATGAAAAAGGGCTTAAACAAAAAGGCTATGAGGAACGCATTGCCGAGTTGATGCAAAAATATCCTCTTGGACAGCCTATCATCGGTGAGCAGAATAAAAAGGATTTTATCATTCTATTTGGCAATATCCTCCGCCTTCGGAATATTCTAACTGCCTTCGACCGTTTTGTCGGCAATGAGATTCTTTCCCTTATTGATTTTCAGGATTATACGGGTACTTATCATGACGTATATGAGGAAATCAAGCCAAAAGCCGGTGACAAAGACAGTATTATGGATGATGTTGTCTTTGAGTTGGAACTGGTAAAGCAGGTAGAAGTCAATATCGATTATATCCTTATGCTGGTTGCAAAATACCATGACGATAATTGCGAGAATAAGGAAATCCTTGTTGCAATCGATAAAGCAATCAAATCCAGCTTGCAGCTGCGCTCAAAAAAAGAATTGATTGAGAACTTCATTGAAACAATCAACGCTGACACAAATGTAACCGATGATTGGCAACGTTTTGTAAGAGAGCGGCGGGAAACTGATATACAGTCTCTGATTGCTGAAGAAAAGTTAAAACCGGAAGAAACAAAAAAGTTTGTGGCAAATGCTTTCCGTGACGGTGTGCTCAAAACAACCGGTACTGATGTAGACAGGATTTTACCACCCGTTTCCCGCTTTGGCGGCGGTGGTTCCCGTGATAAGAAAAAGCAGACAGTTATCGAAAAACTGAAAGTATTTTTTGAAAAATACTTTGGGCTACTTAGCTCGGAAGAGCATATCAATCAAGAAGAATCATCTGGAAATATGTAAAACAAAGGCGACCAACTTTTTACGGTTGGTTGTCTTTGTTCGTCCTTCAAGCAAATTCTTGTAAATTGGTGCGTTATCGCTCCAGATCACCATGTCTGGGCTTTTCTTTTTGTTCCTGCCGTTTTCGCTGTTCCATCTCCTGCTGGTAAACACGATTTTCTGCATCTTCTTGGAGTAGCTTAGCTATGTCTCTCTGACTATCGAACATCAGCAGAGGATCATACTTTTCGCCATAAGCAGAGTGGATACGATTAGATGCGGAGGCAGACTTCTCCGAACGCAGCGCCATTCTCTGTGCATACAGTTCAGCAGGATCAAAGTCTGTACTCTGCTCTTTGAGATCTGCATATTCACTGAGGGCAGTTTCAAGTTCAGAGGAATACTTTTCTTCCTGCTGTTCCAACTTGGAAAGACTGGCTTCTGCGGCAGTAATGTCCTTTTTGATAGCAGCAATTCCACTATCATCCGCACAGTCTAACTGATTAAGCAGTACAGCCTTTTCGGATTTCAGATCCTCAATATCCTCGGTCAGCTTTGCAATTTTAGCAGATAGCTCCTTATGCTTTGAGGCATTCCAGAAAGGAATTTCTTTCTTCTCTGTCAGCATGGTTTTTCGTTCCTTTGCGGCAGTTTTGATTTTCTGCACTAACGCCAGATACTCCGCAAGGGTAGGCTTTGCAGCATCCAGATATTGACTCAGTTTGTACTTACCCCGGCTGATATGACGGAGCTGATACCGAAATACGATCATATTGGCACGCAATGTTTCCATAGCTTCTGCAATAGCAGGCAAACTGTTTTTGACAGCCTGTGCCATCTTCTTCATCTGCGCTTTCAACTCTCGCAGAAGGGCATTGTCCGCCTTGATCTGACGGTTCAGTTCACATCGATCAGAGACGATCCCCTTTTTCTCCAGTGCTCTTGCGATTACACCTTCATGAATGGTGGGCTGCTCCTCAAGCCCTCGTTCTGCATGACTGCGATGGTCGATGCGCTCTGCTCGTTCAGCTTGTTCCAAATGAAGATTGGTCACATCCGCCCATACCTTGCGCCAGAAAATAAGCTGTCCTTCGCTGTTCCAACGCTCAGAGATTGGATTTTGTCTGCCGTATTTGGTGCTTTTGGGGTACTTGGACACCCTTTCATAGCCCTGTGTCTGCGCTGCGGATGGGGTCATATACACCTTCTTTTTGCCTACCTTATACTGGTACTGCTTCTCCCATCCATCGTCCTGTGCCTGTTTGAACTCAGCGGCGGTAAATCCCCGCTCCTCGCCGTCTTTGACACAGAGATATTCTTTCTCGGTCTTGTACTGCCATTTTCCCTTTTCATCCAGCGGGCGCACCGTCAGCAGTATGTGAGCGTGGGGATTGTGACCGGGAGGGTATGGATCATGAATTGCCACATCTGCACACATCCCATCAGACACAAAGGTATCAGAAACAAAATCAGACAGCAGCCTTTCCCACTGTGCTTTACTCAGCTCAATCGGCAGAGCAACCACAAATTCACGGGCCAGGCGGCTGTCCTTTGTTTTTTCGTTTTCCTCCACAGCATTCCACAATATTTCTCGATCCTGCCACTCTGCGGGAGCGGCAACCGGCAGAAAAACCTGCTGCCACACAAGGCCCTGTTTGCGGGTATAGTCATGCTGCACTCCGTCGTACTCATTGAGCATCCGAGAACAGCTCAGATAGGCCGCAGCAGCCACGGCAGAGCGTCCGGCTTCACGGCTGACCATTTTGGCCTATAAATGATAAATCGCCATTGCCTACCATCCTTTCCGAAGGGTTACTGTGAAATGCAGCAGCCCTTCTTCCGCACCTGATTCCAACAGGTACGTCGTGAAATGCGACGTACCTCCAGCAGGGGTGGAACGATTCGTTACACCCCTGTATCTGTGTAAAGCTGCCAGGGGCAAGTTGACACAGGCAGGCGGCGGGATGGGGTGGCAATATACCACCCCATGAACAGGGGATTCCAGAATAGAATCCCCTGCACCGACTGCATGGGCAAGGCTGGCAGTTTGGCAGAAATGCAGTCTTGTCCAGCGGCTCCCGCAGGAGCTACATCCGCCTCGCAGAGCGCACGATTTCCGCAGGAAATACCACCGCCCCTTCGGGGTGGTGAGTAAGTGCGCCCTTCGGGAAAAAGAAAAAGCGATCGATAGCCGGTCGCTCATAAAAATCATCGGATTGGTTTGAATACTTCGCATAAAAAATTCTCCAACTGTTCCAAAGTCATCTGCGTTGTCTGCGGTAATGCTTTCTCTAAAATCGCACCTTCCTGAATCAGCCGCCGTGTCCGTGTTTTTTGCTCTTTCTGCCGGTCACGCATCTGTGCTTCTTCCAATCTGTGCTTCGCCTGCAAAAGTTTCTTTTCATTTTCTGTCATAGATTTTATTCCTTTCTGCCGCATCCGGCTGAAAACGCAAAGAAGGCGGCTCATGAGATTTTATTCTCACAAGTCGCCTTCAGCGTCATTTATTATGCTGTTTTCTGTTCTTGCCCATTTTCTTTAACAGGAGGGGCATCAAGCAATATCGGTTCGTTCTTTTTTATTTGCTTCGCAGCATTGCGTTCTTTCTGCATCCTACGGTTTGCTTCCGTCCTACAATCATCACAGCAGTATTTTACATCTTTCCGTGTAGCGGTAAAAGTTTTTCCGCAGTTCTTGCAGACACATTCCCGCTTTCGGTTTTCCGCCGCTTCTTGCCGGTAAAATTTAGTACGACACTTCGGACTGCAAAACAGAGTATTTGACCGCTTGGATTCAAATTCTTCACTGCAGCATTTACAGATTAGCTTAAATGGCTGACCAACTGCGTGTTCACCAGCCCTGATTTTTTGATAGCGTTCCCGGCTCTTGATGTGGTGTCGTTTGAGGTGTTCCTGCCGCTTGATCTCCTCCGGTGTCAGCTCCGGTTCGGGCAGCTCAAACCGTCCGATAAATTTCAGATAAATCTCAACCTCCTGCACACGATTCCCGTCAATCTTTTCCGGGGCGTGGACAATAATTTTGTCAATAAACTCATTGATCATTGGAATAGTCAGTTCGGAAAAGTCGGTGTACTTCTTTGTCAGTGCAAGGAACTGCGCTGCACGGTCAGTATCTTCCTCAAAAGAGGACAGATGCGATTCTGCATCCGATACAGATGTGACAAGAGCTTTCTGCTCCTCTTCGTATTCTGCAAACAGAGTATCAAAGCGTTCAGCGGTAATGCGCCCAATGGCAAAAGATTCATAAAGCTTTTTGATAATATTATCCAGCTCGGCAATACGCTTACGGTCTTTGTTCAACTTGCGTTTGGTATCCTTTGCGACTTCCGCCTGTCTGATTTGAGAAGCAGAACGCACCTTTTTCATAAACTCATCCTGATTGGCGATGGCAAAGGTGCTGGCGGTTCGGATGGTTTCCAGAACAAGCTCTCTGACCGCTTTTGTCCGAATATAGTGACCGCTGCAAGCATGAGCGCGCTTTTGATGTGCCAGCGTGTAGGTTGAGCAATCGTAAAAATCAGAGGGATATGGATTATTCTCTGTACCGCCTCTGGAACGGTGATTGGTCATTTTCGCTCCGCAGTCCGCACAGAACAGAAGTCCAGTCAGCGGATTGGCTTCGCCCAAAGTGTCGTGCCGCCGTGGTGTCTTGCGGAGCTTCTGCGCAAGCTCCCATGTTTCCCTATCTACGATGGCTTCGTGGGTATCTTCAAAGATCATCCAGTCCTCCTGCGGATTCATAACCGGATTTTGGTCTTTATAAGACTGCTTGTGGGAACGGAAGTTTACCGTATGCCCCATATACTCCGGCTTGGAGAGAATTTGTCCAACAATATAACCGCTCCAGTTATACGGATTGGGAAATTCCTCTTTACTTTTCCATACGCCACGCCCCTGCTTTGCGGCGTAGACCGCAGGGGGTTCCACCTTATCATCATAGAGGATATGGGCGATGTCATAGGGACCATTACCCTCGATGGTCAGCCGGAAAATGCGACGGACAACCACAGCAGCTTCCTCGTCGATATACCAACTGTACTTATCTCCTGGCATTTTCTTGTAGCCATAAATAGCACAGTTGGTGGTAGGTTTGCCAGATTCGCCTTTTACACGGATCGCTGTTTTCTGCTTGCGGCTCAGATCACGAAGATACCACTCGTTCATAATGTTGAGGAACGGGGCAAACTCATTGCTGTTCTGATCGTCGCTGTCCACATTGTTGGCAATCGCCACAAAGTGAACATGATGCTGACGGAAGAATACCTCCGTGTAAAAGCCTGTTTGCAGATAGTCACGTCCCGCCCTGCTCATATCTTTTACAATGACATGAGCGACTTTGCACGCTTCGATGTCTGCAATAAGCTGTTTCCAAGCGGGACGCTCAAAATTTCCTCCACTCCAACCGTCATCGGTATAGTGCTGACAGTTCGTATAACCTCTCTGATGGGCATAGCTTTCGAGGTATTTTTTCTGATTGACAATACTGTTGCTATCACCAGTCTGGTCATCATCACGGGACAGTCTTTCATATAAAGCTGTGATTTTTCCTTCAGTCTGTTTTCCGCTCATGATGCGCTCCTTTCAGACTGTCGGCTCATTTGTGGTGAATCCATTATACCACAAGTTCCAATAATTGTAACCGTTTCATTGCGAATCATCCGTAA
Organism: Petralouisia muris; assembly: GCF_004793545.1. Lineage (GTDB taxonomy): Bacteria > Bacillota > Clostridia > Lachnospirales > Lachnospiraceae > Petralouisia > Petralouisia muris. Next base: position 8,334 of record NZ_SRYA01000096.1, on the reverse strand, counting down.
AATTTTATCCTCCATCGTTTCTTTCTCTGTATCGCTGAATACTATTTTAACTTTATAGGTGGTGCCGCCAATGCGGCGAGTCATATAAGAAAAATTACTGTTCTCGTTTTTTGCCATAGGCAGTTACCTCGTGTTGAAAGGTTCATGGTTTTTTCGTATAATAGGTTTAGTTCCGGCATGGTGTAACCATTTTCGTGGTTAAAATCGAGCAAAAGGTATTAACACCCTGCCAATGCAGAAATGCCCTCAAAAAAGCCTTGCGGCACAAGGCTTTCCGAGGGCAAAAGCGTTACATCTGTTGTTGTTTCTCACGATACTTAGCCCCCGTGCTGCGGTCTGCTTACGGCGAGCTTCTTCGGCACAGTGCTGTGAGCAGTACACCCGTTTCCCGTCAGTTGGGAACGGCTTGCCGCATTGTTTGCAATGAGTGGTCGGTGTTTGCGTGAATACGGCTTCCAACTCTGCATCTTCCGACAGGACAGACTTGCGGAAACATCTGCACAATGCGCTGTTGGTAAAGCAGATACCCAACATTGGACAGTTACAGTCCAACGGCAGGCAGCCGTACTCTTTGTCGTAGTTGGCGCAGAGAGAAGTAACCAGCTTTTTGATTCGCTGCTTCTCCCTGCCCGTCAGCTCACGATAATTGTTTGACATAGGCGGTTTCCTCCCTTCATTTTGCGTCGAAAGTAATCTGATAATAGGCAAAACAGATTACCTCCTCACTAATAGGAGAAATACAGGGTACTTAGCGGAACTGTTTTTACGGAGAATCCAAGAAATTTTCAAAATTATTTTTGAAGGGAGGTGTCTGCGGTGTTCGACGATCCCGAACAATATGAACATGACGGCTTTTATGAAGAAGATACCGACTATGAAGATGAATATGAAGCGGACGATTCCGATTACATAGTCGATGACGAAGAAGATGAAAATGCCCTTTGGGACGATGAGGAAGAAGCCACTGACGATCTTCCCGAAAAGAAGCGAAGGAAGCGGAAGAACCGAGTTGTTCTTGCTGACAATGATACGGATACCGAAGAAACCGAATTATCCGAACAAGCCATGCGGCAGATCGCAAAAGAAGAACAACTCATCGAAGAACTGGAAGCCGACGTCGAGGAACATCCCTTTGAGGATGGTACTGACGAGGAAGAATCAGCGCGTAAGAAACTCAAACGAGAGCTGCGGGCAGAAGCCCTTGCACGATTGGAGGATTCCGCCAGAACACAGCGGGAGTTTGAAAATGTGATTGCATGGTGGGACAGGCTGGACGCTAATCGGGAGCGCAGGGAACGCTATCACGAACTCAGCCGCAGCGGTGATGATGCTCCTCTTGATTATGGGGCATCTGCCAATGAACTCTTTTTCCCGGATACGCTGAACGATGTGCTGGAAAAGCAGATACGAAAAGGTGATTTCATTGACGCAATTTTCTACTGTCCTTACGATATACATGAGCTTGTAACGGAAGAATACCTATCCAAAATACTCTGGGAATTAAATGAGGAACACAAGGAGCTGCTCTTTCTTTGCGCTGTCCGGTTATTTGGCTCAACAAGGATCGCTAAAATACGGAAGCAAAGCGACTGGAACATCCGCAAGGTGCGTGGTACGATGCTCAAAAAGATACGAAAAAAGCTGCTTCCTGCACTTTTGGATAAAGCAGAAAAGCAGCAGCCAATGACCTTATTGGAGAAAAATTTTTTAGAAGAAAATATGGCGGAGATTGATTCTGAAGAAAAGAAATCATATAATTGATAATATAAATTGAAGTTATTTAGGTTACAATACATGACGAGGGTTTTGTATATGAAGAACCTTTTTGAACGCACCAGTTCTAACTGGGTGCGGTATAGTGAATATGAATGGAGGGCGGCAGAGGACGGAACTCTGTATCTCATGCCCACTAAGACAGCACAGCCGAGTATCTACGATCTGCTGGCAGAGTATCAGAAAATTGTGCTGGATGCCATCAACATAGGACGCATGGGTATGAGCAAAAAGCCGGATGCCGAAATTCAGAAGGCTATCCAGCAATTTGCGGTGAAATACGGCTTGTTTGGACTGATGACTGCGTTACCTACCACACCTAACTTTATGGAATATGAGGCAGTGTACCTGCCGAAAAACCACTTTATCAAAGAAGAAACCATGTCCACTGAAAAATATTTGGCACTGTTCTTCCCATTTGACAAACTGGATGTGATCAAGCGTGGTATCGAGTCCATGTGGAACATCCAGAATGACCGTGTTATGATGGCACTGGCTTTGACCATGACAGATAAGCCGATGGCTGTCAACATGAGCTTTCAGCGGGAATATGCGGAGCGGTATGACTGGATGAAGCAGCAGTTCATCGACTGGGCGTTTACCTATATCAACCGTTTCCTTTATTATGAGGATTATGATACACTGAACGATGAAACCCAGCAGATGATGCAGCAGAGCATGGTGGCTTTCGGCGGCATAGCACCGACTTACCATATCGCCCTGTTGGATAAGCCGACCATCGTTTGGGACTTTCATTCTCTGCTGCTGGGTATTCAGATGTTGTTCAGCTTTATGCTGACCGACAGCGAAAACCCGATTAAGCTTTGCAGGCATTGCACCAAAGCTTTTGTCGCAAGTAGACCAAGCGCTGTATTTTGCAGCCCTCAGTGTAAGAACAAGCATAATGTTTACAAAAGTAGGACAAAGAAAAATAAGGATGGTGACAAAAATGCCTGAAAGCCAAAATATTGAATGGAAAAGCAAATGGAAAGATGAATATCTGGAATGGATTTGCGGATATGCTAACGCACAAGGAGGAAAAATCTACATTGGATGCGATGATGACGGCAATGTAATTGGGTTACCTAATGCTCATAAGCTTCTTGAAGATATACCGAATAAAATCAGAGATGCTATGGGCATTATCGTTGGTGTGAATTTATATGAACAAAACGGAAAAGAATACATTGAGGTAGATGTTCCTTCCTACCCGATAGGCATTTCGTGCAAGGGCGTTTATTATTATCGAAGCGGCAGCACACGGCAGATATTGACTGGTCCCGCTTTAGAGGCATTTTTGATGCGCAAACGTGGTGCAACTTGGGATAATCTTCCTTTACCTGCATTTTCGTTGAATGACATTGACGATTCCATTATTGATCGATTAAAGAAGTGGGCAGCTAAGAAGGGACGCATTGACAAGAGTGTTCTGGATGAACCGAAAGATATACTTATGGAAAAGCTGCATCTGATGAATGGCTCATATCTTACGAATGCGGCAATGCTCCTGTTCTCAAAAGACCCTGAAAAATGGCAGCTTGGTGCATATGTTAAAATCGGATTTTTTGAAACCGATGCCGATCTTTTATATCAAGACGAGATACACGGCTCTATCTTGGAACAGATTGATAAAATCGTGGAACTCGTATATCTAAAGTATATGAAAGCAAAAATTACCTACGAGGGTATGCAGCGTATTGAGAGATATTTTGTGCCGGAAGCTGCTCTGCGAGAAGCTCTGCTAAACGCCTTGTGCCATAAGCAATATCAGTCCGGTGTTCCGATTCAGATAAGCGTGTATGAGGACAGGCTGTATATTGCCAACTGCGGTTGTCTGCCCGAAAACTGGACATTGGAGAACTTGATGCGTAAACACGCTTCCAGTCCTTACAATCCCAATATTGCCCATGTGTTCTATTTGGCAGGCTTCATCGAAAGCTGGGGACGTGGAATTGAGAAAATCTGCTCTGCCTGTGAGAAAGACGGCGTTCCTCAGCCTGTTTACACAATCAATCCCGGCGATATTATGATTGAATTTACTGCACCGGAAGACAGAATTATTCGTTCTGTTACCCGCAAGGTGACAGATGGAGTAACAGAAAAGGTGACAGATCGTTTGGATGAAAAATCTATACAGATTCTTTCACTTATTTCTGAAGATCCGGCATATACCTCAACTGCAATAGCAGAGAAACTGTCCGTTAGCAGGAAAACGGTATCACAGAAATTGAAAGAAATGAAAGAAAAAGATATTATTGAGCGTATTGGTTCAGATCGTAAGGGTTATTGGAAAATCAAAAACGATTAACTGCACAAAAAGAGGATGCCGTTATCAGACATACAGCCGATAACGGGCATTCAATTAAGTATATACAAGTTCAGTCAAAATAATTTCTTCCGCACGGTTATGAATAGAATTGATACGGCGCACCCATTCCATTTGGTCAGCCGCTTTGAGTGCTTCGGTTACGCCCTCCTGCTCCGACATAGCGGAAACGATGATTTCCATGCGTTCGTTGCAGGCTTGGTCAATTTCAGCTAAGTGTTTGAACAATGTGCCCTCCAGTACATAATTGTTGTAGAGAATTTGACGGTGCTCTTTTAGACAGCTGCGGCGCATATGCCCGTATTTGCCGATCTGATAATTGCCGGTATCTGGCAGGACGAGGTTGGGGATAAGATAATCGCCTACTTGACGATATGTACTGCCCATTTCTTCAAAGATAGATTTCATAGAATATCAGCTCCTTTTGTGTTGATTTCCAGCGGTTATAAGGCTTTTTTGACTCCTTTCTTACAACTGCTTTTCAATTCACCACAAATGAGCCGCAGTCATATGTATTAGGTGGCAGAAACCACCCTTTACATATTAACTCTTGGTTGTTGATGGAATTGGATTCCCCATTCAATTCATCGTCACGGCTCAATCTTTCGTATAATGGAGTGATTTTGGTTTTCGTCATAGCGTCTGCCTCCTTACATGAAATATGCTCTAAATGTGTCCTTCACTAACCATGAGAAAATCTCGTGATTAAGAAGTCATTTAGAGCATATATCACCCGCCGCCATTTTGTATTTTTTATACTGCCTTACTGCAAAGTGTTCCGGGTCGCGCTGTTCCAGCCGGTCAAACATCATATCCACGGCATTTTTAAAGATTTCGTCCTCCTCCCGGACTTCGCTGGCATTGAGCATCTCCAGCAGGGTGTTCAGGTTCTTTTCGTCCTCCGGCGCCTCATACCAGATATAGGCAATCAGTGCCTGGTAATACAATGCTTCCGCTTTGGACCAGAAATCCTCCCCGCCCCTGCTGTCCTCCCCCTTTGTGTTCTCCATGATGCAGCTGACCAGCTTTAAAATGTCATTCTCACAGCGGATATAACGGAACGGATTGTACTTCATGGATTCCTTAAAATTGATGCTATTGAGGATTTTTATCTCATATCCGCCCCGCTGCAGCATTTTACCGCATTCGAGAACAACGGTGCCTTTTCGCTCGGTTTGTCAAGGACAGAGTGCGGAAATTTTGAAAAAATCAAGATGCGTCCAGTTCCCGGCGGATAAGGCGGTTGATTTTGTCGCTCATGGTTTCCCTGCTGGTGGTGCTGAAATGGAACGACACCTCATAAGTGGTGTTGCCGATTTTCTGCACCAGGGCGGGCGGCGGTGCGTCCTGGGCGGGTGGAGCGTTGCCGCCTCCGTCACGGGCAGGGGGATGGTCTTGCCCTCCCTGCTGGTGCTGTCGCTCCCTTCCGGGGCGGGGATGGTGCTGGTGATCGTCATGCTGGGGTCGTTGGTCATAGGCTCTCCTTTCATCGTTCACCAAAGTTAATCCGGCGGTGGTGCGGCGGTGCGCTCTGCCGCCACGTCAGCGTTGTTCTGTCGCTCACGTTGGAGCGGGGGAAGGGAAAGTATCAGCCCCCTCTGAGGGCCGTCCAGAAGCCCTTGGAGCGCAAGGCATACAAAGTCCTAAATGTCCACGCTTCACCGCTCCGCCTTCCGCCGCTTCTGCCGGGTCTGCTCCTGCTGGCGTATGGCAACATCGGCATTCCGCTTCACCTGTTGCAGCCTCCGTAAATCGTCCTGGATGGGCTTGTACTGCTCATACTCGGCTGTGTACTCCTGGTGAAGCCTCGCCTGCTCCTGTTCCCACGCATGGGCGGGGATTTTACCAGCAGAGGAACGGTGCTTGTCCAGCTTGCGGCGGGTCATGTGGAATGTCCGCAACTCGCCCTCGTGTGCCCTCTCAAAGTCCTCCCGCTTGCCCTTCCACTTGATACCCTTCCACTCGTCATAGATGGGCTTGGTGTCTCGGTAGAGGTCAACAAGACGAAGCAGTTCCTTCAACTCGTTCAGCCGGTCATGCTTGGCTTTCATGGACGTGTTGATGGCCTCCGCCCGCTCACCCTGGACGGCGATATGGGCCTCCAAATCTTCCAGCGTGGCAATGCCCCTCTCGGTCAGAAAATTGACGGCCTCGGCAAAATCTTTGAGGTTCCCAATCTTGGCATTGCGGCTCCATGCTCCGGCGTTCCGGCCCTCATAGTAGTCCGTCAGCAGGGCGGCAAGGTCGGGTGCCTGGGGCTGGCTCAATTCTTCTTTTATGGCCTTAATCCAATCCGTCAGGCCGGCGATTTTCTTGCGAATATCCCGCAGAATATTGTTGGCTTTTCTTATCCAGCGGTTCAAATCGCCCTTGTTGGTGGTGATGCCCCTGGCCTCCATCTGGCGGACGGCCACACCCTCATGAACGGTAGGCAGCAGGTCAAGTCCCTGCCGCTCATAGGAGCGGTGGTCGATGCGGCACGTCAGTCCCTTTTCCTCAAACTTGGCGTTCACCATAGCGGCCCATGCCTCCGCCACTGTTCCAGCGTTTCCGGGCTTCCCCAGTCGGTAGTGAGAACAGCGTCAAAGAAGGGCTTGCCGTCCTCGCCCATGATGCGGTTCCCGTTCTCGTCCAGACGGTAGACGCGCCTCTGCTTAAAGCCCCATTTGCCGCTTTCCTCGATAGGCCGGATAGGGCAGAGGACATGAAAGTGCGGGTTAGGGATGCCACCGTCTTCCTTGTCCGGCTGGTGGATAGCAAAATCGGCAATCATGCCACGGCCCACAAGCTGCTCCAATACAAATTGCCTTGCAAGAGCGATGTTTTCCTCCATCGAAAACTCGTTCTGCAAGGCAATGTCAAAGCTATATGCAAGCTGGGCTTTCTTGCCGCGCTCGGCCTTCTCTACGGCGTTCCAGAGGGTAGCGCGGTCTTGGTACTCGGCGGGGGCCTGGGGTGGCAGGAGAATGTCTGTGCAGACCACACCGCCCTTGTGGGTGTAGTCGCTGACCTCGCCGTAATACTCGCTATACAATTTCTCTCCGGCTCGGTAGGCGGCGGACGTAACAACAGACTGTCCCGCGCTCCGCTTGACCTGGGTGACGTGGAGATGGAACAGGGCCAATTATCCGCCCTCCTGCTGGTCGGTAGCGTGGCTCACCAGGGCGGCAACTTCCGGCAGGGAAAAGACCTTTTCCATCAAAAGAAAAAAGTCCCTTTCGCTCATGTTCCGTACTTCCGGGACGACGCTCTCCACCGCTCCGCCACGGGTGATAAGTCGGTGGTTTCGCTTCTTCCTCTCGCCCTGGGTGTAGTAGCGGATACGGTTCTCATACCGCTGGCCTCGGTGCTGGTACTGCTCCAGCTTGGCGGTGGCCTCGGCATACTCCTTTTCCCATTCCTCGTATGATTTGTCCATCATGTGTGACCTCCTTTTTCGCAAAATAAAAGACCGTCTACCTGCTGTGTCGGGTAAACGGTCAAGGGTGACAGTATTCGGTTTTAGCCTCGCAGAGCGCACGATACATGGTCGTAGACCATGTATAGAAGTGCGCCCTTTCGTCAGGGATTTTCAGCTTCCCGACAAACAGGAATTTACTTTTTTATACATTCGTTACTTCGTCGTATTAGGAATGAATTTTGATGGTTTTGCAATGAATAACAAATATGCTCCACATATCAATTTAGTTACCGCATCAGCAATGCAAATAATTGAAACGGGTATACTTTGGAACATATAGCCCGTTGTTGCGATAACTATACATACAATCCCCAACACTACCATGCTCCAACCATGTACAAAAAACCACAAAAAGAAATGTATTGATGTTGCCATTAGTACACCCAGCCATATTTGCCTCCAATGCCACCCAGGGATAAACGGGCCAGCAATACAAAACATCAATATGAACAACGCTGTAATCGAAAAGTAAATTACCTTTATTTGCTTTTTGGAAATATCTCCCTGAGATAGTTTATCTCTGAGTTTTTTATTTACGTTGACGCCAAAAAAGCAAATATAATAGCCTATCAAAAACACAAATGGATTAACAAAGAACTTACCACCACAAATGACAGCTATTATTAGCACAATTCCGATAAGAATCAGCCATAAACCACATTGTTTTTTGTGATTGAATTCCAGTGTTTCTTTCATTTCGTTCCTCCTATATATATTCCGATTGAACAAAATCGCTGCGCGATGGCCTGCCAGGGCTGTGGCGTAGTTTTTACGT
>NZ_SRYA01000095.1 GCF_004793545.1 Petralouisia muris | reverse complement strand
AAAAAGGAACCTTTTACAATTCAAATGTAAAAGATTCCTTAAGTTAATGACATTGAGTAAAATCAAGCATTTTAAGTTTAATCAGCAGGCACTAAGTAAAAGTGCTTTTTGTTCACAATTTATTCATTCATGCGTTTGTCCTGTTTTAAATATCTTTCCCAATAATTTAGTCCATCATATTTTTTCTGTATAAATATGAAAAAGCAGCAATCATCACTTCAAGTAGTGTTTGATTAAAAATGTTCCTATAAAAACTATTATTTTCCAACCACACTTTATTATACCAACCAATCAAATATCATTCTATATTACAAATCCTATGGTTAATTTATGCCACTGCCCACTCTATGTTATGTTTCTATATTTCTTCCATATCCTCTTGATACAGTTTGCGTACATAAAGGGCAAGAAAAAGAACCATCATCAACAATACTATCTCGATTGCCCAAATAGGTGCACCATAGCCGCTGATTACCACTGTTAGGAAATCAACCGTAAAATGCAGTAAGAATGCCACCAGCCAAAACCGCTTTCGACCACTTTTTACTGCTTTATATACAAGTATTGAAAGTGCAATATGAAAAATAATAGCAATTGACCGCTCCACTCCTGCCATATAGAACTGCCATGCAGGCAACTCCCATAACGGCTTTAACTGTTCATAAGTTGCCTGTTGTATTCCCTCATCCAGAACAGCTAGAGAGGTCTGCAAGCTACCAGAATTAATCATAATCGCTGTCAATAAATTGCTGACATAAGTTAATCCCACAATGATAAAGGCTTCTATTCCGCCATGACCCACACCATACATCAGTGCATTCTGCTTATTCAAATTCTTCTTCATAAAAAATTTCATTGCTATCCATCGACCAGTTTCTTCAAATAACGCTGCTGCCAACCCACCGTATAAACCATACAGAATAATATGATCCGTCAAAAAAGTACCCGTAATCCCTAGCACGATAGAATGTATAATCTGCTCTAAAATCAGTGCAAATAATACAAAAATACCACATCCTATAAAAAAACTAGATATTTTAGCTTTTGTTTTCTTATATACTAGAGCCAATAGGATGACGGGCAGTCCTACTGCAATAATCAACGTAATCGTCATTCCAAGCATACTTGCTATAGATATTGTTCCCCATTCTATAAGTGTTGTCTCCATACTTTGTCTCCTTTTTTATTATTTTACTTAGGCAATTGTTAAATTGCCAAACCCTTTGATTTTATTTGATTTTCTTACACTTTTTATATAAATTTTCTCTCCGCTCATGGTAAAATATAAGTGACAGCAAACACCCTACACACGAACGGAGGAGAAAATTTATGGCTGCTAAAACTTTATTCCATCAGATTTCATTAAAAGAAACCTTTTCAGACTGTCAGGATATCTTTGTTAACGATACTCCTTCCTTCTTCCAACTCCTTGAGGCTCATTTTGATATCTCTGATTACATTCCTTCTGTCTTCTATCACGCTTTTTACCAGTCCCTTGGCAGGAAACGAACCTATCCTCTTACCGGTTTCCTCTCGGCACTCATCCTTCAGAAAATCTTTTCTATCCCTACCGATTCTCTGCTGATCCTCTTCCTTTCCCTATGTAAGGAATTAAGAGACTTCTGCGGCTTCTCCAAGGTCCCTGACGCCTCCCTTTTCACGCGCTTTAAACAGAACTTTCTTCCTTACATTGAACTCATGTTCCAGCACATGGTCGACTACACAGAACCCATCTGTCAGGCGATCGACCGCTCCCTTGCCAATATGCTTACTTTCGATACTTCTGGCATTGAGCTCTATGTCTCGGAAAACAATCCGAAAACTCTTAATTCCCTCATCAGACGTCTCAAATCTTTCTATAAAGGCAATCCTGATGTTGACCCATACAAAATGGCTTACGGACTTATGCCTTCACAGGCTGCCTCCTGCCCCGATGCCAAACAGCAGTATATTAATGGGCATTTCTGTTATGCCGACAAGTTTGCAATTCTTACCAATGGCCTTGGCATTGTCCGCCACATCACTTTCCTGGATGATGATTTTAAACATTCACACCCAGAAATGCCTGTGGAAAAGAAATCGGATTCTCCGGACGAGGATAAATCGGTTGGCGATTCTTCTTCACTCAAACCGATACTCTTTGATTTCTTCACCTTACATCCACAGTTTCACCCGGATACTTTTCTTGGTGATTCCGCTTTTGACACCATAGAGACCTACGGTTTCCTTAAGGATGAATTCCACTTTTCCAGAGCTCTGATTCCTTATAATCCAAGAAACGAAAGCACCCTTGAAAAAGTCGACTACAATATCTATGGTTATCCCACCTGCCCCAAAGACAGTAGTCTGGATATGAAATATGCCGGGCACTGTCACGAGAAAGGCCGTTCAGCCCGTGACAAATGGACGCACCACTTACGCCTATGACAATATGGATTTTCGCATGTTCCCCGGCATTCAGCGGGATTCTGACGAATGGACATCTCTTTATAAGATCAGAACGATCGTAGAGCGTGCCATTCATCACTTCAAGGACAATATGTGTATCGCTGGAAGAAAGACCCGCAACCATGCCGCCACAAAAGCAGATGTCTTCCTGGCTGGCATTTCCAGCCAGCTTACCGTTATTGTTGCCCATCGTATAAATTGTCCACAATACATCCGAAGCCTAAAACCATTAATTGCCTGAAAAAGCAATAAATTTTCATAATTCTTGTTTAGGCTTATTAAAATATGTCTAATATCAAATATTTTTTGATAATTTTAAACTTACTCTGACAAATGTTCTGTTTTTTCTCCTTATATAGCCGATAGTTATCCACATGGAGGAAGAAATCATTTAACAATTACCTATATTATTTTATTTTTTATTATGTATCGTCATCCCTTAGTTCTACACATGGCATCACCTCCAACTCTTTCGAACTCAATTAGGCAAATGAAATCTGAGTTTCCACAGGCTGTAAAATTCACTGTAATTCCTGCATCAATCTCATAACCTGTTTCTCTGATACACACTTTATCAAGGCAGATATCACAATAAGGACAACAAAATTTACCACGTCATGTCCTATCTAGCCCCTGCTCTTTGTTCAATTTCTGGCACAATATGCATTCTTTGTTTACAGGTGCCTTTTAAGTGCTCCACTGGAAGCCGGTTTAAAGCTGTTCTTGGAATTCTTGTTAAACTTTTCCTTTAGTTCCCTTACAGTAGACTTTTCATTTTGTTTTAACGGCGTAGCATTATATTCCATCAGTTGCATCACTAATTCAACTATACTACCAAACAGCCTCCTAACCACCTTCTTACCTTTCTTTTCTTGCTTTATATAGCTGAACTACAGAGAAATTGAATTCTAATCTTTTAAAAAATGTTCAAAATTACAGTAGATAAATATTGCACTTAAGGCACTGATAGTATTAAATACATTCAAAACATCTATATGGATGATTTTGAAGCCTATAATTTACTGTTTTACATGTATTACCTACTGTTAATATTGAGTGGCAAAAGTAAGAGAACTTTTATCTACAAATCGCAACAAAAAGAAAAAAACAAATTAATTTTCTCCGATTTGTACAAAGAACATTTCTTAACTGCTACTGACGTTCTGAAACGTTACCTAGATTTATAATATTTCTCACAACAACACCTTCTATCGCTTATTTGAACAATATGAATCAATCCCATAAATCAATCTTTTCCAAAAGATAAGTCAACACATTTTTCTCGTCTACGACTATTTTTGACTGACAAGCCATACCATTCATAAGAGTTGCTTCTTCTCCATCTTTTCCTTTTAAAGTCATATTTTCACACTTAACTCTCACCATATAGTAGGCATATCCTGTACTTTGGTCAACTGAAATGTCCTTAGCTATATTATCTACAACTCCTTCAAAGTATCCGTATTCACTGGATGGATAAGCAGCAATTTCGAACTTTACCTCCTGTCCTTCTTTCACTTTGGCTATATCCGTATTTTCTATATAAATCTCCGCATAATACTTTGATTCTGTCTCTGGATATATGGTTCCAATAGTGGTTCCCTCCTGCACAAAGCTTCCTGTTTTCAATTCTTGTGAAACATAAAAATATCCGGACACATTTGCCTTTACGATACAATTATCATTCTGAATATCATAGCTCTTTAAATAAGTTTCACATTCCTTTACCTTATCTTCATAGGTTAAAATTTCTGCTTCTATGTTTCCTTTTTCTGTAAGAATTGCAACCGTTTCCTTTGCTTTATTATCTACACCATTCACCGCATCTAACTGTAATTTTGCAGATGTCAGATTTGTTTCCAACGATAGAATTGTATCATTATATCCTGAAATCTGTTGTTCAATAGTTGTAATCTGTTGCAATTCCAGATTCATTAAGGCTTGTGTTTTTTCTTTTTGTACTGAATCCCTTGCAGTAATCAATGTATCTCTTTGTTTTTGAAGTTCTTCCACATCAACAGCACTACCCACGGGCTGAGTAACATTCGCCTCATTTTCATTTACTATATCATTACCGCTTACTGTTTCATTCCAGGTTGCAGGTTCATCTTCTTTTGAAGCCTCAGCTTTTTTTATCTGATCTTCATACTCGTCTATTTGCCTTTGGTAATCATTTATCTGATTATCATATTGTACGGATGTGTAATTGTATGACGCAAGGTAGCTGCTCACCATACTGTAATAAATACCTTCGCTTGAATCAAAAGTATTATTCCGAGTCATAATACATTGTTTTACATTGTTAAGCTTCTCAATTTTTTCATTATATTTCGCGATGGTTCCAGATATGGAATCTACATTGCCCTGATACAATGTAACCTGTCCGGCTGTATCACTCTCGCTTAAGTTTACATTGGCGTATAATAATTCCCTTCTATTTATAAACTCATCATAATATTCATTATTTGATAATGCTTCTAATTCAGTTTTATCTCCATCGAGACTTTTTTCGTATACCGATAAGATTTCAAGTCGAGCTTTTGCAGCTTCCAACTCATTTTGATAACGTAGAATCGTATCGGAAAGCTCGTCTATAGAAAGAACATAAAGAACATCACCTTCTGTTACATACTGTCCATTTTCTATATAAGTTTTCTTTACACTTCCTGTGACACCACTACTGATTTCATAAACAGCGTTGCTTCCTTTAAATAGTCCGTTACTTTTTACTACAATATCCATCTTAAATAAAGACATCCATAAAACTGCAACTACCACTATAATCAGAATGAGATATATGGTATATACCAAAAAGCGGTTTGGTTTTGATTCATAGATCTCAGTGCTATCACTCATATCCTTCATATCTACAATAATTGGTTTCATACAGCATCACCGCCTTCCTTTACGGTATTTTCATCCAAAGATTGTTGTTTTACAAGATATGCATATTTACCACCTAATTCAATCAGTTCTCGATGCGTTCCCCGTTCCACAATCCTTCCTTTATCCATCACATAAATCCTATCACAGTTCTTTATGGTACTTAAACGGTGTGCAATAAATATGGCAGTCATATCCTTTGCAAATTCATGGATAGTTCTATCCAATGCACGCTCTGTAATGGCATCCAGATTACTGGTTGCTTCATCCAGTATCAAAATATCCGGTTTCTTAAGCATTGCCCTTGCAATGGCAAGTCGCTGTCTCTGACCTCCGGAAAGGTTTGTTCCATTTTCTTCCAGTCTTGTCTCGTAACGAAGAGGAAGTTCATTGATAAACTCATGTGCCTGTGCCATTTTGGAAGCTTCTATGATATCATCCATAGTTGTATCATCCAGTCCCAAAGTTAAGTTTTCAAAAATGGAGCCACTAAACAAAAAGGTTTCCTGTGGAATATATGCAATTCTTTCTCTTATGGTTTCCAGCTGAATATCTTCGATATTGTTTTCATTGATTAAAATGTCTCCGGTTTCTGGTGCATAGAGGTGGAGCAGTAGTTTGGAAAGTGTCGTCTTACCGGAACCACTTTCTCCTACAAATGCTATTTTTTGCCCTTTTTCTATTTTCAGGTTAATATCCTCAAGCACCAGTTTTCTAGTACCATAGCGAAAATTTAAGTTCTTAATCTCAATATCGCCTGCAAGGCTTGCAGATGCAAGCTTACGGTATTCCGCCTCCGTTTTCTCTGCCTCTAAATCTAGTATCTCTCCCAAGCGGTCTGCCGCAACCACAGCAGTTTGCATCTGAGGTTGCAAATTAATCAGATTCTTTACCGGGTCAAGGAAATAGGCAAGTAACGAATTAAATGTAATCAATGCACCGATAGTCATTTCTCCATTAATAACGCTAAAACCGCCAACCCAAAGTATTACAATTCCACCTACTAATTCTACAAAAGTCTTTAAGGAAGTCTGTAGGTTATTAACCCATGTCAAATCAAATATGCTCCGAAGCAACCGGACAAATTTAATTTCCGTTTCTCTGTTTGCTTTTCGCTCTGCATTATATGTCTTTACTGTTTGTATACCATTTAAGGACTCCACCATATAGGAAGTAAGCTGGGCATTATTCTCCATCTGTCTACGGTTCAATTTTTCATACCATTTATGAAAGGACACAACAATAATCCCATACAAAATAACTATTATCAATGTAATTCCAAACATTTTTGCATTTTGCATATATAAGATTATGGCTCCCACAATAGCCATAAGTGTATCTATCATAATAGTTAAAGTTGCACCTGATATGGCATCACGTACTTTTCCTGCATCATTGAATCTAGAAATAATTTCTCCTACCTTTCTAGTTCCAAAAAAATTCATAGGAAGTTCAATCACATGGCGATAGTACCCGAGAAGTAATGCAATATCCAGTTTTTGACTCAAATAGAGTAATAGATGCGAACGAACCGCATTCAAAATCACCTTAAATATATTCAGCAAAATCACACCTATTGACAGAGTCATCAAAGTTTTCTTCAAACCACCTGGTAATACACTATCTACTAATTCCTTAAAGTAAAAAGCTCCTATAATGCCAAGAACTGTATATACCAAAGAGGCTACAAAAATCTGCAAAATTAATTTCTTCTGTGGTAATAGCAAATGAAAAAAGCGACTAAACAATCCTTTTGTTTCATCGCCCTTCTTAAATGTTTCATTCTTTACAAGCAGAATCAAAACACCACTCCACTGATATTTTGGTGGTTTTCCTTCCACATGGACTTTTCCCAAAAACTCCTCTGGGGTAAGTTTTACAATTCCTACAGCCGGATCTGCAATAATCACTTGTTTTTTTGTAATTTTATGTATGACTACATAGTGTAACAACCCACCGTCTACAATAACATGTGCAATGCAAGGTAGCGGAAATTCAGAGTGAATTGCTTCCATATTACCCTTTACTCCCTTTGCACTAAAACCCAGTTGTTCTGCTGCTTTGATCACACCACACGCATTTGTTCCCTGTTTATCTGTTCCTGCTACTTCACGTATCTTAGTAATGCCTATCTTGTAACCGTTTTGTTTACAAATAGTTGCAAGACAAGCAGCACCACAATCCGTAATATCATGTTGCCTTATACAATAATATTTCATTTTATTCGTACATTGCAAAACTGCATTCCTTTCATTATCTTTACAACTAAGTTCCTAGGTATCTATCATAACACTTCTCCCTGGGAACTCATCTGTATCTTATGTTTTATTGTTATAGTTCATTTTAAAACTAATTACTTCTTATTTAAAAATCTTTTAAGTTTTATCTCCACAACAGGTATCGGCACTATGAGTAAAGCTATCTCTATATATGCACAAATAAGAAAAATATCGTTATAATTTTCTTTTCCTTTTATCAGCATGAATATAATACTAAACAATAATAAATTAACTAATGCAAATATCTTGTATATCTTTCCTGCTTCTTTTTGTGCAAACTCCCAACTTTCTTGACTACTCATAGCTCTTTTGCTTCTATAACCTAAACATTTGTTAATCTCTTTAGGTCCACCTTTTCCAAGATATAATCCCATTCCCAACATAGTAAGTGACATAATAATTGTAAATATCAGCATTTCCAGTCCTCCTTAATACCTAATAATCTATTCTTTTTTACTTGCTTTTAATGTCTGACCTTTTCGTACAATGGATAAAAAATTATTGCAAATACTAGTATCGTTGTAATTAGGAAAAAAATCATTAAAACATTTTCTACATCAACGAAACATCCTACCAGTGTATTAATCAATCCTGCCATCACAAAAAGTTTACCGCCCAATTTTTGCATCTTATTCCAATTTTTATCATCTTGTAAGCTCCATCTTGTTCTAATACCAAGAATAGAATTTCTTTTACATTTCGGAAGATAGTTGCCAAAAATAATCATTAAAATCGAAACAAATATAATCACTATTTTAATAAATTCTATTTGTTGTTCATCAGATTTTGTTTGTAAAAAAACACATGGTATAATAACCATTATTATATTTATTAAAAACAGCAAACATTCTGTTAAAAAACCCACATAATATATATTTTTTATAAGATTTTTCTTTTTCTGCTTCTCCTCATCTATATTACAATTTTCTATACATCTATTAATCTTTTTTACCAATTCTTCAAATAAAATAGTCAACAAATAAATTATTAACAAAACAACAAAAACCATATATTTGGGTCCCCATGAATCTGCATTACCATGGATGTCATAATGAATTGGTATACGCTCTGGCAAAAGAAATATTGCAATAAGATTTAATACCGTCGACAAGATTGGAATTATCCATATTTTCATATTTTTCATCAGCTCACCTCTTTTGCTTTAAATTTTCTAACCAAATAATCGCTTCATCTAACAATGTAATATTCTGTTCATAATATACATAGTTTTTAACTTTATATTCTAATATTAAGTCTGCTTCTTTTAACAAATTCAAATGATATGTCAATTTATTTGGCGCAATCTTTAACTCTTCTGAAATACTTCCCGCATTCATAGCACCATTTTGAAGCAGACATAATATTTCCCTTCTTGTCTCATCTGACAATGCTTTAAATAAAGCTGGAAGCATCTTCATCCCTCCTCTCTATGATACTATCATTATAAAAACCCCATTTTCATTTGTCAATAACTATTTCAATTTTTTTTGAAATAGTTATTCTTCCACTTCTATTAACTTCAACAACCTACTAATTTGATTAAACGAAATACTATCATCGTTTTTCACAATAAGTTTTCTTACATTTTCATTTATTGTATCTCCTGAACTATCTAAAACAACATCAAAATAACTATCATCAAAACTCATTGCAACCTGTCTTTGTATCAAATTAAAATCTCTATCTCCCCTGTTTTTCGCCCTTTCTTTCAGCTCCTCTATACTACATTTTAACTTCACTAGCAACAACTCCTGATTCCTGAGCACACTTTCAATTTCTTTAAGAATATTTTTATGTTCCTCCTTATATAATAAAATTGTATCTACAATAACATTTTTTCTTTCTGAGATTAAATATCTAACAACGTACCACATCAAACGATTTGTTTGATAAATATAGTCGTCTTCGATAACAGATCTATTATTTAGTGGAAGCATATTATAGAAATCATCTAATGAAATTCTATAATATAACTCTTTTGCTTCTTCACAAAATCTATTAACCAACGTACTTTTTCCTGTACATGATACACCTGTAACTATTATAACTCGACTCATATTTTTCACCTAATTTTTTATACTAGACATACATAAATGAATATTCCGGTCTTGGTGTCCATGCTGTCCGGTGGTTAGGAAACCGATTGGCAATTATCCAGCATACAAGAAATTTCACCAATATAAAGCCGGCTAATGCCCCTCAAAGCGGCTTTGGGCTTGACATTGGCTCAATTTCTTATGAATGGTAGTTAAGCCACTCAAAGGCGGTTTCCGTATCCGGAATGTAGGTTTCCACTGCGCCGGAATCACGGTTTCTTGACGCAAGAATATTCACATAAAGCCCATCAACACTCTATTGACAGGCTTAACTCTATTTGTTTTCAATGCTTAGATATATCTTAAAGTGCATTTCATCTTCAGATAATCCTCTTTTCACCTTGTGCAAAGAATGATTATACGCTGAACCTATTGCTTTCAAATTATGTTCCTGCATGTACAAATTCATCTTCGCAATTGTCTTTTGACTTTCTTCTGGTCCACCAACATGCTCAATTATCAAGATATTTGACAAACTAAATTCTTCTATAAATTCAAACTCTCCTGATATATTAACTGGTTTATTGAGTAATATCCATATGTCCATATCTACAATATGTTTTTCATTAACTACTTCCGATGAATTTATCCTTTTTATAGAACCGCCCTCATCATAAGCATCTAATTCCACTAATGTATCGACTATTCTTTTTTGAAACTGTTGTATTTCCGTAAGTGTGCCTTTGCAACGTCCATGCATAACATTTTGGAAACACACAGAACCTATTAAACACATTTTGCACTCCACTCCTTACTTAACAAAATATGTATAAAAAGTCATGTCACCCAAAAGCGTCTCATCCTTCAACACACCTTCGACCTCAAATCCTATACGCAAAAGAATATCAATCATTCTCTGTGTTGCCATTTCACCATATGTAGCCAATCTAATTTTAGAAACAGCTCGAGTCGATGCTACTATTCTAAAAACACGATTTATCATTCCACTCAAATGACGAACAATTTCATCATCTGACAAACTCTCATCCATAAAAATATCATTAATAACTAATGTCTTAGATGAATTTGCAGGATTTGCACTTGTAGACATGTATCCCACAACCTTACTTCCACTTTCTGCATATACACCAAATTCAAGATTCTGCATAACCCTATATCTTAAAAACACTGGCATATAGTATTCAGGAGACTTTTGTCCAAACTTTACTGCTTCATCGCATTCTAACGTTTTTAAAACAAAATCACTAATCAACTGATAATTAACATCTCCAGAAATTATGTATTTACTTACTCCATCATTCTCTTTTTCTTCCTTTTCGATCGTAATTAAACCATAAATTTCAAATATTCTTAATATTTCATTTAAGTCTTTCTCCAAAACCCTCTTATCTACTCCACCATATATTTGACACAATTGTTCTAACAATTGTTCTGTTGTACTAAATTTGTCAATAATATCAAACACTTCTAAAGCTGTTGGATTTAACACCAATTGGTAATCTCCGCCATTTACTAAGATTACTGTATTTTCACCCTTTTGTATTTTTTTAACTGATACTTCTTTTACTATATATTTCATAAGTGCCTCCTACTATTCCATTATATTAACATAATAATATTCACCGGTATATGGCTTTGGTTCCATATTGTTAATGTCATATATATTTTTTATTCTACCTATATAATCTAAAACCTGTGGATTCTCCCATATGTCCGCATATCCATTTTCCCAATATTCTCTTAGTGAATGCTTCCTTACGTTTCCAACAACTAAAGGAAGATATGTCGAAACAGTAATATTTCCATTTGCTTTAACTTCATATGTTAAACTTTTATATCCGTTAATAGTATTATTAGGAAGTCTCATATAATGATCCAAAGGATCTCCCCACTCTAACATCTGACTAGTCCCTTTTAATTTTTCTTTATAATTCAGAATTTTTAATTGCAATGTACAATATTCTTCAGTTGACAATAACAATGAATCAATTCTACTTCCTCGCCCCATTGGAATTAGCGGCATTATTCGAACAGAATCTACCCCCAATCCATAACAAAAATCAAGATATTCTATAAGCGTCTCATGATTTAATTTATTAGGAACAAATGATATATATAGTCCCAAACCAACCTTTTTTGCTATCTTTATTGATTCGACAGCCTTATCAAAAGCTCCAACAACCCCTCTAAATGTATCATGCTGCATTGAATTCAATCCATCTAAACTTATCTGCAACGTCGATAACCCTGCCTCTTTAATTGCGATTAACTTTTCTTCGTTAAATAGCGAGCCATTCGACACCATATTAACAGCTGGTACCTTTTCAGATAATATCCTAATTATGTCAAGCAAATTACTTCTCAACATAGTTTCTCCACCACATAAACACACAGACTCTGGCTGGAATTCTGCTATTTGTCTTGCGACATCTATGATTTCCTCATCTGTCAATTCATCTTCTAATTTTTTCCCGCTATCATTGTAACAGTGAAGACACTTAAAATTACAAGCACCTGTTACGTCTAGCGAAAAGAACTTTGGTCCACTGCTATCTATATACCACTTTTTTTCTGCATTCTGCATAAGTAGTACTCCTTTCATTTAATTCTATTTTAAGATTTCACAATACCCTACGCTATTTTTTGTTACTATTGTTACCTTACATTTTTTTTAACAATATTTATTAAAAAATGCAATTTATACCCAAGTCGTAGCACCAATTGTAGCATGCACTGCTGCTCCAACGTCAACTACCATTCCTGCCGCAACTACTGTGTACGCACCAGCGACTAAAACAGCTGCAACTAAAACACCTACAGCAACTATAAACGCTCCACCGTCAACTGACTGTAATTCCGTTTCATTCATGTCGTATAACATTGGTTTTACATATTTCTTATCTTCCACAATTAAACACCTCCATTCAAAAAATACAATAACGTAGGGCATTGAGGATTAATCATAATCCCCTTAATAATTACGTAAATAAATACCTATATTTTCATATTTATTTATCTGCTCTACCACATAATCATGTTCGCTTCGGCTCAATGTTGGATGAAATAATTCGTAATACTTATCTTCAATAAACATTTCATCGTCAAAAATATCCGGCTCAGCTACAATTACATATTTTTCCCTGTCTCTCCATATATTTGAAGGATATATTTGCAACCAATTGACATTTACACAGCCTAATCTTCCACAACGATTTTCTAAATACGCTGCAAAATCTACTGTATTTAAACAGTCATCCATTGTTTCCCATGGAAATCCAACAATAAATGAGAAATATGCCCTACTCAACATATTGTTTTTTTCTAATATTGCCACCGTCCCTTCTAACAATTCAACAGTTAACCCTTTAGATATTTTCTTCAGCCCTTCATTGTATCCACATTCTACTCCAAACTGTAGCCTTGAAATCTGACTAGAACCAAAAGTTCTAATTCCTATATCCACATTTGGTTTTAGCCAATCCGTAGCACGTGTTTCAACACCAAAAAGGATTTCTTCATCTATTTTCATTAATTTATCCATTATCTTTCCTGCTCTTTCAAAATCAGCAGTCAAGCAATCATCTGTAATAAAAACTTGCTTTGTGTTTACTTTATCAATATGTTTGCTTATAATTTGTGTGCCTCTATTAATAACTACTTTCTCATCAAAAGCTCGCCAATTATTTCTATGCGGTACTGAACAAAACGCACAATTATATTTACAGCCTCTTGACGTTTCAACTGGCAACAAGTTATAAACACCTTTTGGCATTAAATCAAACTCCGGCAACGGTAATTTTTTATATGTTTCATCATCGATAATTGGAACTTTTTGATTTGTTGTAGTTCCTTCACATTTCTTTCTTACTAATCCTTCCACACAATCTAAATCACTTTTGTTTACTAAACATTTTAAAAATTTAGGAAAAGACATTTCTCCTTCTCCTCTTAGGATATAATCTACCTCCAAATCATTTATTATATGTTCATAAAAATATGTAGGATGAATTCCACCCAATACAATTACTTTATTTTTACCATACAGTTCTCTTATTTCTTTAATAACCTTAACCGTATTGGACCAATTCAAAGTATTTGAAGATAAACAAATCACATCAAATTCGTCCATTTTGCTCTTTATTGTCTCTCTAAGTCCATGTTTTCCAACTTCAAGCTGCATTTCGTAAGGATCTAAAAGGGCAATATCAATGCCTTCTTTCAAAGCAACTGCCGCCAACAAATAAATAGCTGTTGTTGGTGCAACTCGCATGCTTATAAAATCCCTACTATCATTCGACATACAAATAGGTATAGATGTAATTAATGTTTTCATATCAATCTCCTTATCATTTACTTTTCGGCAGTTATCATTATGCACATTTTCCGAATTTAATAGAAAAGGCTCTTTATAATAAAATTTCATATTATCAATATAATGCTAGCTAATACACAAAAAGAGGCTGCAATAACCGCTATTGCAACCGAACTATCTATATAATCTTTCAAAGATTATCGTAGACTTCTAGCTTTGCGTCCTTGCATTTCTACAAGTTTGCCAAGACCCTTAACATAATACGACATTATATCGACTATTTTATTTGCATCGAAAGTTACTATTTGTGCAAAACACACTAAACACATTCCCATTCGCTCTTGTATTTTGTTTGTTTTTCACAAAAGATACAAAAGATTTTTTCTGGATTCAACTGAATATTCCGGTCTTGGTGTCCATGCTGTCCGGTGGTTAGGAAACCGATTGGCAATTATCCAGCATACAAGAAATTTCACCAATATAAAGCCGGCTAATGCCCCGCAAAGCGGCTTTGGGCTTGACATTGGCTCAATTTCTTATGAATGGTAGTTAAGCCACTCAAAGGCGGTTTCCGTATCCGGAATGTAGGTTTCCACTGCGCCGGAATCACGGTTTCTTGACGCAAGAATATTCA
>NZ_SRYA01000094.1 GCF_004793545.1 Petralouisia muris | reverse complement strand
CTTCGCTTTCCTTGCGGAGGTTGCGCTTAATGATAAAATGGCAGCCGTTTTCCATGAGGATCCCAATGTTTTCGGCAGAATCATTGCCTGAGTCCAGCCGGAAAAGGAGCGGCTCATCTGTCAGCCGCCGGCAGACGCCGATGGTTTCTTTTAAAAATTCCGGGGCGCCTTTCTGGCTGCGCCGCTTCCCTTCACGCAGTTCCAAATCCGCAAGGCAGCCTTCCCTGCCAATATAGGCAAACATGGGGGCATAGCCGTCGCAGCCCTTATAAGTCCGGGAAACGCCTTCCTTGCAGGTTTTTGAGTTGTCAAAAGGCGAAACGTCCATGTCAATCGGCGCATAGCCGCATGGCAGTTTCGACGGTGCGACGCCGTTGGATTTCAGCATGTGGATATTTTCATCTAAAATCCGCCTGCGCATGGAACCGCCGACCAGGTCAAGGCGCTGCCGCAGGGTTTCAGCGGATGGGATTGCATAGCAGACGCCGAGGGCGTCTTTATAGAAATCCGGGTCATCATCCATTTCGCGGACGGCGTCAAAAGAGGGTTTGCCCATGCATTGCATTCCAATGTAGGTCAGCATGATGTCACCATTCTTGATCTGGCGCTGCGGATGGTTACAGTCAATCTTCATGCGGTTGCAGCGTTTGACAAAATCACTTTTGCCGAGGATTGCACCGACAACAGCAAGCCCACCGCTTGGGATAATGCGTTCATTTGTGAATTCAACGGAAATATTTTTTCTCATGGCAACCTCCGGAACTAAGTGTTTTTTCTGATTTCAGTATACCATAAGCAAAACAAAACGCTCTAATTTTTTCACCTGGCGGGTGAAAAAATCAATCCGATAAAATAACGTATAAGCGCCGGAATTATATGGGATTACAGAAAATAATTTGTGGCAAGGCTCACGGATTCAGGCACTTCTTAAAATTAGTCGTTTAATTTTGGGAAGTATGAAACTCCCTAACAAATATAAATTACACAGATATACAAATAGATTTCCAATATACGAATAAAGAGTAAAGCGTCCTTTCATAGCAACCTGTGCTGATAATGTCTTTGTATCAGACTGAAAGTAATCGGTCTGTGCCAACACACAGCCCTTAACATTTGAAACAATCGACATTCCGTTATTTGTATGTCTGATTATATTACTTCCATTTTCAACCCCACGCACAATCGCTGTCTTTGCAGCTAATAATGTCATTTCTTTCCAATCCGAAGCTGGAACAATTAGTATATCTACATTATTTCTACCTGCCTGCTGTATTTTAGACAAAAATGCCATATCAGAACATATAAACGGCGCAATTCTACCATATTCTGTATCAAAACTTTTTAGCATTCCATCTCCTTTTTGGCACAATTCTCCGATTGAACGTCCATGCTTAAAATATTCTGATATTAGTTCTCCTTGTGGATTGAATGCTACCGTTTTATTTTCCTTTAAGTCCTCGTAAGGGGTTTTCACCAGTAATGAAACAATCAAATAAATTTCTTCCTGTTTCGCCATGTCCGACGCTCGTTGCAAAAGCATATCTTCATCTTGTTTTAAAACCGCTCCATTCAGTTCAGACCAAAAAACAATCTTTGCACCTGCTTGTGCTTCCAACTCTGTTTTTAGGAAAAGTTCATCAGCTACTGATGATAGTTTATTCCTTGCATTGGTAATGTTTTCATCAGTAAATGTGTTGGTATAAAATGTAGAATATACATCTTTATCATTATTTAACAGCTCTGAAATCGGAACGGTTACTCCAGCGATTCTAACACTTTTATCTGAATTTCCTACAAAATGAAACATAACAACTCCATAGACAAATGCCAAGCCAATCACAGAACCATATACGAATATGTATTTTCTGATGTATTCTTTTTTGCTTTTATTGTTCCAAATCCATATAACCATTGCCGCCGTCCAATACATTAAAAAGGTGATTCCGTAAATCCCTGTTACCGTTACTATTTGTAGCAGGTATAGATTTTGGTATTGTGTATAAGCGTCAGACAACCCGCCCAAAATAGGATATACCAAATACATGATATATTCTATTGATACCATTATACTTGCAAAAATAACAGTATCTTGAAATCTCATTTTTGATTTAGACCAATAGATATATGGTAAAATTTTCAGAAAAGCTACCAAAAAAGCTACCACTATACATATTTTTATATCCATTCCGATGGCTTTTTCAAACTGGAAAACAAACCCGATGGCATATATTGAGCCAATTATAAGATATACTTTTCGGGTATGATTAAGAGAAAGCATATGTAAAAACAAAATTGGATAAATCCATGCAAAAATCGGGATACACCATTCTCCATTGGACATTACATAAATTAAAAAAGTTAAGATTATGAAAACTGCAAATCGGTTACTTTTCAAAAGATTTTTCATTGCCAAACTCCTTACTTACATTCTCTATAAACTTCAATTTGAATGACTAAATTTAGCTGTTTACAATCGGAGAAATAACAGGTTTTCCATCTTTGTCCAACAGCGGCGTCAATCCTCCTGCATGTGCAACTTTACGAAACACATAATTCACTCCAGTTTCTGTATCTACCAAAATTTGCGTTACATCAACAGTCCCTTGTGAATAAACTATCTTAAATCGTTCATTCTTAGCCATTTTATTTACCTCCAAATAATTTTGATTTCTCTTTATACTTGACCTCTCAAAACGAGAATTTATTTCTCTTTTTTGCTCATAAGAGAACAACTGATAGCTACAAATAAACCAATTAAAATCCACGGAAATGTTGCTCCTAAAAAATCACTAACCACACTTCATTCCTCCTTTAAAATTCTGTTTGTCGTTGCTTTATTATATATCTGTTTTTCCAAAAACGGCATGGGGCATTGCATGTTTTATGGTTGCTTTTCACTGTCATTGATAGTTCTAATAAATTGTTGAATTTCAAAATTTACTTGTTCTGGATTATCCCCATTTGCGAAATGTTTAGCATTTTTAATAAAATGTAACGGATACCCTGTTTGTTTTGCCCATTCTTTGCAATATGCCTTTACTTTGCCTGTACTATCTCTATCCCCGACAAGTATTAGCACAGGAAATTGGAACATAACATTTCTATTTTCATGCGTAAATTTTCCATATGCTATTCTCATTTGCTCAATAATATCTGACTTTGAAAGCGGTTTTAGCATGACATCATCTTTTGGTAAGAATAGTCTGTTTCAGAAATTGACTTTGCCATACTTTTTCGTAAAATAGTTGCCGGAAACCACTTTGCCATTGGTGCCACTTGTTTTAACCACCATAAATCCGATTTTGAATAGTATTGCACTCCTAATGGAGTTGTATCTAACGCTACAAGTCCTTTTACCATGTCGGGATATATGGCAGCAAAATGTTGACTTGAATAACCTCCCATAGACATTCCAACCAAAATAGCTCTATTTATATTTTCTTCTTGAAGAATAGAATGTAATATTTCCGCCGTATCATGATAGGAAAATTTCTGATAGGGTCTTGATAATCCATGCATGGGTACGTCCCAAAGAACTATTATATATTTATCAGAGAAAAAATCTATCTGTTTCTCAAACATTGTATGATCTGCCGTTGCACCGTGAGTAAAAACAATACAATCAACACCATCATCTTTTTTGTCAATCCAATAATGGACATTTCCTCCCTGTGCTAAAATTTGCTTATGCTGCATTCGTCAATCCTCTCTTTCTGTATATATCTTTTTCCATAAATCAATAAGTTCCGCAATCTCGTTTTCAATTTCATCAGGAATAATTTGCCCGGAACGATATTTATTTAGCATATATCCATCAACTGCATAAAATATCTCTGAATACATAGATTTCAAATCTATATCTTTCCGAAAAATAGAGGTATCTATTTTTTCAAATACAATAGTTTCACTTGCATTACTTGTTTTAGAATAGCTCTTTTGAATAGCTTCCTCTATTTCCGGGTAGTTTTCATAATATGCTCTTAATGAGAACGCATATATGTGTGGGTATTTCCGCATAATAGAACATTTAGATAACAGACTCCTTTTTAACATTTCAAAAAAATCAGATGTTTCTAAAGTCTTGTATTCTATAATTGCTTTTCTTGTCATTTCGATAGAATTTTCCCACAAATACATATACAGTTCTTTTTTGTTAATGAAATAGTGAAATAGCAATGCTTTTGAAATGCCTCCCTCATCTGCTATTTCAGACATGGGTGCTTTTTTATAGCTATTTTCTGAAAACACTTTATAAGCAGCATTGACAATCCGCTGTTGTTTTTCTATTGATAAACCGAAAAATTTATTGTTCATAATATCCTCCGCATTAACCGTATCGGTTAATATAAGCACATTATAATTCCGTTGACCGTTTTTGAGAAGAGGGCTATATATAATAATTGCAGAATGTTATGTGCTGTTTGCTTTTTTATTTTTTGAATAAGTGTTTTACATAAAGTGAAAACATGATATGGATTCCGTAACAGTCGGCATTGCGCTGTAATGTGTATAACTGGCTATCTCATGGAATTGTGGGTAACTCTGTTTACAGGACGTGGGAAAGCTACACTTTAGCTTTTCCATGTGCTGTGAATAGAGTTATCCATGATTCCATATCCTGTTATGCACATTTTCACAATGCTTGTCTTTTGGTTTTTATCTTCTTTGGTTCGGAATAGTGTGGTGCTGGCGGTCTATCTCTTGTTTTCGGTTGCTTGCTTCTTTACCGTACATGAGCATTTGTGCCCGGATTATCATTTCCGCAGCCTTCCAGAAGGTTAATGACGCCCCATCTGGCAGACTGCCGATGAAACGGTAATGAATTTCGATAGACTGGACTTTCTCACCGTCAACCTTGCGGACATCGCCCACATAGATTTTGGTAATCAGTTCCCTTATGATGCCTGCCGTCAGTTCCTGCAGATCATTGTACTGGCGGATCAGCGCAACCCACTTTTCAGCGTTCTGTGCTGTTTCCCTCTGTTCGCTGCTTTCTTCCTCGAACAGCGCAAGCTGTGCTTTCAGTTCCCTCTGTTCCTTCCGGTACTTTGGCAGGAGTAAGTCAATCTCGTCCGCCCCTGCCTTGCCTAAAGCGTAATCCTCATAGAGTTTGGCAATGACTTTCTCGACCTCCCCCAGACGCTTTTCAAGGGAAAACTTTTCTCAATGGCTGCGCCAGTGTCAGCCCTGTTCCTGTTTTCATGCTCCATAACTTTGTCAAGGACTGCCTTCTCGTCCTTCAGCGCCAACTTCGCCCACTCCCGTATGTCCTTTAAGACTGCATCATGCAAATCCTGTTCGTAGATACGGTGCGGCGTGCATCCCTGCCTGCCGATCTTGCGGTATTCCATGCAGGAGCCTACATAAATCTTCTCCGCCCTCTCCGGCACAAAGGATATGCGCCGGCTGCAGGTATCACAGAATACCATCCCTGAAAAGATGCTTGCTCTGCCTGTCCGCTTGCGTGACCTCGTGGGATCGGCAAACCCCTCCTGCACCCTCTCCCACAGTTTCCTCTCCACAAGCGGCTCAAACACGTCCTCGACAACCACCCATTCCTCCCTCGGTCTTACAAAGGATTTGCCGACCTTGAAGATGTGTGTCTGCCTCTGCGCCACAAGGTTCCCCATATAGACCTCATGCTGGAGAATGGAACGCACCGTTGTGTCAAACCAGCGGTAGTTTGCCGCATCCCCCTCGCCCTTGTAGCCATGCCCTCTCGCCCCGTACATGGTGCCAGTATGCCGGAATCGGTATCTTTTCCGCCCTTAAATAGTTGGCGATTGCCGCCGGTCCCCTGCCCGATGCGGACAGTTCGTACATCTTGATGACAATCGGCGCTGTTTCCTCGTCACGCAGCAGCATATGGCTGTCGGCAGGCGATTTCCTGTAGCCGAACGGCGGCACTGTGCTGTGGTAGATGCCCGCCCTCGCCTTAGTGGTAAGGGTGCTGCGGATTTTTTTTGGATATGTCACGGGCATAAAAATCATTGAACAGATTTTTGAAAGGCGCCATCTCGTTATATCCTGTGCTTGTGTCGATTCCGTCGCTGATCGCTATGTAGCGCACCCTCTTGCTGGGGAAATACATATCGGTGTAATACCCTGTCTGCAAATAATCACACCCCAGGCGTGAGAGGTCTTTTGTGATGACCGTGTTGATTTTCCCGCTTTCAATGTCCGCAATCATGCGCTTAAAATCCGGTCTTTCAAAATTCGTACCGCTCCATCCGTCATCAACGTAGGTTTCGACAATCTCTATGCCGTGGTATTCCGCAAACTGTGTCAACATCTGCTTCTGCCTTGTTATGGAATTGCTCTCACGGTCAACGCAACCATCGTCAACCGATAACCGGGTATAAAGCCCCGCCTTTGGCGTACCTCTGTATGTTGTCCTGCTCATCCTGTTCTCCCTTCTTCGTCCGAATCCGGTTGAATGCAGATAAGCCCTCTGTCCTCTATTATGCTTTCACTGCCTGGAGCCTGCAAGGTTTTTTCATATTTATCTGAATTTAATATCGCCCTCACAAACGCATCCTGCGGTGTGCGCTCGCTGTCAAATACCCTCGTCACTATCAGTTTCGCTTTATTCAAATATATTCCCTCCAATCAATCCAATATCAGACGCTCTCTGCGTCCTGCCCCGCAAAATAAAAGCCCGGCAAGATGTTAATTTTCCCCTGCCGGGTATCAGACGCTTTAAAAGGACGCAATAAAGACGCTTCCAAAATGCCCTCAAACCCTTATGTTTCCTATGCTTAGACGCTAAGACACATCTTTTTCAAGTTAGAAAATAAAAATTATAATATATAAGAAACAGGCTCCTGCATAAGCGTATGTATATATAAAAAAGGATTTCGGATTTTGCCCGTCTTTGCGTCTTATGCGCCTTAATGCCCGTTCTCCCCTGTCCGCATCTTTACATGGATTCCCTTAAATCCCCTCGCTGTTTTTCCTGCCCCGACTGCGATATTATGGGTATAGTCCAGCCCATACCGCTTCTCGTTCTGCCGCAGGTAATTGGAGAACCTGCGCTCCCCCAGCGGCTTTTCGAGGTTGTCCTCGCACCACTGGCTGTAGGCGCTGTAAAGCTGCTTTGACGTGGCGTGTGTGCCTTTCGCCTGATATAGCCCTCCGACTGCATGAATACAATGATGTTATTCCCGTCCTGCATGGCTTTTGTCAGGTTGTCCTCCGCCCTTTTGCTTATGGTGAAGCTGTACCCGTTGTCAATCAGGCGGTGCAGCCCCCAAGGCACCATAGGAATATGCCCTCCGCTTCAGCAATCAGCTTCTCGCCGAGGAACGGATCGTCTTTCCTGTCCGGCTCACGCTCCTTTACGGTAAGGACAATCTGCCTGCGGAAAAATCCGTAACAACGGTCATACATGAAACAGTAAATTAAAAACAAATCTCCGCTGAAACACACGGCAATGCCCACCAAATTTCTTTTACAAATCTGCCAAAGCACAACCACATCAAAACCTAAAATTAGACAAATTTCGCATCATCAAAAAAGGTGTACTGCATTTCACTTTAATTGTGATTTGCAGTATACCTTGATGTGTAAAGTTATCCGTAATTCTTTTATTCTATGCTTCAATAGTTTCAATTTCTTTTTATACACGATTACCTCTGTTTCAAAACGGCAACTTTGATTTTCTCAAAGCTGCCGTCCTATAAAATGCTTCATTCTGTCTTGCGAAAACTTTTATTTACCATCGTGCGGCGGTCTTTACTCTACAGTACAAAAATCAGAACTGGACTGGCTCTCCGATTGCGTGTGTTCATCAAATTCTTCTTGGCTACACTTTTCAACACCAGTCAGAGTTCCATAACCATCGGCATCAGGAATTGTAAAGTCGCGCACTGTATAAATATCAATTACGCCATTTTCGTTCCACGAATTGCGGATTGCACCATTGAACTTTCCTCCGGTCAGACTTTCGCCGTTGGAAGTCAGCACATCTCTAAAGCAACGAACCTTTTCGCCGTTGAAATACCACTGGTCATTTTTAACGTCATATGTGACACCAAACGCTTCATATTCTTTTGCTCTATCTTCAAGTTCCTTGATAGATGGCGGATTGCCAGCTATGGCAACGGGCGATGGCGGATTTTTGATTACGTCAATATCACGAGCAGCAAATTCTTCTGCCGAAAATTCCTTTATCCCAATCAGTTTTCCACTGGGATCAAAAGAGCCATCACCAGCTCGAACAGGACTGCCGAAATCACGGACAGCATACACATCAACCACACCGTTTTCGTTAAAAAAATCCTGCCCCGCCTGATTGCCCTCCTCTATGGTATAGTAGTCCTCAAACCATCGTACCACTTTGCCGTTGTATTGCAGCTCATTTTTGCCGACATCATATGTCAGACCAAACTGTTCATAGGGCTTGAACTGTTCCTCATAGGAAACATCCGTGTCAGCCCATCCTGTTTCAGCGGTTACGGAAAGAGATGGGGCGGACATATTCGAGATTTGCGGGGAAGTCGTGCTGATAGGGAAAGTATTACCGCTTTGGTTCGCCACTGCGGTACTGCATCCAGTCACGCATCCTACAAGCAGCAACCCACTAAGGGCTAATGCAGATATGTTTTTTGTGTTCATTGAAACACCATCCTTTCTTTGAGAATATTTAAAGCATAGCACTCTTTTTTGTGATACATTTGGGATTAGTTTGTGATTTGTGTGTACTTGAAAAGCGGTGGGTGAATCACCCGCCGCTTTTGTAGCAGAAATCAAATGATAAAAGAAAATTTCACACCGGACTGCGTATTGCAGACTGTACATTCACTTCCATGATGATGTAGGATTGCCTGCACGATATATAGTCCAAGCCCACTTCCGCCAGTTTTGCGGCTTCTGGACTGTTCCACACGATAAAATGCGTCAAACAGTTTAGGAATGCTATCCCCTGGAATATGCACATCCGTGTTCTCAACAGAAAATTCTACCTGTTCATAATCTGCATGGGCAGAAATATAAATAATTGCTCCATACGGAGAATACTTGACTGCATTTCCAATGAGATTTGAAAACACCTTTTCCATCAACATTTTATTGCCGCTTATAAAAGTGGTTGGTGACATATCAAGATGTATTTGCAAATCTTTTTCTGCAATTAAATCTTCAGTTTCGCTCAAATAAGATTTGATAATCTGAACACAATCCAAACGGTCATACCTAAACTGTTCTTCTGCGGTTTCCAGCCGTGAAATTGTCAATACTTCCTGAACCATTGATTCAAGAGTGTTTGCAATTTCCAGCGCCCTTGATAGATATTTCTCATGGTCTTTATAGGCTCCGATACCAAGTATCATCCCCTCTAATTGCCCTTTAATGATTGTAACAGGCGTTTTCAGTTCATGGGACACCGCTGAAAAAAAGTCTGTACGAGCCTGCTCCAATTCTTTCTCATGCTCAATATCAGCTGCAAGTTTTTTGTTTGCGCTTTGTAACTCGGAAAGTGCGTTGGAAAGATTGTGGGATAATGTATTAAGACTTTTCTCTAATATACCCAATTCATCTGTGCGCCGTCCATCAATTTTCCAATCCAACTGTAAGTCAGACATTTTTTCTGATATGCTGCTGATTGCCAGCACCGGCTTTGTAATTATATGCGAGTACATCCAAGACACAACAAAAGCAACTACTAAAACAACCAGTAGGATAAACGGAAAAATGCGGATAAAGGATTGTTGCAGTTCTGCAATCTGTTCTGCTTCTCCGTAGACAGTGAGCATATAACGATCACTGCTATCAGCAAAAGAAAAATAATAGCTGTTCGATAAGATGGGAGTTTTTTCACCAAGACCGACCTCTGTTGATTGTGCGATATTAACGCCCCACTCATTATCAAATTCTTCTGTTGGTAATGGAACCCAATCACCGCTGCTGTTGTATAACTCAACAGAATTGATTTCCATGTCTGCAATAAACTGATCGAACAAGCCGCCGCTACCTGAAAAAGTTACTTGTTCCAATTCGGAAATAAAGTCTTGCGCTCGCTCATCCAAAATTATGTTTAGCCTGTTGGAATAGGTCTGCGGCATGAACCACGCTAACAGCCCAAATACCAACAGCGAAGCACATAACAGCATAGACAATGTTATGAGAAAAACTTTTGCAAATAAGCTGCTCTCAATTTTCTTTATCAATTTTATATCCCACCCCTCTGATTGTCTGAATAAAGTCTATCCCTAACTTTTTTCGCAAGTTTTTGATATGTGTATCAACTACCCGCTCATCACCATAAAAATCATACCGCCATAACTTATCCAATAAGTTTTGTCTGGTTAAAATCCGTCCTTGATGTGTTAATAACTCTCTAAGAACCTCAAATTCCCGTTGTGTTAGTTCATAGATATTTTCATTTATTGTCGCAGTATAGCTGTCGCAATCTAAAATAAGATTTTGGTAAGAAATTGTTTTATGTTCGTCACTTTGTGATTGGCAGCTTCGCCGGAGAACCGCCGCAATCTTACGAATCAAAATGGGCATAGAAAAAGGTTTCGTAATATAATCATCTACTTGTAAATCCAACCCCCTAATCTGCTCATCCTCGCCATTTAATGCAGTGAGCATAATAATAGGAATCTTTGATTGCTTACGGATCAATTCACAAACATTAAAACCATCAATCTTGGGGAGCATGACATCCAACAAAATCAAATCATACTTTCCCTCTGAAAAAGCAGCAATCGCTTCAACACCATCAGCAGCAGTAGTTATTTCATAACCAACTTCTTGTAAAAAGTTCTGCAAAAGTTCTTGAATATCAAAGTCATCCTCAACGACTAAAATTCTTTGCATAGTATCACCTCCGCTATAAGCATAACATGGTTATTTGTGTTCTATGTGTAGTTTTCTATTTTTTCTGCCATCAATAGGTTTTGTACCCGTCTTTCTGAAATGCCCCATTTCCTTGCTGTTTCTTGGACAGAAATAAACTCTAACATTTTCATTCCCCTTTCAATATTTATTACCAATTATATACGGTCAAACGAATAAATTCAAGTAATCAAGACGAGCATTGTGGAAATATGCATAACTGGCTATACACATTTCCACGAATGTCGACTACAGCGGAATCCCCCTCATTCCTTTTTATAACTTTTAGACATTATGTCCAAAAATGAAAAGCCCTGCATATTATCATACACAGAGCCATTCTAATCTTTTTTGCCCTCTACATAGAGTGCTTTCTTCTCTATAAAACTCATTTTATGGAGTTATACCCACCTTGTTTGCGAAGTCGATTTTTCTCCCGATAATTGCCGACTGTTTTTCTTGTGATAGGCGATTGAATACTTCCTCATAGAGAATATCATCTAACTCCATTTCCTTTGCTGTTAGATATAATGTCGTATTGAACCATTCTTGCCAAAGCGCATCAAACAATGCCCTGCTGTCCGTAAAAGTTGCATCTTCTTCAAAGCCATGCGGCGGCTTGTAATATTTCAGCTCAACAAAGCCATATCTGCCTACATCAATCACCACGATATTCTCCATTTCATACAATTCTGCAAACGCATCAACCACCTTTTGACACTTCGCCCGTTCTTCCTCTGTGATATAAACCTGTTTTTCCATATTGATTTACCTCGTTTCTTCTAAGATTTTACCATGTTTACTTTATGAGGGCTATCTACATACACCAGATTTTCACCTTGCTTATTCTTCCCATTTTTCACTTTACTCACAATTCACACCTGTTTCCGCCGTTGTAAAAAATGCCATGTTTCTACCTCTTTCTTTCTCAAAAATAATTTTGTCTGGTTTCTGAAAGAGTTTTTTCGTGTAAAATGCCCTGCCTTATGGTAAGATAAAGACAGGGCAATCCTTTAGGAAGAACCCTGCGGGCATCCGGCACATTCAGTTTGACGATTGGCTGTGCCGGGCGCTTTGTTTTTGTCCTTTCCCAAGTACATTCAAAACTCCGTTCCACTTCTGAACTTTTTGTCCAAAAGTCCTGTGACTGTTTTACAAGTTCTCTATTCAGTTTTTTCCATATTCAGTTGTCATGCTTCAATCATGCCTGCATCCTCCACCTCATCAACGGTGTCATTGTCCCTGACTTTCGCTTTACACAGGTTCTTTACATATTTTTCGATGTCTAAGGCATTCTTGTCATCAAAATCGGACATAAGGCGGTACTGCCTGTGCTTCGTAATGTCAAACTCATTGGAGAAGAAAGGTCTTACCCCTCTAAGCTGCATGATGCACTTCCCTCCGTCCATGACTGCAATCTCATCTTGGCTCATAAGCTCTATGCAACATTGTCAGGTGATGAGTTTAAATTTTGCGCACAAAAAAAGCAGGGATTAATTAAAATCCCTACCCCTTGTTTACGAAGTTTTCATAAAGAATTTATTTATAGCCGCTTATTCAATGTCATGATGCTGGGGTCAAAACATAGAGTTTTCTATGGCTGAATCCTCGTAGAACCTTGAAAATGTAATATTTCACAGTGGATTTGTTATAAGAGGCACCTTTTCTCCAAATGCATTGGCATACTTTTAGTGTGTTTTCTATACTAATACAGGATTTTGGGCATAGTTTCCCAGTCCCTTCCGAAATCCGAAGAGCTTTCTGAAATTCAAAGCTGCTATTTTACTTCCAAAGAAAAATTTCCCTCGCTGCCTTCCTCTTGGAAGGCTGTCCAGATGGTAATTTTTCCGAAGACTGGAAGGAACTGTTTCCACGCCGTTTCTTAACCGTGCCAGACTACTAAATTCTTCACTCTGCATGTACCGCTGACTTTTTGCCCTGTTAGATGCATTTTTTGAAGTGATAAATGAAGCGACTTTTTTGTATATCTTTGGACGGCATTGTTCCTGATAAGGACAACCGGCACAATGATTTCTGTCAAATGATACCCTGCATTGTCTTGTTGATTTTGTATAGCTTTGGCTGATTGGAACGTGACCCGCTGCGCATTTCAGCAGACGCGCGCCATCTTCATTAAATTCAAAATCTGCCAGTGCATCAGGGGCTTCTTTGCCGATTAAGGCTGTTGTTGCCAGGCGGATATTCTTTTCTTTTGCAAGTGCAATGTTGTCCTGCCCGTCATAACCGCCATCTGCAACCAGAATGATTTCTTCTTCCGATTTTTCCATTGCCGAAAGAGATTCCTGGAGAAACTGACTGTCTGTATGGGTGTTTTTATCATACTGGTAATCCGTCACAACAGAACCATTTTTGCCAACCGTTTCCTCAATATTTGCAGAATATCCCCTGTGCTGCTTACCCGCCTTGTTTCTGTAAGTGGCATCCGGGTCAGAAGGATTCTGGAGTGCGGACGAATTCATCGTACCGTCTTCCTTTGTCCTCATGCGGCGTTTTTCATTTTCCACAACAGTCTGGTCAGAAAGGCGTCTGGTAAAAAGCTGGCACTCCGTCGCGTCTTCAAAATCTGTTCCGCACAGATGAAGCAGACAGCCGCTGTCTGTGAGAAGCGTCTGGATAATGGCCCCCATGTCACCATTTCTCTGATGATAGAAAGTGCGGTTATAGTCATTCGGGTCGGCATAATGTTTCAGTTGTTCCGGAATGATATCCGGCTGCTTTTTTGTGAGATAAACAACCAGCTTTGATATGCAGGTATAAATCAGTTCCATACGGCTCAGAAAACGGATATTTGATGCTATCATAAGGGAATCCATGCGGCGGATGCGCCCGTTTAGCTTCATGATTTTAGCTATTTTGCCACTAAGGTTTTTTACACAGTCATGATATAAGTCCACCCCGTGAAGTGTTTCATAATCATAGCATCTTTTACGGAAACGGCTCAGGGTTTTATCTGATACAGGCTGTTCCACAAAGCTTGTGGTATGCAGGGCGCACTGGAGATGAAGGTCAAGCGTCAGGTTCTCAACAATTTCATCGTCCGAATAATCAAAAAGCTCTTTGATGATTAACGCACCGATGATTACATTAACAGGCGTATTAGATCTGGAGGCCTTGTCACTATACAGAACAGAAAAACGTTCTTCATCTATTGCTGGAAAAATCTCATCAGCAAAGATTTTTGCCCAGGATTTTTCCAGAGCTTTTTTCTCACGCTCAGTTAGCGCTATAAAGCTGTCGTCGAAGGACAACTGTTGACAATCATTCGGTTTAAATGCCATAAGAGATACCACCTTTCCAGAACTATTACCATTATAACTCACAAAAGGGTGGATTGTCTTTATTTACTGTAAAATATTAAATTTTCAATGTTCGGTAGTTGGGCTTTTGACCCCAGCATCATGACATTGTGATAATTCGGGGTTTCCCACCTTATCCCACCCCATCACAAAATACTTCACTGATAACTGCCCTTTGTGACAGATATTCTAATAAATCACAATACGCCATCCTGACTACTTTCACGCTCTCGCTGGTCTGCCACCCTTCATGCAGACACTCCGTTTTTACACAGCCTGTCTTAAAGTTATAAATGCTTTTGATATTTCTTCTTGTGTCATCACTGATACCAAGACAATATACAAGCGCTTTGTGGTACACGTCCTGATACCTGACCTCTTTCAATTTCTCATAGTAGAATTTTTCATGTGCATTGCTGATAAAAATAATCGCTTTCTCTGCTCCTAACGCTGTGCTACTCATGTTCATTTCCTCCATTTCTCTTTGATGAATGATTGATAATTGCTAACACAGTTTCCTCAAATATCTTTGTTGCACCTATAAACCGTCAAAAATACGTAAAAAAGTGTCTTCGACACTTCAGCCCCCTAGCCCCCATTCATGGGGGAATTAG
>NZ_SRYA01000093.1 GCF_004793545.1 Petralouisia muris | reverse complement strand
GCTCTGCTATCTCAAAATATTGCCCGATATGTGCGAAAAAGGTGCAGAGGGAGAAATCAAATGAGAGCAAACGTAGGAGCAGAGAACAGAAAAGGATAGTATGTATTGAACTGTCCGCAAAAAATGACCGACTGACCTGATTCAAAGAAAAGGCAGAATCGAACGCAGGGGCAACCGAAACCCGAAAGTACACGTTTTCAGATACGTTACAAACGCAACATTTGATGCGTACCTCTGGGTGCGACACGAAGTCGCTTAATTTAACTGTTTGGCGGCAATGCCGACCAAACCATCCATTCCGTTGGATGAAGCCGCTATCCCCGGCTCTGCCAGTAATGGCACTGTTCGGAAGCGGATATAAACGTAACCCTACTTGGAATCCAAACCGTGAGGGGCGGATGAAACTGCGAGCTGCAATGCGGTTAGGGTGCAGGCTTTCTGATAGCATGGTTAATTAACTGAACCGCCGTAAGCTTCGTTAAGGCTGAACAAGCCAAAGCAGCTGACAGGCTTGAACCAAAAGGTGTGCAGTCGGATATTCCTTTCCAAGGTGGGAATACACGGACATTATGACTGCCGGAGTAGAAGGCGGAACCTAAACTATCAAATAATTGTTGGTTAAGTGGAACATGTCAAGCCCGTATTCCTGCCCATATGGGCAAGCCGACCGTAAGGGAAGCCGTTGGGAATGCGGGTATAGGATTGCGGAAGAAGCGAATGCCGGACTTGTAATGAGGATGGACAGGGGTTCAAGATTTGCCCCGCCCGAAAGGGGGCGGAATTCCGCTGGGTGCTTGATTACGAGAGAGTTTATAGAATTTTTGAAAGGAGTAAAGCAAATGAACGGTAAAACATGTGCGACTTCTGACATTGCAAAGGCATGGGATTCCATTGACTGGAATAAAGCCGAGGCATATGTTAAAAAACTGCAAATGCGTATCGTAAAGGCTCTTCAACAGGGCAGGACAGGCAAGGTGAAATCCTTGCAGTGGCTGCTCACACACTCTTTTTATGGACGTGCTTTAGCCGTAAGGAGAGTAACGAGTAATAAAGGCAAAAAGACAGCAGGCGTAGACAAAGTTTTATGGTCTACCCCAAAACTGAAATTCGAAGCAATTCTCAGCTTGAAACGCAGGGGCTATCAGCCACTGCCGCTAAAAAGGGTGTATATACCGAAGAAAAATGGGAAAATGCGCCCGTTAAGCATTCCATGTATGAAGGACAGGGCAATGCAGACATTATATAAATTTGCGTTAGAGCCGATTGCGGAAACCACGGCAGACCCGAATTCCTATGGATTCCGGGCAAAAAGATGTGTGCAGGACGCTATTGAGCAGTGCTTTACCTGTCTGAATAAAGGAAAATCACCAAAATGGGTGCTGGAAGGCGACATTAAAGGCTGTTTTGACAATGTCAGCCATGAGTGGATTTTAAGCCACACCCCAATGGATAAGGACATTTTGCGGAAATGGTTAAAAAGCGGGTATATCGAAACAGGGAAGTTATTCCCGACTGATTTGGGAAGCCCGCAGGGTTCATCTATCTCACCAACTATCTGTAACATGGTCTTAGACGGTCTGGAAGCCCAGATTAAAAAGAAATACCACAAAACGAAAGTAAATGGAAAAGCATATTTCCCGAAAGTGAACTTTGTACGTTACGCTGATGATTTTATTGTCACTGGCGAAAGCAGGGAGATTCTGGAAAACGGTGTGCTTCCCATTATTCGGAAATTTCTGTCAGAGAGGGGGCTGGAACTGTCGGAAGAAAAGACAGCCATTACCCCTATCGAAGATGGTTTCGATTTTCTCGGAAGCAATATAAGGTGGTACAAAGACAAACTTCTGACGAAACCGTCCAAAAAGAATTATAAAGCCATAGTGAGCAAGATAAGGGAGATAATCAAGAAAAACCCGTCCATGAAGCAGGAAGATTTGATACGGAAGCTGAATCCGGTCATCCGTGGATGGGTGAATTTCCAAAAGTATAATGTATCGTCACAGGCATTTGAAAGGTTTGATTTTGATGTGTGGAGATGCCTATGGCAGTGGTGCAAACGCAGACACCCTAAAAAGAGCCATAAATGGATAGCAAAGAAATATTTCAAACGGATTGGCACAAGAAGCTGGACATTCAGCGTTAAAATGCCGGATTCGTTTGAACTCAATCTGATATATGCCACGGACACCAATATCGTAAGGTGGCTAAAAACAAAATCAGAAGCGACACCATTTGATGACAGGTTTACAGGATATTTTGAAGAAAGGGATACGGAGAGAATGTTTCGTGAAATCAAAGGCAGAAAGAAGCTGAACGCCCTCTACAAAGCGCAAAAGGGAATCTGCCCTATTTGCGGCGGCGCTATCACTGTAGAGGAAGGGTACAGAATCCATGAAGCCACGGGGAATGATTATAAGATAACAAGAATTTTAGTGGACGCAGGCTGTCACAGAAAACTGCATTACTCGAAAAACGTTGATGAACCGGCTCTGGTGAGACAGGGCTTATAAGTGCTTGAGCCGTGTGAGGGGAAACTCTCATGCACGGTTCTTAGAGGGGAAAGCGGTAGTAATACCGCTGACCTACTCGACCAGACGGTGGAAAATAAACAAAAGTTCATCAGCCAGATTATGACCAGCAAATCCCCTGTACGAAGCTGTGAAGACGTGGACGAAGCTACGCTCTCATTCGCTGAAATCAAAGCCCTCTGCGCTGGCGACCCACGCATTAAAGAACGTATGGATTTGGACGTGGAAGTGTCGCGTTTGAAGATTATGAAAGCCGACCACCAGAGCAAACAATACCGTCTGGAAGACAATGTGTTAAAACATTTCCCGGAGCAGATTCAACAAGCGCAAGGCTTTATTGCTGGCTTAACAGCCGATATACAGACATTAAGCCAGCACCCTCACCCGGCAGAAGGATTCGCCGGAATGGAGTTACTGGGCGCAGCCTATACAGACAAGACGGATGCTGGTACAGCCCTGATGGATGCCATACAGGATGTGACAAGTGAAGAGCCAGTGATTATTGGCAGTTACCGGGGGTTTGGCTTATTCGTCAAATTCACCGGATTCCCCCACAAACTGAGCCTGAAAGGAGCCATTGCCTATAATGTAGAGTTGGGAACGGATGCTCGCGGCAATCTGGTACGAATTGATAATGCACTGGATAAAATACCGGAACGTCTGAAAGATTATGAAACAACTCTGGCTAACCTGCTCCAGCAGCAGGAAGCGGCTAAATCAGAAATCAATAAGCCGTTCCAGTACGAAGAAGAGCTGCGCGTTAAGTCCGCACGTCTGACTGAATTGGATGCAGAGCCTAACATCGGCGGCGTATCTGGGTCCGAGAGTGCAGCATAATATCAGGCTTTATGGACATCAATAGCCCCCGTTTGGGGGCTGCGGGTGCCTTAATAAATAATATTCTGCCAGAGTACAGGCAGGGAATGGAGATTCATATGGAAAGGAAATTAAAGATTTTAAAAGCTGTTCTTCTGCTCCGTCGGGTAAACCGATACCAGAGCAAAGAAGAACAGATTGCAGAAGCTGAAAAGCATTATACAGACCAGCAGCTTGACGAATGGATTGGGATGCTGAAACATCCGGAAGATGGGCCAGAGTCCGAGGGGGAGCCTGAATATATCAATGAAGAACCACGTCATTCATCCTGTACAGAGCGTGATTATTCTCCGTCAAACCCCTGGGATGCGCCCGGAATGTCTGTACGGGATTTCATTTAACCAATCAACACAACAGTGCAAAGGAGGTATTTATTATATGAGCTATTCTACTAATATGGCTGGACTGGATTTATTCACGGTGCCATTCCGCAACACACAGGTTTCCAGAACGGCTGCGGCATCCCGTCCGCAACAGCCTAAAGCTACAACTTCACAGCTTAACTCTTCTGTTTCTCCGTCACAGCAGCCAAAATCAGCAGCGCCACAGCCTGTAAAGCCAAAAGCTCCGGCAATCCAGGCACAGCAGCCTGACATTCAGCATAAGTCTGTCCCAGAGGAAAAGACAACAACTTTACAGACGGGACAGGATAAATCCCCGGAGCCGGAAAAGAAATCACAGGCAGAGGCACAGGCTCCTGCAAAAGAACTGCCATCTGCACAGGCACAATCAGAACCACCTGCAAAGGAACTGACAATGGATATGTCTGACCGCACTATCCCAGCAGGAAAGCCTTTGGATGCGTCAGAAGACGCTAAGAGAAAGGCTCATGAAGAAGCTGAGGCAAAACGCAAGGCAGAGTGGGAAGCCAAACAGCTTGCGAAAAAGCAGGAAAGGGAAGCTGCTCTTGAGAAAATTAAGAGCATGAGCGACGCTGACATAGTATCCGCATCCACAGAACGTGTCCGTGTAGATACAGAAAAACTCACCCGCCGGAACATGAAGGAATGTGTTTCTGAGCATATGCAGTCTGTATGCAGTAAAGACCCGGCATTTGCCCGGAAGACCCTGCATCCACACAAATCTATAATTCATTGTTTCCATTATATCAACCGCATGGCAAAAGATTATCTCCAACAGGAAATGAAAGATAATGACATCAAGCCGGAAAATGGAGTTTACGGCGGCGACGTCCCAGACGATTTAGTATATCAATGGAGCATTGATTATTTTAATGACCCGGACGCACAGGAAGACCATGTGGAAGAAGAAAAGTTCACTCCACGTCCGTATGTCAATGCTGTATCCAAAGCCAAAGGGACTGCAAAGCCTAAGAAAGCAGCTAAAAAGAAAACAGCCAAAAAGGAAACAGAGAAAAAGCAGGAACCGAAGAAAAATGATTATCAGCAAATGAGCTTACCGGGGGTGTCTTAAATGTTAAATAAAAGAGAATGCCGGAGATTCGCTGACCCTTGTTTAAAAATGAAAAAAGGCAGCGGACTTCTCCATGCAGGGCAGATTGACTATATCATCCGCACGGCAGTAAAGATTATTGGCCATCACAAAACACTGGTACTGTATGCCTATTCCCGCACACAGGCTGCGCAGGGGAGCTTCCAGCCATGCTATACAGTCTTTCAAAGCAGGGAAGACTTCATAACATTAGCCCAGAAGGAAAATGGCGGCACGGCATGGCGTACAGCCGCGTTTGATAACCTGGGATACAGCTGGGATTTTCAAGATAAGTGCGCTTTTTACTCTGCTGCGGATGAAACGCGCCTCTGCAAGTATTTTAAAAGCAGTCCCGGCAGTGGGTTCAAACCACTGCTCAAAGCACAGGCGGGCATACAGGAGCGTCGCAGGCAGGAACGCCAGCGCATCCGGGAACAGGAAATTGTAAGGCGGATGGAATGCGTGCCTGCCCTGCCCCGTGGGCTGAAAAGCTGGATACACAAATCCGTTATGCCTGCGTATTTCTTTTATGATTATAAGCGTGGCGGA
This sequence comes from Petralouisia muris, assembly GCF_004793545.1. Classification (GTDB taxonomy): domain Bacteria; phylum Bacillota; class Clostridia; order Lachnospirales; family Lachnospiraceae; genus Petralouisia; species Petralouisia muris. Next base: position 10,040 of record NZ_SRYA01000093.1, on the reverse strand, counting down.
AAGGATGTTCCCGGCGTATGCTCTGCATGTGGCCATGAGATACGATTGTCAAACGTAAAAATGGGGGACAAAGCAGTTTGCCCGCACTGTATGCATGAGCTTGTCATGAAGCCACGCTCCCGCCGTGGATACTGCATGACAGACAGGGACACCTGCCAAGTAATACAGAATACAGGCAGCGGCGGACTGGTAATACGCATCATAAAAGCGCGTTACACATATATGGGCGACACACCCCAAATCCAGATTTACGAGAACGCCCGCCAGTTTGTCCGTCAGGATGAAAGTGGGAAGGTATGCCTTGAATGCTATTATTACCAGCGTAACAGCGGAAACCTGACGAACTGGAAGAAAGGCGAACGGTGCGGGTACGGCCTGTGGCAGTACAGCTTCGAGGCGGACACATGCGGTCATGTCTTTGACAAAAACCTTCCGGCTGCGCTCAAAAATACGCTTTGGCAGTACTGTCCCATTGCTGATTTCTACAACCATGACCGCGAACCGATACAGGCATTGCCGTTCCTCGCCGCATATCTGGAACATCCACGGCTGGAGCATTTGGTTAAGACAGGCTTCTATCATATTGTGTCAGACATGGTTTATCGCCATACTTCGGACTGTCTGGACGAAACGCAGGACCGGACGCACCGCATCCTGCGGATTGCGGCAGAGGACACGGAATTTCTGCGTAAGCTGGATGCAAACGTGGATATGCTGAAAGCATTCCAAGGATACGCAGGGTTGAAAGACCGACAGAGGCTGTTCCTTTGGCAGCTGAAACATAAGGTCAAACAGAACATCCCGCCCATCTTAAAGCATATGACGGTACATAAGTTTATCCGGTACATAGAAAGTCAGTATGCGTTCCTGCGTTTACGGAAAACGCCACACGGCCCATTACGCTACAAAGAGATGCAGGATTTGGTGACGGAATACAGGGATTACCTGGATATGTGCCGCAGGATGGGATACGACATGAAAAACAGCTTTGTCCAGTACCCGAAAGACCTGCAGAAGTCACATGATAAGACAGCCCGCCGCTACGAACAGAAGAAAGACACACTGACCAAACGTGATTTTGCTGCCGTATACCAACAGCTTTCCGGGCGGCTGGACTTTGAGAAAGACGGCTTGAAGATTGTGTATCCTGATACGCCTGATGATATTGTTGCCGAGGGAAATGCGCTGCACCACTGCGTGGGCAGTTATGTGGAACGCGTAGCCGAGGAGGAATGCATCATATTATTCCTGCGGAGATGCGCCGATGAATGCAAACCGTTTTATACGATTGAAGTCCGGGGACAAAAAGCGGTACAGGTACGGGGCACAGGAAACTGCAGCATGACGCCGGAAGTTGAGGCATTTATCACAGCCTGGGAGCAGAGGGTGCTTAGCGCCCGGCTTCCGGCTGTTGCGGCATAAACTGTCAAATACAAAACAGCCCTTTATCCGGCTGCGCGGATATGTTATAATCAAACCAAAGAAAGGCGGAAACAGAATGGGAAATTATAATACTAACGCCACAGCGTGGGAAGAATTAAAGATATCGAATGACTTTATCTTTGGGAAAATCATGCAGGACCCAAAGCTGTGCAGAGGACTTTTACAGCGAATACTGCCACAGTTAAAGATAGACCATATAGAATATCCGGAAACACAAAAAACGATACGTCCTGACATAGACGCCAAAAGTGTGCGTTTGGATGTGTACGTCGCTGATAGCAACAATACTGTTTATGACATCGAAATGCAAGTCGCTATGTCAAAGGAGCTGCCAAAGAGAACAAGATATTATCAGAGCCTTTTGGATATGCAGATGATTGACAAAGGCGAATCGTACAAAAAATTAAAACCGAGCTATATCATTTTTATCTGTCTGTTTGACCAATTTGGCATGGGCAGGCATATCTACACATTTGAAAATACCTGCAGGGAAGATAAAGACATCTTCCTGGAGGACGGGACAACTAAGATATTCCTAAGCGCCAAAGGGACTATGGAAGACGTCAGCCCAGAACTGAAAGCATTCCTGGATTATGTAGCAGGGAAGAAACCAGCAGACCCATTTGTGGATGAACTGGAAGCGGCAGTGAAGAATGCCCGGAAAAATAGAGAATGGAGGCATGAGTATATGACATTGTTAATGCGTGACCGTGAAAATAGAGAAATTGGCAGGGAAGAAGGCATAGAGATTGGAATTATAAAAATGGTATCCTCTCTGAGATACTTCAACATACCAGACCATGATATCCTTCTGAAGATACAGGAAGAATACAATCTTTCTCAGGAAGAGGCAGAACACTACATGGAAATGTAGTCAGTTATGGCTGACGCCACTGTCCTATCAGCCATAGTTACTGTCCTGTAAAAAGGCTATCGGACAGTGGATAGGACAGCGGCAAAAACCCTCATGTATCAATAAAAAAGTACAGGAAAAGGAGGGGCACTGTCCTACTGTCCTATTATTTTAATATTATTGTATAGAAAAATTTTATTATTATAGTATGTATATAATATATATAGAGAGTAAGTGCCATTTTATAGGACAGTTGGACAGTAAGCATGTAAAAAACCTGATTTATGAGCTGATTCCCACTGTCCCATAGCTATTTTACAGGACAGCGGATAGGACAGTGAAATGACCATTATACAGAGGAAATGCTTTAAATCTATTGATAAACAAGCAATTTTACATCTATACTACTGGAAATACATAGGACAATTGAGGAATTTGCAAATGCAATCATTCAAATACTTTACTATAATGTAATGATCCAATATATATTTCTGGTGGTTTGCTCTTTTTTGTTATTCGCTCTGTTGGCATTGCCGTAAAAATGCCGTTGCCACTGGGAAGAGCAAGGCATTTGAAGTGGCAGGAAAACAGGGCTTTATTTGGGGCAGGAAAGCCATTTTAGGGCAGGCTTTGCTATTTTTCTGGTGGATTCCGCCTTTTGCGTCTTCTATGCCTTTGAAGATGCCGTCTATGTCTCACAGACAAAAACATTGTTCCACATAACACTAAGATTAACAACACAATAATTACAGCTATTATGTTTCCCGAAACTGATTTTTCGGTACTTTCTTCATCACCAATAACCATATCGTACTCATTTGATCCGCTTTCCAAAGTGCTTTCATTTTCAACACTTGGAGAAGATGTGCTCGCATTGACTTCACTGAAAATAGCATTTGTAAATTCAAGCAACTGTTTTTCCAGCTCTTTTCTGTTTTCACATTGTGTCTCTGTTTCTGGAAATGTCGCATACCCCAGTGTTCCATCTTCGGGAACCGTTATCATATCGGTTCCGTGATCAACTCCCTCTACGATATGTATTTTCTTTTGGCTGGAGGCGCAAGCCTCATATAAAGCTTCTACTTCTCTTTGATATATGCCGGGCGCCCCCTGTCCGTCTTCAGTAGAAACAGCAAAAAAAGCAGGAACTTTAATTTTTGATAAAGCGTCAGCAGGATCGATTTGCTGGTTATAGCAAGGAGATGATAGGATAACCAGCCCTTTCAATTCTGGAATAGAGGGAGCGGCAACCGCTGTGGCAGTTCCGCCATATGAACACCCCATACTAATAATTTCTTTCACGCCGCGCTCTCTTAGAACTTGAGCCGCAGCTTGCACATCTAAATCCCATCTTTCTATCATATCGCCAGTTGCACTGCCAGAGGGAACATTGTTTCTAAACTCCCAGAGAATTACCTGATACCCTTGCTCCACCAGTTTTTCGGCAAACGGGAGCCAGCTTTTCACCATCCAACCGTTTGCGTGTGCTAAAGTAACACCTTTTTCGCCGTCTCCTAACACATAGCCGCACAACGGTATGCCATCTTCTGTTAAAAATTGCACCGCATAATCTTGATACTCTTGTGGAAATCGGTATTCAGCAGGTAAATGTGTGTCCTGCGGAACAACTGCTCCGGTTGCTATGACAATGCTATTTTCTTGTTGGGCATAAGCTATAGCAGAAAAGAAAAATGTCAGAACAAAGACTATAGAAAACATTCTTGTATATCTCATAATTTTTTTCTGACCAGCATTATTCTTACAAATTCTTTTATCAAAGTTTCTTTTTTCCATTTGTATCCTTTCTTTTGCATATGAAATTACAATGAGCTTAATTTGTTCTTTACATTTTCGTCCTCGTTGTGGGTTGGGATTTTTCATTTACAATTTTGGGAACATTTATTTGCGAACATCAGATAATTAAATCCTTCAAATTCTGAAACATTGGTAATTTGCGCACCCCATGACAGGACAAATTTGACTTTCGAAGAAAGTTTGAGGTCTTTAATATATGTTTTCATATCCTGCTCCTTTCGTATTTACATTGGTTACAGTATAGCATTTTTTTCTTGCTGAATAAAGAAAAGCCGCTAAAATAGTTTTGAATGAAATGATATAAGACTGATTTAATAGTGTAAATCAATCTACACTCTTATCCATATGTATATTTACTGATAGTGTTTCAGTCAATGCTGATAACGGCGGAACACTGTCAGATACTACTTTGAGATGCTGTTCACTGCAATCTGCAAGTTGTGAAACTGTGCTGATTCCACATTTTTTCCATAGCAAAGCAGCATTTCTATGAGATAAAATCTTAAACAAATATTGGACATTCCGATTGCAAGGAGCAATACCGTTTTTTTTAGTACATAGTATGTTTTCATGGTAAGGCAATAATCCTGCTCACATATATCATATAAATCATGGGCAGATTTATTTCTGGTATCATCTACACTGAATATATCACTTCTAAAGAATGGCGGGTATATTTTTGTGTGAAATTGAAATTCGCTGAATGTCTCTAATGGAGTAAAGGGAACGTATCTGAATCCCATAGTTTTCACAAAGAGTATCAATTTCTGACATAACAAATTCACCTACTTTGTGAAACTGCAATATTTCTTCTCTTGGATATGCAGAAAGCTGTGAAAGGTATACGATACCATTTCTAAAAAATATTCTACATCTTCCTTGACATGGGAATGCCATAAATTGATATTATGTTTTCGACAGAAAGAAGACAGCCTAAGTCATTCAGTTTTTTATAATCATAGCCTTATCGCAATGTTTTGGAAGTCTGTTTGCTAATGTAAGACAATTATACTCTTTCAGGTCTGAAACTTTAGTAATATGTAAGAGAGAACTGGTTTATCTTTTGACCAGTTCTCCATATAAAGAAGACTATCTTACTATAATTCCAATGAATCTTCTGCATCTACCCATGTCTGCATACAACCATCAAGATACAGCGTTGCATATTCAAGAGGATTATCTATTGCCAAAGCATTTAAGGCACATTCGGAGCAGGGCGCTGTTTTTAATCCTTCTTCCGCTTTGCTACAATCTATCCGCAAAATATATCCGTTAAAAGTAGTTACATCAATACAGTTACGACATACATTATACGCTGCATAAATAAAACTCATTTCTTATCTGTCCTTTCCTTTTTGTGTTTTCGAGAAATGAAGAAAACATTCCAATCAGTTCTTTCTGTCCTGTTTGTTTCATGTTATAATTTGTTACATGTTTTTCTTTCCCTTATTTTTGCCCTTATAAGGTTTTGAACACGAGGGAAAAGGATATAATACAAGGGAAAGTCTAAGGGCAAACTCATTTGTTATAAATTTAGCATGTTCAAGGGTTTGCGGATTTTTTGAAGATAAGATATAATAGTTATTAAATGCTATAAAAAGTTTCTTATCAGAATTCCGGTTTCTCAGTTAAATTCTTTTTCCAATTATACAGAAAAACATGGGATTTTTCAATTCACAAACTGTCTTTGCTGCATCCTCTTTGTGATTGTGAGAGCATAAGTGTGTACAGCGGTATGCCATGACCTGCCAAAAGTTCGCTGCTGACCGTTTGGCAACTTCCCTGCGTTAAACCGCATTGGCATTTATGGGGCGTCGAGGACAAATAGAAAATACTTCCTTGTGTCTGGCTTCCACATAGTCAGGATATATCTGCCTAGTGTACTGACACGTTGACATTCAAACTAACAGCACTGCCTATATCGCCATCTGCTGCGTTGTTGTCAATCAACGGTGCCACTGCATCGCCTCTTTCCTCCGCCTTGCAGAGTGACGATATATTCAGCACTATGCGTATGTCACCTATAACCATGTCCGTTTTTCAGTGTCTGCCTTAGCGGGAAGTGAGCCACATTTCAGCCATTTGACGCCGTTTTTTTAGAAAGCGCCCAATACAGGAGCGTGATACCTTAATATGGAATTTATCTTCAACCATATCCGCTATCTCCTGTGCGGTAATTGCCTGCTTCCAACTCGGCAAGGATCTGTTGTTCGATTCTGGCACACTTCCCCTGCCGCCCGCTTCCAGATTTTATTGCCATTAGGCTGGTCACAGGTTGTTCCTGCAGCTGTTTTTTCAAAGTCCACATACTTTTTTCGCATAGCCCCGTCAGTTTTACGGCGTCCTTGACAGGCATCCCGATGGCAAGGAAAATGATTGCTATAAACCTTTTTGCTAAAGTTACCGGCAAAAATAGCTGCAGAAATCCTATCGCCTGCTGAAGAATATCAACCGCATTTTCAGGAATCTTTATTTCTAAAAGATGATGTTCTTGATTGGATTCTTTTTTCATAAGGCAGCACCTCCAAGACTTTTTTAAGTATATCTCAAAATGTTTTGGTTACGCAAGTTTAACTGTATATTTCATCGACGTGCAGTATAACATTGTGACAAATTTTTTCATAGTGTACTCCTTTTTTGAGTTTAGTATATTCTTCTTTCGTTATTAGTCAAGCTAACATTCCTAAAACAACAGGCTGTTGCGGGAGTTTGACAGCCTAATAGCATAAAAAGTGCCACAAAGCCTTGAAACAGGCTTATTTATAAGCAATAATCCGGGGAGGCTAACCGCTTTGTGGGTGGTTGCTCCTTTGATATGTCTTATATAGCACAGGCATATTATTTTTGCAAGCTGCAAAAGAATAGCTGTGAATAGTAACAAATAATGTTACTATTCACACATTGACCAAATTCGAGGATTTTTGGTATGTTTTATGCCAAAAGTACGAGTTTTGTGGCGCCATTTTGCATGAATTTTGCAAAATGTGTGCATACAGCGTTGAAAACGCTGCTGTTACTGGTAACGGAATGGACAGTAACCAAATAATCCAGGAGACCAATTCAAGTCTCAATTCCTCTATTGACAATTCCAGAAATTGCCGATATACTATCTGCTAAACAAAGTAGCACGAACTTTGTATCTGTAACTAAAACCCAGAAGGAAAAGGAGGACAATATGCAGCGAGTAAAATATTCTTTTAAACCCATTCATGAACAGGTAAACAAGGTGTCATTGTCCTGCTGTGTCACTTATAATAGTTAGGGAATATTAAGGTTTATAAGTGATAAGATTGCATTCTGGTTCGTTTTTTCTGCAAACAGTTTTGGATATTGCCGGATAGTCGACACCTTTATTAAAAGGTGTTTTTTTGATGCCAAAAATCAGAAAAATGCCTGAAAAGCTGTCATAAAATAGCAGTTTTTGGAAAGGAAGATAAGTATGGTTACTATATATGGCAAATATACGAACGCAATTGTCTATACGACTAATTGTGAGGAATACGCAATTGATGATTATGCGAGGAAACAATTACAAATGATTTGCGACCATCCAAGTGCCGCTGGAAGCAAAATCCGGGTGATGCCGGATGTGCATCCAGGTAAGGTTGGCACAATTGGGCTTACTATGACTGTAGGCGGTTCTATTCTTCCAAGTTTGGTAGGGGTGGATATTGGGTGTGGAATGACTTTGGCAAAGATTAAGGCCAAGAACCTGGAGTGCCAGAAGCTGGATACGGTGATACGGGAACATGTGCCTTCGGGTGGCAGTGTACGCAAAAGCGTTCACAGGTTATACAAAAAGATTAATCTGGGGGAGCTTATCTGTTATAAGGCCATTGATTCTGTAAGGGCTTTGGCCAGCATTGGCACTTTGGGAGGCGGCAACCATTTTATTGAGGTGGACAGGGATGATGAGGGGAATTTGTATCTTGTTATCCATTCTGGAAGCAGGCATCTTGGCATAGAGGTGACGGATCATTATCTGAAAAAGGGGCAGAGGGAGCAGCAGATGAAGAAGCGGGGCGGCCATGCGCCCTATGAGATGGCCTGTATTTCTGGCGGGCTTATGGATGACTATTTTCATGATCTTGCCATTACGCAGGAATTTGCGGCGAGAAATCGGGAAGCCATTGTAGACGAAATTGTCCGGGGAATGAAGTGGCGTGTTGTGGAGAGTTATTCCTGTGTTCATAATTATGTAGATTTTTCGGGTGAGACGCCGGTTTTGCGGAAGGGCGCTATCCGGGCTGATGCGGATGAGAGAGTAATTATACCCGTGAATATGCGGGACGGTATTATTCTCGGGAAAGGGCTTGGCAATGTGGACTGGAACTGTTCTGCGCCCCATGGTTCTGGACGTGTGTACAAGAGGAGCGAGGTGAAGGAGCATTATACAGTGTCGGAATTTAAAAAGGAGATGCAGGGTATTTACTCTATCTGTATCAGTCGGGGAACTTTGGACGAAGCTCCGTTCGCTTACCGCCGGATGGAGGATATTGTAGATGTGATTGGTGATACGGTGAAAATAGAACAGATTATAAGACCTGTATATAGCTTTAAGGCATCTGCAGGTTAAAGCAAAAGGCAGAGATTAATGAGCTGTGTATAGAACGGAATAGCAAAGTTATAATAACAATATTTAGCACCACATCTTGCGAATAAATACAAGATGTGGTGCTATTTGTGTTATTAAAGAAAAAGGCTGGTGAAAATAATTAAGGGAAGCGGCTCTGAAGTGAAGTTTGATGCACAGAAAATTACAGCAGCAATTACAAAGGCAAATTATGAGGTTCCGGTAAAGGAGCGCCTTTCCAAAGAGCAGATTATACTGGACAGTAAAAAGTTTATATGCTTAAGAAGCCAGTAAATCCTTATCAATTACTGACGTATCCTGCATTTCCTGAATTAATTGTGTTATGCGTAATTCGGGGCTTTGACCCATAAAATGAAAAATATATTTCCGTAGATAACACATCATGGCCCCTTCCGACACTCTCTCCTTTGATGGGGTGCGTTGGTAACGGATTTGTTCGGAGCGAATCTTTCCTTCTGAGCGGATTGCCAGAGCCTGAACCGTCCCCATTGCAATACACGACAAAGCCATATGCATTTCAATCGCGCGGACCGCTTCCGTTACCTTTCCTGGAATGTGCATTCGATCCGGAACCGGAAGCTGTATAAGCGAATCATGTCCAGGGGATCCAAGGACAGGCTGGTCCCCGCCAGAATACTCTGCGCCCCATTATATTCCACTAGTACATCGAATAATTAATAACTGGCCTAATTAGCATTTGATTTTATGCCAGCTTTAACGGCTTCATCCTGACTTATTTCATCCATTTTATAAGTCCAATGGTATACAACTGGCTCCCTGTTGACCTCTTCAAAACACAGGTATATGCGGTCAGCGAGTTCCTCCTTTGATTTGACTCGAATTCCTTTTAACATCTGCTTTGTCATCTTGCTAAAGAAACTTTCTATCATGTTTAACCATGATCCATGTGTGGGCGTAAACACAAAGACAAATCGTCCCTCCGGACACGTTGCAAGATAGTTTTTTGTCTCCTTGGACTTGTGGGCAGAATGGTTATCGCATATGATGCGTATCACATCCCCTTCTGGATATTTATTGTCCAGTTTCTTCAACAGATTGATAAAATCTGAGCTTTTATGACTCTCGCTGACCAGTGGAATCGCTTCCCCAGTCAGCAGAGCAATTCCTGCCAATAAGGAAAGAGTCCCTAAACGCTTATATTCTGCGTCACGGTAAACACATCCTGTATCCGCTGTTGGACGCAGGTCATCTCCGGTCGTTGCAATCGCCTGTATTCCGGGTTTTTCATCACAGGAAATTGTATGGACAACAATCCCATCTTCTGGGACGATTATGCTGCCATCTTCATTAAACTGTAAGGATATTTGCTTATAT
>NZ_SRYA01000092.1 GCF_004793545.1 Petralouisia muris | reverse complement strand
ATATCACACATGATTAGGAAAATCACTTATTTTCAACTAACTTCGGAAAGAACCAAAAAACACTTGACAAATCGCTCAAAATTTGCAGCGAAGCCGATTGATTATACTTTATTTCAATCGACTGGAGGCGATTTCTTTGTTACCTACTAATCCTGGCGGTCACTCCGCCTATCAGGATACTTTCGTATCCGATTTCCTTAAGTTTTATCCTGATCCCTTTGTGCTCCCTAAAAGCACTTGGGATTATATCGTGCAGTTCTGGTATCTCGATCTTTCACCTACGGATTCCATTATGCAGGACTGCTACTCTGTTTTTGGTCCTGAACCCAGGCTTCCTTCCTATATGCTGCGTTCCTACCTGCTTGCTTTGAAACTAAAAGTGACTTCTATCACTGTTTGGTGCCGCATGCTCAAGGAAACTCCCCTTTATGCCATCCTCAGCGGTTTCTCTTTCGGTGATACCCCTGGCGTCGGTACTTTTTATGATTTCTTTTCCCGCATCTGGCAGGATGACTCCAACAACCTTTCCCCGAAAGACCGGTTCCCTAAGATAAAGAAAACTCTCAAAGGCAAAAAGAAAGGCGATAAGACTCCCTGTGACTCTTCCAGCACGGCTTCCAAACTCCTGCCCCTGCTGGAACGCTGGCAGTTAAAGCCGGAAAATCCGTTTTCCCTTATTTTCCAGCTCTACAGGCAGCAGTTCCTGGATCTTTCTATCCGCAAGGGACTGATCGCTTCGGACCATCTGGCACTTGCCGGTGACGGCACGCCTGTCCGCACTGCCGCCCAGCAGCGAAAAAAGCGCATATGTGACTGTAAGGAAAAAGGCTGTTCTTCCTGTAACTGTAAACGCCATTACTCCCAGCCTGACTGTAACTGGGGATGGGACTCCCACCGCGAATGCTATTTCTTTGGTTACCACCTCTACATGTATGTGGCTTCCGATTCCTACAGCGATCTCCCTGTATTTCCACTTTTGGAACGGGCTTCCCGGCATTACATGCTTTCGTTTCTCCATTCCTTTTTCACAATGAATGCATACCTCCCGGAATTCCGTATTGAAAAGCTCCTCCTGGATTCTGCCCATGACGCTTACCCTGTTTATGAATACTGCAGACAGGAAGATATCACGCCGTTTATTGACCTCAATCCCGGACATACCGGGCATTTTACCTATAAGGACGAATTCACAAGCGATGACGATGGTGTCCCTGTCTGTAAGTTAGGCTTACGTATGCATAAAGATGGATATGAAGCCGCCAAACGCCGGGCTAAATACCGGCGCCCCAAGTCCAACCGTAAACGCGGCTGCTTCTGCGAGCGTCCCTGTTCACCGGCTAAATACGGCAGAACCGTACATATCGTTACCGATGACAATCCAAGGTTATTTAACATACCGCCAAGGGACTCTAAAGCATGGGAAAAGGAATATAACAGGAGAACTTCCGTGGAGCGCTCCAACAAGCGCGAGAAAGAGGACTATAAATTAGAAGACGGCAGGCACCGCTCTACGAAGATGTGGCACTGCCGCCTCTACGGCATCATGATGCTCCAACACCTTGACGCCTGGGAAATGCCCTCTGCTGAGGCATTTCAAGAATCATTATTAGGATTAGCCGCCTAATAATAATATCTTAAGCAATCCCATAAGATTTTTCAAGGCATAGTACCCGCTATGTCCAATGTTTATGTCCATCTTTCTCTAATTTCTTTTCCTGCACGATATTCAGCTGTCAATTTTCAGTTGGAATCTCATTCATTGAGATTCCGAGAAGTTATAAAATTATCTGGAAGACATGGAACACCGTCTGAAACCTACCACAATGGAGAATAAACGGTTTATCATCGAAGGCAAGCTGCTCCCCTACTTCGGCAGGCTGAAAGTGTGCGATATTGATACCATTAAAATCCGAAAATGGCAAAATGAGTTGATTTCATATCGGGGCGAGGACGGAAAACCATTTTCCCAAACATATTTAAAAACGGTAAACAACCAGCTTTCGGCGCTGATGAATTATGCTGTGTCCCATTACCACCTTGCATTCAATCCCTGCAAGGCCGCCGGCAGTATGGGGAAAAGCAAAGCAGAGGAAATGCACATCTGGACACAGGAACAATATGAACAGTTCTCCGGCGCCATCCAGAAATCATCCGTAAAACTGGCTTTTGATATGCTGTTTTATACCGGGATGCGGTCCGGGGAGCTGCTGGCACTCACTCCTGCAGACATTCTTCCCTCTAAGCGGGTGGATATCAACAAGAATTATGCAAAAGTAAAGGGGGAGGAACTGTTTCTGGAACCAAAGACGCCCAAAGCAAAGCGGTGTATCTCCATTCCGGATTTTCTGTATGATGATATTCACAAATATATATCGAAGCTTTATGGAATTGGAAAGGGAGACCGAATCTTCTATTTTACAAAATCCGCTCTGGAAAAGGAAATAAAGCGGGCATCCGAAAAGGCAGGGCTGACACCGATCCGAGTACACGACCTGCGGCACCCGTATGTCAAGCCCACGACAAAAAAAATTACAACTTTTTTTGAGGATTTCCGGGCAGCCGCATAGCTGCCCGTAGCTGCTTAATACGGTACTCATGGCTCACACCTCCTTTCCCGGTTCGCTTATCCCTAAGAAATCCTGTGTCACATATTCAATCTCGATCCGGTCTCCCGGAAAGATATAGACCTTACTGATAAGCCTGTCAATCAGGGCTTGCGTCAGTGTGTCGGCGCTGCCTACTTCCTGAACGATCTCACGCTGTTTCAGCTTTGCTTCATAATCGCTCTGTATCTGCCTGGTCTGTGCGGTAATGGCGGCATGGACATTCCTTGCCTGCACCAGATCCGCATCATATACCGCCTTGCGCTCCTGGTAGGTTTCCAGGTCAACCTCTCCAAGTGCATACTGTTCATAAAGCTGCCGTTTGCTGTCCTGGATAGAGCGCAGCTTATCTTCATGCTCGGCCTGCTGGACCGTCTGCAAATTCAGCTTATCCTTGCTGCTGTCAATCCCCAGCGCCGGACACATCTGTGCCCGGATTGTTTCAAGGACCGCCTGCTCCAGATCAGCCATTTTCACCCTTACCCCATGGCAGGGAAGGGTTTCTGCCACTTCGGAGTGACGGCAGTAAAACCATGTTCCATTTCTAAGTGACATAGCATGGTCGCAGCAGCCGCAGAATACTTTCCCGCGGAGAAGGTAGTTGCGCCGTTTTTTATTCGGAAGGGAGAAACGCCTGATCGAAGCGTTGGCTTTCTCAAACAGCTCCATGCTTACGATTGCCGGGTGGTGGTCCGGTATTTTGAACCATTCGCTTTCATCCTTTAGCTTCATGCGGCGGCTGCCGATTTCCTGTACCTTACGCTTGCCGATCACATAAGTGCCGATATACCGCTGGTCCTCCAGCATCCGCAGGACCGCCCCGCTGCTCCAGACGCCGTGTGTCCTGGACACATTATAGTGGTCTTTCCCTTTATCCCTCCGGTATTCCCCAGGGGTGGGGATATTCATGGCATACAGTTTCCGCGTGATCCCGGCGGCAGTATTGCCGTCAGCCGCCCATTCAAATATCTGCCGGACAATCCCTGCGACATCCCCGTCCGGCTCCATGCGCCCGTCTGCGCTCTTGCGGTAGCCATAGGGACAGATGACGCTCTGGTATTCGCCCCGGCGCATCTTTGCGTATTTGGCGCTTTTCGTTTTCATGGACATATCCCGGCTGTAACATTCGCTGATAAGATACTTAAAGGCAACGTCAATCCCTCCGGTATCTCCTTTGAAATTGGCGGTGTCAAAATCATCACTGACCGAGATAAACCGGGTATGGTAGAGCGGAAACACCCGCTCAATGAAATAGCCGGTCTCAATGCTGTTACGGCCAAACCGGGAGAGGTCTTTTACGATGATACAGTCGATCTTCCCGGCCTGGACCATCGTCAAAAGCTCCTGTACCGCAGGGCGCTCAAAATTCGTACCCGTATGGCCGTTATCAACAAATTCCAGCACTTCGCCGTTATCCCATTCCGGCAGCGACATGGCCTTTTCCCGGAGGATCAGCTTTTGGTTGGGAATACTCAAACTCTCGGTCTTAAAGTCCTCCACGGACAGACGGATATAAAGGGCGATCACATATTTTTTGTGCATGGTTCCACCGCCTTTCCCTGGAATTCACTCTTGAAGCGGAAAGTTACATGGATATTCCGCTCATGGTCGATTTCGATCCGCTCAATCAGCCGGTCAATCAGTTCTGCCGTAAGCGCATGGTCTTGTGTCAGCGATTTCGCATCCTTTTCCATTGCCCGGTAGCGCACAAGCCGGCTGTCCAGGGCGTCCATATCTTTTTCAAGCGCCTCAATCTCGCCGGACAGTGTACGGATGGATTCCTCATAATCCGCTTTCAGCTCAAAGTATTCCTCGTTTGTTAAGATACCCTGGACGAAGTTCTCATACAGTCCGCGGATCAGCCGGCGTTTCTTTTCGGTTTCCTGCCGCCTGGCCGACATCTGGGTTTTCAGCCTGTCTTTGTCCTTTTTCTGTTTTGCCTCCAGCTGAAAGAGGGGGAGGGACATTCCCAGGGCAACAGACAGCTCTTTTTCCAGAATAGCTGTGACCGTGGCGATAAGCTCCGTTTCCTGCATCATCACGCCTTTACAGCTATCCTTTGCCACACGGCTGTTGGTGAGGCAGTGGAACCAGTAAACATCCGGCCCTTTCTTGCGCTCGGCGCGCTGCCGGTGGAGGCTCCTGCCGCAGTCGGCACAGAACACCTTCCCCTTGAAAATGTTTGGGGTGTAGGGCCGCTTTGGGACCGCCCGGCTTTCCTCACAGATTTGTTTCCGGTATTCCTGCACCGCTGTAAAGAGCTCATAACTGATGATTGGTTCATGGGTGCGTCTTGCAATAATCAGGTTGTCCTCCCCGGCCTTAACCTGCTGATGGTCCACGATCTTTGTCTTTCCCTGCACCAGATCGCCGGTGTAGACCTCGCTTTCCAGAATCTTCATTACGGTGCGTGTCTGCCATTTCCCGCTCCCGATCAGGCCAGGGCTGGTGATCTCCCCGGTGGATTTTTTGTAATGGCTGGGCGCTGTGATCCCCATTTCATTCAGGTTGCGGACGATACGGTTCAGCGCCACATGCCCATGCGCCCACTCAAAAATCTGCCTTACGACAGGGGCGGTATCTTCATCGATCAGCAGTTTATGGCAGTTGTCCGGGTCTTTGCGGTATCCGTATGGCGCCCGTGCGCCGATATAATCGCCGTCTTTCATGGCCTGCCTTGCCTGGGCCTTGATCTTCCTGCCAATGTCCAATGCGTAAGCCTCGTTTATCATATTTTTCAGGGGAAGCATAATACCGCTGTGGAGGCTGCCGGGGTCTGCCGTGTCAAACTGGTCCGTGACCGCAATAAAACGGACGTTGTGGGTATGGAAATACTGTTCGATATAATAACCGGTATCAATGGAATTCCGTCCCAACCGGGAGAGGTCCTTGACAATCACACAGTCAATATGGCCCGCCTCGATATCAGAAAGCATCTGCTGGAAACCGGGGCGGTGGAAGTTTGTACCCGTCGCCCCATTGTCGATATAGGTATCATAGACAACGAAATCCGGTTTGTCCGCAAGGAAATCATTCAGCACCAGCTTTTGGTTTTCTACGGAGCAGCCCCGCTTTTTATTATCCTCCACAGAAAGACGGATATAGAGCGCCACATACACATATAAAGACGGGGCCGGCATGGGAGCCGCCGTCTGTTTCCTGCTCTTTCTTGCCATTTAGCCCACCTTCCTTTCTTTGCCCTGTACGGCAATCTGTTCCGCCAGGGAGACCGCCTTCTGGTATTCATCCTGGTAATTAAATTCAATGTGCAGCTCGTCTTTCCCCATTACCCGTATGCTGCGGATAAGCTGCATGACCGCCCTCCGGTCAATTTCCTCCATCGTGGAGAATTGCATAAAGTGGTTGATCCAGCGGTTCCGCTCGCTGCGGTTCTCCAGTACGTCCGTCAGCTTTTCGTTCCACTCGGCAACCGCTTTCTGCAGCAGTTCAATATCTGCATTGTATTTCCGCTTATAGGAGAGGAATTCTTCTTTGGTGAGAATCCCGCTCACCAGGTTTTCATAGAGTTTTGCCTTGAAACCCTCAACCTGCGCCATACGTTTCTCATTTGCTTTGATCTGCCCGGCGTATTCCTGGGCCAGTTCCCGGTTGATCCGCTCCTGGCTGATACTGGACAGCAGCGCATCCAGGGAAGCCACATTTTCAATATGCCCTTTCAGGCTGCCCTGCACGCACTCGATCAGGTCGGACTCTTTCACCATGACGGAAGATTTACACCCGTTCTTTTTGCCGGTAGGACAATAATAATAGTGGTATTCCTTATCCTTATAGCGGTTGGTCTTGCGCGTCATACGGCAGCCGCAGCAGCCGCAGATCAAAATGCCGGAGAACAGGTAGACTTTATCCGATTTTGGAGATGTCCGGGTATCAATCCTGCGGAGGCGCTGCACCAGGTCAAAATCATGTTTCTGGATGATCGCCTCATGGGTACCCTCCACACGGACCCATTCAGAGGAAGGTCTGTCCTCACGTTCTTTCAGCTTGAAGTGGGGCGTGGTCTGTTTTCCCTGTACCAGCGTTCCGGTATAGGTTTCATCCTGCAAAATGCGGATGATCGTTGTGGCAGACCATTTACAATCTTTACGGTCCGTATAGCCGCCTTTGGCGTGGGGCATCCCATGGTTGCGCTTATAAGCCAGCGGTGAGAGAATGCCCATGCGGTTCAGTTCGTCCGCAATATGGGAAGCGCTGAACCCCTCCAGCCGCTTTCTGAAAATATCCCGCACTACATTGGCAGCGTACCCGTCAACCTCCAGGCTCTTGTGTTTGTCGCCAGCTTTGATATAGCCGTAGATGGTAAAGGCTCCTACAAAATCCCCGCTGCGCCGCTTCACTTCCAAGGCGCTCCGGGTCTTGACGGAAATGTCCCGGCTGTATGCCTCGTTCATAATGTTTTTTACCGATACGGTAAGGTCATCGGCAGCGTCATTCTCCGTGTCCACGTTATCATTGATGGCGATAAAGCGGACGCCGTAGGCCGGAAATACCCGGCGCATATAGCGGCCGGTCTCTATGTATTCACGACCCAGGCGGGAGAGGTCTTTGACGATCACACAGTTGGCCTCGCCCTGCTCGATCATCCGCATCATTTCCTGAAATGCCGGGCGGTCAAAGAGGACCCCGCTGTAACCGTCGTCAATCTTTTCTGCCACGACTTCAATCTCCGGGTGCCGGGCAATATAATCATCAATCAGCCGCCGCTGGTTGGCGACGCTGTCGCTTTCCACCGTCTTATCATCGGTATAAGAAAGACGGATGTACTTAATGGCTTTGTAAACCTGCATAAAAAAACACTCCTTTCATTGCGCAGAAAAATCCCCGCAATCCAAGAAGTGTGGCTGTGCCGTATTCAATTCCTTTTCCAGTTCTTATTGTACCACGCCCCTGCGGGAAAGTCAGCCCTTTTCCTAAAATAATCCGGTTCACCGTAAGATTCCCTTGATACATTCCTCCAGGGTAGCGCCGCCTGCGGCAAAGCTGGCCTGTACGGTGAACCGCCCGCATTTGAAGCGGTAAGGGTCTTTGATCTGCTGAACAAATTCGGCAATCCGTTCCTCACGGGAAAGCTCCTTATCAACGGCAACCTCCCGGATGTCCACCAGTGCGTCGGTTCTGCCGGTAACAACCGTATTCTCCATAATACCAACTCCTTCCTGAAAATTTCTGGCTATCGAAACCACATGAATAAGTCGGGCCTGCGCTCTTACAGTCACAGACCCGGCCCATTGTATCTGATTTCGATCAGCTGCCGTATTTGCCACGCTCCCCCGGCAAGCCCTGGCTTTCCAGGGCGGGGCTGTTACAGGCTGCGGATAGCGTCACCGCATCATAGCCCCGCATACGCCGCCGCTTTGCCAGAGCAAGCAAACGCCGCAGGAACTCTCCCCAAGTCTTTAGGGAGCCGTGAAGAAGTACCATTGTGATCTGCGTCGTTGTCGCGCCCGGCCTGCCACAGCCGGTTTCGTGGGTAGCGTTTACCGCTCGGACAGCCTGGATTCATCACCTCCTTAGGCTGCCTGTCACCGCGCCGCCCCATCTGCCGCTCGGAACACAGAATGAAGTACCTGTAACAGCGTGTATTCGGTTGTCAAGGAGCAAGCGAGGGGCGTGGCAGTTATGACAGTTTTTCAGTTGGGGCGGGCCGGAGCATGTGCTGTACGGCCACACCCGCCAGGCTTGTCCTGCCGGATAAATATGTCCCTCTATTATTCATTTCATTTTTGAGGGTTATTTTCGGGGGCAGGATTAAATTTCTTCCAGAATTTTTTTCAGGCGTCGGAGTCCGCGCTGGATTCCTTCATGCACGGAGCTTACCGCCGAGTGTTCGCTTTTGGCAATTTCGGAAAGGCTCATTCCCAACAGATAGTGCGAGCATATCCGGTTCCGCTGCTTTTCAGGCAACAGGGTAATGGCCCGGTACAGCCGCCCATGTTCTTCCTCATGGATCAGAATATCTTCCGGCGCAAGCACGACCACAAGGGCATCACGTTCAACATTCTTATCATAGTCCAGAGAAAAATATGCCTTATGCCGGTATGTACGCAGGAAATGGGCTGCCTCGCTTAATTTATATTCCCGGAGCAGGTCGGCCACCTCGTCCGGCACTTCAACAATATTATCTTTCGTATAGAACGGGTAATAGTCCCGCAGATTGATTTCTTTCATGTGTAATTCCTCCGATTTCGATTTTTTTAGTTGATAGGCAAAATCGAAATCAGAGGGTGGGGAGCGACACCCCGGACTATCACCTGCAACAGAGGCAGCAGGAAAGTTTGTCTGTTTTGTAGATAAGAAAAGAGCGCGTACCCGTTTTGTTACAGGCGCGCGCTTAATGGAACATTTTGCTGATTGCTGGGAGAAAAAATAAAAATATGTCGATACAAAAAGTGCCGCAGCTTTTTGAACTGCGGCACTAAAATATATTTGGCTATTTTTTTGTCGTTTCCTGTGAAAATATAGGACTTTTCTAATGTGCATGTCTGCCCCCATATCTGGGGGAGTATAAATGGATTTGTCACTATACTTTGATATATCCCCCAACCTGTTACATGGGGGATATTATACAGGGGCATATTCGCTTTTTATCGCCAGCCTTTCCCGGTAATGTCCTAAAAATGCCATAAATTTATCTGTCATATTCCAGCATCAAATTTATAACCGACGCCTCGCACACTGATAACATATTCAGGTGCTTCAGGTGCAATTTGAAGTTTCTGGCGAAGGCGGCTCAACAGATTATGGATTGTTTTTGGAGTAACGTCAATATATTCTTCGCCCCAAACATGGTAAGCTATGGTCTCAAAGGTCAATACCCGTTTCTTGTTGACAATCAGTAAGTGGAGTGCATCGAATTCTTTAGCTGTTAATTCTATCTCCTGACTGCCGACACACACCGTTCTTTCTTCCAGGCAAAAATACAGATCACCTTCCCGGATTTCCAATAATGGTTGAACTGAACCATTCTGGAAACCGTGACATTTAGAAACAGTACATAGGAAAATATCGGGAAAATCACTCAGATTTTCTCTATTAAGAATATACTGCAATAAATCTTTCTGCTGCTCTGTATCAAGCAAAGCAAACAATTTTTCTCCAATTTGTCTGCCGGATTCAGATATATCCAATACGGCTAATTTCCCATGTCACCACCTCCTTCAAATCAACTTTATTTCAAGATTTTTACCATTATTTTGAATCTTCAACAAAATACATAATTCTCCGTATCAGCTCTGGAATATTTATACCTCAAAATCCTCTGATTTGAAATTACAATAATATCTTCCCTTAGTCGCTGTAAATTTTAATACGCAATAGTCAGGGTCAGTCACTCCTTCTTTATAATACGCAGTATCGCCATCTTGCCAAATTCGCTCTTTTGCCTCTGCGGTTTCCAGCACTTCCATTGTTCCAATCAGACTAATACCGCGGAAGAAGCGTTTATCAATAAAATAAACGCTTGCTTTGCTGTTCTTCTTGAAATACTTTACTTTATTTGAAGACGTATTCGTCGAAAACCAAATTGTCTTAATTCCGTTTCTTTCTCTAGGTTTTAGCATTGCCTTTGTAATTGGATAACCGTTATCATCTACATAGGCGATAAAACTTGTACTTGCCTTATCAATAATTTTTCCGATAGTTTCTTCTGGATTTCTCATCATAATAAATTTCCTCCTAAACTGTGATTTTTCAGTATGCCAAACTGTGATTGCGCACCTATTCATCGGCTCTGCGTCTATGCGTCTGGCTCTGTGATAATGTTTTGTTCTCCCCTATAAACACCGATTATGCAGTCATTTACTTGTTTAATATAGCATAAACAAAAGTGTCTTTCCAAATTGGATTGTTATTATCATCTTTCCAAAAATAAACATTTTGTTTATAATGTGCTTCTCTTTCAAAACCTAATCTTTCAAGTAGTTTCCATGAATTCAAATTACATGGGTCACATTCAGCAAAAATTCTATGTATCCCTTCAGAAAATGCCTTCTTTATTAAAGCCGTACAACTTTCCTTAGCATATCCTTGTCCCCAATATTGTTTATTAAATACATACCCAATTTCAAGAGATTCAAATTCTCTTTTTCCGAGATACACATTTCCAATCATTTTACCATTAGATTTTAATTCAACTGCAATCATTTCCTCGGTTGAAATTCTCCAATCAAGATTTCCTTCCACCTCACTAATATTCATTGGTTTATATGGTTCATGTTTTACCACTTCTTCATCAGATAAATATTCATACAAATCTTGTAAATCCTCTTTACAATATCTTCTTAAAATCAATCTATCCGTTTCTGTAATAACTTTCTTTTCTGCCATCATATTTACCTCACTAAATTCCCGATTTGTTTATTCGTCCATCAGGTATTATCTGTTTAGAAGTTTTGTCAAATCCTCAATAGAAGCGTCCATTTTCACAGAGACTTCTTCCATTGTCATGCCGGAAGCAAGAAAACGCTTTATCACCATTTTCATATCCTCGCCGACCTCTATGATATGCCCGTCCAAATCGTAAAACCGGATCACCCGTTGACCCCAGCTATGCTCGATCACTTCTCCCAGATATTCAATATCCGGGTATTCTTTCAACTTGTTCAAAAAACCGTCAAAGTCCTGTTCCTCAAAGACGATTTCCGCATTGTTGGATTTCTTTAATACCTTTTCTTTTGGCAGATCTACAAGCCAGTCAAAATCCTGCTGCAATGCCAGGCCGCAGGTAAAAGCAATATTTCTGCCATAATCCTGGAACACCTCTAATCCGAACAAATCCTCATAAAATTTTCTTGAGGCGTTAATGTCGGCCACCGATATAAGCGTACATACATGTTTCATGCAAATACTCCTTTCAAACTGTGGTTTCCCATTTCCACAAAAGGTGATCTATCATTATCTGTAAGTCCAACTGAATTTGTCACTGACCTTCTCGGTTGAACATTTATTATACCATAGAGCAGCCTGTATCTCTACTTTTTTATATCCGGTTTTGTCCAAGATTTGTCCTGTTTTTGTCCAAGATCAGCCCTACGGGTATTTCCCGCAGTTCTTTCCGAAATTGATGCGCAAACCGGATGGCCCTAACCGTGCCTCCTTTTTCCCTCCCGTCATACACAGCGATCACCCGGTCTGAGTGTTCGACCATGTAGCGGTTCCGGTGGGAATAGACGCTGGGGTGGCATTTCTCCTGCATAACAACAACATCCGCGCAGGCCTCCAGCATTTCATAAGTCCGGCCCTTTGCCATCAGGCTGTCCAGGCGCTTTTGATAGGGAATGACAGCAATCAGCTCCAGCGCCGGATTTGTCTTTTTCTTTTCCAGCACAATCTCGGCAAAATACTGGTCCACGCCGTCAGCAAAACCGCTCATAAAGCGGGTAAACCCGTCCGCAACCGCTGAATCAATTTCACGCCGCAGGGCTGCCTTTACATGGTTAATCTCTTTCTGTGGTAAATCTCTGTGCCCGGTGACACAACAAGTCTTTCCTTCCATTTCTATTCCTCCATCCGATAGGCGTTATTCTTCACTTTCCACATTGTAATAGATTTAATTTAGCAAGTCAACGAAAACACCCTTTTTCCCTTTGCGAATAATGCGAGGGTGTGAGGTACAATCTATTACAGAATAGGAGGTGAAGGCGATGTATGAAGATTTTGTCCCGGAACGGCTGGCAAAGCTGCGGACACAGAAAGGTGTATCTGCGCGCGATATGTCCTTATCGTTAGGACAGGCAAACAACTACATCAACAACATTGAAAACAAAAAGTCACTTCCCGCCATGCAGTCCTTCTTCTATATCTGCGAATATTTAGGCGTAACACCGCAGGAATTCTTTGATGAGGGTAACACCTGCCCCGAAGCCTTGCGGGAATTTATCACAGAGGCGAAACAGCTCGACTCCAAATCCATGCAGTATATCCTCGGTATTATGAAAGAACTCAATAGCAGAAAGTAAGCGGTCACGGTGCTGGCCGCTTTATTTGTAAATTTTTTTCGTACCCCTTGCATAAATCCCTCAAAGTGGATATACTATAAGTAAGAAAGTGAGAATTTCCTACTTTCAAACTCAAAGCAAAGGAGATGATCGTATGCTGGCCGAATTGCGTCAAAAAGCCCAGGTCACAATTCCAAAGGAAATCATCGTTAAACTCGGTCTGTCCGAAGGTGATAAACTGGACATCTTCGAGAAGGACGGCTCCATCTGCATTATGCCGGTGGTTGTCTACCCCAAAAAATATTTAAGCGAGCTTAAAGAAGAAATCGGGGATGTAAAAGCAAAAATCGCATCCGGGGAGCAGCCTGTCTTTGACAGCGTGGACGCCCTGTTTGACAAATTGGAGGCGGAATGATGGCGTATGAGTTTACCTTTACGCCCCGTTTCCAAAAGCATTTTAAGGGCCTGACCGCACAGGAAAAGAAGCAGCTTAAAAACAAGCTGGAACTTCTGGCCGAAAATCCTTCCCACCCGTCGCTGCGCACCAAACGCATCCAGGGAACCACGAACCTTTTTGAGTGCAGCGTCAACATGGACATCCGCATTATCTGGTATTACGAAGGCGACAAAATGATCATCCTGGTGGACGTAGGGCATCACGACATATTAAAGCAGTTTTAAGCAGCAGGGCGGTACGCTATGACAGTGTACCGCCTTTTTCTGCCTTTCTTTTATTGTACCCTGCAATCCTCCCGATATGCCCAATCCCACTACCGGCGATAATTCCCTAATTACTCTCTAAAAGTCACTTTTTTATTTTCCTGTACTTCCAAATCCGCCTGTGCCGCGCTGCTCGCCAAGCTCTGAAACAAAATCTGCGATCACAACCGGTGTAATTACAAGCTGGCCCACGCGGGAGCCTTTGGAAAGTTCCTGCGGTTTGTTACTTACATTACTGATAATGGCATGAATTTCCCCACGATAGCCGGAATCCACAGGTGGCAGCTCGCAGACCAGCCCTTTTACCGCCATGCTGGTGCGCGGAAACACATAGCCCGCATAGCCGTCCGGCACTTCAATCCCAAACCCAAGGGGAACCTTTGCAATCTCACCCGGCTGCAAGGTACAGTCATAGGGCATGTAGACATCCGCGCCGGCATCGTTCCCATGCGGACGGAATGGGCGGCGGTCCTCCGGCACGCCAAAGTCGATCAGTTTGATCTTCATTCGCTGCCCCCTTCCCAAAGCGCCGGATAGTCCGTTTTCAGAAGATTCTCCGGCGTCATGTCCGTACCTATTTTTCTGCCGCATGTCATCTTCCCCTCCAGGCATTTGTCCCGCTGGCAGAACGGCCCTGTAAGACCGGGAGCAAACAGCGCCGGGCTCAATATATAAAGCTCCTGCCAGATTTTCAGGAGCACGATCCGGGTCTCGTCCGTATTGCGCCGGCATACCCGCTGGCCGATGATATGTTTCCATTGATAGGGTGTGGCGCTGATAATCAGCACATTCCGAAGCCCCTGGGGTGTGGCATATCCTGCCGCGTCATGGCCCACGCCGGCATTACATAACCGCTCATAGCAATCCATACCTTTGCGACAGCTTTTTAAGTACAATTCCCGGACCGCAGCCGAGGCGGCCAGAATCTCATAGGGTACGGCAAAATCTGCCTGCCCTGCATAATTACTGTACTGTAAGGACGCGCTCATATACTTTACCTCGTTCTGGTGTCTGGTGATCTGTGCCAGAAAGCGCCGGCTTGCTCCTACAACGGCAACGGTAATGACCGCAAATTTCTGTACCGTCGGGTGCGGGAGGCTCCCGATTACCGCCACGGTGTCCCCGCTGAACGATTTTTCATAAAGGGCCATCAGGTCGTCCATTGTGGCGATCCGGTGGCCCCTCTGGGTGAGCCGGGCGGCAAAGACCATGTTCTTCTCGGCCTCCTGTACCGCCTGGCAGTTCAATATTTTTACTTCAATCCTGTTGATTGGTATGTCCCTCCTTTACAATAGCCTTCAATAAGAACAGATAGTTGAGGCTGTCAGTGATCTTTTCATTCCATGTGCCTATACCGTAATCCGTATCACCGTCAAAGCACATGTCATACAGGGAGACGATATGCTTCGCCAGCATCCCGGCAAGGGCACGCTCCGGCGTGGTGTGCTGCAAAGCTGCCGCCGCCTTAAAAGCTCCCAGCCGGTCCGTATCGTCCCCAGTGTATTCTTTGGTTTTCTTTTGCAGAATGTCAGCGCAGAGCCGCACCTGCTCGTCAAATACGGCATTGACTTCCTGTTGTGTGATATGGCATCCCTCCTTTGAAAAATGGTTTGTCCCGAATACTGTATGGAATCCGGGACAGTTTTACTTGAAGCAGAACAAAATACGCATTATATCCCTTATCCGCTGCATTTCAGGCGCTCGGCAGATAAATCCAGTCGTGCATCAGGCACACGCTGGGTTCGTCCTCCCTGGGTACCATGTGGTAGGTACATTCCCCGTACACGGTCCGCTTGTCCTCAATCTCCATGCCATACGCCTTATAGAAGCGGTATTCCAGGTTGGAAATGATACAGCGGAGCGTCTGCAGCGCCTCCCGCTGTGAGGTCACGATCAAATCCCGGTCAATGCTGCGCTTTAAGAACAGCAGGGATTTATAAAGCTGTACCTCCGTCCGGTAAGGGCGGCAGTCCATATGTTCCAGCCAGCCGCTAAAAGCCACCGGCCCGCTCTGGATCACATCACGCTCCGGGTGGTAATACTCGTAGCAGTCCAGGTTCGCCGTATTCAGAAGATAGAGCATTTCCCGGACCTCATTTTTCGGCATATCATAGAACCGCAAAAGGGAGCGGTACAGATGGACATAGCCGGGTATCGAAACAATGGCATTCACCATAAAAAATCCTCCTAAATAGCAGGTGCGGGAGCAGACCGCCCCCGCACCGGTTTCCAATATTCTTGTTAATTGTTTACAGCCGCCAGCTTTCC
>NZ_SRYA01000091.1 GCF_004793545.1 Petralouisia muris | reverse complement strand
CCAAAAGCACATCATGCATTTTCTGTTCAAATTCAGGGTCACGTTTTTCACAGTAACACTTGATTTTGAAAGGTTTGATTTCCGACCTGCGCAATATCTTTTGAACCATAGGTTTTGTGATCGTGGCAAGCCGGGGAAAGCCCACCTCTTGTGCATTTTTCTGAATATGCTGATGCAGGCTTTTCAGAGTCCAAAGTTCCTGGGAATAGCCAAGATCCGCTGGACGTTGGCAGGCCAAATCCACGATCCATGCCACAGCGTCATCTGTAATTTCAATCGGATGACCAGGACGTGGTCTATCATATAAAGCAAGATCAACACCGCCTTCTTTAAACTTTTTAAGGCATAACTTAACGGTATTCACGTTAACGTCTATGCGCTGTGCTATTGCGGCGTTTGACTCACCTTGTGCTTTGTATATCAATATTTTTGCACGGTCAACAATCTGAGCCTGTATTGTTCTGCATCTACACAGAGATTGGAGATATTCATAATCTTCCTGTTCAATATCTAATATATTTGCGTGTGCCATAATCAACATTCCTTCCTATATTTGATAATTTGATTATAACACTCATATATGTATTTGACTAGTTATTTAATTTATGATGTACTAGTTAAAGCCGATTTGTATTTCTCAGGTGATACTAGGAATAATATTAGTTCTGTTTCTTATGAATTGTAGTCAAACTAAACAAGGATAGTTTACGTTCCAGAATGTTAGTTTACAAATTAGCGGAATCATGTGTTTTTCCAGCGGGAGAATACTTATTTACCTGTGGCAGTTAGAAAAAATAACAAAAGAACTCGTAATAATTACATGAAATAAATAAAGACGAATAAAAATAGTACTATGTTAATAGTAGATACGATGACAATAAAGAAAGGAATTACATGAATAGAGATACTTATTTGGCTTATGTTTCTAATAATCTAAAAAAATATATTTTGATAATATATTTAGTAACGCTGGGGTCTATAGCAGGAATATTATATTCATTTGTTTTAAAAATTGTCTTGGATGAAGTTTTATTGAAAAATAAATATCATATATTAGATGAACTAGCATTGATTTTACTTCTATCTTTTTTAATAACTTCATTGATTAATTATAGCAATGGCACATTAGTTTTGGAGTTGACTCAGAGTATATCCATTAATATAAAAAGTAAAGTCTTGAATCATATTCAAAAAATACCGGTAGAAGCTTTTGGCAAATATGATTGTGGAGATCTTACTAATCGTACAATAAATGATGTTGACACTATATCAAATTTTTTGTCTTCATCTATAATTGTATTTTTTGCGAATTTAGGAAATGCCATTATGTATTTGTTTTTGATGATTAAGATAAATCAAGGATTTGCAATGATAACAGTAATAATGTGTATTGTACAACTGGTTATATCAAAAAGATTTAATCCAAAGCTTAAAACAACGAATAGAGAACTTAAAGAAAAAAATTCTGAACAACTTGACTTGTTAACACATATATTTAATAATCATAAATTTTACAAGGCATATAATAAATCTTCATATAATAATGAGAAATATAGAAAGATCATATTCTGTATAAAAAAAATAAGCTTTAATAATTTTAAAATTAAGTTTTTATATAATACAACTATATCGGCTACATCTTTTCTATCCTCGCTTTTAATTCTGGGGTTGGGAATACATGAAATTATATGTGGAAGAATGACTGTAGGAACACTTTTTTTGATTGATTCTATTAGTGAAATGTTTGTTCAAAGTGCTAATGCGCTTATGGAGTTTAATATAGAGTTACAGAATGCATATGTATCTATGGAGCGTGTTAAAGAAATAATGGATATAGAACAGGAGAAGCAGGACAAGAATTTTAAGGAAAACTATAGAAATTTATCAATTAGTAATATTTGTTTTGATAATGTGAGCTTTCGATATTTAGAAAAGAAAATTTTAAACAATATAGATTTAGAATTTCAGAGAGGTCAAAGTTATGCAATTATGGGAACGAGTGGACGAGGAAAAACTACAATAGCTTATTTACTACTTCTGTTTTATAACATACAAAAAGGAAAAATACTAATTAATCAGATAGATATAAAAGATATTCCAGTATTTAGCTTGAGAGAGAAGATTGCAATTGTTATGCAGGAGAGTGTTATTTTAAATGGAACGATAAAAGAAAATATAATGTTAGATATAGTGGGCGAGGAAGAAAGTAGATTTAAAGATATTATAAGAATATGTTATTTAGATGAATTTGTAGGTTCAATGAAAGAAGGATATGAAACTATGTTAGGTGAAAAGGGTAGACAGCTTTCAGAAGGACAGAAACAAAGGATATCAATAGCAAGAGGTTTGATAAAAAAGGCAGATGTATACATATTTGATGAAATAACAAGTCATTTAGACTATCATACTAGTTGTAATATTATACACGGCATACAAGGATATTTACAAGACAAAATAATAATTTATATTTCTCATGATATGTCAATAAAAAAATTTGCGGATCATGTTATTGATTTACAAGAACACATAGAAGAAGTGGAGGGGAAAAGTGAATAAGTTAAAGGCAATTCATAAGACATATATTGCATCATTACTTGCGACGGTATTATTTATTTTCATTGTAATTATCATTTTACAAATTAATAAGGGAGAGGTTTTAGAGATCAAGGGTATCTTTAAAAAAGAAAAAGATATTTTTTTTAGCTTTGAAATAGAGAACTATAAAGCAAATGATATTGATATAAATGAACAATTCTTTTTGCGTGACGATGAAATTAATACTTTATACGAGGCAGTTGTAATAAAGGTAGTGAAAATAGAATATGAAAATTTAACAAACAGAATAATTTGTGATTTAAGAGTATCATGTGATGAATATGTTGAGGTTGGAAAAGAAAAGACTATGAGATTAATAAAAAGTCACAGTGGGATTATAGACAAGTTTTTGCATCAATAAATACGTTATGTCAGATGGTAACCTTGGTGAACAAGGCTGCTATATAAAATATAAAAGGAAGGAGGAAAAGTCATGCTAGGAAAACCTAGAATTTTTGTGACACCGGATTCGGTATCTTCACTAAAAGGTGGAGAAATGGCATGTAGTGGAAACACGTGCTCTAAGGGGTATTCATGTAGTTCCGTAGATAGTTCTGGAGGTGGTTGCAGTGTTGGCTTTGCTGTCGGTGGTATAGTAGTAGGGACTTTAGCAGGAGCGGGCGTTGGAGTAGTGATAACATAAACACTAAGAGAGTGGAGAAAGGAGTTAATTATGTTAAATAAACCCAAAATTTTTGAGCCACCAGAAAGCGTTTCATCATTAAAAGGTGGAGAAATGGCATGTAGTGGAAACACATGCTCTAAAGGTTACACATGCAGTTCGGTAGATAGTTCTGGTGGTTGCAGTTATGGATTAGGTGTAGGTGCTATAGCAGCAGGAGTTGGTGTTGGAGCTACAGTTGGACTTGCTTTGACGTAAAACAAAAGAATAGAAAAAGGATGCCCTAATGCCAAATTAAGGCATCCTTAATGAGGAATAGTGTATGCTTATGATGAAAAAGGTTAATCGGAAAGATTGGATAGCTTGTATTATTATAACGATAATTGCAGTTATATACTCAGACTGTTTTGGCATCTTACCAATTATTGCATCTATTTGTATGGTGTATATTGTTTCGGGGTTTCCTGATGATAATAACGAGTGTAGAGAGGGAGATAAAAAAACATATTTTTTGATTTTAGTTTCTACAGGAATTGCTTATTTTATTTACTTTATGATAGGAAGTGGACAATGGAATAATGGTTTAGTTCTAAAAAATGAAATTATTATATTACCAACATACGCCATTTTGTTTGTCTATGTAATACCGTTAATATGGTTGAGAAAACAAAAAAAATTAAACATTAGAAAAATGTTTTCTTTTGATAAAGAAACACGGAAAATAAGCCTTTTGATTTGTATTATATATTTTTATTATTCTTGTGCACAAATTTCTATTTATTACATAGAAAGTAGCATTATTTCAAAATGGATGCCGTTACATATGATGGTTCAATCATTTTGGGTAGCAGCAGTGGCAGAAGAATTATTTTTCAGAGGGTATATATATAATCTTCTAAAGAAGGTGTGTTGCACTACATATGCACAAATGGTATCATCACTGATTTTCACATTTTCACATTTTAATTTATTAATTAAGTTAATAAATGAAGGGGTAACAGTACAGATTATAATTAATTATATATCGATCTTTGTTTTGGGGTGGTGTTCTGCATTTATCTATGAAAAGAGGAAAAATTTAATTCCTAGTATAGTTTTACATACATGTGTAAATGATTTTTTTAAATATTTTATAATATTGGGAATTCAAAATTTGTCAAGTTAAAAGTACGATTAGATATACCAAAATATGACTTATTTTTTGAAACTATAAAGAAGTGTGGGATTAAGTATTTAATGTGATAGGTGCTTCTTCTTGAAATAGTGATAAATGAATTTTATATCGAAAGAGAAGAAGGTAATATTGGCATTATTACTTAATATTTGAAGATTTGGATTCGGAAAGCAAGGGGGGATAGTAGACTAAAATTGTGTCTAGTATTTTATAGGAATTTTATAATATATAAAGCTTTAAAAGAAAGGGGAAATGATGTTTTCTCATAAACATCAGATGAAAAAGATATGGAAATAAATAAAATACCAACATTAAAAACAATCTGTTGGAAGATAACAGATGGCTATGTTATTGTTGATTCAGCAAGAGGGCATTTTATATTAAATGATACCTCAAGTATTGTATGGAAGTGTATTGATGGTCGCAAGACAGTTGCTGACATTATTAGAGAAATACATGTAAAACATAGTGAAGAAAATACGTTAGCGCAAATAGAAGAAATCGTATGCGAAGCGATTACAAGTTATATGGAAAATGATTTGGTGCTTCTGTGCGAAGATGATGATTTGGATGGTTGGTTGCAGTATGAATAATAAAATAATATTATTACATTTACCTATTATGAATTATATACAAAAAGATTTCATAAATGAAGAAGGCGGCTATAATCCATCTTTGGGGATTATGGCATTGGGAACATATCTAGAATTAAATGGATATGAGCCAATAGTTATAGATATGTGTTATGAGAGAATGAAAGTAAGAGAATTGATAGAGAAAATTCAAGGAATCGATCCACTTTTTATTGGTATATCTGTTTATACAGAAAATTTCAATCAAGCGATAAAGCTTACACAACAATTAAAATCAAATATTAAAGGCATTAAGATTGCACTTGGAGGACCGCATCCTACTTTACAACCGATGGAATGTATTGAGAAAGATACGGTAGATTTTGTGATAATGCGAGAGGGTGAATCAATCATATTAGAACTTGCAGAAGCAATACGAACTGGAGAACGATTGATAAAATATGAAGATATTAGAGGACTTGTTTTTAAAAGGGGTGGTAGATCGATAAAAAATAAGTATAAACATTTTATTAGTGATTTGGATTTATTGCCCATTATCAAAAGAGAATTGGCAGATGCAGCACGTTATGGAGGGTATATAAATATTTCTACAAGTAGAGGATGTCCGGGAAGATGTATTTATTGTTCTGCAACTACTTTATCAGGGGCATCATACCGTGTTCGGAGTGAGTATTCTATCTATTTGGAAATGCTTTTAATAAAGAATATTTGGAGTGAAAAATTATTTAAAATATATATTGTTGATGATACTTTTACGGCAATACCTGAAAGGCTAAATAATTTTATGGATTTAATAGAGAGATTTGATTTTAAAATTAATTGGCAGTGTGAATCTAGAATTGATGTGATGAATGAATTGTTGCTTGAACGCATGCATAAGTCAGGATGTATTGCAGTTCAATATGGAATTGAAAGCGGTAGTCAAGAAGTGTTAGATAAACTGCGGAAAGGAATTAATCTTGATAGAGCGATAGAAATAATTGATGCTACATATAAAAATAATATAATTCCATGTCTATCGTTTATGCTGGGACATTATTGTGATACAAAAGAGACCATGTGGCAAACAGCATATTTAATAAAACAACTTTTTGAAAAATATAAAGCAGAAATAGCAGTATCTTACAATACTCCATTTCCAGGAACATTTCAATATATTAAAAGTAAAGAATTGGGTATGAATATTTTGACGAACTCATATGAAAAGTATACTTTATTAGATCCTATTGTAGAAACGAAGAATTTTACAGTAGATGATCAAAGAGAAGTATTTTACTTTTGTAGCAAATATGTAGGACATTATGATGCTATAGAGAAACAGATGGGAGGATGGACATATGTTAGCTGATAAGAGAGTGGTTATTCGAGCGAAAAGCAGTTTAAGTTTTGCGGGAGAAATTAAGAAATATACTAATGATTCTAAAGGGATTTTATTAAAGCCAAGCGAACGTTCAGAAATAAAAATATGGTTTCCAATGGATGAAATAGAATGCATTATATATCCGAATGGAGAAGTTAAAAAAGGAGAAGAACTGGTATGGTAGATTACAGTACAAAATACATTTATAATGAAAATTACAAAATTTTTAGTAGAGATTCAAAGTATTTATTTGTTGATTTTGAGAGTACTAGTTGGTTTCGAACAAATAGAAGTGGATATGATTTTATTAATAAAATAAAAGCATTAAAAAGTATTCAAAATGCATTGTCCCAAACAGGAGCAGAATTAGGAATTGGTGAAAAGGTTCTACATAACACTATGAGTTCTTTTATACAGGAGTTAGTAGAAAATAAAATCTTAATAGAAGAAAATGCTATTATGGAGACAGAAATCAATGCAATTGAGTATCCTAATACGATTTGGGTTCATGTTACAAATATATGTAATCTTTCATGCCCTTTTTGCTATTCAGATGCAAAAAAGGATAATACTTACAACATAGATTATATGAACGTTTTAGAATTTTTAGAAAAACTTCCTCAAGAAGGACGAAAAAAGGTAATTATCAGCGGAGGAGAACCTTTTTTATATAAGAATCTTAAGAAACTAGTTATCGGATTAAAGAGTTTGGGGTTCATTGTAAATATTATCACAAATGGTACATGTGGAAGAGAATACTATCCTGATATAATTCCATTAATCGATTTGTTACAGGTTTCTATTGATGGCTCAACAGAATGTGTCAATGCAACAACAAGAGGAAAAGATTCACTTGAAAGAACTCTTCGTAACATTCAGTATGCAAAAGAACTGGGAGTAAAGGATTTATATGTATCTTTCACAGCAAGCAGATATAATATAATGGATTTGCCCAATATGCCAGAATTTTTATTTGAAAATAAAATTAATCATATTCATATAACGAAACTTTTACCTGTTGGAAGAGGAAAAATAAATTTGGTTGATTTATCACCAGATCAAGAAGTGTATGAGAAAAGTATCGAAGCATTCAAGAAGAAGATACAGATATGTAATCAAAAAATATATTCCATTCGAGAAAGTAAAGAAGTATTTTTAGAGGAGAAAGATAAAACAAAATTTTTAACAGTTTCTTTTGCAGGAGATCAACTAGATACAGTAATGAAGGGGTATAAGGTTACAGGATGCGGTGCAGGGGATGCTACATTAAGTATCAATTATGACGGAAAAGTTTATCCATGTACTTCATTAAATGAAGAAACGGAATGCCTTGGAAACATTGCTGATAATAATATTATTCAGATAATTGAAGAAGGTAAAAAAATTGCTTATGAATTATGTGTGGATAACTTACCAGAATGTATAGAATGTCAATTAAAGTATTTTTGTGGTGGGGGATGTAGGGCATGCGCTCGAAATTATGATTGTATTAAAGGGAAAGAACCTGATTGTGAAAGCTATAAAGAACGGATTTGGGAATATATGTGGACGCTAGAGGGGTAGAAATTTATAAATGCAAAAAGCATTTCTCGGTAATTGAATAGGACTTTAAAAAACATATTTGTTATGAGAATAATCATACTTGAATGTATTTTTAGTAATACATGGTCAAGAGAAAGGAAAAGATGTTTTAATTATATAGTAATTGGAACATTATATAAGAAAAATGAATACGTTAAATCTTAGAAATATATTAGATGATGATAACCAGATTGATTATCCCATATGGCATCCATATTCTAATCTGACAAAAAATTACTTTAATCAAATTATTTTGAAGAGAGGGGAGGGTACCTTCGTTTATGATAATGACAATAGAAAATATTTAGATGCTTGTAGCGGATTATGGAATGTTTCTTTAGGATATGGAAATGAGACGATAAATAGCTATATTGAAAAGCAAATGAAACTTATGGCATATTGCTCTATATTTGAACATTCAAATTCAACAGCAATTATGGCTGCTAATATGATTGTAGAATACTTACCAAGTTGTATGAATAAAATACAGTTTACTTGTTCGGGTTCTGAGAGTGTGGAATTGTCAATTAAAATCATGAGAGAATATTGGAAATTAACAGGGAAAAAGGAAAAAGAAAAGATAATTAGCTTTACTAAATCATATCATGGAACATGTTATGGTGGAATGAGTGTTAGTGGTATTACAAAAGAGCAAACCAGAAATTATGCGCCTTATCTCTTAGATACAATTAGTTTTCAAGTGCCTGATTCGTCTATGAATGTAGAAGAAGGCAAATTACATGAAAAAACTTTAGAAGAATATATTACAATGAATGCAGATAGTATAGCTGGAATTGTTGTTGAACCAATACTAGCTTCAGCAGGGATGGAGAGAGTCGATATAAAATTTATTGAACGTTTATATAGACTATGTAAGGAGAATGAAATATTAATAACAATAGATGAAGTGGCTACAGGTTTTTATAGGACAGGAAAAAGATTTTATTTTGAAAACTATTGTTTTGTGCCGGATATTGTGTGTATGTCAAAAGGGATTAATTCGGGTTATGTTCCATTTGGTGCCGTGGGAATTCAGGATTTTATTGTAGAACGGTACAAAAAGAGTAATGCAATTATTGCTCACGGAACAACACAAGCGGGAAATTTGTTGGGATGCGCTTCTACTATTGGAACTTTAGAAGAGTATAAGAATCTAAACATTTCAGTGAATGTCAACAAACAAGGGAAATATCTTAAGAGTTCGTTGATAGAGGGATTGAAAAGTCATCCTAATATAAAAGGCGTTAGAGGAGAGGGACTTTTGATTTCTATAGATTTACAGGAAGATACATCGGGAACTATCATGCGGCAAGAAAAAATAGCATATATACAGCAAGAATTAGCAATAAACGGGATTTTAGTATACCGGTCATTGGTTGGGCTGACATTAATGCCAATGTTAAATATAAAAAAAGAGGAGAGTTTTATTATTGCTGAGAAAATAATTAGTTTTTTTAGCAATGATACATTTTGAGTGTTTGGGAAATGTACGATGTTGTTTTAGTCTATTTGAATATAGTTAATGGGAAATTTACTGGAGCAGAATATCAACTAGATTGTGGATATATAGGAAGTTATTTGATAAAAAGTGGAAAAAGTGTTTGCCAATATATTAATAAAAACCTATCAAGCCTACAAAGTTTAATTACTGATCTGAAAAGTAATTATAAATGTAATATTTATTGCTTTTATATAAACGAATATAATTATTTTGTCTCAAAAACGGTAATCAACAATCTAAAGAAAGCGTTTGGAATTTGTAATGTGATTATTGTAGGTCCATCGGCAGAATATATAGGAAATTATTTGTTGAATGAAGTTGAAGCAGACTATTGCATCACACATGCTGCAGCTATTACGCTAGATTGTATATTAGACAAAAAAAAGAAAGAATCTATTTCAAATCTTTTTTATAGAGATGGCAAAGAGATATATACTACAAAAAAGGAGGTTTTAGATTATACACTGGATAATTTAGGGTTTCCTTATCAGTCTGGAATGATTCCACCAGAAGAAATACAAAATGTAGGAATGCTTACATCGGTTGGTTGCTATGGGAATTGTACGTTTTGCTCCTACAAAAAAGATAATAAAGCATTTAAAGTGCATACAATAGAGGCGATAATGGAAGAAATTGATTATATTTCACATTATATAAGGGGGAAGAATGTTAGACTGAATTTTGTAGATGACTGTTTTTCTATGAATTCAGAAAGAACATACGCTGTGTGCAAGAATTTGAAAAGGAGAAATTATATATTTCGTTATTGGTGCTGTAGTCGTGCAGATTTATTGAACGAAGATATTATAGATTTAATGGCAGACTGCAATTTTAGTGGGGTAGTTATTGGACTTGAAACTGCTTCTGAAAAAATATTCGGGAAAATAGGTAAAATAGAAAATAGCAAAAATTCTATAAAGTATATAGAACGAATTGCTGACATATTTAAATATGGCAAAAAAAGAGGAATTAATCCATATGTTAGTGCTAATTTTGGATTACCTTTTGAAGAGTACGAAGATGTACAGACAACACTACAATATTTGGTAAAAAACAATATGCGAGATAATGTGAGCATATGCTTTACGACAGCATTTCCGGGAAGTCAATTATTTGATAAAAATTATCTATTTGATTCGAAAATCGAAACAACACCATATAAACTTCCATTCCGCTCACAATATAAAGGATATATGAAATCAGTTTATTATCAATTAGAGGAAATTGGATACCAAAAACATAATGTTCAAATGTGGAAAAGAGTTATTGTTGAAGCATTTTCTGGGGTGTGTTTAAGTGATTTGAAAAAAAATAAGAACTGTGTGAAATATATTTTTGTAAATAAATTAAACAAAGCAGCCTTGAATACTATTAGTCGTTATATCAGTGTTAATGGTTACATTTTAGTTGAAATAGATAAGTTAGAATTTAAAAATGTTTTATATTCTGAAGATAGGAAAACTTTATGTATGATGACAAAACAATATGATTCTATTATGCATGAAGCCTATGAGGAGGATTGTTATATTCCTAATATAATATTTTATCATATTTCCAATGGTAATATTTATTTTCAACCTAACGCGAATTATATTCCTAAAAAAAGAGCTATAAAATTGAGAGAAATAAAAAGTATACATGATTACGAAGAACTTTATGACGAGGCGCTAAGATATGCTACAACACAAGTTATATTAATCAGTAATTTAAAAAAAGGTGTTATAACAAATGCATGTAGGTGGGGACAGGAAAAATGTAATAGATTTTGGATCGGGGAACAAAATGAAATATTTAACTGTTGTCATTTCAAAGTAGGTAATGCTGATGGTTTGAAACAGAAATCAAATCATAGTGATAAGTGCGTCGTATACCAAAATAATTCCAATTCAGATATGATATTGTCTAAATATATAACAATAATTTCTTGTTTCTACAGCTATTATGAGATAACAGATTATGATGATAATGATATTGTTGGGATTAATGTTGATGAAAATATGAATTTTAGAGTGATTGGAAAGGAGTAAAAATAATATGCATTATTTTGGATTATGTGATGGAATACGTAAATTAAATTTGCCAGATATAGAATATCTTGATATTTATGAAAGCGAATTTTCTAAATTTTATGATAATCTTGTTATAAATGATGATTACGATATAGAGTATTTAAATAAAGTATTAAATAATACTAAAGAACCAGTTTTGGAGCTTGCATGTGGTTCTGGGCGAGTAATGATTCCGTTATTAGAGAAAGGGTACTTTGTGTC
The DNA here is from genome assembly GCF_004793545.1 of Petralouisia muris. Lineage (GTDB taxonomy): Bacteria > Bacillota > Clostridia > Lachnospirales > Lachnospiraceae > Petralouisia > Petralouisia muris. Next base: position 4,178 of record NZ_SRYA01000091.1, on the reverse strand, counting down.
TGGTGTTGATGTATCTGAGGATATGCTTGAGATTTTGAGAAAAAAAAGTATAAAAAAAAATATATCTGCTAATTTGTATAAAGATGATATGTGTTCATTTCATGCAGATTTTAAATATGCATATGTTATATTATCACATATATCTATATGTTTGCTTGAACCAGAACAACAAAAGGAATTATTCATGAATATAAGTAAGAATCTATTGAAAGATAATGGAAAATTTATTTTTAATTTTACAGAATTTTCTGATAAACTAGTGGAATCGAGAGAACTGGAACCTAATTATTATTTTAATATGAGAACTAAATCATTTATTGTTTTTTCTGAAAAAGTAGATCTTGATGCGGATAAGGTGTATATAAATATGTATATGGAGCAGATCGAAAACAACAATACAAAACGATATATAGGAACTTCGTGTAAAAATATTATAAAAAAAGAAGTTCTTGAAAATCATATAAGAACGGCAGGGTTAAGAATAAGTGATGAGAAATCCTTTTTTTTGCCAGAAGGAATGGTAACATATTTAATCGTAGAAAAAGAAAAAAATAAATGCAATAATGACTAATATGAAAAACTCTTTTTACTAATAAAATTAAAGATTAACATGGAAAAGAATAAAAAATATTTTCGGAAATGGATATGAAAGAAGGTTAAAAGTATCGGAGCTGGTTAGTGATAAATTATGATTATATGCTGATAATAATATAAATATAAAAAAGAAAGGAAGCGTGATGTTCCACAAGAACATCAGATAGAAGAATGATTATAAAGGCTGAAAATATAAAGAAATGTTATTACACAGGAAAAGAAGCACATTTAGTTATTGATGATTTTTCCTATACATTTGAAGAAGGTAAAATTTATCTTATTAAAGGATTATCAGGCAAAGGTAAAACGACATTATTGTCATTATTAGCTTTGTTAGATGATATTGATGGTGGAAAAATATATTATGATAATGAGTTGATTTCTAATGCTAACATGGATAAAAAATGTGTGCTGCGAAGTAAAGAAATTGGAATTGTTTTTCAAGATTATGGATTGTTACAAGAACTTAATGTGATTGAAAATATAATTTTAGGAGATATTATTACTGGAAATCTAAGTGAAGTAGAAGCACTTGAACGTAGTGATCAAATTATAAATATGCTTCAGATTTCAGATAAAAAAAATTGTTATCCTAATGAAATGTCAGGAGGACAACAACAAAGAGTTGGAATCGCAAGAGCAATTTTAAAAAATCCTAAAATAGTTTTCTTAGATGAGCCAACATCTAGTTTGGATGGGGAAAATACAAAAATAATTGTTTCGTTTATAGAAAAATATTGTCATGAAAATAAAAAACTTGTAATTATAGCAACACATCTTGACTCATTTGACAACATTGCAGATGATATTATAGAACTATAATGGAGGATAAAAATGCCTGTAAAATTTAAAGTTTTCAGAAGTATACTGTTTTCAAAGAAAGGAACATTGTATGTCTACATAATGGTTTTGGCTTTTTTTATGACATTTATTAATTTTAAATTTATCGCTTCTTTTAATAGTATGCAACAATCGGATATACCGGATATAGTAGTAAAGGGAAAGATGGATGAGGATGGAGAATTAAAATATAAATATTATAATGATATGCCAGATGTAAGTTCTCAGTTGAGAAACCAGCTGAATGAAGATGTTAAAATTTATCCGGTAACTGCAAGAAGTATGATGACTGACAGAGATCCATTAACTAATGCTACTATTGAATATACTGTTTATGGAGTGAGTAATGAATTTTTGGATGATGTCATAAATAAGAATATTCAAAATGGTAATAAAATAGAAACTGGAAGTCATGAGATATTGATGGGAAGTTATGCTAAAAATTTTTATGAATTAGAAATAGGAGATGTAGTTAATCACCCAGTGACATTAAAAAAAGATTGGATGGAAGATGATATTGGTTTATATAAATTGTCAGGTGTATTATCAAATCAGTTGTCATATTTTAAAGGTGGGATATTTCTTTCAAGAGAGAAATTTGAAAAAGATTATGGAAAAATAAATGATAATATGATTTTTATTTACCTAGATGATAAAGAAAGTTTTGAGGAAACTTTGAGCTTACTACAATCGTTAAGAATGAGTAATCCATCAATTGGCACGATCAGTATGAACTATTATGAAAAGCATGGCATAATGCAAAATACAATTTTGAGTTGTTCTTTTTGGGGGATTATGTCTCTTATTGTTATTTTATTACTTGTCTCTTATTTAATGAAGGGAACTTCTAGAAAAATAGGAATTTTGAAGGCATTAGGAATTTCAAATAAAATTATGGTCTCAGTTTTTAATGGTGGAATGATGATTGTCTTAGTAATTTCTATGATTTTAGCCCTTATAACTACTGAAATTTTAACTTTAGCATACAATCATTATTTGAGTGGTTTTTATGGATTTGAAGTTGAAGAGTTTATGTTAAATTTATATTGCGTTTGGGTGGATTTAGTATTTATAATTATATGTTTTTGTGCATTATCTATTAGAATCTATAAACTGACAAGAAAAACATCACCTAAAGCTGCTATGCAAAAAATTAATTAACTCGGGGGTTCAATTGGGAGACTTGGAGAAGTTGTCATATATAAAAGAGGATGGTGATTATTGTGCAAAACATAAATAAAGAGAAGATGTCAAAAGAAATGAAGAAATTAGTTGCTTACTTTGTTATAACCATTTTTTTATCTATTATAATACAATATTGTTTTTATTAATATTATAGAATACAGTATATTATAAAAAAGCATGGTTATAGATGTAAAATAAGTTCAGAAAGTATGGAGGAAGATCTTATGTATCAATATAAATTTGTAAAAATTGAAATTTCAAAATGGGATAATAGACCACAAGAAGATTATCATGAAATTATTAATACGTATGCAGAAAAAGGATGGGAATTAGTACAATTATTTTCGCCATCGTTAGGAATATCTGGATATAGTAAATATATTGAGATAATACTAAAAAAAGAAGTTTAATATAAATAGTACAAACTTAATATTTAATTATTCATATAAAATAGACTTAACTTTTAGGAATATCCATAGAAAGTTGAGTCTATTTTTGTGTCACAGAAAAAATACCTCTCCCTGTTATGCAGGTTGAGCTCACAAAACTCTTATAGGTGCTCCGAGTGCAAAGTTAGAGTGCGGAGCGTATATATAAGAAAAGCTCTGCTTTCAGGGCAAGTCCCTTGCACAGTTGGCTGCGTCTGGCAGAATCAATGGTTTCTAACAGTGGAGCAATCAGGGCATAACGTTCAAAAGCCTGCTGTTCCTGCCAGTTCTTGTCTTTTATGATTGTATGCATGGTTTATGCACCTCCTTGAGGTAAACATACATCATATCCGGATGACAATAAAAACAAAGTGGGTGCAAACTCATTCGTCTCAGGAAGACTTAGGAAACCCTCCTGAGTTATATATCATACGAAGAATGGCTTCCAGCCAGCGGTCGTTTGATAAGCGTAATTTTTCGAGCAGGGACACAGTGGAGACAAGTAGTCCCTTTTCTAGTACATCATAAATTAAATAACTAGTCAAATACATATATGAGTGTTATAATCAAATTATCAAATATAGGAAGGAATGTTGATTATGGCACACGCAAATATATTAGATATTGAACAGGAAGATTATGAATATCTCCAATCTCTGTGTAGATGCAGAACAATACAGGCTCAGATTGTTGACCGTGCAAAAATATTGATATACAAAGCACAAGGTGAGTCAAACGCCGCAATAGCACAGCGCATAGATGTTAACGTGAATACCGTTAAGTTATGCCTTAAAAAGTTTAAAGAAGGCGGTGTTGATCTTGCTTTATATGATAGACCACGTCCTGGTCATCCGATTGAAATTACAGATGATGCTGTGGCATGGATCGTGGATTTGGCCTGCCAACGTCCAGCGGATCTTGGCTATTCCCAGGAACTTTGGACTCTGAAAAGCCTGCATCGGCATATTCAGAAACATGCACAAGAGGTGGGCTTTCCCCGGCTTGCCACGATCACAAAACCTATGGTTCAAAAGATATTGCGCAGGTCAGAAATCAAACCTTTCAAAATCAAGTGTTACTGTGAAAAACGTGACCCTGAATTTGAACAGAAAATGCATGATGTGCTTTTGG
>NZ_SRYA01000090.1 GCF_004793545.1 Petralouisia muris | reverse complement strand
CTAATTTACAAGGAATTCTGGCATTAATCTTTTCTGCAACTGTCAAAGACAGGATTTTAAACTGAATATACCACTTGTCCCTTTAAAATTCAAGTGGTATATTTCCGTTTTCAGCCTATAGAATTCCCCTGCAGGCTCTACTGCTCCCCTTTCTTAAAATTTACCAAATCACACATCATGTTCCGCCATATTCCAGCAGATAATAAACAGCATAAGCGCCAGGCCAATTCCCGCAAATACTTTTGCCAGACCCCAGAAATCGGCTATAAAACCTGCCAGCGGAAACATCAGAATCATGGCAATGGAAAAGAACATACTGTTCACAGAAATCAAGGTTGCCCGCTGTCCGGATGGAATTATTTTATTCAGGGCGTCTGACTGTATGGGGTAAAGCGCTGAATTGAAAAATCCTGCCAGGGCAAACGCCAATACAGACAGCGTTACATTCTGAAAACCATAGCACAGAATAGAAACCCCTATGGCAAATGCTGCTGCATCCCTTGTCCGCTTGCCCAATTGCCGGAAAAGTTTTTCGCTCATCGCCGCACCTAGACAGGATGCAATACCCACTGCCAGCAAAATCAGGCTAATAAAAATCTTGTTATATCCCAGTTCAAAATAGTACTGCTGGCTATAGAAAAATAATAAAGTTTCAGCCGCAAAAACCACCGAGTAATATACGATAATTTTCATAATCCGCAGATCCGATTTTAATATTTCAAAGCTGGTCTTAAAATGATCTGCAACTGCTTGACAGACTCTTTTCTGCCGTTCCTTCTGATCCATCCATGGCGTCTCTGTCATCAGCAAAACCGGAAGCAGCGCCAAAAGTGCAATCACCAGGCAGGCACTGTAACACCAGAAATACGAATATTCTGCCAGTATGCCTCCCAAAACCGTTGTCAGCCCCTGAGAAACTTCTATAATAATATTCAATTTTCCGCATACTTTCAAATACTGTTCTTCCTGTCCCATGCATCGCATACTGTCGTATACAAGGGCTTCCTCCGAACCGGAATTCAGGTTATTCCCCAATGCCTGAATCACGAAGCTTACCGCAAACAGACCAAAACTTTTGGAAAACAGCATAAACACACAAGAAACTGCCGTGCAAACCCTGCTTAACAGCATACTCCGTTTTCTGCCCAGCAAATCCGCCACAGCTCCGGAAGGAATTTCACATATCATGCTGGTTGTATGGTAAATGCCCTCAATTATACCGATTTCCGCCAGGTTCAATCCGCAATAAGAAAGATAAAGCACCCAAACTACATTTTGCATATTCAAGTTGGTAAGGAAGGCGCTGATATAATCTAAAGGAAGATTTCTTTTTAATTTATGTTGTATTTTTACATTCATGGATAATTCCTCTCTTTTCTAAAAATATTTGCAATAGAAAAACAGCCTGACATACCGCCTGGTTTGTCAAACTGTTCCTGGGAATTACCACACTCTGTTTTCTTAGTCTAAAAATGAGCGCAGTTATCCCGTAATCTGGAATTATTGCACGTTTTTGACGCTGCACTGCTACTGCAAATTGGCACATAACCGAATCCGTTCATCCTGCGCTCTCCTTTCAAAATATGATTAAGTATACCACTTGAGATTCCATCCTGCAAGGCTTTTTTCCTCTGCTAAACCACTTTCCATTGAGTCAGGCTGTCAAAGTTTCCAGCACACAAGGCTCAGTCCCACCAGAAATACCACACGGTTGAGTCTGCAAGCCCCGCTGCCAGTTCTGACAGCTTGCCGCTTCTGGTGCCCTGATCCACTCTGTCGCAGCAGAATGCATAATGCTCTTTCGCCGCTTCCAGGCAGTCTATCCCGTTCAGACCCATAGGAGCGTAAAACTCCATGACATCTGAGGTAAATACAGCCGGAACCGCCTTATATTTTTCGTACCAGTATTTGCAAATCGAAATCATGTCCTCCGGCCCGGGACAATCGTTCCAACCTCCCATAGGCAGATACCCGATGATTTCCCAAGGATTTTTCACCGGAATTTCCAGAAGCAGCGTATCTGCCGCCAGCGTTCCGTCATGGAAAGAAACATATCCAGAAAAACTGTTTACCGTCTCCCCTTCCGTTTCTTCTCCGATGAACACTTCCATATCTTCCATAAAATCCTTAATATATTCCTTTAAAATTTCTTTGCCGTTCTCTCCACAGGCAGAAATAATTTCGCTTCTGTCATAATCCTCGCCTATGATTTCCGTCAGCCATTCTAGCGCATTTTCCTCCAGCAGCAAAACTGCCGGATAAAAACCTTCTTTTTTGCCTCTCTCAAAGGAGGCACGATACGCCTGCTCCACCAATTCCGGATCCGATCCTTTTTCAAATACCCTGTACCCACACTGAAAACCTTCTGCAATTTGTTGTGTTGATGCTTCCATTTGACATTCTCCTTCCTGTATCATTTTATTCATGCAAGGCGGCATAAGGCTGAAACACCAGAACTCAGCTTTCATCTGAATCTGCGCTGCCTAATGCAGATATTTTACCTATTCATTCTTTTCCGGATACTCTTTATCCTTCCAGTACCACCATTTTAATTTTTCCGGCGCACGCTGTTCATGCTCTGCATAATATACGGCGCATCGGAATACATACAGCACACATCTGTCATCCTGAAATCCTTTTTTCAGGCAATCCAGATGATACAGTTCCTCAGGGCTTTTTCCTTTCAGGTCTTCAATACACTGAATTCCGATATTATGTAAATGCCGTTCCATATTTTCCCCTATCCCGGGAATTTTCCTCAGATCACTCACTGGATTCCTTCTCTCCAATCCCCTGGATTCTTCTTTTTTTGCTTCCCTTTTAACCCCGTTTTTCTTTGTGCCTGTAAGCACATAGCTTCCATCAATCAATCTCCTGATATCCTCCCATGGAACGGTGCCGTCCAGCCGGACGCTAATCCATTTGTCCTTATTCATGTGGTATGCCGGATGAAAACCTTCCCGCAGCCGCAGAGAACCAATCAGCATAGGATCGCATTTGACATTTATCACATCCACCATGCCTTCCCCAGGAATACTAAGCTTATCCCTGCCCACCTCCATAAGGAGAGCGTACCATTTCTGATTGCTTCTGTGCCGCAAAACGACATTCTGATCCGCCCAAGGATAATCCGGCAGTGTACCGTAATGCTGTTTTACATAATCGAAAATCTGCTGCCTGTCCATAACCCTAATCCCTCCTCGTCCATAAACAACGGTCTTTTCTATTGATATGTTCAGTATACTTAAAAACAGGCGGCAGTACAAGAAGTTTTAAGATCTTATTCATCCATTTCAGTCCTCTGAGATATATTCAAAAAAATCAAAATCTGCATAATGCTGATGCTTTACTCTATCCGCACAAGTAACGCCAACCATAGTTCCTGTAAATTCTCCGTCTCTGCAGTACTCATCGGAAAATTTCGTAGTGTCAAATGCCTGCCCTATCTTTTCATAATTTTCGTTATCATAACTCCACGCAAACCATGACTTTCTCCCTTCAATATAGAGCCGCAGATAAATCGGCCGGTCTTCTACAGGAATTCTGGTATTCAGAAATTCTGTTTTTTCACCATTTTCAAGATGTATGATGGAAATGGCGCTCTGACCTAATGTCTCACTGTAATATTTTCTCAAATTGATATAATTCATGTTATCATAATATAAAATTAACCCTGCACTATGCTGAGGAACTTCCGGAAGAAACTCCATTTTCGTGGTAACTCTTGCATATACGCTGATCAGCTTTCGTGCAAGAATGCTCACTTTATTCAGAGAAGTTCTAGATTCCTGTCCACGGATTCTTACATATCCCGGGCGGGCTTTCAAATCTGTAAATCTTTGGGGCATGATACGCGGCGCATAATAATAATTTCCAAGGGTTTCCCCGTCAAAATCATCAAAATCCGGTATTTTCGGCATCAAAACCTCCGAAAGAGAGCTTTCGGGCACCTCCATTTTTGCCAGATTGCTTCCATCTGCCATGCGAAGCCATCCATCCTCTGTCCACATCATTTTCTGAATTGCGGTTTCTCTTCCAAGAGTACACCTCAGCTCAGGCACAAAGGGCCTTGCACAAAGATGAACCAGATACACCTCTCCCGTTGAAAGCTCCACATAACTTCCATGCCCCGATTTCTGCAAAATAGATTCCGGATTATAATATTTTGGTTTCAAATGATCCGGGTCCTGACATTCATAGGATTCTCCCGGAACGCTGGTCACGATGGGATTCTTCGGATCTCTTTTATATGGTCCCCATAGGTTTTTGGAACGTCCCATTGTGACGCAATGGTTATATCCTGTGCTGCCTTCTGCATACATAATGTAATAATATTCTCCCCTTTTTGTCAGATGAGGAGCCTCAACACACCCCCGGTCAGTGCCGCCTCTCCACATCCTTTTGGGATATCCCACAATTTCTTTTTTCTCAGGAGAATACCCGACCATACAGATAGCCCCAGGCTTTTCGTACCCTTCCCTGGTTTCCCATTCAAGGGAAACCACATATTTCTTTCCATTGTCATCATGGAAAATGGATGTGTCAAACCCGGAAGAATGCAGATACACAGGTTTACTCCATGGTCCTTTGATATCTTTTGCCGTAATCAGATAATTATCCACGTCAAAGTACCGTGCATTCATGGAATTCATCACACCATATATTTATCTTCCGGCAGATACTTGCGGATTCTGTCATAAGCCTGGCTATAAAATTCTTTCAGAAATTCCAGGGTAAGCGGGCCGGAACCTTCCGCCATTTCCGGATCTGTTGCAGGATAACGGTTCAGAACATCCATTAATTTCCATGCCTTTTCCGTAATCGGTTTATTGAGCGCTTCGATGCCCCAAAGCCCTTTTCTGGAGCCATAACGCGCTGCCAGACGTTCCAATACGGAAAGAACAAACTCCACTTCCTCCGCACATTTCGACCATTTACATACGCCGCATATCCCGCCATTGTCAAAACCGTTCTGCCCCATAGGCGCAGTATGAAGATCAATCAGAATCTGCAGTCCGTATTTTTCCGCCCCGTTAAATGCTTTGTCCAGTTCTTTGATACAGCCTATAAAGGGTTCTCTGTCTCCAAAGATGAAATAGGGTACAGGAATACGAACCGCCGCCGTCCCCTCAAAAAGAGCGGGACTCATCCACTTTTCCAGAACCAGCCAGTTGCCAAGATTTACTCCTTTTACTTTCATTTTAATTCCTGTGTGATTCACTCCACAAAATGTACTTCTCCCAATACAGGCATCGTCTTTCAGATCCCTTTTGATTTCATCAGGTTTTATCTCCCTGATGCACCGCAGCTGCAATTTGTCCTGGACGATCCCAGCGTTCATCCAATCCGCCAGACGAAGATTGACATGTTTAAAGAAACCTTAATACAGATGCAGATTGCAAACGACATTCGCCCCGAAGGTTATATTTTACGATTCAACAGCCTTCTTTTTGAGGTGCTGTTCCAGCTTTATCACAATTTCAGCGTGAAAGTCTTTCAGGCCAATCTGAGTCATAAAACAAAAGACCTGAACCGCTTAAATAATGTCTTAAGCTATACCAATCAAAACGAAGTCCGTCTGTCCCATATTTATCAGGATTTAATTACAACCAACGATACGCTGCAGAATATTCTTGAGCGTCACGGTTTTACCAATTATAAACTGTTCCGCAGGATGTTCTCCCAGCGTTTCCAAGGAAGCCCTTCCCAAATCAGAAAACGATTACGAAAGTAAGCCGTACGGGCACAGCCCAACAGAGGCAGACAGACAAAGGACAGAGGGGGCAGGATAGCCCATCTGTCCTTATATCACAGAGCCAATATTAAGAGTCAATATTATAAGTTAGAATTGTTTTGAGTTTTTCTATTGATGCTTCAATCCTTCGTACTCTCTAAGAGCATCCAGGGCTTTTGGAGCCAATGGAAATAGGGCAATCATATTAAAAATCGTCATCAATCCAACTCCTACGTCTCCCAGATCCCATACAAACTGGTATGCTGCCATTCCTCCAATAAATAACATGATAAGATCCAACGCCTTGTAAAGTGTTTGGGAAATCCAGTTATTTCCAAATAAATACGCCACATTGGAACGTGCGTAAAATAAGATGCCGAGAAATGTAGAAAAACTGAACAGCACTAAAATTACAGCTATAAATATTACGCCAAATTCTCCAATATGATATCTCATAGCTGCCTGCAGCAGATCCATTCCCTCCAGTCCGCTTATCAATTCCTCAGGAACCAGCAGCATAATCATGGCAGAGCAGGTACAGATAACAATGGTATCAATAAATACGCCAAGAGCCTGCAGCAGCCCTTCTTTTGCAGGATGATCAATGTCCGCAGCCGCGGCAGCACAAGGAGCCGAACCAGAACCAGCCTCATTTGAGAAAAGTCCTCTCTTTGCACCATTCATGATTGCTGCACCAATACCTCCGCTGACTGCCTGACGAAATCCAAATGCCTCCGAGAAAATTCTGGAGAAAACATCTGGCAGCTGTCCGGCATTTCTAATGATAACATATACCGTAAAAAAGAAATAGCAAGCTGCCATAATAGGCACCACAACATCCAGTACATGCACAGTGGCATTTTTACGCAGGACAATAATTGCTGCAATCACAACCAAAACAACCGTGGAATATAACGGCGGGATATTAAATGCATTTTGCAAAGATGATGACACGGAATTACCTATAACCTGACTGATGCCGCACCAACAGATTAGTCCTGAAAGCGCAAACAATACAGCTAAAACAGAATGTTTCCGTCTGCTGTTCTTTGGAACAAAAAGAGCATGCAGATAATATGCCGGTCCTCCATGATATCCTCCATACAAAGGATCTTTTTCTTTATATATCTGAGCCAAAGTTGCCTCAATAGACGCTGTAGAAGAACCTAAAAGCGCTATCAGCCACATCCAGAATACAGCTCCTGCGCCGCCTGCTGAAATTGCTGCAACAACACCCACAAGATTTCCCATTCCTACGCGGCATGCAGTGGATATGATCAATGCCTGCAGTCCTGAGACATTTCCTTTCTTGGTTGTCTGATTGCTTTTCAATGTTATTTTTATCATTTCAGGAAATAGCCTGAAAGGTAAAAACCGAGTACGGATTGTAAAATAAATACCTGCAGGTATTAAAATCATGACCAGCAGGGAAAGTCCGAGAGAACTGCCTCCGGGCAAGGGAATCCGGACAAGATCGCCCCATAAAAAATCGTAAACCACTGTTATCAGCTTCAACATATCACTTATTCTCCTAACACATAAAATTTATTTGTATTTTCTATCTTTTTAGGGTATCATGGAGATATCATTTTGTTAAACAAATAGTTTTTATAAAACCATTCAATTTTTTTAATAAGGATTACATATGGAACTTAGAACAGTCGCTACTTTTTTACGTGTAGCAGAATTACAAAATTTTTCAAAAGCCGCAGAACAGCTGGGATATTCACAAGCAGCTGTTACAGTACAAATCCAGCAGTTAGAGCAGCAGCTGGGCACTCAGCTGTTTGAGCGTATCGGCAAACGTACAAAGCTGACTGCACATGGTGCACAATTCATCCCTTATGCGCTGAAATTGATGAATGATATAGAAGATGCCCAAAATTTTATCAATGATGTATCATCGCCCGCAGGCACATTGCGTATTGCAACAGCTGAATCTATGCTGCTTAGTATTTTGCCGCCTATTTTGTCAGAATTTCATGAAATATGCCCTAATGTGGAGGTCAGCATCCGCATTGGCCTTATATCAGAATTGTTTGATATGGTACGGCAAAATGATGTAGATGTTCTGTTTTTTCTTGATAAAAAAACGGAATTCCCGGAATGGATAAAGGTACTGGAGCGGCCAGAAAAAATTATTTTTGTCGCTTCCAGTACACATCCTTTTGCAGATAAGCAGAATGTTCCATTGGAACAGATACTTTTAGAACCTTTTGTACTGACTGAAAAAAGTGTCAGCTACCGCTATGATTTAGAACAGATTGTGGCTGGAAAAAATCTGGAACTGCATCCATTTTTAGAAACCGGAAATACTGATTTGATCATCAGAACACTGTTGCATACAACAAGTGTCTCTTTTTTGCCTGAGTATGTGGCCCATAATTACATTTCATCAGGCCGGCTTGCAATGATACAGGTTGCAGATTTTGAAGTTCAGATGGCAAGCCAGCTGGTATACCATCGAAATAAATGGCTGACGCCGCAAATGAACATTTTTATAGAACTTATGAAAAAATATATCACAACTGCTGATTACCTGGATTAAGAGTCTTTCCGCCTTTCTTGCATTCCCTGCCGATGGGTTCATTTTGTGACAATCAATCCATTTTATTATAAGTCAGAATAAATGGTCAACAACAAGAATTTTCCGAAATTGCTTTTAATGGAACGTATCTCCATGGCAGTTGTTACTGTTAAACAGCGGTACCGCTTTCGCATCGAAATATTCCTTCAGCAGGTCTGACCCATCAGACTCAATTTGGGTTATGACGTTCTCTTTTCCATCGTATGATAGCAAAGGAAATTTCCATTTTTTGTTTCAATCTTTTCAACGGAAAAAAAGCGTATTCCATTTTCGGGTTAAGGACTGCACATACACAAAGGAAACCATGTCTGAAATTTTCAAAATCGGCATCCCCACATTGGTATTCCAGATTTTAACCAGCGTATCCATTTCCTTAACCCATAATGCCGCCGGCGATTATGGGGATTCCGCCATTGCAGGCATGGGCATTGTTACCCGCCTGATCTCAATGGGCAGCTTGTTCGTATTCGGTTTTATCAAAGGCTTACAGCCCATTGCAGGGTACAGCTACGGAGCGAAGAAGTTTGACCGTCTGCGTGAAGCAATCAAGATTTCCATATTATGGTCTACGATTTTTTGTGTGATTTTCGGTTTGATATTATCTTTGTTCCCTACGGCTATCGTTTCCCAATTCACAAAGGGTGATGTTGAGATGATTCACATCGGGGCTGCATCTTTAAGAACAAACGGCATTTCCATTATGCTCTTTGGATTTTATACGGTATATTCTTCTCTGTTCCTAGCTTTGGGAAAAGACAGAGAGGGCTTTATCCTGGGAGCCTGCAGGCAGGGGACTTGCTTTATCCCCGTTATCCTGCTTCTTCCGAGTGTCTGGGGACTAAATGGGATTATGTATGCGGGGCCGATTGCCGATATGCTTTCCGCAGTTATAACGATATTCATGGCGATACCGCTTCATAAAAAACTGAATGAAATGCAAAAACAAACTGTAGAAATAAACACAAACACCAATAACTAACTATTTATCTTTCTAACAAACAGAGCCGATGTACTGTAAGGTTTCCTCACAAGTTCATCGGCTCTGCTTTTACTGTTCTCCTTTGAGCGCATTTTCAACAGCTTTTTTTATGACAGTGCTTGAATTCGTTGCACCAGAGATTGCATCCACATCAATCTTCTGTTCCTCAATTATTTTCTCTATGACTGTTTCTGCCGCTTTGCCACGCGCATTTCTATGCTCCAAAATGTTAATACTTGCAATTTTTCCATTTACCACAGTAACTTCCACTTTGGCATATATAAAATTCACATCATATTCTCCGATATAAATTCCATCGGAAACATTAGCAACATCTATTTCATCAAAAGCAGTTTCCCCTACGGCTCGTTTATAATCAACCACTTTTTTTAGGTAAACTGCTCCCCAAATTAAAGCAACAAGGAAAAGAAATAAGATAATAAATGAAATTATTTTCTTTTTGGATATTCTCATTTCAAATACCTCTCAATTTTTCTGGCTATCTGCTTAAGAAGCTTTTTTTCAGAAACTGCACCTGCATAAAAAACTTTTCCTATTAATTTCATACCTGCCGTCTTAAAGAAATCGTCCATATTTCGTATTGCCCCTCTGCTTTGTCCAAATATCCATGAAAATGGGAATGGAGTATTGCAGGAAGTCAAAATCATATATTTTTTCATACAGATTTATTTTAGTCACCACATAGTCCCTTTTCTCAGCTCTGCAGATTGCAATATCCATCATAGCTGCCGTCTTTCCGTTCCTATAGGGGCTGCCTAAAATTGCAAGTACCTATTTCTTGTTCTCGGTCATCTCAATCCCTCCTTTTCAATCGAACGGTACAACATATCAAAACCGTACTCTAAAAATTGAATTTTAGATAAGTGCATTGTTTTTTCAATGTATTCTTCTTTATTTGCCGCCAACTGGATAAGCCCTGACAACATCCCCCAAAATTGAAAGATAGTAGGCATGATTTTTATGTCATCACGCAAATCGCCTTTTTTCATGCCACTAATTAAAAAATCCTTTATTTTTTCATTTATTTCTTCCCCGACTTGATAAGTTTCTTTTTCTTCGGGCAAATAGTTCTGGCTTTCAAAATCAATGTTAATTTTATCTAACACCATTTTAAAATAAAAAGGAAACTCTTCTTGATACAGAACTAATCCTTGACAAATCATATCATACCTTGTTTTTGTTTCCTCCTGCTGCTCCAATGCAGAAGTTATATAACTACAAAGCTTTTTCATGCTGTCTAATACTAAAAAGCCGATAATTTCTTCTTTATTTTCAAAGTAAACATATAACGTTGCTTTGCTATATCCAGCTACTTTTGCTATATCATTCATGGAAGTTGCCGTAATCCCTTTCTCCATAAACAATGCGGATGCTGCTGCTGCAATATTTTCTCTATGTACGCTTTTTGGTTCTTTTTTCCTACGAGCCATCCGTATTTCTCCTTCCAATAATTAAACCCATGGTTTAATTATATTTTCTTGACATGATTTTGTCAATCTGTTTCGCTTTATATTCATAAATAGTTTTTATTTACTTTCACAAAATTCCTCTAACTCGAGTAGGAGGAACCTCTCAAAACTGAGAAATCCCGACCTCTCACACCAGATGGGAAATCCAATAAAGACCGTGTCGTACTGATCCATATTTTCCACATGGCTGGCAAACTCCGGTCTGGCGTCTTCCTCCTGTTCCTCTGAACCCATATCTGTAATCTTATCGCAATCATTGAGATATGGATTTTTCACAACAAACGAGAGCAAATCGCCTCCAAAGTTTATGTGTTATAACCCAAAGGTTTTAACAAACAGAGCCAGCAGATACCGTACTCATATCTGCTGGCTCTAAACTGCACTATTCTTATAAGTTTTTGATTATGTTGAGGCTTTTCTTACTCAATGCCTTCTGCAGGTTCTGGTTCTCTTTTTTCAGGATATCACTCTCTTACCTTGGAAGTTCTCCCCGCCTTTTTATCAGCCGATGCTTGAATGCTCTAATCCTTGCACCATAACGGCTTGAATATAACAACCCCACTAAAAGCATTCCAACTGCAAACCCCTGTACAATATCCAGCCCTATCATAACCGTTGGATTATCATAAAGGCTTGTGTCTTTAATAATAGTATAGGCTAATACTAAAAGAAATGCAATTCCATTACATATGCGTACACGCTTATTGTAGCGTTCCGCTTCTGTATTTGTATAATCTGCTGCCTGCAATACGGTTTCTTTCATTTCTTTATCCATATTCCCACTTTTCCTTTCTCCATTTAGGATTTCCCGCAGGTCAACTTCATAATAATCTGATATTTCAATCAAGATATCTAAGTCCGGCATATTGTGGCCATTCTCCCAACGGGATATTGTTCTGTTTGATACATTAAATTTTTCTGCAATCTGTTCTTGGGTAAGTCCTTTTTGCTTACGGAGTTCTTTTAAGAATTTTCCGATTTTTTCTTGATTCATTATTTTCCTCCTTTCAGAAAAATCCTATCAAAACTGACTGATAAAAAACAGGACACAAAGCGGGAAATGCCTTACTTTACTACCCAACAAGGCGTGTCTGGCACTAATCATTCGTGCATTTTCATTTACCGCCGGATTTGAAGTTATCAAACTGAACATCTGTGGGTCTATAATTACCGAATTATCATTTTTTGTGTAGAGAAAATATCAACCGTGTTATTTTTCATAAAAACATAAACACTGACCGTCATCCGTATATGCTGCAAATTTATCAAATTGCGGAGTAACAATATAAAAATCCTCCAACAATCCATCAACTTCATTAAGTACATCAATCATAGTATCTATATATCCTTCATAAACCCAACCATCAGAAAGAATCAGATAAATCTTTTTATTCCAATCATAAGATAACCGTTCTTTTATTTTTGCGAGCATACATTTTATAATCTTTTGATAGCTTGTCTTTGAATATTCATAAAACCATTCTCTGTCGACTGATTTCTCCTTTATTATTTCTTCAATTTCAGTCTGAATCCAGTATTTCACAGGCTTATCTTTCAAAAGCCCTTCCTCGTACATTTCCCGTAAATATTCGTCAGAAAATTTTCTGACAGCCCGCCATAAGAAAAACAATGCAAGAAGAAAACAGATAACGGCGGGAATCCAGCTTTTAAACAAAGAAATTCCTGCCATGCACAGGAAGCACACGCAGATTATTGCGGAATTTCTCCGCTTTTTAACGACGGCTTTTATTATTTCATCTTTCTGCCGTATCCGGCTCACATCTGCGTGGATGCCTGATTTTACACTTGCCTCAAATTGTGAATAATCGACCATTTTTTCCTCCGTTTCTTACGTTTCTGTAGGTTGCTAATATTTCGTCGGCATCACAGCCACTAAATTCCTCATCTCTCGTGCTTCTCTCAACGGAAAACCTTTTGGTGGCAATAACGTTACTCAAGGACACACTTCCTGTATAACGTTATTCAAGGATATACTTCCTGTAATTCCGCTTGAAATTACACTTCTGCACGAACTATCGGTCAGATATGCGCTGCCGGTCACTACACCTACTGTAATATCGTCCCGGCAGGTCACCCCCGAAACAGTCACTTTACCTGTGGTAACGGAAAGGTCAAGTGCGCCGGCAGAAGTATTCTCTACACGGATATTTCCTGTGGTTGCTTTTATTTTGGCTAATTTTGAAACGGACGCAAAAAAATTAACATCACCTGTACTCAAAGAAATATCAACATTCTCGAATAAATAATCTTTCGGTATTTCAACATTTCCGGTGCTTTCGTTAATGAATAGCGCGTTATATTTCGCTTTCGGAAGATAAACCGTTATCTTTGACCAACCGAAGTTGTATCCGATATAGTCGTACCAGGATTTATTGACTCTGACAATAAGCACATCATTTTCAACGGCGACTGAATGCTTTGCGTTTTCTTTCTCATAGCATTCCACTTTGCATGTTCCATCATCTGACAAAGCAAATATGATATCTGCGGTATCTGTTGATATTGATATATCGCTGAATGCTGTGCCGACTTCGTAAGTATTTGTTTCATATTTGACCCTTAATAGCTTCGCAAGGATGTATCCAACCAACATAAGAGAAGCTGCTATCATAAGCCGTACTATTGTTGTCTTTCTCATTACACATTCTCCTTCGTGATACAGCAATTTTTAATGAAAGATTTTCTTCTCGTCATTGACTTTTAATAAGTTAATAATAAGAAGAAGAAATAATAAAAACGCTTTATTTTACAGCGGATTCCTTTTCAAGAACCGCAAAAACCTTTTTGGAGTACAGCGAAACCGTCATAGCCAAAATCGCCGCACCTGTCGTTATCAAATACGGCTTGTCGGCAAAAGCATCAAACAACACTCCATAAACCGCCTGTCCCACAGGCTGGGAGCAGCCTGACACGGCAATAATCACAGCCATTATTTTGCCGAGAAGATGAGGAGGAGTTTGCTGCTGCGCCGCCGTCATCATAGACACGCTGAACATTGTGGACGCGCACATCGCGCCGAAGCTTACGGCGGTTATTATGAAATATCCGATGATTTTCGGCACTGCTTCAAAAACGGAAATTCCCATAAAAAACGCCGCCAGTGAGCATATTATTAAAAATATATATCCGCTCTTAAGACGGATTTTTTTCGCCGCTGCGCCCGCGATAATTCCTCCCGCAAGTCCTCCCAGACCCATTGCGCCCTGCGTTATCCCGAGAGCGGTATCGGACATTCCCAAAATCTGCACCACAATTACGGGAATACCCACAAGCATCATTGCCGACAAAATAAGATTGAACAGCGCAAGTATTCCCAGTACCGAAAGAAAAATCGGCTTTTCGTTTTTAATAAATTGAAAGCTGTCCGACAGATCGGAACCCACCGCGCCAAAAATGCTTTTGCCGTCGGTATTTTTTTCAAAGGGGATATGTATGAAAATTTCCATAACTGCCGAAAAAACAAAACAGCCAACGCTTATAAACAGAATGGGCATTATCCCGAACGCACCGAACAGAACGCCGCCTATTATCGGCCCCAACAGACCCGCAAGGGTGCTTACCATATTTATCACTGCGTTGCCCTGCATAAGAAATTGTTTTTCCACAATAAGCGGTATGCTTGCCTGAACGGCAGGCTGATAGATTCCCGAAATACCATACAGTATCATCAGCACAGCTATCATCAGAGGAACAAGCAAAACTTTTTCCAGAGCAAAGCTGAATATCAAAATTACCGCCGCCGTTGTAAAATCAAGCGCCACCATAATATTCCGTTTGTTTTTTCTGTCGGCAATCACTCCTCCAAAGAGAGAAAAAATCACCATTGGAATAAATGCGCAGGCTGTTACCGCACCGAAAAGAGATGAGGAGTCCGTCTCACGAAGCAGGTACAGGGGCAATGCAAAGCGCAGTATTGCGTTGCCAAAAAGCGAGATTATCTGACCGATAACAACCATTTTAAAATCGCGTTTAAAAAGTTTGTTCATACTTGTACCTCCCATGCTCTGATTTACCGCCAAAAGGAAATTTAACTAATTAAAGATTTTCTGTCATTAACTTTTATGCTTAAATAAAAAGCGAAAAAGATTTTTTGCTTCTACGGCAAATTGAATATGTCTCATACCCACTTCCAACATAGGGCATTCGTATTTGCCGCTTAAATTTGTTGCACAGCTAATATGAAATTCGCTTGCTTTTTATATGCTGTAATTCGGACATCTTCAATCTTTTTAAAATGATATAAAACGGGCTGCGTTGAACAGCTGAGTTTTTGTGAAACTGTCCGGGCGTTTATGTTTTCTGCTCCCATTTCTTTTGCAATTTCAAAAGCTGCGTCTATAATCATTTCTTTTGTGACTTTCGCGATTGCCGGCATATTTTCACCTCTATTTATAATTCATATTATATGATGTTGGGGTCAAAACCATAAATAAATTTGCCCCTATTCCTATAGTGCCTTGAAAAATTCATATTTTGTAGTATATCGCCGAACTTTTGAGCATATATGCCGGGTATTCCCTGCCTTGTTTTATACAAGTGCTGGATTTTGGGCATAATGTCCTAAGCCCTTCACATAATTGAAGAGTTTTCGGAAATTCAACGCTGCTATTTTGGATCCAAAAAAGAACTTGCCACGCTGTTTCCCTCGGGGAATCTTTTCCAAATGGTAATTCTTACGGATATTTGACGGAACAGTTTCCACTCCATTTCGGAGTCTTGCGTAATTTTTGAATTCTTTGCTGTCCATGTTCCGCTGGATTTTCGCACGTTCATGCGCTGCTTTGGATGTTACTGTTTTTGCAACCTTCTTAAAAATTTTTGGCTTGCATTGATTCTGATATGGACAGCCGGTACACTGTTCATGCAGAAAGGAAACGGCACGCTGATTGCTTTGTTTCATATAAGAACAGCTTTTGGGGGCATGATCGGCCGGACATCGGAGGATTTTCGTTCCTTCTTCGTTGAATGCAAAATCAGCAAGGATATCCGGAGCCGGTTTCCCTGTCAGGCTTGTGGCAATCAGTTCTACGTTTTTATCAGCTGCAAGCTGCGTGTTTTCTGTTCCGCTGTATGCTCCATCCGCAACGATAACAGTCCGTTCTTCTTGTTTATCCATCTGCTCAAGACGCTCCTGGATAAACCGACTGTCGCTATGGTTGTTTTGCTCATGCTGGCATTCTGTTACAACCGAACCATTGGCTCCAACGGATTCTTCAAGATTGGCT
>NZ_SRYA01000008.1 GCF_004793545.1 Petralouisia muris | reverse complement strand
AAAAAGGAACCTTTTACAATTCAAATGTAAAAGATTCCTTAAGTTAATGACATTGAGTAAAATCAAGCATTTTAAGTTTAATCAGCAGGCACTATTTAGCTTCACGATCTACATCGTTAATGCCATTGAGTAATCGATTCAATAACACGCCCTTCTCTTTTGGTAACAATTGACGAACTACTTTGATTTGCTCTGCAATTTTATTATCAACCAGAGTTGCATCTTGACATATTGCATCACAGACATTATGAAGCATGATACCTCTGCTACTCATACTTCGCTCCTCCTCTCTACTTTAAACCAAAATGCCTAGCAGCCTCACCAATTCTGTCATCTATGTCCTTTGCCAACTCTTCATCAGACAAAGTGTTCATCTGCCAAAGGAAGGCTGTAAAAACTCCTGTTCCGTCAGCTTTTGTTGTAAAATGATTTCTACGCTTAAAAGTATTAGGAATAGGATCAAACTCAAGTTTCCCCTTATACCCTAGCTCTTTGATGCGCTCATCTACCATCTTCACAATTTCTTTGTTCTTTTCTGTCTTTGACATGAAAATCATCCTTTCTGCAAGTCGGGGGCCCTACCGCTGTTGCAAGAAAAGAATACCATAATAAATATCTCCCTGTCACCTGGGTGTCAAAGAACCTAGACTAATTACCACCGAACTACCGTTCTTTCTTTTTTAATGCCTGTTCCATTTGAAATTGTGCAATAATCTCTTCAATATTGATATCTGGTAGGTCAACCTTAGGTCTTGGCGCAATCCATTGTTGATAATCATCTATTGCCTCTTCCAATACATTTTGTGAAGTCTTCATATTATCAAAGACTGCATCATCTACTATATCATCAGGCGGCACTTCAATTCCATCACAGTATTTTTTAAATACTGCTTGTTCAACCTCTTCTATCCGCACCCTAATTCTTTTTTTCATGTACTCATATGAATCCTGCTTATCTGCATAATAACCTGTTTTCTTGTATACTATCTCTTTATTCATTTCATCATATAGCTTTTTTAGTTTTTCGTCTTCTTCCAGTGCTTTGTTAAGTTCTTCTGCTAAAGCAAATTCAATTTCTGCCCGTTTTGTTTGATTAGCCGTCATTTTTGTATAGCCTTCTTCTGCCCAATCGTTTACTTCACATTGCCGACATTCTCCCATACTGTCATAAATATACTCCCATTTTGCGATAAATAACCGCAAATCTTCTTGCATAGCATCAAGCCAAAGACAGTTATCATCTGCGCCCAAATTTGTTAACCATTTAGGATCAAAAGGTCTACTGGCCAATTGCTCCAAATCATACGTCATTTGAAACATCTTACCATACCGAAGTCTAACAGGGTAATTAGTAAAATTTGACATAACAATTCCTATCTGATTTAAAATATCTTCTGGAACATCATTATACACAAACATCCTATACAAACCTTCTACAATCCATACGACACATCTATCTGAAACTTTATCCAAATGACCTCTTCGCAATTCCAAAACATTATCATCTGTGTATTTGTCTAATAAATCCACTAAGAACACCAAACTTTTATTCGAAAACTCATACCCATTTTCATCAATTCGGAAATTCGGTTTGATATATTTCACATATTCAGTAATCTGCATGGCCTTAAATATTTCATTCAAATACTTTATATTCTTTGATAAAAAATTGGTTCTCTGCTGCTTTGTTTGCTTTGATAATAGTTTTCCTGTCTTTTTCTGCTGATGTCTATACAACTCATCGCAAACATCCGACAATGTAATCTTCCCCTCCATAAATATCCTCCATTCGTTTCTACATTATTTTAATGAGCATTCCATGTCTATTTTACCAAGTAGATTACCATGTTTCCTGTTTCTGCACTTAAGTTTCCATGTTTCATACCTCATAGCCAAACTCCGCTTTTTTATATTGAAACATTTTTAGTTAAAATCAGACATATATTTCAAGAAATCCCTTGATACATAATAAGGATTGCTCCTATCCCCAATCTTCTCAATAAGAATTGAGTCCGCATCGTTTTCAAGAACCCGAATTTTATCTCCTTTGCTAAACCTAAGTTAGGCAATTGTTAAATTGCCAAACCCATTGATTTTATTGGGTTTTCTTATTGTTTCTATATAAATTTTCTCTCCGCTTATGTTAAAATAGAGTTACCAGACAACCATCTTTTCATAAACGGAGGAGAAAATTTATGACTGTTAAATACCATCAGATTGTTTTAAAAGATATCTTTTCAGACTGCCAGGATATGTTCCTGAACGATACCCCTTCCTTTTTCCAACTCCTTGATGAACATTTCGATATCTCTGAGTTTGTTCCGTCTGTCTTCTATAACGCCTTTTACCAGCGTCTTGGCAGGAAAAGGGATTATCCGCTTACCGGCTTCCTTTCCGCCCTTATCCTCCAGAAGATCTTCTCCATCCCTACGGATTCCCTACTCCTCCTTCTTTTAAGCCTCTGTAGAGAACTCCGGGATTTTTGCGGCTTTCATAAGGTTCCTGACGCTCCGCTCTTTACCCGCTTCAAACTCGGTTTTGCCGACCACATTGAACTCATCTTCCAGCGTATGGTGGAGTTCACCGAACCCATCTGTCAAGCCATTGACTCTTCCCTCGCCTCCATGCTTACCTTCGATGCCTCCGGCATTGAGCTTTACGTTACCAAAAACAATCCCAAGACCCTCAATTCCCTTATCCGCAGGCTTAAGGCTTACTATAAAGATAACCCTGACGTTGACCCCTATAAGATGGCCTACGGCCTCATGCCCTCACAGGCCGCTTCCTGCCCTGACGCCAAACAACAGTATATCAACGGCCATTTCTGCTACGCTGATAAATTCGCTATCCTCACCAATGGTCTCGGCATTGTCCGCCATATCGCCTTCCTGGATGATGATTTTAAGGCTGCACATCCTGAAATGTCCGTGGAAAAGAAATCCGATTCCCCTGATGAGGACAAATCCATTGGTGATTCCTCTTCCTTAAAGCCGGTCCTCTCCGATTTCTTCTCTCTCCATCCGCAGTTCCACCCGGACATCTTCCTGGACGATTCCGCTTTTGACTCGATCGAGACTTATGGCTTCCTTCGGGATGAGTTTCATTTTTCCAAAGTTCTAATCCCTTATAACCCAAGGAATGAAAGCGCCCTTGAAAAAGTCGGCTATAACGCCTACGGCTACCCCACCTGCCCCAAAGACAGCTCCCTGGACATGAAATACGCCGGACACTGCCATGAGAAAGGACGCTCTGACCGCAACAAATGGGTCTGTCCTAAAGCACACATGGTAAAAGGGCGCTGGGTCTGCGATTGTAAGGAACCCTGCAGCGCGGCTAAAAAAGGACGCACTGCTTACACTTACGAAAACATGGATTTCCGCATGTTCCCGGGTATCCAACGGGATTCTGACGAATGGGCTTCCCTCTATAAAATAAGAACCATTGTGGAACGCGCCATCGACCATCTCAAGATCAATATGTGTGCTGCCGGGAGGAAGTCCCGAAACCACACAACGACCAAAGCAGATGTTTTTCTTGCCGGGATTGCCTGCCAGCTGACGGTCATTGTTGCGTACCGCATAAACTGTCCCCAGTGCATCCGGAGCCTGAAGCCTTTAATTGCCTGAAAAAATATACAATTGTCATAGTTCTTTTGTGGGCTTATGGAAGTGCGCCCAAAATCTGATGTTCTATGTCAATTCAGAAACAATTCTGAACAATGACCGATTTTTCTCTCCTTATATAGTAGAAAGTTATCCACATCAAAGGAAAAATCATTTAACAATTACCTATTTTACTATAATTTCTCGGAATCTGAAACCCTTATTTTATAAGGCTTTCAGACCTTGTCTCAAAAAAATCACCCACCTTTCTTCAAAAAACACTTAACAAATCGCTCAAAATTTGCGACGAAGCCGATTGTTTATATTTTATTTCAATCGACTGGCGTCTCTTCCATAAATTCATCCAATACCGTTATGATTAACTTCTGATTTTTTTCGCCTGTATCTTTTCTAACGTCTTTACTGCAATCAATTCTGGAATAGATTGGATTTGTCATATCTCCCGCATGAAAGGGCTTTCCTCATATGGAAAAATCCTGGCCTGCTCCAAAATAAATCGGGCGGTAAAAATCTCAATTCTTTAAAGCCCACTGGTCTCTTCAAAAAAGTTGACTGTATCCCAAAAGAAGCTGATGCCTTGAAAATCTTTATCACATATTGTTAAATATATCCTCATCGAAACAGCCCCTCTAGTACAAACTATTGCCGTTTTCCCTCTTTAAAAACTGCCCGATCCACAACCTCCCCTCTGTCATTCTCTACAAGAAAGGCATATTCCCCATTAATTTCCATCCCCATCTTCTCTGTAGCTTCTTCCAGCGAAAGATAAGTAATATTCTTTAGTTTGGCAATTTCCTTCGCCAGCAGCCCTCCAGGCTCTTCCTTCTGGTACATATAGCAGGTATATCTGTCCTCATCCAGCCACTGCACATAGGACTTAATCTTATTGGCGTCCTGCATCTTTTTCACCTTAAACTGCAGATATCTTTCATAATCATCATCCCAGTCCTTTGCCGTCATAGAATCTTCCCTGTAATCCTTCAAATCACAATATTCAGACAGATACTCTCCCAGATACCGGGTCACCTTTTTCGCTCCAAAGGAATTCAGATGGCCTTCATCCGCAAAATCGCTCCCATAATCCACCAGCCCTTCTTCATACCTCATATTCAGGCACGTCACCCCATATTCCTCTGCAATCTTCGGCACTGCGTTCATACCCCTTTGCACTTCTTCCTCCATGCAAAGAGGAATCTCTGCCAATACTATTTCGATTCCCCTCTTCTGACATTCCTCAATGATCTTTTTCAAATAGAGAAATCCTATCGTATCTGTATCAGACATATCCTCTTTTTCAATGCTCTGGAAATCAGAATTATCTACAATTTTAGTTAAAAAGCGATGGCCTTTCGTTTCCTGTAACTGAACATGGAAATCCTTTTCTTTCAGCGCCTCCCAGCGGCTATGATAAATGGAAAACTTGCATAAATATTCAAACCTGTCTTCCCATGTATCAAAAAGCTCACAAATTGCCTTTATTTTCGTGACAGAAAGCGGTATGCTGTCCATCCCGGTATGAATATGCGTTTGCTTTCTCTTTTCCTCCTGAATCATCGTATCACAATGGACTTTGTATGTATCCACTACAATTACTTTTGGCTGGCTGTACTGCAGGCCGCACATCATGGTCCAGTAAATCTGAGGCATCTGACTGCTTGGGGAACCCAGGTTATAGGAACGGATCCCGTACTGCTTCCACAGCTCCATGGGCTGTATGGTATAATGAACATGGCTGTTTCCCAGAAACCAAACATCATACTCTTGCGGATTATCCCAAAATTCCGAATAACGTTCTCTGCTGTCTTTCCGTTCCACAATACGTCCAGCTCCATTCAGGACAAAGCCCGCTATTAAAATAAAGCACAACGACAATGCCAGTTTTCTTATCTTACGCATCTTATTCCTCCCTGTTAAAACTGAAAATAGACGAAAGCCTGCGCATCATAAGCATTTCCCCATATCCCAAAAATCAGCACAAACAAAATACCGGCAAGATACACCGTCCAGCGGCACCAGAGATCCTGTTCCAAAACCTTCTCCAACAGGTTTACCTTCTTCTGTTTCAGCCAATCTGCCGCAAAAAGCACTGCCAAGGAAAAAATCATCAGATGAAACTGTTTCTGACTGAGGCCCAGCTCATAGATGGAATTATCTATAAAGATCCACGGATTCGGTACAGTAAGAATGCTCTTTAGCATATGCAGCGCATCATGTATGCTTGCCGCTCGGAAAAATATCCATGTCACGTCCACCAACGCAAATGTTGTAACAGTACGAAAAACACGGCAGCCAAAACTGTTTTCTTTTATGTTCAGCAATTTTCCCGCCTTGTCCCGTACAGGCGCAAGCACATTTCCGGTCACCTGAAAAAAGCCGTTTAACCCGCCCCAGACAATATAGGTCCACTGGGCGCCATGCCACAACCCGCTTACCAAAAAAACGATCATTACATTCAAATATTTTCTTACTGTTCCCTTCCGGCTTCCTCCCAAAGGAATATAAAGATAATCCCGAAACCAGGACGTCAGGGATATATGCCACCTTCTCCAGAATTCTGCCACTGATGTTGCAAAATAGGGGCAGTTGAAATTTTCCATCAGCTGAAAGCCCATCACTTTCGCAGCTCCCGCCGCTATCAGGGAATAGCCTGAAAAATCGCAATAAATCTGAACTGCAAACAGGATGCTTGCCAAAAGGTAATAGCCTCCCGCATAATTTCCCACATTTCCATAAACCGTGTCCACCAATATGCCAATCCGATCCGCAACCACAATTTTCTGGAAATATCCCCAAAGCATAATTAAAAGCCCGCGCCGGAAATTCTCATAAGAAAAAGCATTGTCTGTGCTGATCTGTTTTAAGAGATTTTTGGAACGTTCGATGGGACCGGCAACTAACTGCGGGAAAAATGACACAAACAATGCATATTTTAAGAAATTTCTTTCCACATAAATTTCTTTTCGGTATACATCCATGGTATAACTGAGCGCCTGAAAAATATAAAAAGAAATTCCCACTGGAAGTAAAAAATCAAATTGAGGCGTAATTACCTCCAAATTACATTTTGCCAGGACAAAATTAATATTTTCAACGGCAAAATTAAAATATTTAAACAGAAACAGCAATGAAAGATTCAGGATAAAACTCAATGCCACAAAGAACTTTTTTCTCCTTTGGGACCAATTCTTCTTATCACATCTGTCAATCAGCAGCCCGCTGAAATAAGTAACCGCCGTGGAATATAAAAGCAGGACTGCGTACTTTGCGTTCCAGCACATATAAAAAAAGTAACTTGCCGCTAAAAGCCACAGATATCTTACCCTTTTGGGCACCGCAAAATAAAGCAGAACCACAATCGGAAAAAAAGCTATAAACTGTATGGAATTGAACAGCATCTTTGATCCCCCTGTTTTCTTCTTTAGTTGATATTTCTTTTTCGATTTTAGACCAAATCGGTCTAAAAGTCAATAGACCAATTCGGTTTCATATAATTTTGATAATAGCGCAAAACTATTAATTATCTTATTTTATATCAATGCCGAATGGAGGGACTTATGATTTTGACACGACTTAGAAATCTGAGGGAAGACGCTGACTATACACAGGAATACATCGCACATTTTTTGAATGTTTCCCAACGCGCATATTCCAGATATGAAAATGGGGAACGTTCTATTCCCCTTGCCAGTTTATGTGCTCTGGCTGACTTCTACAATACCAGCGTAGATTATCTCCTGGAACGAACGGACTGCAAAGAGCCCTATCCACTTCCTTTAAGCAAATCTACATAAATGAACATCCCGCAGCGTACAGCTCTGATTAACATCAGATATTCTGTCCGCTGCGGGATTTTTATAGGCTGACCATATCCATAATTGCATTTTACCCAGAATTTCTGTATATCCCGGTACCACTCCGTATACACCCGGTTCAACGTAAAAGACATAATCGCCAGGATATTGGCTCGTATGGTGCTGTCCGGCCAGGTTGCATAAATCTCACTGGAAGCAACATTTTTGATATAATCTTTGTATTTCACATAGTAATCCCCTGCTGTGGAATCCCCAGGCGTCCCGTCATGGACTACCACATATTCCGGAATCACCACCCGGCTTAATACGATTTCTCCGCTCTCATCTATGGGCTTAATCTCAGCTTCTGCTATTTTAGGCGGAAAATTCCCAAACAGTGTATTGGCCGGTATGACAATATTTTTCAAATCCTCATCTGACACTTCCAAAGGCTCCATCCTTACATTCTGTAAGGATAATTCTCCGGAAAACACATCCACCCCTTCGATACTGACAGGCTGATAACCTTCCGCCTCCACTTCTACGGTATATTCTGCATAAGGCTGAACCGGCTGTTCCGGTTCCATGCTGTACTCTAAAGGCGGGGCCGCCAATGTCAGGATCTCCGACTGGCCGTCTGCATTTGTGGAAATCTGCTCCAGCTGACTCTCCGGATCTCCCGTATAGGAAACAGTAATTCTGGCATCCTCCACCGGTACCATTCCCACAGCAGAAGTTACCTGCACCTGCATGGTTCCGTTATCCACATGATTGATTTGTGCTGCACGCAATTGTCGATTCTGCATAAACACCTCTGAATTTCTACACTTATTTATAATTTATGTAAAACCCTGCAAAACGTACCGTTTTCACTAATTTCTTTTCCTATACAGCCATCCAGGTTATGGGAGCCGGAGACTCCATTGAAATATACTTCGTATCCATCTTAAGCTTCCACGCATACAATGCGCCGCTTACGCAGACTGCCAGAATTGTCACGGTAAGAACCAGCAGATTCCCCTTCTTTTTCTTCTCATTAATGTACCCAAATTCATCTCTTTTTCTTCTCATGTTCTTCCTCTTTTCCCCATTTGTTATATTTATCATTCTGAAAGCATTTGTTATTTTTCACATTGACATACTATCATCAATCTGTAAAAAAATCTTTAATTTCGCCCTGCTTTTTTCTTAAATAAATATAAAGAATCCCGCACAGGCTAAAACCCACACGGGAAACAATATTTCAGTCAAACTGGGTTTTCCAGTCCGCTGACCGGTAAGCCTGAAAGCACATCTGTATCTGCTCCCGGTTACATTTCTCCTCTGCCAGCCCGGGAAGCTCTTCTTCCACAAAATACCCGGTTTCCGTAGTTTCACTGTTTGGCGCAAAAGCCCCTCCCAGAACCTGACACAAATAGAAAATCTTTACCACGCCGTAGGCGTAAGGAGGCTCATTGTGCTTATCCCTATCCTGTACAGCAATTACAGAGCAGACGGCAACATCCAGTCCTGCTTCTTCCTTAACCTCCTTAACCGTATTTTCCATGGGAGACTGATCCAAATCGCACCAGCCTCCCGGCACAGACCAGTCTCCGTTCCTTTCATGAACTAACAGAATCTTTCCTTCTTTGAAAATGGCCGCCCTGGTGTCAACCTTGGGCGTCTGATAACCAATATCATTGCAAAACAGACGGGTGATTTTCTCTGCCGGAAGCTCCGTCCGTTCCGCCATCATCTCGGCTGCAATTTCCCGTATCCTCTGATACCGTTCCTTA
Source organism: Petralouisia muris (assembly GCF_004793545.1). Taxonomy (GTDB): domain Bacteria; phylum Bacillota; class Clostridia; order Lachnospirales; family Lachnospiraceae; genus Petralouisia; species Petralouisia muris. The sequence goes on along the minus strand of NZ_SRYA01000008.1, from coordinate 117,885 downwards.
TCGTACACATCCCTTCCATAGAACAGCCCGGCCTGGGCAAGGCTCTGCAGCTCTATGGCCCATTGACTGACTTTATCGTTCACATTCATAATACTTCTCTGGTCCATCCATATTTATCTTCTTCATTGCCCCACTGGATTCCTGTCAGGTAATCATACAGCCGCTGGGTCAGTTCTCCGATTTTGAAATCATTGACAACTACGCTGTCATCCTTGTAAACAAATTCCCCTACCGGTGAAATCACTGCCGCAGTTCCCGTACCAAAAGATTCCTCCAATGTGCCGTCATGTCCGGCTTTCATCAAATCATCCACGGAAAGATGCGTCTCATTTACCTTATAGCCCCAATCTTTTAAAATATGAATGATAGAATCCCTGGTAACACCGGGCAGCACTGTCCCCTCAATTGGAGCTGTGTAAATTTCCCCATTGATTTTAAACATAATATTCATAGTGCCTACTTCTTCCACATATTTCCGGTTTACACCGTCTAACCAAAGCACCTGGGTGCAGCCTTTCGCTTCCGCCCTTACCTGGCCCAGAATAGAAGCCGCATAATTGCCGCCGCACTTGGTAAAGCCGGTGCCGCCCTGAACTGCACGCACCAGTTCATCTTCCACCAGAATCTTTACCGGATTGATGCCTTCCGGATAATAAGCCCCTACCGGACAGCAGATTACCATAAATTTATAGGAAATCGCCTGATGCACGCCCAAAGAAGCTTCCGTTGCAAATACAAAGGGGCGGATATACAAAGAAGTTTCCGGTTCAGAAGGAATCCAGTCCTTTTCCACCTTTACCAGTTCTTCAATTGCTTCTACAAACATATCTTCAGGAAATCCCGGCATACACAGACGCTCATTGGAAGTAATCATCCGCTTTGCGTTCATTTCCGGACGGAACAGAAGAATTCTGCCGTCTTTGGTACGGTACGCCTTCAATCCTTCAAAGGTTTCCTGGGCATAATGAAGCGTTACGCAGGATGGGTTGATTTCTATGGGGCCGTAAGGCTCAATTCTGGCGTCATGCCAGCCAATTCCCTGATCCCAGTCCATCACAAACATATAGTCCGTCATATATTTGCCAAATCCCAGATTTTTCTGATCCGGTTTCTCTTTTAACACATCTCTTTTTACAAATTTAATATCCATAACGTCTCCTCCATCCTGTTTTCATTTTCCCACAGGGTTTCCTCTTGTGCCAAAAACAAACTATCCGGGCAAACAGGCCAGCGGGAATCAATATGCTCTTGAGTATAACAATTATTATACTTTTTTCCGCAGCTGTCAAGATTATTCTCGGGGCTTATATTTTCCATAACTATTTATTATATATTTATGTGATTTTAATAACTTTTCTGCATATTTTAATTATGGTATAATATTCGAAAGATATTATACGCGCCGAAGTGCGCATAGGTAACCATAACATATCACAGCAAAAATGTAATATGAACCTAAAGTTTTCAGTAAACAGCAAAGGAGACTTATTATGCATCAGTTTCAACCTTATCCAATTGATTTATTGGAATTCAATCCTTTTACCAAACTGGCAGACGATTGGATGATTATCACTTCCGGCAGCCAGGAAAAAGTCAATGGCATGACGGCAAGCTGGGGAGGAGTAGGCGTTCTCTGGGGACAAAATACCGCCTTTATCTTTGTCCGTGAAAACAGATATACCAAAGAATTCATTGACAATGGAGAATATTTCTCCTGTACATTTTTTGACAAGAAATTTAAGAATGACTTGAAATATTTCGGCGTTGTATCCGGCAGACAGGAGGACAAATTTAAAACTTCCGGTTTGAGTGTAGATTTCTATAAGAACATTCCTTATATAGATGAAGGAAATTTTGTTCTGCTCTGTAAAAAAACAGCGGCCGTACCTATTACGGAAGCACATTTTCTGAATCCTGAGATAAAAGAAAAATGGTATTCCGGCAAGGAAGAGAACAATTTCCACACCATGTACGTGGGAGAGATCGCAGAAATACTGGCAAGGTAAAGAAACGTCACGTGGGAAAAATCTCCCATAGCGGCTCCTTTCCATATAGCTTATACTTCGGCTATCAGCCATATAGCCTTCATATATGGCTGGAAGCCGAAGCCTGACTGAATTCTCTAATGATAAAGGAGCATTGAATTATGAAATATTTAAAATTTGGCAATCTGAGAGAACCTATATCCGTAATTGGCATCGGCTGTATGCGCATTGCAGGAATGAGCAGCGACGAATTGGATCGTTATGTCCGCGTATCTCTTGAGCACGGCATAAATTTTTTTGATCATGCAGATATCTATGCCTCCGGAAAAAGCGAAGAGATTTTCGGAGATCTTCTTTCCAAAGATCCCGCTTTAAGAAACAGGATGTTCCTTCAATCCAAATGCGCAATCCATGACTCTATGTACGATTTTTCAAAAGAATACATTCTGAAATCTGTGGATGGAATATTAAAGAGACTTCAAACAACTCATCTGGATTCCCTTCTGCTCCATCGTCCTGATGCTCTAATGGAGCCAGAAGAAGTAGCGGAAGCATTTCATATTCTGAAGGATAGCGGAAAAGTTTTAAATTTTGGAGTGTCTAATATGAATCGCTTCCAGATGGAATTTCTTGAAAACAAGCTCTCTGATGGCCTGGCAGTTAATCAATTGCAGATGAGCATTGCCCATACTCCACTGATTGACGCCGGAATTAATGTAAATATGATGTCTGATGCCGCAATTATGCGGGATGCAGGAACATTGGAATACTGCCGGATGAAAGATGCTGTGATCCAAACCTGGTCCCCATTGCAAAAAGGTTTCTTCGGAGGAACATTTATCGGAAGCGAGGAATACAAAGATTTAAATGCTGCCTTAAATGCTCTGGCAGAGAAATACCATGTCACCAGTGATGCAGTGGCCTATGCATGGCTCTTGCGTTTTCCGGCAAAAATGCAGGTAATCATCGGAACCACAAATCCCGACCGAATCAAAAATGCCGCAAAAGCCGCAGAGATTGAATTAACAAGAAGTGAATGGTATGAATTATACCGGGCTGCCGGGAACAAACTGCCATAAAATGTTATCCGTATGCACAGTTTCAAAAAGATGCAGCCCGTGTAATCACATCAAATTCTTGAATTACATAGGTTTTAAATTTTTATTGAGCCTGCCCACCATCCAGGCAATCCGATATTTCGCCCTGCGTCTGTCTTTGCGTCAAAATATGCCCGGGTATAGGTTTTCTTAACCAATAGTGACATAGCCTCAAAATTTGTATGAGCAGGCTCATAGCCTTCCAGCAATACGGAAAGCTGAGCAATCTGTTCCTCTGTAACCGCCACTGGTTTTGTAGCGTTCCACTGTCCGTTTTTTGGGACTTCTTCTATTTTCTTTCTGCCAAAATCGGTCATAAGCCCCGTTCTTCCAGCTCTGTCCCAAGAATGCCGCTTAATTCAGTGTCTCCTATCCCATTCACGAATTCAAACCAACCATCTGCGAAACTCCTCTCCCCTTCCGCACATTCCGTGATATAGTTACCTCAACAACAAAACAACAGCAAAACAAACACCCAAACAAAAAGAGAACAACATGACAACTTTAACATTTTTATTCTTAGCGGTAACTGTTTTAACACTGGGGATGGCAGAAAATCTGTAAAAAACTTCACAGAGCCATTTCCCGTGAAAAGCACCACATTTTCAAAAGCTTTAACCAGTGGCGCACTGCCATCCTCTCTGCTTTTGGCTATGACCCGCTCAAATGTGAATGTGGCACAACTATGCTGTTTTTAGAACTCTATTTCAACCACAAGCGCGTTTCCCTGGAAGAATTGTACGAGAAAGCCATGTCCCGTTCTCGTGGAAGAAGGTCGTCTGCGTGACTTTCTTAATTCCCATTCCTGTGGTATACTCCTTTCAAAGGAGGCTGCACTTATGAACCCAAACACAGAGAAACTACGCAAAAAATATATGGATAATCCACCCGAAGACATGACATCCGGGGACATACGCCGCATGAGCGAGGATGACCTTCTTGATATGGATTATTTCTTAAATGAAGACGACTTATTTGATGACGAGGCTGGAGTGGAAGGTTTTTATATCTTCTAAACCGCGTCGTCCTGTCGTTGTTCCCAGACAAGAGTTTATCTAACATATGTTCGGTAAACTCTTGTTCTTTTTCTCTCCTCAAAAATCGCAATTTCCTATAAAGTAAAAAAGTGTCTTCGACACTTCAACTCCCCTGGCCCCTCATTCATAAGGGGAATTAGGGGTTTCTTTTTTTGCTGTTTCCCTGCATAATAATCTCATGAGCATACTGCAAGATATTTTTAGAGACCATTATGAAGAAATGGTTTATCTTCTTCATCCCCGTGACTCTGTCATCAAAAATGTTGAAAAAATGATCAACTGCGGCGCAATGTACGGCTGCCCTCATTGCGGTAAGTTATAATTCGTTCCTTTCCGCTGTCACAGCCGCTTCCGCCCCACCTATGGCAATTTGTGCGCCATGCAGCGCGCGATCCTTGAGGGCCGCTCCCGGCTTGACTGTCTCTTTCATTCCGTAAACAGCGTTGTTTCACAAATGTTTTTCAAGCTAAATAAGTACATGAATTTCACTCCCGGTTTTATCATGGTTCTCCATACCTTTGGCAGGGATTTGAAATGGAATCCAGGATCGGACACTCTTTTAAAAAAGTGAAAGCTCGCTGTTGCCGGGAACACAAGGAAGGCTTTTATGTCTATGCAAAACCAAACAAACGCGATCACAAAACCGTGGCGAAATATATTGGGCGTTATCTCGGACGTCCCGTGATTGCCACTTTCCAGATTGATAAATACGATGGCGACTTTGTCACTTTCCATGATAATCGACACGAAGATGACGCCTATGTGGAAGAAACGCTTCCTGTTATGGAATTCATTGAACGCCTGATCCGCCATATCCCAGAAAAGCATTACAAAATGATCCGTTATGGCGGCATTTATGCAAGGCACCGGGAGATTGACAAAAAACTCCACAGAGCCATCTCCCGTGAAAAACATTCGATTTACAGAAGTTTTAACCAATGGCGCACCGCCATCCTTTCTTCTTTTGGTTATGACCCTTTAAAATGTGAATGTGGCACGGCCATGCTGTTTTTTGAACTTTACTTTAACCATAAACGTATTTCTCTGGAAGAAATGCACGAGAAATCCATGTCCCGTTCTCGTGAAAGAAGGTCGTCCGCCTGACTTCCCCAAATCCCGTTCCTATGGTATACTCCTTTCAAAGGAGGCGGCGCCTTTAACCGTCTGTTTTGTACGTCTTAAACACATATCTATTTAACATATGTTCAGTAAACATATGTTTTTCTTTGTGTCTCAATAGGTCGGAATTTCCTATAAAGCAAGGAAATAGGTCAGCATGGCTGCCCCTATGGCTTTTGCCAGAGCTGTATGATAAATCCTGCAAAGCAGCAGGGAAAGCAGAAATAAAATGGCAAGGGAAAGCGCTGCCTCGGTTAACAGCACCTGCAGGCCCTCTTCCTGTCCAGTGAGCCCCGATACCCGTACAAATCCCCATTCACTGCGCAAAAACCAATATAAATATCGTATAATGCTTCCATTTTTTTCTCTCCCGCTAATGCGGCTGCAATTCAGAACATGGCTGCGGACTGGACAAAAAACAGTAAAAATATCGCTGCAACCCGAAAACTAAGCGGCATAACTCATTCCTCCCTGAATGGCAAACTCATCATTCCGTTTCTATCTGGCACATACTCATAGTAAGCAGCGCCGCCTTATGAGAAGCAGGCGTCACGCCTGCACAGCAGGAAGGATCTACCCGGATGGTATTTTGAGGCATTGCCGCTTTCAGCAAAAGCGCGTTGCTTACCACACAGATATCGGTACACAGGCCTGCCAATTCTATTTCCAGAGTCTCCTTTTCATTTTCCTGCTTCAGCAATTCCATCAGCTTCAGGGAACCAAAGGTAGGTTTGTCAATCACATGGGACTGCTCTGCGAGAGCCTCGATCGCTGGATGAAGCTGCCAGCCTTCTGTCCCCTTGATGCAATGAACCACCGGAAGCTTCTTTCCTTCCGCCGTGTCCAGGTAATCCTCCCCATGGGTATCCCGGGTGACATAAATGTCTGATTTATCATAAGATTTCATTTTCTCAATCACAGGATTTACAATGGCCTGGGCTTCCTTTGTTCCCAGGGAACCGTCAATAAAATCCTTCTGCATATCTACCACTACTAATATCCTACGCATTTCTCACGCTCCGTTCCCCGGCTGATGGGACAGCCGGAAATACTCCGATCTTCCGGCGCAGGAAGTGCTGATGGACTCAATAGCCACTCCTCCGCCCCGCACAATCTCAATATGCCTGTATTTACTCCGCAGCAAATCAATCAGCTCATTGTTGCGCCGCTCCGTCATTTTACACTCCAAAAGTACGCTGTCTGTGCCGATGTCTGACACTTCCACATGAAACACCTGTGCAATCTGAAACAGCTCCGCCTTGTCTGCCACAGAGCAGTTTTTCACTTTTGCAAAAAGGATTTCCTTCATATGGATAGGCATATCTGTCAGGTCAATGACCTTAATCACTTCCACCATCCGGTTCAGCTGTTTCTTAATCTGCTCAAAGGTAATATCATCGCTGGTCACGCAGATCGTCATCCGGGAAACCGTTTCATCCTCCGTAGTTCCCACCGTCAGGCTCTGCAGATTATAAGATTTTCCGGAAAAAAGCCCGGATACCTTCGCCAGGACGCCCACCTGATTTTCCACATACAATGCAATCCATCTGTTCTTCATTCCAGTTCCCCCTTCCTACTTCAAAATCATTTCTGTCATGGGATTGCCGCCTTTTACCATCGGCAGCACAATTTCCTCCGCAGCAATCATAAACTCAATAAAAACAGGAACCTTCTGTTCTTTCGCCTTTTCCAAAGCAGGGGCAATCTCCTCCTCTTGTGTGACACGGACGCCCATGGCTCCATAGCTTTCCGCCAGCTTCACAAAATCCGGCTCATAGGGGGGACAGGCCGGATTCGGCCCTTTGCAGTCGTTGGGACAGTTTTTTCTCCGCCGCAGACAGGTGGCCTTATAGCGTTTTCCATAGAAAAGCTGCTGCATTTGACGCACCATGCCCAGATAATAATTATTCAGGATACACACAATCACATTGGCGTCCTGAGCCATGGCGGTAGCCAGCTCCTGCAGGTTCATCTGCATGCCGCCATCTCCGGTAATGCACACCACCTGTTTCTCCGGGCAGCCGATTTTGGCCCCGATGGCCGCTGGAAAACCGAAGCCCATGGTTCCAAGGCCGCCGGAGGTGATGTACTGTTTCTTTTCATTCAATTCTATGTACTGGGCCGCCCACATCTGATGCTGCCCTACATCTGTAACTATAATTCCTTCAGTAAACTGCTCATTGATGCATTCCATAATCATCTGAGGAGTCATGCCCTTGTCCCTGCGCATTTCCAGGGGATTTTCCTGATCCCATTCCTGAATCTTAGAAAGCCACTCTTGGGTGTCCTGAGGCTCCGCCCACTCCAGAAGCTTCTCTAAAGCCAGATTGGCGTCTGCTACAATGGGCACATCTACCACTACATTTCTGGAAATGGCTGCTGTGTCAATGTCCACATGGACAATCTGGGCATTTGGGGCAAATTCATTCAAATCCCCGGTAATCCGATCATTGAACCTGGTGCCGATGGAAAACAGCACGTCACACTGACCCACTGCCAGATTCGCGGCATATTTTCCGTGCATGCCGCTGTTTCCAATATAATAGGGATGATCTGTGGGAATGGCGCCTTTCCCCATAATCGTAGTCACAACAGGCACCTTTGTCTGCTCCACAAGCTGTAACATTTTCGCATTGGCTCTGGCAATATTGATGCCCCCGCCCACCAGAAATAAGGGCTTTTTGGCTGACTTCAGCAATTTATAGCCTTTTTTTAACTGTCCTACATGGACGCTCTCATTCGGCTTATATCCCCGGATGGATACCTCCTTTGGGTATTCTCCCGGCCCCTGGGCCGTCTGGATATCCTTGGGCAGATCAATCAGCACCGGCCCCGGTTTGCCAGTTTTGGCAATGTGAAAGGCCATTTTCAGGATTTTCCCCAATTCTCTCCGGTCACGGACGGTAACCCCATACTTGGTAATGCTGCGGGTCATGCCCACAATATCCACCTCCTGAAAAGCGTCATTTCCAATGAGATTTAAGGGCACCTGGCCAGTAATGCATACCAGCGGGATATTATCGTAATGGGCATCTGCAAGGCCCGTAATCACGTTGGTGGCCCCCGGGCCGCTGGTTACCACGCATACCCCGACTTTGCCGGTTGCCTTCGCATAGCCTTCCGCTTCGTGGATCAGCCCCTGCTCATGTCTTGGCAGCACCAGCTCAATTTCCTCATGCTTGTATAATTCATCCAAAATATCTGTTACCATGCCGCCGGGATAGCCGAACACAGTGTCCACCCCTTCTTCCAGCAATGCTTTTACAAATAATTTTCTTCCTGTTATATCCATCGCCATAACATTCACCTCTGCTTTTTTTACTGTATCTGCTCTATTGTAGCAGAAATTTCAGCTTTGGAAAAGTGGCATTCTTAACCAATCTTAAAATTTATCCAAAATTTTGGTTCAGGAGATGCAGCGCCCGAAAAATCTGTAAAAAAACAAGAAACTTATTTCACCTGAGAAACAATTATAGTATAATACAGACAGGGATGATTAGAATGAGTTGCGTTACGGCTGCAATCGGAACCCGAATGGCTGGCGAGAGTAAGGAGCACGTTAAAATAAAATTTTTAGGAACAGTTCTTTCTATAGGAAGTAAAAACCATGGAAAAAAATAACCGTTTTGAAACGATATATAAAGAAGACAATGCACTTGTAAAAGGATTAAAAATAGTACTGGTCGATAAGGAAACCGGCGTCAATTATCTCTTTGTGGCAGCAGGGTACGCAGGAGGATTAAGCCCTCTGTTAGATGCGGATGGCAAGCCTGTAATCAGCGACTTGCACAAGTAAAGCAAAATTAGCAGCATATTAGAACATGAAATTGGAGCGTGAAGCAAATATGAGCATTGATTTAAATTTTTGGAAATATCAGGACGGCAGATACTTAGATCCTGCTGCTGTCTATCAAAACGCCTGCTGCAACCATGAGGAAATGGAGGGATTGGAAGTCCTGCCAATAGAGGATATTTTGAAAGAAACAGCAGCCGCTTTCCATGGATGGAATTCCCCTGACCCCTTCCATTATGAGAGACCAGAACATGGCTCCTTCCAAATCTCAACTACTCCGCACACAGTTCGTTTTGATTGCTATTCGATGGAACAGACGGATATGAAACGTTTTTCATCTGTTATGTCAAAATTCGGGTGCCCTCTATATGACCCACAATTAGGTGTGCGCTTTGATAAAATAGCCGCTTTTTTGGTCGATGAAGCAGGCGAATATAAAACGCAGATAGAACAGGAACTTTCCCGTTTGCTCCCCTGTTTGGAAATTATAACGCAAACAGTAAGTTGGGATGAGTATGCACAGCTTTCTAAAACGCTTAAACACATTCAATATAATGCCGTTATCCATCGTGCAAAAACCTTGACGAAGGTAACTTCATTTATGCAGTTTGGCAGCGCCTGGGCAAATCGCCCCTGCCAATGTAAAACCGCCCAGCTTGCAGATAAGGATACGGCACAAAAGCTTCTGGAGGGATTGCTGCAAAAATCTATCCAACGTGTCGTAAATGATTTTCTTGACAGAACTTATTACGGATAATTGTATGCGTTTGCTGTGTGATTCAATCGCAGGTTGATAAGGCAAGCGAAGGATAGTTCCAAAAATCAGACTTTACCATGTCTGGTAACATAGGGAGAAGAAACGATGGAAATAAAAGCCGTAACAAATAATGACAAACAATTTGTCATGAGCATTGATAAGCATATTGATGATACAGGTTTCGCCAATCGGGTATATACAAAATCCGGTTACGTTATTTGGGAAGGAAACCAACAGATCGGAACCATAGCGCATTGTGTTTTGTGGGATAACCTTCCATTTATGAATTTGATATTCATCAAAGAGGAATACCGCAGGAAAGGATTTGCAAAGCAGGCAATCCTTAATTGGGAAAATGAGATGAAACGTCAAGGCTATCTGATGACTCTGATTTCCACACAGGTTGATGAAAAAGCGCAGCATTTATATCGAAAGCTAGGGTATATAGATTGCGGTGGGTTAGTGTTCCATAATACGCCGCTTGACCAGCCTATGGAAATGTTTTTTAGAAAAGTTTTATAGGAAACTGCCATCATGCTCGGCCTGCCAGATGGCAGGCCGCATGGCCATCCTTATTATGGAAGCCGAAGGCTTTCATAATAAGGATGGAACATTAACCTTGTAATAGCTTCATCACGCTCTGATTCGCCATATTTGCCTGAGCCATGACAGCCGAATTTACCTGCTCAAGAATTTGGCTGCGTGAAAATTCCACCATCTCATCTGCCATGTCGGCATCAGCAATCCTGCTTTCAGATGCCGATACGTTCTCACTTGTAATGGCATTGGCAGCATACAGATGCTCGAGTGCATTTTGATAGCTGCCGTAGCGGCTTCTTTGCTTAGAAACATAACCAATGGCCTGATCGCACAAGGAGATTACCTCTTGGGCAGCGCTATGGCTCATCACATTCAAAACCGCATCTTTGCCAAAGACCGCTGTGGTGCGCATATCGGCATAATCAATTCGAAAGAAGTTCCCGCTGTATGCGCCCACCTGCAGATAGATAAAACCATTTTTGGCGGATGATAACCCGCCGCCTGTACCGCCGCCGGAAGATGGTGCGTTTCCACCCGTCTGCCCATCCAGTTTGAGAAACCATGCATCATTGTCTCCTTTGTTTTTGCCTGCAATGTCCCCGTCATTGGAGCTGCTGTTGCCGCCCAGCAGAATATCGCCGTTTCCGTCCTTAAAGATGAAGTTGAAAGAGTCGTTTCTGCTTCCGCCATGCACTTCATCCCAAATAATATCACCGGAGTCCTTGTCAATCATAAATACCCATGCGTTCTCCCCGGAATACCCAGGCTTTTGGGTTACATCCCTGTCCATTGCGCCTACTTTTCCGGCAATGGCAAAGCCCTTTTCTGTTTCAACAACGACGCCTCCAGCATCATCTTTGCTGCTTCCATAGGATCTGCTCCAAATAGGGGTCAAGTTTTTGTCCAGCTTCATGACCCAGATATTTGAACCATTTGTTTCGTCAGTGGAGGGTGCAGCTGTCCCCACAGTATCCGAAATCTTGGCTGTTCCGACCACGAGATACTCTCCGGCAGAGGTCTCTATAATTTGATTGATGTTTTCTCCGCTGTTGTGAATTGTGCCTGGGGCATGGTCATCCCCGAACCGCAATATCTTTTCCACATCCCCATTCTTATCAAACTTCGTAATAAAGGCGCTGTGGCTGCCGTTTCCGATTTGATCTGCCGGCGGTTTGCTGATGCTGCCATCGTTATTGCTCTGCACGAAATTCGTCGTGAGTGTATAGTTTCCGCCGATGTATCCACCATCTGAGGTAGGATAGAGCCGGGCAATTTGTTCGTTCCCATCACCGCCGACCCGATATGCCTTTTTCTCAAAAGCATCATAATCATCATTCGGGTTGACCGAAGGGTCAATCACCAGCATGATTGCATCCCGGCCGCCCAGAGCCGCTCCTCCTAAAGGATTGCCTCTCCCGTCCCTGATACCATTTCCATCAAATGACTGAATGGAGAGAAAGACATGCCCGCTGCCGTCCTGCATGAGAAATGCATTGTTGGCATTGTTATCTGTGCCGCTGCATTGAAACTGGTATGTCCATGCAACACTTCCATTTGTATCCAACTTTGCCAGAAAAGGGCTCCCATTGCTGCTTCCTACCGCCAAATATCCACCGTCTGCTGTAGCAGTGATGGAATTAAAAGTTTCCCTTCCAGCATTATCTACCTTTGTCGTCCAAAGAACCTCACCGTCCGTCCCAACCTTGGTGACCCATCCGCTTTGCACTCCTGATGCTGAACCGACACCATCCAGATCCTGGTCACTGCTGGTTGTCCTTCCGCAGAAAACGATGGTGCCATCGGGGTTACAGATAGCAGAGCCCATATAATCATTTCCAGAACCGCCATAAGTAGTGCGATTGGAGAGTGCATCAGAGACGGCGCCACCTATCACAGAGCCCGTGCCAATGCTGCCACTACCTCCTACTACTCCGGCAGTTTCTCCACAGAGCATATGATGCCCGTTGAAAGAGGTGCCATATGCGATCTTGCTAATTTCTGCTGAGAGGGCATCAATCTCCAATTGGATTGCATTGCGGTCCCCCAGCGTATTTGTATCATTCGCTGCCTGGACAGACAGCTCACGGATCCGTTGGAGAATTTTGTGTACCTCCTGCATTCCGCCTTCTCCAACTTTCACAAAATTGATGCCGTCTTGTATATTCTCATTTGCCTGATTTAAGCCGCGAATCTGCGCACGCATTTTCTGCGAGATAGAAAGGCCAGCCGCATCGTCTGCCGCACGATTGATGCGATAGCCACTGGCGAGACGTTCGGATGTCTTGGCCTTCCGGGCAGAGGTAACCTTGGATTGGCGGAAAGCCCCCATGCTTGCTAGATTATGTTGAATAATCATTGCATTTTCTCCTTTTAGATTTATTTGCCATAGGCATACCTTTTGAAAGTTCTCTCATTACCTTGTATTATACCAAAAAATTATAGGAAATCAATAAATTGTGGCAAATAATCAGGATACACTTAGCGATTGATTATATTCAGGAATATGGTATGATACTATTATGGTGAGCCCTACTGTAAAGCGGACTGCTTAAAGCGTTAACAACTCCCATGGAGTTATTGCACAAATGGCTATGTGGAAACACATAGCCATTTCAATTTCAATTCACCAAAATCTAAGGAGAAAACGAATATGAAATTACATGAATTATATGATCTGATTGGCCTGCAGGCTGAGATCATCCAAAAACTGAACGCTGCCGGTGAGCAAATGGATTTCACGCAGATTGATTTCTATCTGGAACAATTGATGGACATGAAGACAGCGGCTTCTTCCTACAAACATTTGAAATCTATATGGGAAGAGGATACAGATCAGATAAAGATGCTGTACTGCCAATTAGAATGTGCCCGGCGGGTATATGCCCACTACCTTTCGCAGCATATTCCAAAAGCAATTTATATTGGCACAATGAAATGTTTTTCCAGACATATTACGGCGGTTATGAATACCAACATTATACCAGCAATTCATGGCTGCTGTCACCGGTATTGACGCCGCTGTTATCTGAAACCTCCCGTATATTATCCTTCCAGAGACGTTTTAACATCCTCCAGAAAAACAGGGCGGATCAGGAATATATCGAATGGCTGTTCCAGGTTCCGGTTGATACAGACGCCCAAAACCTGCCTGCAGAAACCAGCCTGCAAAAAAAGGTCAAAGAACTGCTTCTGGATGGCAAAACTGTTGGATGTGCGTATGGAATTATGAAAGCTTCCATATTATAATTACTGCATTTTAGGAAATGTAATAACAAAAATACTCTCACAAATTTTTAATACTTCTTCCCGTGGCTTTCCAGAGAGTTTCTCCCGAAACAACTTTACAATTAAATTATTAAATTCATAGGCTGGCATTTTTCCATTGTTATCAATAACATTCCTGATAAAATCAAACAATTGACGTGATCGGTATTCTGGATCATTTAAACGAAATCTATAGATATGCGTTTCGATAAATCTAAGTTCTTTCTGTGAATATGCATGCTTGTTTTTTGCTGGCTCAAATTCCATCTTCATAACATTATACTGCAAAGCCTGCATTTCATTTGAATCGCTGCCCCTTATCCCCATTGGCTGTAATAGAATTTCCGCCCCTGGCAGACTACTGTAACTTTTCTGCAATTCCCTCAATGCCTGGCAAGGCATCGTACATTGCTTCCGGCTTATGAGGGAACATCTGCTATTTTTCTCATATTCATTAATAACAGATTTCGATATTTTTCTCTTCTTTTCTCCTATACGCTTAAATGTCTGATTGCATACGGAGCAGGTTAACCCTATATCCGGCACGCAATCAATCAGTTTTTGAGAATTTCCCTTTTCAATCGCATGTTCTAAATTAGCATATAATTTTTCATCCACTCGTATTCTTGAAAAACAATACATACAATATCCATCTGTACTCTCTTCCAGAACTGCTTTCAGATTATTTTTTCTTTGGCATTAGTATATCCATATGTTTCTTCCTTAACATCAAATCCCCTGTTTACTGCATCTATGAAATATACTGCCTGGTCATTCCTTACCATTTCGATAAAAAGTTTTAATAACAATGTTTTTCCGCTAGAATTATCTCCAATGACCACATTGTCTCCGTAAGGCAGTTCATTTGAATGTATTTTCTTCACGATATGATTTATCGTCTCCAGTCCAAATTTCATATACTGCTTTCCACCTTTCGTTCATACTTTTCATCTTTACAGTACCTTGCTTTGCATTTGCAATATATTTTGGATTCTTCAAAACGTCATTATATATTGCAGGCGTTATATATTTATGAACGTCCAGTTTTTCATAAACAATATAAAAACTCTCCAATAGAGCTACTTTAGATGACTGCGTTACATTCACTTTAAACAAATCCAAAAATTTTACCAGGCTGTTTTTGTATTCCGCTATCTGTTTTTCATTATACTCCATGACCTCCTCAGAAAACCGATCTAATAATTTTGCATAGGAACTTTGATACCCTTCTATTACGAAATCAAAACTTTTCTGCTTTTTTATAATATTGACATAATTCCTCAATGCGCAAAGCCGCAGCAAAGCCTCCATATCACGTTCCCCTGCATCTTCCCTCCCCCATATCTTTCTCCAAATGCTGCTATGCCTGTTGAAATCCTGCAACATATCATAAAAGGCACAGCCATATATTCCATTCCTTTGCTCTTGTAATGTTAATACCGTACCGCCTGCATTTAAATTTGCAAATATCTTCCTTAAAATTTTTGAGCGCTGTTTTTTATCATCAATCTTTATCTCTATCACAGTAATGGATGTATAATCCACACGCCTTTTCATTTCTAAAGGCAGTGCAGAATAATCCACATTTACCGAATTCCCTTTTCCCCCTCTAACTCAATATGAAGCTCTTTTAATGCAAACTGATCCATCAATGCATCCTTAAATGATCTATTATCTATCACAAGTTCCGAAAAATTAATACAACTGTTCTTACTATTATCCAAATAATAGCCAATATAGTAAAAAAACAGGCTCATAATCCGCTGCTGCCCATCCAGTATTTCTAACTGATTGTCTTCATTTCTGCACGTATAAATCGGAGGAATCGGCATACCGAAAATCAAAGATTCCACTAAGGAAGAAACCTGTTCCTTCGTCCAGCGGTATTTTCTCTGATACCTTGGTATAATATACAGATTTTCATTTACACTTTCCACCAGTGTCCGAAATCCAATATCTGTTTTATACTGCTGAATGCCCATCCCTTCATGTCATTCATCAAATATCCTCCTTAGCTGTCGTATACGGCTGCACAAGCGCATCGTAATATCTCTATTTCTTAGATTTTATCTTAGCATAAATCTTTCAGAGAATCTACATGCTTTATCCCAAAAAAATAATTTCAAATACTCCCAAGAGTCTTCAGCAGAAAAATCCATCCTGTCAAAGTAAAAGACGCAAGCAGCGTAGTCGCAACCACAATACTGGCCGTCAACGTCCCATCATTCCCCATATTTTTTGCCATAATATAGCAGCTTGGAGTGGTGGGGGAGGCCAGCATAATCAGAATCCCAATCAATTTCTCTCCATCAAATCCAAGGGCTATGGCTATGGGCAAAAATGCCAGAGGCTGCACCGCCAGCTTTATCATAGAAGCGGCTAATGTGGGCCTGAGTTTTGCCAAAGCCTTTCTGCCCTCAAATCCTGCTCCCAGGGTAATCAACGCCAGCGGCGTTGCCATCTGGGACACATTGCTTATGGTTTTATCTACCAGAAGCGGAAACTGAATCCTGCACAGTGAAACCGCAAGCCCTAAAAATATACTGATAATTATGGGGTTTTTCAGAATATTAATGCAGGCTTCCTTGATTTTTTCCTTCTTATCCGCATTCTGGCTTTGCCGCCCCTCAAACGTCAGCACAATCACCGAGTAAATATTGTACAAAGGCACCGCGCCCACAATCATCAATGGCCCCATTGTCGACTGCCCGTAAATATTCTGAATAAAGGCAAGCCCCATCACCGCCGCACTGCTGCGGAAAGACGCCTGTACAAAAGCTCCTCTCATAGAACCGTCTTTCAGAAATAATTTCGCGCCGCCCCAGATTACCCAGAAACAGGCGGAACTTGCCAAAGCGCAAAACAGCACATACTGCAAATCAAAAACAGCCCGGATATCCACCGAAGAAATATCCCGAAACAGCAGGACAGGCAGCGTCACCTGAAAATTAAATTTGTTGGCCACTGTCACAAAATTATCATTCAGCATTCCCATCTGCTTTAAGGCCCATCCCAACGCCATTACCAGGAATATCGGAATCGTCACGTTGATGCTGAACACAAAGTTTTCCATGCTACTGCGCCTTCTTCCGCTGATATTTCAGAAAATAATATTCCAGATCAAAATAGGTCTGCTCTTCGCTGTCCTCTACAAGCTCCCACTCTTCCTTTTCATCCAGATTCGGAAACCAGACGTCCGCCAGATATTCAAAATTAATTTTCGTAATATAGGCGGTATCGCACAAATCTGCCATCTGCCGGTAAACGCTCTCCCCTCCGGCAATATAGATATCCTGGCTGTCGTACTTTTCCAGTTCTTCCAAAAGCTCTTCCATACTGTGTACCACAACGGCGCCTGTTATCTTAACATTCCGATTGGCCGTCAGCACGATATTCGTCCTGTTTTTCAAGGGCTGTCCGCCGGGAAAGGTTTCTAATGTTTTCCTTCCCACCACTACCACTTTGCCAGTGGTCATTTTCTGAAAAAATTTCATATCTTCGGGAATCCGCACCAGCAATTTGTTGTCCATGCCGATGCCCCAGTTCTTATCTGCCGCTGCAATTAAATTCATTGTCTGTCCTCCTAATCCAAAACACAGGTTCCGCAATCCGCCCAACATCATCCACAGCTTAAACCGCCACTGGAATATCCGTAATCTGCGGGCCTGTCACATAGTTTTCCAGCCTGACGTCATCCCTTGTAAATTCATAGAAATCCTTCACCTCCGGGTTCAGCCAGAATTTTGGCGCAGGATATGTTTCCCGCCCAATCAGTTCCTCAATCAGAGGAATATGCCGATCATAAATATGGGCGTCCGCAATCACATGCACCAGCTCTCCCGCTTCCATTCCGCAGACCTGGGCCAGCATATGCATCAGCACCGCATACTGGCATACATTCCAGTTATTTGCCGTCAGCACATCCTGAGAACGCTGGTTCAGAAGCCCGTTCAGGGTCAGCTTCTCCTGTCCCGGCTTCTGAGTCACATTAAATGTCATGCTGTAGGCGCAGGGATAAAGATTCATCTCACTCAAATCCTGGTGCACATACAGATTGGTCAGAATCCTGCGGCTGAAAGGATTATGCTTCAAATCATAAATCACCCGGTCCACCTGATCCATCATCCCTTCTTTATAGGAATGCTTCACTCCCATCTGATATCCATAGGCTTTGCCGATGGAGCCTGTCTCATCTGCCCACTCATCCCAGATATGGCTGTGCAAATCCTTGATGTTATTGGATTTTTTCTGCCAAATCCAAAGCATTTCATCAGTGCAGCTTTTGATGGCTGTCTTCCGCAGGGTAATCGCCGGAAATTCCCTGGACAAATCATAGCGGTTGACCACTCCGAATTTTTTAATGGTATAGGCGCTGGTTCCGTCTTCCCAGTGGGGACGCACCTTTTCTCCCTCTGTGCTGACGCCATGCTCCAGAATGTCCCGACACATTTCTATAAAAATATGATCTGCTAAACTCATTGAATTCTCCTTGTTCCACTTATTTTTCCATCCAGATTATCATAACACAAATCTATCCAATTTCAAGCCTTTCTTCCAAGCCCATTCCCTGAGACAAGCCCTCGCCATGACTAACTGCACGCCTGCGCCTTTATAAAAATTATTTTTTTTCTTTTTTTTAAAGATTTTTTCACAAAAATAGTGTATACTGTAAAAGATTAAGAGCCAAAAACCGCTCATATATTACAATGTAAGGAGAATGGCTATGAGTCAGAAAAAAGTAGACCAGTATAAAAAAGAAAAAGCAAACCGCAAACAGATTATGAAACGTGAGAAAATGAGGCGCACGGCGGCGGCTGCATGCGGCACCGTTGTCTGCGTTGTAATCGTAGGCTGGGTTGGATATTCCGCTTTCGGATATTTTAACCAGAAAGACGCGGAAAATCCCACCCAGACAGAAGTAGATTTAAGCTCTCTGACAGAATATCTCAGCGGTCTGCAAACAGAAGAAGCTGTGGAGGAATAATCCTTCCACAGCTTTTTACAGGCAAACTGTTATTTGATATAGGTTTTTCCCTGATAAACTGCAGCAATCCATCCGGAAGGCGTTTGTATCCAAATGTCTTTTCCAACGGTTTTCACTCCTGTGCAGGTTACCCTGGTTCCCGCGTCTACTGCACCGTCCCGATCCGAATCATGTTTCTGACCATTGGCCGTTAACTCGCTGTAGCTTTTGGCCCGGTAATTGGTTCCGGCCCCGGTACGCACCTTCATTTCCGCCTGCAGAGTATACACCTTG
The DNA here is from genome assembly GCF_004793545.1 of Petralouisia muris. GTDB lineage: Bacteria > Bacillota > Clostridia > Lachnospirales > Lachnospiraceae > Petralouisia > Petralouisia muris. The sequence goes on along the minus strand of NZ_SRYA01000008.1, from coordinate 99,036 downwards.
CCCACCTGATAATTGCTAACTTTTTCAGGCTCTTTGTCTGTGACCGCCTCACCATTTTGATCAAACAAGGTACGCACTTCTATCATATCATTTCTGCGGCTGATGTTCGAATAGGTAACGCCCAGCCCCGGATTCTCTTTGGTATTAATAGATCTTCCAATCGATTCATACATTTTCCCATTTTCATCACAGATGGACACATGGACTGCCCGTTCAGGGGTTCCAAAAAACAGCAAATCCCCTTTTTTCCTCTCGGCAAGCGGGATTTTTCTTCCTATGGCCCTATACCCCTGGGAAGTGGTGCGTCCCACCTGGAATCCAGAATCCTGCAGCACCCGGTAAAGCAGTCCGGAACAGTCGTACCCGCCTTCTTCCATACTCTCACCGCCCCAGACATAGGGCCTGCCAAGATACTTTTTACAATTTTCTATCAAAACATCTCTGTTGATCTTTCCCATTTTTACTCACTCCCATTTCTAATTCTGTTAATGTTTCCAAATCTCCCCTCAGAATATTATATGCGCCAGGCGGGATTTGGACTGTGCCAGAAAAAATTTCAGATTTCGGAGTTACTCTCCAAAAACTGCCAGATTTCGCCTTCATTAATTGTTACAAATGTAATATGCAATTTAATTTTAAAATAAGGGAGCTGTATGTTATGAATGCCGACTATTCAGATATTACACGGGAAATGAAGGAAATACTGTCCGCCCCCTATGAAGACGGAGACATTTTGGAGAACCGTTACCGGATTCTGAGCCAAAATCCCGGCAGGCAGGGCCAGATTTATTACTGTTATGATTTATGGAGCCAGGTTCCATGCGTGCTGAAAACATCCAAAGTTCAGAATCCAGATGCTTTCCAGACAGAAACAAAAAAATTACTAAATCTTCCTTCGCATAAAAATGTAGTGAAACTCTATCGCTTTGAACAGAGCCAATCCGGATATTATACCGTAATGGAATGGCTCCCAAACTCATTAAAATCCCTGATTGCCAGCGGAGCGCCTGTTTCTGCGGATAAAATAGCATCCATCGCATTATCTGTCTGCCTTGGCATAAGCCATTGCAGCAAATACCTGTCCGAACCAGGAAAACCTTTTGTGCACGGACACTTAAGACCTGCCAATCTTCTTTTTACCTGGGACGGCGATGTCAAAATAGCTGACCTCATTGGCGGCACATATCCTTTACAAACTCCGGCCTTCCATGCCGACGACGATATTTTCAGCCTTGGAAAAATGATGGAAATGCTGTTTCATTGCGGAAAAGGCGACAGACAGCCGCGCACTTCTCAGGAACAGCAGTTAGAGCATATCATACAGGGCTGTATTGCCAAACAGCCAAAAGACAGAATACAGTCTTTTCAGCAATTAATGGATTTATTAACAGAATTTTTACATCTTCCCTCTGACTTTGACGAAAAGGGACATTGCTGCGCAGACCCGGAAGAAAAGAACTGGCTGAGAGTAAAGGCATGCGACTGGGCAATTCTTGGCGAATACCAAAAAGCAGATCGGCTGCTTTCTCAGCTGTTAGAAGCCGAAGAAACAAATAATGATAACTTCCTGGCGGACGCCTGCTGCAGCCTGGCAGAAATATACCGGAACCAGAAAATGTTTGAGAAGGCGCTTCCCCTTTACGAGAAGGCAATCGCCTATGACGGGGACAGAAATTCTTATCTTTGGACAAGCAAGGGAATCACACTCCGCTGCATGGATCGCCGGGAAGATGCTTTCCAGTGCTTTTGCCAGGCCCTTACTATCAACCCTTATGATTTTCCCGCCATCAAAAATGAGCTTGACATTCTCTGCAGGCAAGGGCGCATACATGAACTGAAAAAGGCCAAGGTCCGGCTGCTTTCCCTTTACAAAAAGCAGCCGGACGAAGAAGAACTTTTAAAACACATCGGGTACGCCTGTTATGCTTTAAAAGAATTTGAACAGGCCCGAAGCTGCTTTCAGAAATATCTGGAATACAATCACAATGACTGGGAAGCGATCTATTATTGCGCCATGTGCTTGTACACCGGCCGGGACATCACCCATTCACGGAAATATTTTCAGACAGCCGTCCGAAAAATGGAAGAAGAAGGCATTACAGATGAGTCCCAAACAAAGCTTATGTATTTAAGCGTCAGTCTTTACAACCTGGGAGATTTTTATGGGGCTATGGAATATCTTGAACAATATCAGCGCAATTTCGGCAGCACGGCACAGACAAAGCATCTAAAACTGCTGCTGCAATTGGACTGTCAGCTGCAGGAAAAATACGGTCCCTTGCTCTCAGACGTGTACAGACAGCTCACCAATGTAATTTTTACCAATGACCCCAGGAAACACTATACGCCCATGCTGGAACAGCTAATTTCTATGAAAGAATACTGGGAACAGAACAAACTCACCGAAAACCTCACCGGACATGCCTGCGATATGTATCTCTCATGCCTGGATTACCTGGTGGCTTGCTGTGAAGGACTGGGCGAAACGGAACGTGCGTTAGCTTATTGCGATCAAATCCTGTCTTATGACCGCTCATTGCCGGAAGGATTATATAATAAAGGAAGAAACCTTTTTCTTTCGGAAAGGGTCTATGAGTCACTGCCCTATTTTCAGGCTGCTTTACAATACCAGCAGGATCCGGATACACGAATCCAAATGGAAGAAAGCCTCCACCAGGCGCAGAGCACAGCAGAGGCTTCCCCGGAATGCAGGAAGCTGTTCCTGGAACAAATCATCAATGAAGCTGCCGAAGCCAATGGCAGGCCCGAAACCCTGCAGGTAATTGTAGAAGAAAAATCTTTTTTTCTGAAAGAAGAGTTTCCAGACATGCTGCAGGCTTACGTCAGCGAAAGAATCACCAGCTTAAAATCCTCATCCTGCGGGGCTGGTTCTTTGGACGCACCGATACATAATTCCGAGGACAACGTCTGGAAATTCATACTGCAAATCCTGAATCTGGCAGGCGCCCTGCAGCAGATTTCCGGGGAAAAGAAACATATCTGCGCCAGTGGGGCTCTAAGCCTGTACCGGATACTGGATGAATACGCTGCGGAGGCAAAAGACGATCTCAAAGAAAATTTGTCCAAAGCCCGAGAGGATTTACTCAAAAAGGCCAAGCTGTCAGAAGGTAAAACCATTTACGCCAACGCCTGCATAGAACTGGGCGATATTCTTATGGAAAAATATCTGGATGCAGAACGTCCCCAGGAAATGCTGAAAGAGGCAGCCATCTGCTACCATCAGGCGCTGAATCATTACCGCCAAAACACCTTTCCCCGGCAATACGCTTTTTTGATGCTCCGCATCTCTGCATTGATGGAAAAACGCTACCGGCTGCTTAAGGATCACAGCCTGCTTCTGGCCCGGGTCTATTTCAGTCATGTCACCCCAAACGATCTGCCCGAAGGGAAAGAAGCAGCTGACCTGTATCGCCGCATGAAGCAAACGCTTCAGTAAATAGCAGCCGCCTTGCAACGAGATAATAGCAGCCGCAAAAACGTCGTCTCCCCATTGAAAGAGGCGCAGACAGATTCAGCCCGCTTCTGCTATATCTATACAGAAGCGGGCTGGCATTTATACTATTTTTTGGGTTGTCCATAGCTTTTGAAGCCTTCCAGCACTTTTGCCATCTCTTCCTCTGACAAATAAACCGGATTGCCAATTGTTTTTGCCCGATACTCTACCTCGGCGCAAAACTCCATTCCGCATGCAAGAGAATATGCGCTCTTCAAGGTTCCTCCGCAGACCAGCAGGCCATGGTTCGCAAGCAGAACCGCATTGCTGCCGCCAATCGTACTGGCTGCCGCGTCCGCAAGCTCCCGCGTCCCAAACGTGCAATAGGGAGCGCAGGGAACCGTATCTACGCCTGCGTCTGCAATTACATAGTGGGCGGCTTTCAAGGGCTGACGCAGCGCCGCAAATACGGTACAGTACATGGAATGGGTATGTACAACGGCCCTGCAGTCCTGTTTCGCCTTATACATCGCCGCATGCAACGCCCACTCACTGGAGGGCTTGCGCGCGCCGTCTATGATTTCTGCATCTAAATCCATAATTACAACATCCTCCGGCTTTGTATCGAAATACCCGATTCCGGACGGGCTGATTGCCATCCAGCCTTTCTCGGCATTGTAAATACTAATGTTTCCGCTTGTCCCGGCTGAAAGTCCGTCGCCGCTCATCCTTTTCCCATACTCTACAATCTGTTCTCTCTCTTCCTGTAATACCATTTTGTCTCCTTCTTTCTGCTTCACTTATAATGTTTTTATATTCCATTCCCGTTTTCAGGGATTCAATGCCTGACGGTTTGCGAGCCATTCTTCATAATATGCATGAATTAAACTCTGTTCACAGGGTATATAAACTTTTTCTTCCTTGTCACCCGTCTTCTCTTCTGTATCTATTCCATAATGCCGGTTACAAACCTTTCTGCATCCGTGAATGGACGCCTGCTCAAATCCTTCCCTGATAATCAGCTTCTTGCCTGTAAGATCTGCCAGGTGCTGGCATAACATCTTAGAACGGAATCCGCCGGCGCATCCTAAGAGGTAATCCTTCTTATGCCCTGTCATCCCGCACAGACTATTATATTGCACATAGATGGAACAGGCAATATCCGCCACTACCGCCCAGGCAAAATCAACGGCTCTCAAAGCGGCGTCAAAGGGCGCCTTCGTGACAAATCCTCCCTTTTTCAAAGAGCGTTTTTCCGAAAAATGCAGGGATGAGAATGAAGCGGTGCATACGTATTCTCTCTGCCGCGCCATATTCTCTTCTAATTCTTCATACGATATATCCGGAAAGAACATCTCTTTCATTCTCTGATAATTCAGACCGGTTACACCCGGATTCGTCTCTATCTGATAGGTCTCTCCTCTCAAATTGGAATCTGTCCAGCACCTCTTTTGTTCATCGGAATATTTGTAATCCGTAATGGTTACCACCGGCGAAGTCGTCCCTGATACAACGGCCACATCTCCAACGCCGATTCCAATGCCTTCCACCGCTATCTGCGTATCTGCGCCACCTACAATAAACTCCGCGTTCTCACTGATTCCAAGCTCACTTGCAATCTCCTGTTTGATGGTTCCCAAACGGTCTCCCGCTTTCGCAATTTCCGGCAATAGGCTTATTGATATCCCATAATCCCTGCAAAGCCTCTCTGACCACTTTCTCTCCTGAATATCGAATAGCTGCGTTTCACATGCTTGAGAGGGTTCTATCACGAGTTTTCCTGTAAACACTTCGCCAATCCACTCGCTCAAACTTGTAATTTTCGCAATGCTTTGAAACTCTCTGGGGTACTTTTTCCTATACCCCATCAGTTTCGCCGCCGGAAAATCTTCCGTCACCCATCTCCCCGTCCGGTCATAGATAAATTCACGATCTTCAATCTCGTTCATCCATGCGCGGCCCCGGTTATCAATATTCGGAAGGCCCATGAAAGCCTCCCCATCCGCATTATAGAGAACAATGCTCTGTCTGGCTCCGGTTGAAGTAACGGCCTTCACTGGATGCCCTGGAAATTCTTCCATTAATTCCCGGCATCCCCGCACCAAATTTCTTTCCCACTCTTTGGGAAGGAAATACTGCGCGTCTTCATATAGTTTATCGGCGTAATACTGATTCACGTAGCTATGGATCCCCCAGATGGTTCCGTCGGCAGATACAAGCGCGACTCTGGAATTTCCGGTTCCCATATCCATAACCAGATAATTATTCTCCACCCGCTTCTTCTCCCTTTCTTTTTATTTGTTCTCGTTCATCCATGCAGCCACCTTCTCTGTCATAATCAGCGACTGATGATCCGTCACCTCATAGGCGGCCCCGCAGATATGAGGCGTTAAGAGTACATTGTCTAATTTTGCAATCTCAAGAGCATCTTCCGTTGGCGGCTCAACAGACAGCACGTCCAAAATCGCTCCTCTGATTTTTTTCGCTCTCAATACTTCCAGCAGCGCCGGCTCTTCAACCACTGCGCTTCTGGCCGTGTTTACAAATATGGCCGTTTCCTTCATCTTTGCCAACAGCTCCGCATGGATCATTCCCTTGGTACTGTCAATGACTGGAAGATGAATGGATATAATATCTGAATTCTCGAATATTTCTTCTAATCCGCATTTCTTATAGGCATCCTTGACAAAATCCACAAATGGATCATAGAAGAAAATCTCGCATCCATATGCTTCCAAAATCTTGGCCGCATGCTTCCCAACCGCGCCAAATCCAACGAATCCAACCTTTTTCCCATACAGCTCGTTTCCCATCCAAGTATAATAAGGGGTCGTTCCTTCCACCCATTTACCGTCTTTCACCCACTGCACTGCCGGAATAATATTCCGCATGTAGGCCACAAGGAGGCCTGTCAGCATTTCCGCAACTGCCTGCGCATTTCTTGCAGGGGTGCACAGCACCGGCACGCCTGCTCTCTTACAGGCTTCCACGTCAATGTTTGCCGGGTTTGCGCGGCAATCCCCGATGAAGATCAATTTCCCATATCCCTCCAGAACCTTCTCCGTGATACGGTCAAGCTCTGTAATCAGCGCATCCGGCTGCTCTTTTTTCAATACTTCCAGCATCTCGTCTTCGTAATAACGCTCTCCTGTCCTGGTCCATGGGTCATAGATAATCTCATCAAAATAGGTTTCCAGCCTTTTTCTTTCACTTTCTGCAAAAGGCGCTCTTATTAATAATTTCATTGTTCCATTCCACCTCTCTGGTATTATTATCATCTTATATTAATAGAAATTACTGACTTTTCCCTCAAAGTAGTCGTTTAACAGATACGGCACATAGATGCCCTTATCGGTTACCACGCCGCTGATTAAATGCGGCGGCACGACGTCAAAGGCAGGATACATTCCTTTGACCTGTGGAATGACGCTTGGAATTCCACGATAGGAAAGCGCTTGTTTCGGATCTCTTTCTTCTATAATAATTTCGCCGCCATGCATCTTGTCTTTATCAGGGATTCCAGTCACATAATACGGAACTTCAAAATATTTTGCCAGAATCGCAATCTGGAACGTTCCAATCTTGTTCGCAATATGGCCGTCCCTGGCAATCGTATCCGCCGCCGAAGTAAAGAGATCAATTCCTTTCCGCTGCATGGCATAGGCCGCCATATTATCCGTAATTACCGTAGTGTCAAACCCCATCTGCGCGCAGCAGGTTGCCGTTAATCTCGCCCCCTGAAGATAGGGCCTTGTTTCTGCGCAATAAATCCTGATGTCATTCTTATTTTTTCTTGCCGCCCGCAACATCATTCCTATGATGGTCTCGCCAAAGCACTGCGTCATAATAGTTCCATTCTTCGGAAACAGAGCGGCCAGATATTCTCCCACTTTCTCCATTGCAGAATATCTTCGATTCAATGAATCAATGGTTCTGGCGAAACAGGCGTCTACTGCGCTCTCTCCTTTCGCAAGCGCTTCCTTTGCCGCCGCAAGGCATCCTTCCGTTACGATTTTCATTCGGTTTGCGGTTGTGGGCCTTGCATGGGAAATGTCATAAGAAGCCTGAGCAAGGAATTCCAACTGCTCTTTCTCCGTCTTCCCTTCTGCTTCATGCGCCGCAAGAGCCATCCCCATTCCCGCCGCAGTGTACGGCCCCGCGCTCTGAGTGACCATATCGGCTATGGCTTTCGCAACTTCTTTATAAGTCCTGCACTCCACAAAGGTCACTTCTGTCGGGTAAATTCTGCGATCTAATATTCTTACCTTCCCGTTCTCGTACCATGCCACATTCTCATACTGCAGCATGAACGCCAAATCCTGGTCACATCTTTCCATCGTACAACCTCCTTTGCAAACCAGCAGTTTAACAGAGATATAATGTCCCGACAGCCTTAACGCCTGCCCCGTTTTCCAGCGCGCCCCTGTTCTTAATCAGCTTAATTCCGATTTCAATTAAGGCTCTTTCCATGGGAACGCGAATCCTTCGGTCTTCCACGTCCGTAACTTCTTTAACCTTGGAATCCCCAACGACGCGTCTGATAATCTCTGTCCCGGCATATCCGAAAGAATCTGCCATCACCTTGTCTATGTAAGATTTTTTGAATCCTGGATTTGTATATAAGGGAAAAGTTACAATCTGATCCCATTTTTCATTGAATTTCTCTTTAAATCTGTCTGCAACTTCGTCAACCGCAGCTGAAATCCAGGCCAAAAATTCCGAATTTCCAGGATCCGTATAGTATTGATTCGCCCATGCAAAGAACAGATTCCCAATCACGTTTCCAACGTCATATCCCATTGGCCCGTAGAACGCAAACTCCGGGTCAATCACCTTTGTCCCTTCCTGATTCACAAAAATCGAGCCAGAATGCAGATCCCCATGGAGCAAAGCCTGGGCATGATTCATAAATTCGTCCCGAAGCTGCCCTACATTGGCATGAAGCTCCTTATCGCTATAAAGCTTTTCTTTTACAAAATCCTTATTCTCATCCAAAATCACATTGCGTCCCTTATAATCATAATACGGCTCAGTAAATACTAAATCTTCGGTGATATCGCAAAGCTCCGGATTTATGAATAATTTTACTCTTTCCTTTTTCTCCGCCCGGTCCATAATCAGATCTGTGGTGGGCAGCAAGGTTCCCGCCATAAATGCCGCAATATCTTCCGCCAGTCTGGGAAAAATCTTACCCGCCGCCATTTCCGTGCGAAGATTCTTGTATTTAGATATATCTTCCATAGACACCGCATGCATAATCTCATCATACCAGTATATCTTCGGCACGAATCTCTCTGCTAACTGGCCCTCAATACTAAGCATTTCCGCTTCTATCTTATTTCGGTGCACGTCGAGGGGCCTTCCGGAAGAGCGAAGCGCCGTATCCGCCTGTTTGACAATCAGAGATTTCCCATTCTGCAAACTCCACACCTTAAATACATAGTTGATATTGCCGTCACCGATCTCGACTGCCTCCAGTTTTTCTTCTTCTGCAAAATACCCAGCCTTTTCTTTTACATATTCTTTTACCGTATCAACGTCCAGCAAAAAATACTTTGAATACTTTCCCATCTCCTGATTCCTCATACGCTCTCTGCTATTTCAATTCTCTACTGTTTCAACTCTTTTCTTTTGAATTTCGGCAGCCCCAAAAGAATAAAAAGCACGCCGAATATAATCATAAGAATGTCGTACCATACATATGGTATAATGGTTACCGGGGCTATCTTCGCCATTGCGCCCGCCGTCAAAAGCTGACCTGCGTAAGGCGTCAGACCGTTAAACGCTGATGAAAACAAGTCTAAGATACTTGCCGTTCTTTCCGGAGCGATGTCAAACTCCTCCGAAATATCTTTCGCAATTGGCCCGCACGCGATAATCGAAATTGTGTTGTTTGTGGTAGCCACGTCCACTAAGCTTACCAAAGCGGCAATGCTGAGCTCCGCTCCCACTTTGGATTTCATTCCTTTCGCCAATTTATTCAGCAGCCAGTCAATGCCTCCTAAGTACTGCATGATTGCCACAAGTCCTCCTACAAAAATGGCAATAACCGCCATGTCCTGCATAGAGCACATCCCACCATGCACAACCGAAAACGATTCAATAAACGAGAAATCTCCATGAATAATTCCAATTACCATGCCTGAAATTACAGAGAGGGTCATTGCCATCACCGCATGCATACCGATTAACGATAACGTTATAATCAGTATGTACGGAATCAGATTCACAAGATTGATATCGCCTCCTGCAGAAATCTTAGCTGCGTCAATTGGATACAGCGCCAACGCTATAATCGTAAGGAGCACCGCAGGCCCAACCATTAAAATATTGGCTTTGAACTTTTCTTTATTCTTAATTCCCTGCGTCGTGGTCGCCGCTATCGTCGTATCCGAAATAAACGAAAGATTATCGCCAAACATGGCCCCGCCCACTACGACGCCGCTGACAAACGCCACGTTAACGCCGGTCTTGGATGCGATATCAATGGCAACGGGCATCAGCGCCGCCACGGTTCCCATGGAGGTTCCCATGGAAAAACTAAGCGCGCAGCCAATCAGGAATAACCCTGGAATAATCATATTGGCCGGCAAAATAGAAATGCCAATATTCGTAACCGTATCCGTTGCGTGCATTCCGCTTGCCACTCCATAAAAAGCTCCGGCCAGCATGTAGATGATTACCATCAGAATCAGGGTATCGTCTCCTCCGCCCTTGCAAAACATAACAATCTTCTCAGAAAATGTTTTTTTCTCCGCAACCGGGCTTTTCATAAATAAAGAAATAGCAGACGCCAGAAAAATCCCGATCATCAACGGGAAATTCGAGAAGTCCCCGGTTCCGATTCCCATCGCGAAATAAACAACCAAAAAGATAACCAGCGGCAGCAACCCCATAAAGCTCCCTTTTTTATTCGTTTTTTCCATTTCTTCCTTTTCCTCTTCCTTTCCATGTCATTCAGCCTTTTTGTTACCTGACGCTTTCTTCTCCTTCCCTTTGCGTCTGTTTTTATACCTGCAAGTCAAATGATTCGCCAGCAAATTCCCGCTGTTTCAAAAAGAACGGCAAATCATTTGGCAAACAAGTACGTTTTGGAGTATACATTCAATATGAAAGCCATTTTTCTATTGTTTCCCAAAATCACATTTTAATTTCATCTGCCCTCCTTCAGTTATTTTGCTATATCAACACATTACAACACAATCCAACATTTGTCAACATTTATTTGTTGATTTATTTTGAATTTTTTGGATTTTTTTATATTTTTATGGTTATTTTCACAATTATTTTCATTTTAATGTTGATTTTTGATGTTTTTTTTGGTATTATAGCAATACATTCAATATCATTGATTTATTTTTCTATAAATAATGCCGAAAGGATTTGTAAGCTATGTTAAAAATTGACCGTCACAAACTCTTAGAGGAGGAATTGCGTACCTATGGAAGCATTCTAATCTCCACTATGAGCCAAAAGCTGGATTGCAGCGAAGAAACTATCCGAAGAGATTTGAAAGAGCTGGAAGCGCAGAATAAGTTAAAGAGAATCCACGGCGGGGCTTTCCTGCCGGAAGCTGACGACAAAGGAGCGCCAGTGCAGCTTCGGGAGACGTTTTTCTCCGAAGAAAAGAAAAAACTTGCAGCATACGCAATCGATCATTTCATTCACAACAACGACACGATTTTCCTTGACTGCAGCACTACCTGCCTGGCGCTTGCAAAAGAGATTGTGCAGCGGAATTTAAGCGTTACTATAATTACGAATTCACTTCGTATCTTTGATCTGTTCAGCAATCAATTTTCTAAAGTCAAATTGATTGCCCTGGGCGGAACCTTCCGCCAGCGCTCGAATTCGTTTTCCGGATATCAGACTACCAGTGCAATCTCTTACTATCTTGCAGACAAATGCTTTATCAGCAATCCGGTCGTTGACTTAGATCATGGCTTGCTTGACAACAACATGAACGAAAGTCAGGTACGAAAAGCTTATATTTCCCAATCCCGAGAGCATTATCTGATTGCAGATCATACCAAATTCTCTGATTCCGCCGATTACATCATAACCGGCCTTGACAGCATCAACATGATCATTACAGATAAATGTCTGCCTGATATATGGAATGAAAAACTGCAGCAATGCAGCATTCCTATCCGTTATTGCTAAAAATTTATCACTTTAGGAGGCATTACGATGTTAAACTTTCACTATAATAATCCGGCCCGAATCTTTTTTGGAGACGGCGCAGAACACAATCTATACCATTTATTAAAAGAATACAACGTTACTTCCCTGATGTTTGTATACAGCGGGAATTTTGTAAAAACGCTGGGAATCTGGGACGCAGTTAAAGACGCCTGCCGCCGCCTGGATATTGATTTTCTGGAATGCGGCGACGTTGTCCCAAACCCTAAGATTGAACTAATCCGCAGTCTTATCGCTGTTTCTAAGAAGCGTTCTGTGGATTTCATTCTGGCGGCAGGCGGCGGAAGCTCTGTAGACACCGCCAAAGCAATCGCCCTTGGAATTCCCTACGATGGCGATGTATGGGATTTCTTTGACCAAACGGCAGTTCCGCATTGCGCCGTTTCCATCGGCGCAATCACAACGCTTCCGGCAAGCGGCTCTGAAACGTCCAATGCCGCTATTATTTCAAACGGATTGATGAAACTGGGATTCGAAGATGACATGATTATACCGAAATTCGCCATCATGAATCCCAAATACACCTTGGACCTTCCGGCATACCAAACTTCCTGCGGATGCGCCGATATCCTCTCACACTTGCTGGAGCGATATTTCTCAGACACGGCTCATACGGACGCCACCGACTATATGATTGAAGGCGCAATCTGCGCAGTCCTGGTGAATTCACTGCGTCTGATGAAAGAACCGTCCGATTATAACGCGCGGGCCGAGATTCAGTGGCTGGCGTCTATTGCGCACAACGGCATTCTCGACACAGGGCGCGCCGCAGACTGGGGCTCCCACAGAATCGAACATGAACTCAGCGGGCAATACGGAATTACCCACGGAGAAGGCATGGCTGTCGTATCCCTTGCATGGTGCAGGTATATGGCAAAAACCAAACCTTACAAGCTTGCGCAGCTTGCCAGCCGCGTCTTCCACGTAGATTCTTATAACCATACGGAACAAGAGATGGCATATATTCTGGCAGACAAATTAGAAGCCTTTTTCAAATCGCTGAATCTGAAGACTACGCTGACAGAGATGGGCATAGACGATACGCATTTCGAGGAAATGGCAAATAGAGCCACGAATCACGATACGGCCTCCGTTGGGCATTACGTGCCGTTACATGTGAAAGAATTTGTTGAAATTTTAAAATTAGCAATTTAGCTCTTCTTTTCTTCCCATTGCGCATTATGGCATAAGGAAGCAGACCGGAATCAGAAAACCACCCTATGACTCGTCAAAGTTTCAAGGGTGGTTTTTTGGCGCATAACTAATGGCTGTTCTAATAGAAATGCAATCCTTTTCCTTCTGCTGAACCATTATTAGCAGGAAAGAGGCCTAATAGTTTTTATAATATAAAAAACTTCCAGAAAACTCTGGAAGCCTTACTTTACTTAAAAGCGATAGACGGGGCTCGAACCCGCGGTCTCGACCTTGGCAAGGTCGCGCGTTACCAACTACGCCACTATCGCATGTCATAGATGATACTACAAAACAGTTTTTTTGTCAATAGGATTTTCTAAATTTCCCAACGAATATTTCCTCTCGTTCTCTCATATAGTAGTTCAAAGAGAAATTAAGGAGGAATCCTGTGAGTTCAAAAACAAAGATTGTTGTTCTGCATTTAAAAGAAGTAGTCTACACAGCGATTTTCGCAGTACTTGGAATTCTGTTGATTTTACTTCTGATCTTTATGTTCCTGCCGGATGACAAAGACAAGGCTACGGAAGAAACCATGAAATATACGGCGGGGGTATATACTTCCTCCATACAACTAAATGACAACGCCATAGACGTGGAGGTGGTAGTGGATGAGAACCACATCAACTCTATCACTCTGGTAAATCTGGACGAAGCTACCGCTGCCATGTATCCGCTGATGCAGCCTGCCCTGGATAACCTTACCGAGCAGATTTATGAAAAACAATCTCTGGAAAATATTTCCTACGGAGACGACAACCAATATACCTCCATGGTCCTGCTGAACGCAATCCACTCCGCTCTGGAGAAAGCCGCATACATACAAGAATAATATCTCCAAAAGATAACGAACGCAATCCACTCCGCTCTGGAGAAAGCCGCATACATACAAGAATAATACCTAGAAAACAGCCTGGGAATTGTCCCTCAACCGAATGCACAATTCCCAGGCTGTTCTTTCCTCCGGATTACACAACCATGATAATTCCGCCGTCACTGGCATACATGCTGCTGATGCCGGCTGTCTCCACCACGATGATTTTCTTGAATTCTGCCATTTTCCTTATTTTATCCACCACTGCTTTTGCTCTCTCAGGACAATTGCAATGGGCAATGGCAAGGATTTTTTCTTTGGAATTCACGGTTTTGGACACCATATCTTTAATCATTTTATCCACCGCTTTTGTGATCCCCCTTGCCTGCCCGATTTGATAAATCGTTCCTTCCGAACTTCCTGCCATCACCGGTTTAATGTTCAAAGTATTCGCAACAAACGCCTTGATATTGCTTAACCTGCCGTTTTTCCTGAGGGTTTCTAATGTCTCCAGGACAAAAGATGTGTTCTTCTCTGCAATAAACGCCTCCACCTTCTCAATCACCTCTTCAAAGGCCAGCCCCGCTTCCTCATATTCCTGAATCTTCATCCCAACCAAAGTTTCTCCCACAGAGGCAGATTTGGAATCAAAGATATAAATTTTCTTATCACCTTTTTCCTCTAAATAGAGCTTCTTTCCCAGCTCTGCACTGTTGTAGGAGCCGCTGAGCTGGGAAGAAAGGGTCACTCCATAAACATGCTTTGCATCGCAGTCAAAGGCTTCCATGTAGCGTTCCGGTGAAGGGCAGGTGGATTTGGGACAATTGGGACTGGCTGCCACCTGTTTCAAAAACTCCGCCTGGTCAAAGGTTTCATCATCCACAATATGGTAATCATCCACAAAAATTTCCAGAGGCACACTTTCAAAATGCCTGTCATTTTTTAACTCTTCCGTCAACTCTCCACAGCTGTCTATTACAATTTTATAGCTCATAGTTTCCTCCTGATACAGCATTCTATTCCACGATATTCGACATTTAGATGAACCTTTTACTTTTCTTCTGTCAGTTCACATAGTTTTAATTTCTGACTATATTTGACATTAAAAAAACTTTTCATTTTATCATTATTATTGCACATAGTTTTTAATACCACTTTATACTAACATAAATATTTTCCTTTGAAAAGCCCTTTTTACAGAATTTCACTGAAAATTCCAAATCTGCCCGCCGCTCCTTCCTGAAGCTCATTTCACGAATATCATTCTGCGAGGCTTTCCCTCTCAATATCTAAGGAACTGTTAAGAACGAAAAACAGCCGCTTTCGTATTATTTATACAAAAGCGGCTTCGCTGCAGTCTGTCAGTTAAAGCAAAAACTGATCTCTTTCCACATATTATCCTCAATATAATTAACTTCCGTAATTCCGTCACAATAATCTGCAATATATCCTTCTTCTATAAAATACCGAAACGCCTGCTTTTTGAGAATATCATCGGAAAACCGCAGGGTTACCACCCGTCCCTGCATCCAGGCTTCCGAAAGAATCGCGCCCATAAGCTCTGGATTCCATTCCTCAATATAGGTTCCCTCTTTGATATAGTAATTATTCATTACCGCCGTACATTCCGGCAATTCAATTTCCGAATCCGGCACATGGCCCATCAGCATTTCTTCAGTAGTCATAGCCATATAATTGTAATCAATAAATGATGTTTCCAATCCCTCCTGATTCCGGTAGCCGTTATTCCCCCAGGTAGCGTCCATGTAATAATATTCTCCATCCAGACAAATCAGATTCCATGCATGCGCGTCTCCTAAAGCCGTACCGCTGACAATCACACTCTGCACGCCCAGTTGTCCCAGAAGATACTGAACTGCACAGGCATATCCCTGGCATACAGTCTGCTGCTTGATAAACACACTGATAATATTCTGGCTGTCCGTGGCGTCCTGCACATATTCCGTATTCAGGGCCAGCAGCTCATACACATATTTTGCCTTGTCATAATCCGTATCATTGATGAAAATTCCATTCAGCCACATCTCCACAATTTCGTCAATCTGATCCTGGGTAATCTTCCGTTCTTCCTCCGTCATGGTATATTTCGGGGCAAATTCCAGGCTTACCAACTCCTCTCCCTTCGTATACCTGGTAAATACATACCCTTCTACCCAGAAGAGGCCGCCGTAATCGCCGCAGACCGCCGTATAAGCCTTACGCATCAAATCCAAATCCGTAGTGGAAAGCCTGATTTTCTCTTCATGATTCAAAATTGCTGTAAGCATTTCATCATAAATCACCTGTCCCTGCTCATCCAGATGTTCGTAGGCATACTTCCCAACAGAAATCTGCTCCCTTGGCGTTCTTTCCAACTGTCTGGTATCTGCTGTGGGAGATTCTGCTTTCTGCTTATTCTTATCATCCTCAACGCTCTCTGACTGTATGTTCTCTGTATCTTCCGGTAAAAAATCCCACAAATTATACGGGGAACATGCATTTGCAAAAATGCCAAGCAGCGCCATCAAACACAACCCTGCCGCCCTGCTTCTGATCCATCTCATTTCCCGTTTCCTTCCATTACTTCATACTTTCATCCAAATCCGAATAATAAGCTGTCATCAGTCTGGTCAGCGCTTTCATATCCGCCGCTCCCATGGTCTCTACTGCAGAATGCATCGCCAAAACAGGCACTCCCAGATCCACAGTGCGAACCGACAAAATGCTGGAAGCAATGGACCCAAGGGTTCCTCCTCCTGCAAGGTCAGAACGGTTTACAAATTTCTGATAAGGAATCTTATATTTTCTGCAGATCTGCTCAATCACCGCAACCGCTTCACAATCTGTTGCGTAAGATTGTGAACCTGCCTCTTTGATGCAGAGTCCCCGGCCCAGCACCGGTTTGTTGGTAAGATCCATTTTCCCCATCTGATTGGGATGCAGGCCGTGAGCCACATCTACAGACAGGAAAAAGGCGTCATAGAGTCTCTGCCTCATCTGTTCCTCTGTTTTCCCAAGGCTGGCATTTATTTTTTCCAAAAGAGTGAGCAGCATCAGAGAACCGGCTCCCTGTTTGGTTCTGCTTCCCACTTCTTCATGATCGAAGAAAGCAGCCACATTCAGGCCGATTTCTCTTTTGCCGCGGATCAGCCCGGTAAGCAGCGATTGAACCGAGGTAAGATTATCCAATCTTGGAGAAAGAATAAATTCCTCCTGAATCCCTGTATACCTGGGCTTTTCTGCACAATAAGCCCACAGCTCATAATCCAGAATCTTTTCCGGCTCAACCTGAAGCTCTTTACCAAGAAAATCCATCAGCATCTTCTGCTCTTTCAGATTCTCATCTATCAGTCCCAGAATCGGAAGCATATCCGTCTGTTTATTCAGCTCCAACCCTTTGTTAATTTCCCGGTTCATATGAATTGCCAGGTTCGGGATAACGAGCAGAGGCCGTTCCACCGAAAGATAACGAATCTCAGGATGCAGCACATCCTCACTCTGCAGCGCCACCCTTCCCGAAATGCTTAAGGGTCTGTCCAGCCAGGTATTTAAAATGGCTCCGCCGTACACTTCCACATTCACCTGCCCATATCCTCCGGCAGAAATATCTGGATTCGGCTTAATTCTCAGACAGGGAAAATCCGTATGAGCCGCCCCGATACGGACTGCTTTCCGAAATTCCGCCCTGGCTCCTATGGTAAATGCAAACAGCGCGGTATCGTGATGTCTGACATAATATCTTCCATTCTCAGTCAGGCCCCAGCCTGTACTGAAGCTCAGTTCTTCAAATCCCGCCTCTTTCAGTTGGCGGGCCGCCTCCTGAACCACCATAACGGCGCTGGTTCCTTTTTCCACTAAATGAAATAACTTTTCTTCCATATTTTACCTCCGAAACTGCCATATGCTCTGCATGATGGCTACTTCCTGACATTATACTATAATCAGATGTTTTTTTCTACTGGGGAGGACAAAAAACGGAAATTTTTCATTGCTTGTTATTCACAGTTAAATACATATTTGTCCAGACGTTCAAAAGCTTCTTTCACCCGGCTAAGGGGAAGGGCAAGATTAATGCGCACAGAGCAGGGCCCATGGAACATCCGGCCGTCCTGCCATGCCACGCCCACATCCCATGCAGCCTGCTCAAGCTCATCAATGGTTTTGTTGTGAGCCTCACACCATTTTGTACAATCCAGAAACAGCATGTAGGTCCCTTCCGGCCGGAATACTTCCACTCCTTCAAAATGGCTGCTGATATAATCACACGCATAGCTGACATTTTCGGTAATCACCTGACACAGCTCGTCCACCCACTCATGTCCTTCCGGTTTGTATGCACCGATTAAGGCATGCATGGAAAGCACGTTCATATCGTTATAATGGGGCTTGCTGCCCTTGGCAACCGTGCGGTCCCTGAGATACTTGTTATAAATAATGTGATAGCTTCCCACCAGGCCGGCCAGGTTAAAGGTTTTGCTTGGCGCATATACTCCTACGGTACGGTTTCTGGCGTCTTCACTGACCATTTGAGTGGGGATATGCTTATGGCCTTCCAGAATAATGTCAGACCAGATCTCATCGGAAATGACGATACAATCATTTTCTTTATAGATCTCCATTGCCCGTTCAAGCTCCTGGCGCTCCCAGACACGGCCGCAGGGATTATGAGGGCTGCAGAAGATTGCAACATGAATATTTTCCGCCTTTATCTTCTTCTCCATGTCTTCATAATCCATCCTCCAGACGCCATTTTCATCTTTGACTAACGGGCTGTGGACAATTTTAAATCCATTGTTGCTGACGCAGGAAGTAAATCCGATGTAAGTGGGGCTGTGCAGAAGAACAGGATCTCCAGGGGCTGCAAACGCCGTTAGCGCAGAAATTACGCCTCCCAGCACCCTGTTCTCATATCCGATGCATTCCTTCGTCAATCCGGTCACTCCATTGCGGCTTTCCTGCCATTTGATAATGGAATCGTAGTATTCCTCTGTAGGCAGAAAATATCCATATGCCGGATGCTTGGCCCGCTCAATAATGGCTTCCGGAATTGTGGGAACAGTGGGAAAATTCATGTCCGCCACCCACATGGGAATTCCGTCAAACCCCTCCTTCGGCGCGCTGGGCGCAAATCCCGGTCTCATGCCAAGGCCGTCCACCGCTATGGCGTCTTTGCCATGACGGTCTATGATTGATGTAAAATCGTATTTCACAGATAACACCTCTTCCTTTGCAATATCTTTTGCATGATTTATCTGACTGCTATTACCTCAATTTCTACCAGGGCGTCTTTCGGCAGCGCCGCTGCCTGAACTGCAGATCTGGCTGGACAGTTTTCTGTGAAATAGCGGGCGTACACTTCATTCATTGCTGCAAAATCCCCGATATCCTTCAGGAAAACAGTCGCTTTCACTACATGTTCCAGAGTAAGGCCGGCTTCCGCAAGAACCGCCTGCACATTTTTCAAGGACTGCTCTGCCTGACTGGAAATATCCTGTCCTGCGAATTCCCCTGTCTGGGGATTAATCGGAAGCTGGCCGGATACATAAACCGTTCCGTTTGCTTCAATTCCCTGTGAATACGGCCCGATTGCCGCTGGTGCATTTTGGGTGGAAATTACATTTTTTCCCATAATAATCGTCTCCTTTTCCATTCATTTTTATCATATCCAGATAAAAGAAATATATTTTTATGGCTATATAGTATAATATTTTTATCAAGTTGTAAATATTTTTATCAAAAAAAGTAAGCCAGACCCTAATCCCGCACATATTCCCAAAAAGTTTTCCGTTCCTGATCCCTGCAGCCAATCTTGCAGATACTTCTTTCCCATGGTACAATGTACTATAATCTATCATGAACGAATCAGACAAAAACATTTAGGATCACAAAATCAAGGCAGGTAACTACATATGACAGATCAAGAATTATTACAGGCATATATCAATATTGCCCCTTTTCTGGCAGAAGTCTGCGGTCCCGGCTGCGAAATAGCTGTCCATGATACAGCCAATCCACAACATTCTCTGGTTGCTATCCACAACAACGTGTCTCACAGGGAGATTGGCAACCCTCTCACGGATCTTGCCAGGGATATCATTGAGAAAGGTTCTTACCATAGGACAGATTATCTGACCAATTATACCGGCCGGAATAAGAATGGAGAATTTCTCTCTTCCACCTATTTCATCAAAAACGATGGACGGCTCATCGGCCTTCTGTGCATCAACAAAGACATGCATGGAGTGCAGAACCTGAATAATGCCGTATCAAACCTTCTGGAATTGTTTAACCTGTCTGAAAGCAAAGAGACAGAATATTCAGAAAGCCTGGACAAGCCTATGCCCAGCCTGATGCGGGAACGGATTCAAGAAATCATCGCAGAGAGCGGCATTGCGCCTGCCCGGATGTCCCTTCAGGAAAAAGTCCGCACAGTCCACCGGATGGATGAGGAAGGTATTCTGAATGTAAAAGGAGCTGTCGCAGAGATCGCTGCACAGCTCTTTGTATCGGTTCCCACGGTTTACCGTTATCTGAACAAGCATGAACAATAATTTTTTTGGAGGCGAATTATGACGGCATTTTCCATTCCGGATGTAAAAGAATTTATGAATATATTTTTGCGCACAGATACCTTTGACAGTTTTCTGCTGCGGGAAGGAGCTATTACCACCTGCATGACCTATCTGCTGGACGGCCGCGCCAAGGCCGATTTTTTCAGCCCGGAGGATGATCCTTACCCGCTGGTGTCCCAGGAAGAATACATCCCTTTTTCCCTTGTGCGCCCAATCTGCTTTGACATTATCAAGGGAAAACGCACCCCCCTGGCGTTTAAATTTGTGTTCCAGCTGTCTGCCGAAAACCAGAAGCGCACGGCTGCCTCCATTCACAGCAGCCTGTCCCCGGAGGATATTTCCGGCATGTATCTGAACCTGAAATATCAGAATCAGCAGCTTATCTGCACCACAGGGATTTCCTGCCATATTTTTTCCATGGATAAATCCTTAGAATATGCCTGGGACGATATGGTAAAACGCTTTTTTCGGAAGCGCCAGATTGCCTTTGAACCCCTGAATTAACAAATTTTTTACTTTTTTTTAATTTTCTATGAATATTTCTTTACTTTTTTCATATTATATGTTACTATAGTCCTACGTTGTAGAAAAATGCAACATAGATTATTTTTTTGGAGGTACTTGGCATGCAAGGTACAGTAAAATGGTTTAACAACCAAAAAGGATATGGTTTCATTTCCGATGAGTCTGGAAACGATGTATTTGTTCATTATTCTGGATTAAACATGGAAGGTTTCAAGTCCCTGGAAGAAGGCGCATCTGTAGAATTTGATGTTACAGAAGGCTCCAAAGGACCCCAGGCTGTAAACGTAACTGTAATCCACTAATTTTAATCCGGTTATTCACAATGTACCTTTGTCAATAATATAGAAATTTCGGTTTTTATTTTGATATAAGATATTGAGGAATTACGGTTTATCAAAAGAATTGCTGTATCCGCTGAGAAAGCAGATGCAGCAATTTTTTTCATGTATGCCAGATTCAGATCCATCCAGGAAATCTTTGCATCCTCCAAAAAACCTCTCCGTATCGGCTCACAGGTTTCAACCTTTGCCCAGCTTACACGCTTCGGCGGGATTCTGCCAGCACAGCCATAAATAATCCCAAAAAGATGCAAAGATCCGAAATATTAAAAATAATCTGATTCAGCCATTTCCACGGCGTGCGGAAACTGAAATAATCCACCACATAGCCCCGCCGGAGCCTGTCATAATAATTACTTCCCCCTCCTCCGAGCACAAGACTTAATCCCAGCAAAACAGCCGGATTTTCCTTTTTACGGAAAAAGAAAAACCACAAAATTCCCAGAATCAACAGCATCATTCCGCTTATTTTTTTCACAAGTCCCGGCCGCTTTTCCATACAATTCAGCGCCGCTCCCCTGTTATGGTACTTTTTCCATACAATCCTGCCTCCAAGCAGTTCTGTTTCCTCATTCCAACCCCTGCGTTGTTCCACATGCTCCTTCAGAAAAAAATCTCCGGCAAATACTGCCGCCGCTGCCGCTGCATATTTCATCCTGTGTCTCCTTTCTGATTTCACCATATCCGAAAATCTTCAAACGCCTGATAATGACTCAGCCTCACCGTATCCGAAAATCTTCAAACGCCTGATAAAGATTCAGTCTTCCCCAGCCAAACGCCTGATCCGGATAGGTCCGTTTATCATCTCTTGTCGCGCCGCGAATCAGCACATTCTTAATTTCAATATTGGTAATCGCTGTATAATTGCCCCGTACAATCCCCCACTCCAGCATCAGAGCTGTTGCTCCTGCAGTAATGGCTGCTGCCACGCTGGTTCCGTCCTTGGTGGTAAACTGGTTATTCCCCCCGGCTCCAAATACTCCTACCCCCGGCGCCACGATATCCGGCTTAATCCATCCATTGGTGGTAAATCCTCTTCCGGAGCGCAGATAAATGCTGTTGTCCCGCACGTCATAGGCTCCTACGGCGATTGGCGCAATCGCAGTGGAAGGAACGGTAATGGTGGTATCCGGGTTAGAACGGATAAAAAACACTTCTCCGGTGGAAAGCTCATCTGACGGCAGCCACATATTAAAGATACTTGCAAACTCTCCCTCCGGAAATACACGGATATTCCATAAGCCCTGGGAAGGTTGTTCAAAACGCATATAAATCACCTGGGCCCCATTCAATATTCCGGTAATCCGGTAATCCACTGTCACTCGGGTATCTTCAAATAAGAAACGATATTCTCTGCCGCCGGAAAGAATGTATTCGCTGGGCATCCGTTCTCCAGTAGGAGATATAATTTCCACTACAAACCGCTGAGGAGCCCTTGCCCAAAGCTCTGTGGAAAATCCCTCCACGCCTTCCCCAACGCTGATTTCCACATTCTGATACTGCCGCCCTTCTTCCATCTGCCCAAAATAATGATGACGCTCATTTCCTTCATTTCCCACGGCGGTAACCGCCACCCGTCCGCTGCGCAGAGCTATATTGTTCAGCATGGTGCTCAGATGGCTGACTCCTGTATGGCTTCCCATATTAGATCCAAGGCCGAAGCAGATGACCAAAGGCACATGGCGGCTTTTGGCAAGCTGATCCAGATACGCCAGCCCCGCCATAAGATCATTTTCCTGAAACGCCTGCGCATCCTCCGGAATAAAAAAGAAGTCTCTTAAATACTGTTTAGCCTGCTTTAATTTCACCATTGCAATTCTGGCATAGGGAGCTGCGCCAATAAATTCCTCTTCCCGAATCTGACTTCCCGCTGCCACGCTTACCAGAAATGTGCCGTGCCCTTCCGGATCTGTTACCGGCACAATCTCCCTGGGGTTCTCTGTCTGTAAGGCGTCATTGATCTGGGTATCCAAATATTCCGTTCCGTAAAGAAATCCCTCCGGGGGCGTCCCGCTTCGGTCCGTCTGATCCCAAACTGCCATGATTCTGGTGCTTCCATCGCTGTTGCGGAACACAGGATTCTCATAATCAATTCCGGTATCCAGAAACCCAATCAAAACACCCTGTCCCTTCAGGGACAGGGTAGGCTGATTCTGAATCCTCAATATCCCGCTTTCTTCCAATGCGCTTTCGTCCATAAGCGTATAGCATTTCGGAATTGAAGTATAATTATAATTCTGAATATTCAGCGAAAGATTCCCTTCCCTGGGCAGATAAGCGATTCCATAGGAAGCGTCGATTTTCTGGATACAGGAACTTACCACGTTTCCGGATTCCGGCATGGTATATTCCACAATAAAATCATAATAGTCATTTGAATATACGGCTTCTTCACAATCCATAGTCTGCTCTTTTCTTTTTTTATCATACTATGTAACAAACCGCTGAAATATTCAGTTTCATTCTTCTCTGGGGAAGACGCTAGCGCGTCAGTTCAGGCTCCTGCCGCCTTTGCCTGATCCTCCAGGGCCAGACAGCCCCGCATAGCAATGACCGGACCTCCTTTATTCTCAATATAATCTTCTGTAATGGTTACCATGCCGATATTGTCATCCTTAGGAATTTCATACATAATATCCAGCATAAATTCTTCAATAATGGCGCGCAGCGCCCTGGCTCCTATGTCCTTCTTCCGGGCTTTTTTGGCAATGGCGTGCAGCGCCCCTTCTTCAAATTCCAGCTTCACCTCATCCATGGCAAGCAGCTTCCGATACTGTTTGACAATAGCGTTTTTGGGCTCTGTCAGAATCTTTACCAGCATATCCTCCGACAGCGCGTCCAGTGCAAAAATTACAGGCAGCCGTCCTAAGAACTCTGGTATCATGCCGTATTTACGAATGTCTTCCACTTCCGCCCTGTGCAGAATATTTTCCTCCTTATCATATTTATCTTTCAGATCCGCATGAAATCCCATGGCAGATTTCTTATTCAAACGTTCCTTAATCACATCATCCAGATCGGGGAACGCGCCTCCGCAGATGAACAGGATATTCCTGGTATTCACGGTAGCTAAGGGCACCATGGCGTTCTTGCTGTTGGCTCCTACGGGAACTTCTATCTCTGCTCCCTCTAACAGCTTCAGCATTCCCTGCTGCACGCTCTCTCCGCTGACGTCCCTCTGGTGGGTATTCCTTTTCTTGGCAATCTTATCAATCTCATCAATAAATATAATGCCGTGCTCTGCCCGTTCCACATCATTTTCTGCCGCCGCCAAAAGCTTTGAAACCACGCTTTCAATATCATCTCCAATATATCCTGCCTCCGTCAGGGAAGTGGCGTCTGCAATGGCAAGGGGCACATCCAACAGCTTCGCAAGAGTTCTTACCATATAAGTCTTGCCGCTTCCGGTAGGCCCGATCATCAGCATGTTGGACTTCTCAATTTCCACTCCATCTTTATTGTCACAGCCCACCCGCTTATAGTGATTGTACACAGCCACAGACATCACCTTCTTGGCATGCTCCTGGCCTACCACATACTCATCCAGGCTGGCCTTAATCTTATGGGGCGCCGGAATTGACCTGATGTCCAGCGCCGGCTTCACCTTCTTCTCCTCTTTGGCTCTCTTCTTTTTCAGCTTCTGGCTCTTGGGCATCATACCTAAATTCTGCAATTCTGACAAATTAATCATGCTGATATTGGGCATATTGCCAAAATTACTCATATCTCCTATGGGAAAGCTTACCTGACTCATGCTGTCAAAGGTCTTCTGCATACAGTCTGCACAAATGCATATCTCATTGGGTATTTTAATCATCTTGCCGGCTTTGCTTTCCGGCCGGTGGCAGATATAGCAGGTATCCTCGTATTCACTCTCTTTCTCGTCCTGATCAGAGCTGTCCTTTTTCAGCTCATTGCCCGTCAAACTCTGCTCTGTCTCCGTAATCTCTCCGCTGCCGTCAGCTCCTTTCAGCTCTGCGGAATGTTCTGGCTCCTCTGAATCTGATATCACTTCACGAAAATCTGTATCATCGAACTTCTCTGTATTGTTCATTCTGAATTCTCCTCTTTCCTTCCGAATTTTATCATCCGAAGCATGACTTTATTATAAGCCAGAGCTTCCAATAGCACAACTGTTTTTCCGCATGCTTTCGAAAAATTTAATATTCATAAAAAAAATTATATCCGCAAAAACGCTGTTCTATCGGATCATAAAAAATTCCCAGAGTTTCTTCCCCCTGCATCAGCAGCAAAATCATATCCTTCAATTCTACAATCTGATAGGAATAGCTAGGCTCCGACTCCACCGCTTCCAACGTATACTCCTTATTTGACAAATTCACCTCTGTCTCTGCGCTGCTAGTAATCATCCAATCTTCCATGATCGCCTGTACCTCGTCAGACATAGACTCATTTTTATAATCCTTTCCAGTCATAATTTTCTCCAGCCAGTATAAGCTCTGCTGGTATGTGTTAATGTATCCTTCTTTTTCATCATAAGCCACCGGCAAATCCTGATTGCGCAAAAGCATCATATACTCATAGTACTCCGCAAGCCCCGTCTCAGTTTCTTCCAATATTTCTACCAGCTTCTCCTTCCCCTCTGCCCAGGCTCCCCTGTCCCGCTCCTTCCCCTCCCGATATTCGGCACAGTTAAAGCTGATGATGTTCCAGTCACTGCAGGCAATCCGTATCTGATACTGCTTTTCCCCAAACTCCATAATATCCTTATAAAAATAAATGGTAGAGGGACCATAAGGAGAATTATCCACCTTCACCATACTGTCCATAATGCTTTTTTGTCTGTTACGGTACAATTCCCCCACTTCCTCCACAGGCGTTTCACTCTGCCAGCCAATCATCTGATACAGATACCAGTTCTGGAGCTCTTTCAGGTCCGTCTCTAAATCCTCATTCCACTCTCCATATACCTCCATTGCCACTTGCTGAAATCTGGGATAATTGCCAGTGGTTTCCGGGGAATTTTCATTGGGATAATAACTCCAGGGAAATAATTCTATATCCTCTTCAATTTTTCCATAGAAAATATTGGAACTGGTATCCTCGTACAGGGACTCTTCCAGGATCCTCTCCTTTTCCAATACCTTCTGACCGCTTTCTACAATTACCAGATATCCGGTTCCCAATATCATTCCTGCGCACAAAAATGTAAGAAATACGGATTTTATCTTATGCATGCTCCAGACCCCCTTTCATGCGGATAAAAACTCTGGTTCCCTGACCTTTAGCGCTTTCAAACTTCATGGTGCCCCGGTGAAGGGATACAATTTCCTTGCACAGGGCAAGCCCCAGCCCTGCGCCGCCGTTTGCTCTGCCCCTGGCTTTATCCACCATATAAAACGCCTGGGTGATTTTCTCAAGCTCTTCCTGCGGAATGCCTACCCCTTCGTCCGATACCTGAATACAAAACTGCCCCTGCTCAAAATATCCGATGACCTGAATCCTGCCGCCCTCCCCGGAGGCCTTCACCGCATTGTCCACCAGATTATACAGCAGTGACTTAAATAACTCTCTGTCTACGCACAAGCTGCCCTGTTCCGCCTCGCAGCTCAGGCTCATGTTCCGGTTATCAGCAATTACTTTCAGAGAGGCTCCGATTTCCCCAAACAGCTTTTGCATCTCTTCCTGCTTCCACTCCAGATTCGTCTCTCCTACGGTAATCAATTCCATCAATTTTCCTGAAAGCGTTCTCATACGGGTGGCCTCCGCCTTGATAATTCCAGCGTACTCCATTCGCTTCTCTTCTGTAATATCCTTCTTAATCTGCAGCAAATCAGAAAATCCCAGAATAGATGTAAGGGGCGTTTTCATCTCATGGGAAAGATTGTCAATAAACTGTTTCCGATCCTCTGCCACATGCTCCAGGGCTCGTACATTGGTTTCCACCGCTTCCGCCATACAGTTCATGTTATGGGCAAGCTCGGAAAGCTCGTCATGCCCCCGCTCCGGCACGCGCTCCTGATAGCTTCCCTGGGCAATGGATCTGGTTCCTTCATTAATTTTCTTCAGCGGATGCAGCAGCATTTTTACCACAATCAGCAGAATCAGCGCAATCACAACGGCGCATACCATACTGATAACCTGAATCTGCCACAACATATTTTCATGAATCCGCATCACATCCGAAATGTCATTTGCCGTCACTACATAATAAATCTTTCCCTCGATGGTTTCCGCCGACGCCGTATACAACTGATGCTCTTCCACCTGCATATAGCTTTTTCCGCTATCCATCACCGCCTCTACCAGCCCCTCGGGCACTTCTATTTCACGGCTGTTGTAAACCTGTTCATTCCGGGCGTTACAGAAAAGAATTCCGCTGCCCTCCGCAGTTTTGCCAAAGGTGCTCTCCATAAAGCTTTTCAGCTTCTTTTCCTCCAGGACAATGGCGTTTTCCCTTAAACGTTCCGTGATCATCATGCTTTTAAAGCTGGTAATCAAAAATTCATGCTCACTGTACACACTTTGCTTTTTCTGATCCAGCGCAAAAGAAAAACTGCTTTTCAAAAGTAAAATACTGGTCATGCTCACTGCCAGCATCACCAGTATCAATGTATATAAAAAAACCTTCTGCCATAATTTCATACAACTACTCCTTTGCGCTTTCCAGACGGTATCCCAGCTTGGGAATCGTCACCAGCTTATCCTTCAAATTCAGCTTTTTCCGAAGCTGCTGAATATGGATGTCTATGGTTCTGGTCTCTCCCTCATATTCAAACCCCCAGACTGCCGCCAGCAGGCGATCTCTGGAAATTGCCACATCCTTATGCTGGATGAAAAACACCAGAACTTCAAATTCCTTGGGAGTCAGATAGACTTCAACGCCATCGCACTTACAGGTATGCTCCTCCACATTGACAGAAATATTTCCATAAAAATAGGTATTCTCTGTTCGCTTCACCCGCCTGAGAATCACTTCAATTCTTGCCAAAAGCTCCATAGCCTCAAAGGGCTTCACGATATAATCTTCCGCCCCCAGCCTG
Source organism: Petralouisia muris (assembly GCF_004793545.1). GTDB lineage: Bacteria > Bacillota > Clostridia > Lachnospirales > Lachnospiraceae > Petralouisia > Petralouisia muris. The sequence continues at coordinate 70,936 of NZ_SRYA01000008.1, read as the reverse complement.
AGCCCCTTCACCTTATCTGTCAGCTCCTGTTTGGCAGTAATAAATATGACCGGCGCATCTTTGTTGGTACGTTTCTGTACAATCTCAAAGCCATCCATATCCGGAAGCATGACATCCAACAGTATCAGGTCATAACTCTCATGTTCTATCTTCTCAAAGGCTTCTGCGCCGTTATTGCATACAATTCCCTCATAGCCGCCGATGGCTACGGTGGCCTCCACCAGTTTCGCTATGTTGGGATCATCTTCTACGATTAAAATTTTTATCATCTTTATTCTGTCCTTTTCTTCCTGAGTCTCCGTAATCTATGAAGCTGCCTGTACAAAACGCTTCCTTGCCAGGCGTCTTTCGGCATATCTGCGCTTGATGCCATTATACAGGTATTTCACGAAAAAGTATTCATAAAGTTGTAAGAAAAATGTAAAAAGTATGCCCAAACACGAATGTACTGCATTTTCTCACAGCCACCCAGATTTATTCCTCAGAAGATTCCCTCTTCTTTCTGGAAAATACTGCCAAGTAGAATATCACTCCTGCCAGGCTTCCAATGCCGTCAATACAGACGTCGGTAATCCTGCCTGCCCTGCCCGGCACAAACAGCTGATGGAACTCATCGGTCGCCGCATAACCTGCAGCAGCGCCCAAAGCCAGAAGCGCCGCTTTCTTCCCTGAAAAAGAATAGCATCCCAAATGGAGCGCAAGCAAAACTGCCAGCAGCGCATATTCGCTCATATGAGCCCCCTTTCGGATGACAAGCTGCATTCCCTCTGCCTGTTCCAACAAATCTTCTTCCGTCTTCTCCTGCCCAAACAGACGGCTCTGCCATTCTGCAATCCGATAAGAGACAGACTGGCTGGTCTGAGAGGATTCTGACGCATCCTGGGCGGAAAAAGCAAAAATCACCACCATCCATACAAGCGCCAGAAAGCCTGTTAAAAATTTTTTCATAACAGATCCGCTCCTTTTTGAAAATCCTTCAGATAAACTTCCATGGAACGGTTCATCTCATTGGAAAAATCACTTTCATATTTCCGCTTCCAAAACGCTTCCATCCACTCCTCATAGCTTTGGCTCCCTGTTTTTTTGGCAAACATTGACCGGATTTCTTCACTGGTTTTCTCCTGATAAGCATTCTCGCAGACAATATCAGAAAGCGCAAACCGCTCTGGCTTCTTCCGTTCCTTCTGCTGGCTGACGGGATGCCCGAATACCAGCATACAGGCCGGATACACATAAGCCGGCAGCTTCAAAAGCTCCTTCATCTCTTCGGCGTTTTCCATCACATCCCCAATGTAGCAGGAGCCGATTCCAAGGCTTTCCGCCGCTGTCACTGCATTCTGAGCCGCTATCAGAGCGTCCTCTGCTGCCAGCAGCAAATCTCCCGGCCCGGGGGTTCTGGGGGCAAGCCCCGCCTCTTTGTAAAAAGAAAGCCATTTCCGGCAGTCTGCGCAGTAAATCAGCACCAGCTTTGCCTTTGCGATAAAGGGCTGATGGTCGCAAAGATCTGCCAGCTTCTCTTTCTTACTCTGATCCGTAATATCAAGAATTGTGTACAACAACTGGCAGCCTGCAGACGGCGCCTGCAGGGATGCATGCAGAATGGCCTCCCTGTCTTCTTTTGAAATCTCTTCTTCTGTAAATACACGGACGGATTTCCGTCTGTGCAGGGCTTCGAGCACTTCATTCATAAATTTTTGTCCTCCTGTGTGCTTGGAATTCAATGATACTCTAATTGCACAATTTCAATCATTTTCTTTATTTCTATCCAATGAAAACGGTTTTTCCCTCAAATGCAAACCTATATTTTTAAATCCGTTCCTGCGGAATTCCTTTTGTCTCCAGTGAAGCGGCGTATTTCATACGTTCAATTCGCGCCAATGCTTCCTGCGCCGTGTTCCTGCAGGTTTTTTCCTGCCAGATAGACAGATTTTGAAATAAGTCGCTTCTTCCAGCATATTTGACAGAGAAAAAATGTTCTATCATATCCAGATTCAGCGTTTTCCCAAATCGCCTGGGGCGGGTAATCAAGGTTACCGCATCATTGTTCTCCCACCATTCTTTGATCAACATAGTTTTATCAATATAAAAATTATCATTTGAAGTCATCTGTTCAAAATCCTGATAGCCAATCCCTACTGCCCTTGCCATAGCCGCACCTCCTCATGCTTTCTTGTATCTTATCATTCTTTCAGGAAAAATTCAATGAATGCAGAGCGTTTGCCAGCCAAGGCTGTAATTTTGCTGCTCTGAACGCTGCAGGCGTAAGCCGCCACCCAGTCTTATCTTATGGCGTCCTTCATGGATTTCACATACCTGCCTACATGTTCAGGCGCATCCTTCCCATACTGTTCTATCAGCTTTATAATCGCCGAGCCTACAATCGCGCCGTCAGAAATATCCGCCATTTTTTTTGCCTGCTCCGGCGTGGAAATGCCGAAACCAATGGCACAGGGCACGTCTGTATTTTCTCTTACCACCTTAATAATAGAAGCAAGATCAGTCTTGATCTCCTCTCTCGTACCTGTTACGCCAAGACTGGAAACGATATATAAAAAGCCTTCCGCTTCTTTTGCAATCATAGCAATGCGGTTTTGGGATGTGGGCGCAATCAAAGACACCAGTTCTACGCCATACTTATGGCACAGGGGCAAAAATTCCTCCTTTTCCTCAAACGGAAGCTCCGGCAGGATCAGTCCGTCAATCCCAATATCCCTGCAGGCAGAAATAAACCGCTCGGCGCCATAGGAAAACACCACATTTGTATAGGTCATAAAAACCATTGGAACTTTAACGTCACGGCGCAGTTCCCTGACAAAAGCAAAAATTTTATCGGTGGTAATTCCGCCCTTTAACGCACGTAAATTTGCTCCCTGAATGACGGGACCTTCCGCGGTGGGATCGGAAAAGGGAATTCCAAGCTCAATAAGGTCTGCGCCGTTGGCTGCGGCGGCTCGGACAGCGGCAGCAGTAGTTTCCAGATCCGGATCGCCGCAAGTGATAAATGCAATAAATGCTTTTCCGTTTTCAAATGCTTTTTTGATATTACTCATGGATATCCTCCCCTCTGTAACGGGCAATGGCGGCGCAGTCCTTATCGCCTCTTCCGGATATGGTGATAACAATCATCTTGTCTTTGTCCATTCCCGGCGCAATCTTCAACGCGTGAGCAACCGCATGGGCCGATTCGATCGCAGGAATAATCCCTTCGGTTTTGGCAAGGTATTCAAAGGCGCATACCGCTTCCTCATCCGTGACAGGAACGTATTCGGCTCTTCCAATATCATGCAGATAAGCATGCTCAGGGCCGATGCCGGGATAGTCAAGACCGACGGAGATTGAATAAACGGGCTCTATCTGACCGTCTTCATTCTGGCAAAAATAAGATTTCATACCATGGAAGATTCCAACCCTGCCAGTATTGACCGTCGCTGCCGTCTCAGCAGTGTCAATGCCTCTGCCTGCCGCTTCACAGCCGATGAGACGAACCTCCTTATCTCCGATAAAATGGAAGAAGCTTCCCATGGCGTTGGAGCCTCCGCCCACACAGGCGATCACTGCATCCGGCAGCCTGCCTTCCTTCCTGAGAATCTGTTCCCTGATCTCTTTTGAGATAACCGCCTGAAAATCACGGACCATAGTGGGAAACGGATGGGGCCCCATCACCGAGCCCAGGCAATAATGAGTATCGGAAATACGGCTGGTCCATTCACGCATGGCTTCGGATACCGCATCCTTCAATGTGGCTGTTCCGGATTTTACAGAAATGACTTCTGCGCCCAGCAGGCGCATACGATACACATTGAGAGCCTGACGGATCGTATCTTCTTCCCCCATAAAAACCACGCATTCCATGCCCATAAGGGCAGCGGCAGTGGCTGTTGCAACTCCATGCTGACCCGCTCCGGTTTCAGCAATTAACCGGGTTTTGCCCATTTTCTTTGCAAGCAGCGCCTGGCCCAGCACATTGTTGATTTTATGTGCGCCGGTGTGGTTGAGATCCTCGCGCTTTAAGTAAATTTTTGCACCGCCCAGATCTGACGTCATTTTTTCTGCAAAATACAGTCTTGACGGCCGGCCTGCATATTCGTCAAACAGCTCTGTAAGCTCTCTGTTGAATACCGGATCATTTTTATAAAAGTTATAGGCTTCCTCCAGCTCAATCACAGCGTTCATCAATGTTTCAGGGATATACTGCCCGCCGTGGATACCGAAGCGCCCCTTTGGATTCGTCATGTCACATCTTCCTTTCTGACAGCGGCTGCAAATGCCGCCATTTTTGTTTTATCTTTCACTCCGTTTGTTTCAACGCCTGAACTGACATCCACTGCAAAGGGTTCGAATGTCCTGACAGCCCTGTCAACATTGCCAGGAGACAGCCCTCCTGCAAGAAAATAAGGTCTTTGGATATTCTGTATCAGCTTCCAGTCAAACGCCGTTCCTGTCCCTGCGCCGGAGTCAAGAAGGACATAGTCTGCAGGGCTTTGTCCGGCAGCCGCAATATCTTTTGCCGTTGTTATGCGAAAAGCATGTATGATCGGCTTGCTGGTCAATTTCCGCAGATGTTTTATATAATATCCATCCTCCTCCCCATGAAGCTGGGCAAGGTCAATGATTCCTTTATTTAAAAGACGGGCAATGTTTTCCGGCTGTTCATTCACAAACACTCCTACTGCTTTTATCCCGGAAGCAAGCAGCCGTTTCAGTTCTCCCGCTTTTTCGGGCGTTACATACCGCTTACTTTTCGGTGCAAAGACAAAGCCGATATATTCAGGCTTTATTTCATTGACAGCCGCTATATCGCAGGGCCGAAAAAGGCCGCAAAGCTTAATTTTTGTCATAACACACCCCGCAGTTCATGCAGTCTGGCCTTCTTATCCTCTGCCCGCATCAGCGTTTCGCCTACCAGAACTGCATCGGCGCCGATTTCACGGAGCCTCGCCACATCCTCAGCACTGCTGACGCCGCTTTCGGAAACAAACAGTACGTCTCTGGGTATCAGCGCCCGAAGTCTCCGGCTGTTATCAGTATTTACAGAAAAATCCCTGAGGTTGCGGTTATTGACGCCGATGATATGCGCTCTGGCCTTCAGCGCCATTTGCACCTCTTCTTCCGTATGCGCCTCTGTCAGAGCAGAAAGTCCAAGTTCCTCACAAATGCTGATATACTCACTGAGCTCTTTCTCTGTTAATATGGAACAAATCAGCAGCACGGCGGCCGCACCCAGCGCCTTTGCCTCATATATCATGTAGCTGTCCACCGTAAAATCCTTGCGGAGACAAGGAAGGGAGACGGACATTGCAATCTCTTTCAGATACTCGTCACTGCCCAGGAACCATTTTGGTTCAGTCAGTACGGAAATACAGTCAGCTCCTGCCGCCTCATATTCCTCTGCAATTTTAAGATACGGAAACTCAGGAGCAATCAGCCCTTTGGAAGGAGACGCTTTTTTACACTCACAGATAAAAGAAACGCCTGGCTTTTTCAAAGTCTCCTCAAAAGCAAAGCTTCCTCTCGGAAGCGACATTGCCTGCCGCCTGATTTCTTCCAACGGCACCCTCTTTTTCGCCTGCCGGGTCCGTTCCCGTGCGTAGCCGGCAAGCTGATCCAGAATCGTCATGCCTCCACCTCCGGTCGGTTACTGATTTCGATAAACTTATTCAATGTTTCCAACGCTTTGCCAGAATCAATAAGTTCTGCGGCAAGGGCAATCCCCTTCTTTATGCTTTCCACCTTGCCGCCGATATAAAGAGCCGCGCCTGCGTTCATAAGGACAGCGTTCCTCTTATGGCCCCTTTCTCCATTTAAAATTGCGAGGGTGATTTTTGCATTTTCTTCGGGAGAGCCGCCCTTAAGCTCCTCTTTGGCGCAGCGCTCAAACCCAAAATCTTCCGGCACGATAACAGAAGATTTGAACCAGCCGTCTCTGATATCACATATGGAAGTGGGCGCGCTTAAGGATATCTCATCCAGCTTATCCTGACCATATACCACCATACCGCGCCTGACTCCAAGATTGATCAGCACCTGTGCCAGCGGCTCTACCAGGTAAGCATCATATACGCCGAGAAGCTGCATGGAAGGCGTGCCGGGATTCGTAAGAGGTCCGAGAATATTGAACACCGTACGGAACCCCAGTTCTTTCCGGATCGTTCCCACATATTTCATGGAGACGTGATATTTCTGTGCAAAGAAAAAACAAATGCCTGCCTCATTCAGAAGCTCCACACATCTGGCAGGGCTTTGCTGAATGTTTACGCCAAGGGCTTCCAGGCAGTCTGCCGTTCCACACTGGGAGGATGCGGCCCGGTTGCCGTGCTTTGCCACCTTTACGCCGCCTGCCGCTGCCACAAGCGCGGATGTGGTGGAAATATTAAAGCTGTGGGCATTATCACCGCCTGTGCCGACAATTTCAAAAAGCTCCATTCCGGTTTCTACTTTGGTGGCGTGGGCTCTCATGGCAGCGGCACAGCCTGCGATCTCGTCTGCAGTCTCTGCTCTTGTGCTTTTCGTAGACAGCGCCGCAAGAAAAGCGGCATTCTGCGTGGCTGTAGTTTCACCGCTCATGATTTCGTTCATGACAGTATACGCCTCGTCATAGGTAAGGTCTTCTTTGTTTACGATTTTCACGATTGCTTCTTTGATCATGGCTCATATCTCCTTTATAAAATTTTCAAGCATCCGGATTCCATTGGGCGTCATAATAGATTCCGGATGAAACTGTACGCCGTAAATGGGATATGCTTTGTGCTGCACGGCCATTATCTCCCCTTCTTGGGCAACAGCAGTTATTTTGAGTTCCTCTGGCATTGTGCCGGCGTCTGCCGCAAGGGAATGATACCGTGCCACAGGGGCAATTTCCGGGCAGCCGCCAAACAGCGGACAGCCTGTGTCAAATTTCACCTCCGACTGCTTTCCGTGCATCAATTTTTTTGCATAAGTAATTGCTGCGCCGAACGCAGCGCATATGGCCTGGTGACCCAGGCAGACGCCGAGAACAGGAATAGTTGGGCCAAACGCTTTTACGGCTTCAATACTAATTCCTGCATCTTCAGGCCTTCCCGGACCGGGTGACAAAATGATGCGCTCAGGATTCATATCCCAGATTTCTTTGACTGTCATTTCATCGTTTCGAATGACCCTGATATCAGAATCAATTCCGCCGATCAGCTGATAGAGGTTATAGGAAAAACTGTCATAATTATCAATGAGTAAAATCATAATTCCGCCTCCTGTGCAAGCTCCAATGCCTGGAGCGAAGATTTCGCTTTATTCAGGCATTCCTCAAATTCCTTTTCGGGTATGGAATCCGCTACGATTCCGGCTCCGCTTCTCACAAATACTTTGCCGTTTTTCTTATAGGCAATGCGAATGGCAATGCAGGTATCCATATTTCCGGTGAAGCCGATATATCCGATGGCGCCGCCGTAGATGCCCCGCTTATTGTTTTCCAGCTGTCCGATCAACTGGCAGGCCCTGATTTTAGGCGCTCCGGAGAGCGTTCCTGCAGGCAGTACCGCCTCAATAGCGTCTAACGCATCGTAACCCTCTGCAATCTCGCCGCGGACGGTAGATCCGATGTGCATGACATGAGAAAAGCGTTCCACCGAATGCAGCGTTTCAACCTGAACGGTGCCAAATCTGCTGATTTTGCCAAGATCATTCCGCCCCAAGTCTACCAGCATATTGTGTTCGGCAAGTTCTTTTTCGTCTGCAAGCAGCTCCTGTTCCAGGGCTTTGTCTTCCCCGTCGGTTTTGCCCCGCGGCCTGGTTCCTGCAAGAGGAAACGTATGCAGCACGCCGTTCTCCAGCTTTACTAAGGTTTCCGGGGAGGCTCCTGCAACCTCCACGTCGGTGCCTGAAAAATAGAACATATACGGCGAAGGATTGAGCGTTCGAAGCACACGATAAGCGTTGAAAAGACTTCCTTCAAAGGGAGCGCTCAATCGGTTGGAAAGAACAATTTGAAAAATATCGCCCTCATGGATATAATGCCTTGCCTGCTCTACCATGCCGCAGAACTGTTCCTTTTCGTACAGCGGCGTAACTTCGCCCAGCAGCTTCCCGCCCGGCTCCTTCTTCTTCTCGCCGTTTCGAAGAAGGGCTGCAAGCTGATTAATCTCCCTAACTGCTTTGTGATATTCCTCTTCTGCATGATCCAGCGCCATATTTACAATGAGGATAATTTTCTGCCGGAAATGGTCAAAGGCGATTACCTTGTCAAAAAGCATCAGGTCAACATCCTTAAAGTCTTCCGTATCTTCCACCTCACATCGCACGGCCGGCTCACTGTATCCGAAATAATCATAGGAAAAGTATCCCACCAGCCCGCCTGTAAAAGGAGGAAGATACGCAAAGCGCGGACTTTTATAATCAGCCAGAATCCGGCGAAGATATTCAGAGGGATTATCAATCTTCCCCTTAAAATCGCCGGCCTTTATTTCGCCGCCGATACAGGTAATTTCCAGCTTCGGATCAAAGCCAAGAAACGTATAGCGCCCCCATGTTTCGTTTGCCTGGGCTGATTCCAGCATATAGCAATGGGTGGACACGTTTTTCAGTATTTTCATCGTTTCAATGGGCGTGATGAAATCAGAAAGAATCTCACAGCTCACTGGCAGCACATGGTATGTTCCTGCGGCTGCGATTTTTTTAACCTCACTAAGGTTCGGTAAAATTTTCATAATCTGTACCTCCAAATAAATAGCGCTCCTTCGATTTTCTGTCAAAGAAGTAAAATAAAAACGCCCCTGACAGAAATATACTCTCTGTCAAGGACGAATAATACCATTATTATCCGCGGTGCCACCTTGATTCACGGCATAGCCGTGCCCTTAAGCAGGATACCAACATATCCCCGGCAAATAACGTCTGCCTGCAACGTCGCAGATTACTTTGTGAAAATCACATTTGACTGCGCCCTCAGCGGTCCATTTGACAACTTGTTTCTTACCTGACTCTCAGCGCCGCAGGCTCTCTGTAAAGGCATCATTGCCGTTATCTCCGCTTCAACAGTTTAATGTTTTAAATCGAAATAAATCATAGCACAGTCCTCTTGCAATGTCAATAGAATAATCATTTTAAAAATAAAAAAACCGTTATAACTATTGACATTACAACAAGTCCATGATATAACATAGTTGTATCAATCAATATTACAACAAGCGCACGCAAGGGCAGAGAATGCACATTTACAATAGCATTTACGCCCAGAATCAACGAAAGGAACAGGTGATTATTATGGCAAATTTTAACAAAGTAAAGGTAGGACAGGATGCAAGAACGGAACTTCATGACAGGCTTTCCTTAACCGGAGCAGAAGTGAGCATCAACAATCTTCCGGCAGGAGCCTGTGTGCCGTTTGTTCACTGGCATAAAAATAACGAGGAAATCTATGTCATTCTTGCAGGAAACGGCAAGGCTGTGATTGATGGGGAGACTACGGAACTTACAGCTGGCGACTGGCTTCGGATTGCCCCGGCTGCAAAGCGTCAATTCTTCGCCTCAGAGGATACTGCCATGAGCTTTGCCTGCATCCAGGTAAAAGAACATTCTCTGGAAGGCTATACGAAGGATGACGCCATCCTGGAGAACTAGAGAATGCTTAAATCTTCCATTTATGAACTTTCTTCTAAATCTATATATCTGGCATTTTAAAAATGCCAGATATATAGCCCCACTGGGGGATGCGCACCCACACGAAAACATAGGCCGCCGCAATATTGAACTGCCGAAGAATAATATCTTCTTTCCCTATTTTATGGCATAATGGAATATCCGCCGTCTACCAGCAGACACTGGCCAGAGAAATAACAACTGTCCGGACCGCTTAAAAAGGCGATTACAGGAGCGATGTCATTTTCCGGATCACCAAGACGGCGCATTGGCTGCTGTTGAATAATCGCCTGATATTTTTCTGGGAACTTTTTAGCCCATTCTTTGGCTGCAGGCGATTCTGCACCTGGAAGAACACAGTTCACGCTTATTCCGTACTGTCCCCATTCCTTGGCTGCAATTTTTGTCATGCCCCGGATGGATTCTTTGTTGCACGCATAGGCAAGCTGTCCAGCATATCCAAACATTCCAGTTGCAGATGCAAAATTGATGATACGGCCTTCCTGCTGCTCTTTCATATACGGAAAACATTCCTGCATAAAATTCAGAGAGCCGATGGTTCCGGTGGACCATGCCAGATACATATTCTCATAAGTAGTTTCTTCCACTGGCGCGTTGGGCGGAATACTCTGCGCATTGTTAATCATAACGTCAACGGTTCCAAAAGTTTCCACTGTTTTTTTCACAGCTTCTTTTACCTGTTCCCGATCCGCCGTGTTGCATGACATGGAGAAACTCTGGCTTCCCAATTCCTGAACCTCTTTTGCAGTCTGGGCAATGGGTTCGGGACGTCTTCCAATACATACGATTTTAACGCCCCTCTTTGCCAGGTGAAGGGCGAGCCCCTTTCCAATTCCCTGCCCTGCGCCTGTGATAATTGCTACCTTTTCATTTAACTGCTTCATAGCTGATACCTTCTTTCCTAAATAAATATTGTTTGTTGATTACAGTTAAGTAATAACCCCCTGTTCAAACAGTATAACACAAAAAGTCTGAAAAAGAAATTTTTTAATTTTACCAGTTAATCTTCGAAATATTTTCTGAAATTATAAAAATTATCAGCCAAATTATAAAAAAGTACCTTTCAGAGCTGTTCACATATGGATTTTCTTGCATTTCAGATATAATAACTGGTATAATATGACAAATAACAAAAAAGATTCTTTCCCACTGGAGTTAGAGAGCTTGCGTGAATGAAGAAAAGATTACAATTATGGTTTTTGAAAAGACAGAATCTCACGATGAATATTTGAAGGCAGTGGAGCAGTATCAGCGCCTCAATAAAACGAAAGGAATGAACGGTTATTATGAAAAAAAGAGAACGCTTCCAGCAAATCAAGCTGTCTGATGCGCAGAAAAAAAAACTTAACGCTGAAATCAAAGCATTCTATCTGGATGAGCGGGGAGAAGAAATCGGGATGATTGAGCAAATGCAGTTACTTGAATTATTTGAGCAGCGCCTGGCTCCCATTATTTATAACAAAGCGCTGGATGACGCAAAACAATGGTTTTCCCAGATGATGGAAAACATGGATTCTGATTATTATGTACTGTATAAAAATGAAACATGAGAGTCCTGCTTGACTGATTGAAAATTGTGGGATAAATACTTTTTCAGTCATAATTTTCACATTTTTTGAAGAAAGGAAGATGCCCATATGAATTTCCGTTTAGCCGTTCTGTCAGATCTCATACAACTCAAACAGACCTATGCCGAAATCATCCAACATATGAACAACAACCAGATTCCCATCTGGGATGATATCTATCCCTGTGAATTCTTTGAGGAAGATATCAAACAGAACCGGCTCTATCTCCTGACAAAGCACACAGAAATTATCGCTGCCTTCGCTTTGTGCAGTTCCCATTCCGGTGAACGTCATGTGAACTGGGAAAACCCTGACAGCAAAGCTCTCTATCTTGATCGCTTGGGCGTAAACGCCTGCTATATGGGAACAGGAATCGGAAGCCAGATGTTAGAAAAAGCAAAAGAAACCGCAAAAGCCCTGGGCGCAGACTATCTTCGGTTATTTGCTGTTGACATCAATACTCCCGCCATCCGCCTGTATCAGAAAAACGGCTTTTGGCAGGCAGACGGCTTCTATGACGAAGTAATTGATGATGAATTCGTATTACATGAATATGGATACGAAATCTGCCTAACCTGAATGGAAGTCAGCCGGGGACTGAGGTCATCGCCCGGCTATGCTTCTTCCAACCACATAAACGCCCGCCAACATTTCGACGATTGATATCCCCAAAAGAAATCCGGAAAAGAAATCTTTTACAGCAGAACCGCCCCACGTATTTGAAAGCGCCTGCAGCGCGATTCCCATTACGATCAGTAAAATTCCATATAACAGATTTTTTTGTTTCTCTAACTCCTGTGTTCGTCTTAATAAATCCATGATCCGAACATCCTCATAGATAAGAACGCTTTTATCTTCTGCTTCTTCTCCATCTATCAATTCCGTAACCGTGAGTTCCAATTCTTGGCACAAATTTTTCACAATCGCATAATCCGGCATACATTTACCGTTTTCCCATTTTGAAATTGTTTTGTTAGAAACTCCAAGTTTTTCTGCCAGCTGCTCTTGGGTAAGATTTTTCCCTTTTCTTTTTTTCAAAATTAATTTTCCTGTCATTAATTGATTCATATTCTTTGCCTCCATTGTTTTATAATGGAAAATTATCTTTTTTTCGCCGAAAACAACATCCCCTGTTTGGAGAATTTCGGTGGAATTACTATTTTCGCTGGCATATTACCATTGACATCACCTCAAATTTCAGGAGTCATGGTAACGTTTCCAGACTTCAATACTCTCATCCCTTTCCAAAAAACATAATACGCTCTTTCATTTCTTCTACATACCGGTCGCATCCCTCTTCATCCAAATTGGCGATGTAGTCAATATGCTTGTCCTTTTTATAAAAAAGCATTTCCATTTCCTCCGGAGATAAAGACGCCAGAAAACGGCTGTTCTTTTGGCTGTTAACATTATCCATGTCTATGGTAAGCCTGTTAAGCTTATCCCATAAAATTTCCTGATATTCCGTAAAAGGAGTCTGAGACAAAAACACAGACCAGAGAAAACGGTTTACCTGCGTATTGTCATTTGCATCAAAAAATGTTTTAAATTGTTCGGAACGCGAATCAGAAAAATTCATTTTCAATAGATATCTCCTGTTATCTGTTCTGATGATGTTCCTTCTGTTCCTTATCACACAGTATATCACAAGTAAAACGTACAGTCGAGTGTATAGAAAAAAATCAGCCAGATGTTCAAAATCTTTGAAAAATGAGCAAACTACACAAAAAATACAGAGAGATTCCATAAAATCCAGAACAAAATTTTCCGGAGACGGCAGCTATGTAACTCAGCAACTGATCGACTATCATGTTGCCCGTGTAAAAGGCGGCTGTGCATTGAACATTGTAGAGGTCTGCAGCGTATATACGCCCGCTGGGCAGAGGAAAACAACAAGACGGAATGGATTCAGGCTTTCTTCGGCTCACTGGAAGAAAAGCAAAAGCCTGTCGGCTCCAAGTATGACCTCCACCGTCCAAGCGACGAAGAAAGTTATCTGGACCATGGCTATGATGAAAGCAACCCCCTGTAAGAACAGACACCGGAAGATTTGAAGAAAGCCGCAGCATTCAGAGGCGGGGAGCACCTAGGCGGGGAACCAGAATCTATTTATATGCCTGTGAAATGGAAATGCGCCTTCGGCCTATACGTTCAGCTTATCCGTAAACGCTGCGCTCCACGGCGGGCACTGGCGCCTGGAATGCATGAAACACACTTGGGCTTATCCCAAAATTGCACAAAAAAATCCATTCTACCCCAGGTATGGAATCCGCAGCACAGCCCGGATGAAACTTATGAAATCCCGATGCGCTTCAGCGCATATGAAATAAAAGAAGCGTCAGAAAAGAAACTTGGATTATAATGGCATATAACGAAATACCCCCGCCAGCTTTCTCTATGTACAGACCCATTGAGCCAACACTCGGGAAAAGTTCAGTTTTTTCAAATCAGTGGGAATTGTTCATCGCGGGGCACATAGGGGTTCCCGCCCAGGCGACTGCCGGCAATCGCAAAAGATTGCCGGCTCTCAGCCTGAATCTGATCCGCAATTTCCTGACAGAATTGTATTTTTTCTATATTAGTCATAAAACTATTTCCCCTCTGCATTATATCGGTATTCCGCAAAAGCAGGATTCATATAGCTCTTGGTATATTCCACAATGTTATAATCCTTATCCGCTCCCTGATACTCCAACATATACACAGCCGTTCCCCGCTTCACCTGCAGGTGTTCCGCCACCTTCCCGCTGGCGTTGCAGACAATCAGGCGGATGGTAAAATGAATGGGCAGACGCCCTTTGGCGTCCATATAATCATACAGCGACACTTTTCCAAAGTCCATTTTTTCCACGTCTTCAAAATAATGCCGGGGCAGATAGGTATACTCCACAGCAAATAACGAGCCATCCCCCAGGCGGACGCGGTGCAGACCCCAGACGGACTGATCCTCCGAAAGCCCAAGCTGGTAATTCAGAAACCTGCTGCCGCAGATTTCCCCACTTCCAAGCACCTGATTTGTCAGCTCCACTCCCATCATTTTCAGCATGGCCGTAATGCCCACATTACTTCCCTGAAGGGCGTCATTGTAGTCAATTTTCTTACTGTCCCGCTTTGTCACGTAAGTGCCGGAACCGGGCTTTCTCACCAGATAGCCCTCTTCCACCAGCTTCCCCACCGCACGCTTTACAGTCATCCGGTTGACGCCGTAGGTTTCCGCCATCTTCCGTTCGCTGGGAATCATTTCCCCCGGAAGAAAACTGCGTTCTTCTATTTTCTTAATAATAATATCCTGAATCTGTATGTACAAAGGCATCCTGTAATCCATATGCCACCCCTTCTATTTTCTTACTGACGTCCAGCATTCAGACATCCAAGTTCATCCCTATGCCGTCTTTCCCATTTCTTTCCTGGTATCGGCATTCAGACATCCAAAATTATTTCCACCCCTTAAGCGCCTCTTTCATTTTCTGCTGAATCCGCTCATTCCCCTGCTCAAAAGCAACCCAGTCCTTGTTCATCACCGCATGGAGAAACTGCAGGATATTGCCCTGGGCGTCGTATGTAACCCCCTCCTTCATCACCAGTGTAGTTCGCTGGTCCACCTGCAGCGTTTTGGCTTCAAACTCATCTGCATACACAATTTCCACCACCTGTTCCTCCCGTTTAGGAACCCGACCGTACTCTTCGGACAAAATCTGAAACAGAGAACGTTCTTCCAAATCATATTTCATCAATTTTCCCGCCACGGCCTCTGGCACATAGGCATACTCAATTGCCACTGGGAACATTTCTTCTCCCCTGCAGATATTACGGACCCTTGTGATCTTATTTAAAACGGTTCCAATAGGCAGCTTCATCTTCCTGGACAGGCTCTTATCCACCTCCACAAGCTCGAACGCCAGCAGCTTATTCTCCTTATCCATGCCCAAATCCTGGGCCTTCTCACTGAAAGACTGAATCTGGCACAAATCGGTGCGAATGCGCCCATGGCCCATATAATGGCCGCTTCTGGTTCGGTTTTCAATGATTCCCTCTTCCTCTAAAATCTGGTATGCAGAGCGCACCGTTACCCTTTGGACGCCGTATTTTTCCGCAAGCTCCCGCTCTGAGGGCAGCTTATCCCCCTCTTTCAGATTTTCTTGTATAAAATAAAATTTCAGTTCATTGGCAAGAAATTCATCCTTGTTCAGCAGTTTCATATCCCTTTTCCTCCCTAATGGAATCAATATACCAGATTTGGTTCTCTTTGGCAACCTGTTTCACCGAAAATTATACCAGATTTCTAAATGATTTCGCACATTTTGAAACAATGGGAACCCGTTGGCAAATCGTTTGGCTCATGGGTATAACTATCATTATACCGTGCAGTAATAAAAAATACAATTACCACCTCCGAAACAAAATCACGCCCCATCCATGCTGTAACGCCCGTTCCATCCATGTCAAAAAGGGAAACCTGCCTGCAGATTTCCCTTTTTGATAATTATTTTTTATCCACTTTTTTGCTTCTCAAGAACCTCCCAAAGCTGATCCAAATCCTCAATCTTAACATCCGCCCCACTTTGGGAAAAACCAAACCGTTCCTCTTTTTTGGCCGCCACAAAAATCCCTGCTCCTTTTGCCGCCTGTATACCATACGGCGAATCCTCAACGGCAATGCACTCTTTTGCCGTAAGTTCCAGCCTTTGAAGAATACGCAGGTAAATTTCCGGATTTGGCTTACTTTCCTCCAGTTCCGCTCCGCTTTCCACTACGTCCACAAAAGGCAAAAGCTCCGTTTCTTTTAACGTTTTCAAAATATCCTTCCGGGAAGATGAGGAGGCCACTGCAATTCGGATTCCCTGGGATTTCAATCTGGAAAACAAGGCGGCAGCATATGGATTTTTTACATCATTTGAAGAAAAACCCTTCCTTTCGCAATAACGTTCAAACCATTCATACAAATTTTCCCGCTCCGGCAAAGGTTTCCCCAAACGCTGCCACCACAATTCCAGATTTTTCCGGTAATTCTGGGAGGAAATTCCTGCCATGCCGGCAAGCTCCTCTTCAGACGCTGTTACCTGATGTTCCCGCAGAAATCCCCGCAGCCATTCCATATATACCGGCTCACTGTCAATGATGACGCCGTCCATGTCAAAAATTACCGCTTTTATCATCTTAGTATGCAAACTGACGATAATATCTTCTGAATTCCAGGCTGTGGCCGGTATTCAGCTCATAGTGAATTGCCAGACGCTCAGTCAGGATTGCCGTAATAATCATAGGTGAGCAAATCACCCGGAATTCATCGTCGATTCCTTCCAGCGCAAAGTCTTTGGTGTCAATAATCACATGCTTTTTAGTATGTTTTTTTACAAACCGCTCTACCCTTTCATCCAGAGGCCGGTATTCATCCTCTCCGATAATGACAAACACCGGAACCCGATCGTCCACCAGCTCCAGAGGCCCATGGAAGAAATCTGCAGAGGTCACCGCCTTAGTTCTCACCCACTGCATTTCCTCTAAGATACACATAGTAAACAGATAAGTTTCTCCCCAGAGAACGCCAGACCCGGTAAACATGGTATAGGGCTCATGGGCATAGGTTTTGGCAATCTCTGCCGCCTGAGGCTCAAACTGCTCCCTTACCTGCACCAATACTTTGAAAATATTTTTCATCTGGTCTGCCCATCTGTCATACTGAGGGAATTCTCCCCTGTTCTTCAAAATCCGAAGCATAACAAAATAGTAAATCAAATAGGAATGCTCGCAGTCCCCGCAGGCATTGTAAATAGGATTTGTCAAAAGCTCTGCCAAAGGCGTTGTGGCGTCCTTGGTAAATCCGTATACCTTCCAGCCATTGCTTTTGCACAGCTTTACTGCATCCAAGATTTCCTTGGTATCACCGGAAGCTGATGAAGTAAAAAATAAGGTCTTATCGGAAAGATGCCTTCTGTCCTTAATCATAAATTCTGCTGCATTTTCAAGGTAAATGGGGAAATCTGTGTATTTCTTTGCCACCTCAATCACCGGATACCACTCTGCCCAGGTGCCTCCGATTCCCAACATGCATACACTGTCATACTCTTTGGCTGTCAGTTCGTCCACAACTTTTTCAATTTCACCTCTTAATGCGTAGGTTTTTTCTCCATCCTGTAAATATTTTTCCATTTTGAAATTTCTCATTGCCATTTTATGATCCTCCTATTATCTATCCATTTTTTCTATATATGTAAACTTTTTCCTAACTCTAACGCATCTTCTTTGCGGGATGCAAATTATTTTTATTCACTTAAATTCCTGACGCTTCAGCGTCTTCTTCCTGCAATGCCATCCATCCGAATGGCATTTTCTTATACCCCCAAGAATCCAAGCCCTGCGCCGGCAATGCCGAAGGCCAGGAGAATCAGCATAATGATCAGCGGATTCATTTTCTTTTTCAGCATCCAATAAACTGCGCCAAACAAAGCCAGTACAGGAAGCCCCGGGAAAATTCCGGTGAGCACATCCTGCAGGGTAGAAGCCTCCTCCCCGCTTCCGATCTGGGTGATAAAGTTGATCGCCGTCATTTCCATGGTCATGGCCCCCACAACCATCATGCCCACAATGGAAGCCGCTTCCATTACGCTGTTCATCAGGCCGGATGATGTAAGCCTGGCAATGGACTCACTTCCCAGCTTATACCCCAGAAAGGTTCCCAGATACCGGAGAATATAGTGGGGAATATTAAACGCCAGCAGGAACAAAATCGGCCCAAGAATATTGCCTTTCATGGCAAGGGCGCACCCAATTCCTGTTGCAATGACTCTCAGTGTGCCCCAGAAAAATGCGTCTCCGATTCCAGACAGCGGCCCCATCAAAGCCGTTTTTACATCACTGATAGCTTCCTCGTCAAAATTCTCCTGGGTGGCATTGGCCTCTTCCATAGCTGCGCTGATTCCCATTGGAAATGTGCTGATATAGGGCGTAATATTATAGACTGTCAAATGCCGTTTCATGGCGCGGGACAAATCTTCTTTTTCCGGATACAATTTCTGCAGAATTGGCAGCATTGCAAAGGTAAATCCCACATTGCCCATACGTTCGTAATTCCAGGAATGTTCATATGGAATAGAACGCCAGAACACTTTTTTTAAATCCTGTTTCGTCAATTTGTTCTTATAATCGCTGTGTATGCTAAAACTCATCAAAATCACCTCCCGGTTCTTCTTCTGCTGAAGCTGCCGTTGGCTTCGGCCCAATGATTCCGAACATCACCATAATCAGCACCAGACAGATGGAAAAAATTGCCACTCCTGTGGTAGTTACGCCTAGATACGCCACGAGAAAGAACCCGAGAAAGAAAAATGGAGCCACTTTCTTATTCATCATGGTCTGGGCCAGCATTGCAAATCCAAGCGCCGGAAGCAGCGCCGCCGTAATATCCATCCCGGTCTGCACAAATTCTGGAATCCCTCCAAGCACCTTTGTCACTGCATCCGCCCCGAAATAAAAGGCGATGGGAATGCAGATAATTCCCCAGATATTCTGCATATACCCGGCAATCAGCATATCCCTGGTAAACGCCTTCACATTGCAGTTTTCCGCGTCCTGGTCACATTTGTGAATAAATAAAAGCATCAGCGGCTGTCCAAGCCCTGTATTCACCGCCAGCATTACAGTTGCAATGGGTATTCCCAGAGTCAGCGCAGCTTCTGGCCCCGCCCCTGCCTGAATCGCCAGGGACACCCCAAGCACCGTTCCGGAAATCAAATCCGGCGGATTATAGGCTCCAACAGAAATCGCCCCAATCATTGCCAGTTCCAGGGTTGCCCCCATCATAATCCCTGCCTGCATATCTCCCAGCACCAGCCCCACCAACGGACCTAACACGATGGGACGCTGCAGGTAGCTGGTTCCGGTCAGCCACTCGGAATAGCCCAGCAAACCAATCAGGAATATCAATATCGTTTTAACAATCATTCCTTTTCCTCCTTATTGTCCACGCTTTTTGCGAGGTCGCCCTAAAACAGCCCTTCACACTTAATCTTTTTCTCTGCAGGAACCATCTGGATAAATACATCCCATCCTTTTCCCAGCAATTCCTTCACCAGTTCCTCTTCCGCCGGAAGCAGGTGCGCACTTTTTCCGTACTGCTTCGTTCCTTCCCGGTATGGGGTATTGCCGATGTTCAGTTCTTTTTCCCCGGAAGCCTCCATAATTTCTCTGGCAATCTCCAGATTTTCACAGATAATAAACAGCTTATATTTCTCTGTCACCCCGCTCTGCAAAGCCTCCACCGCCTCTTTTGTGTTTTTGATAACCACCTTCACTCCGGCCGGCTTTGCAAGCTTCAAAGCATTCATCCGCAGGGGATCATTCTTTACTGTATCGCTGACCAGCAGCAGGCAGTCTGCGCCAAGCGCCGCCGTCCAGGAAACTGCCACCTGTCCATGCAAAAGCCGATAATCAACACGTGTCGCTTTAATCATTCCTTCGTCCTCCTTTTCCAATACACAATTCCATAACGCTTCCCCACCCCTTTTACTTCCATTTGTTTTAACTATTTTCTGGCTAAAATTCTTCGTCCTCCAGCTCTTCTTCCCCTGGATTTTCACAAGAAACCATACCCGCTCTTGCCTCCTGCAGCGCCTCTTCAATCACCGTTTTTGTATCTGCCGCCGGGTCTGACAGCAGCATTCCAATCACCAGAACCAGAGAAATTCCTGTGATCACATGCACCCGTTGATCCCTTGTCAGCATCACTGCGTTGTTGTTGACGCTGCCGCTCATCAAATCCGTCATAATCACGATTTCATCCTCCGGAAATTCCTTCAGGATTTTCTGAAATTCCGGCATAGGGTCCTGGCATTCATCTGTATAGGCATTGATACAGATAAAATTCTCCTGAGGCCCTGCAATCAACTCGGCAGTGGAGCGGATTCCTTCTGCCATTCTCCCATGGGTTGCCACTACATATCTGCGCATCTTTTGCTCTCCTTTCTATTTCTTTTCATATAATTTTCTGTTTTGCAATGTATTTTTTCTTCAAACTTCTCAAACAGCGGATGGCATTTGAACTGGTTCTTTTCCATTGTCACCACTGCTGCAATATATTGAAACAGCACAACAGTAAACAAAGGCGTCACTTCATTTCTTACCGGAATCTCCACGCTGCATACCCGCTCTGAAAATTCCGTCTTTTTGTTGGTGACCATATAAATTTTGTCCGTCACCAGTCCGGTTGCTGCAAAAATTTCCTGCATCCGGTTATGCTTTTCATTGGCGTCAATAAAAAACACTGCATATTCCGGGGTAAGCTGCATATTCGGCCCATGGATGTACTCTTCACTTTCATAATATAATGCAGGAATCTTAAGAGTCTCACCGAATTTCAGCGCCGCTTCCCTTGCCGCTCCCATGCCTGCGCCGTCACTGATGATTATGGCCTTTTCCATTTCCAGAAATTCCCGGTAATATTTTCTGGTAAACAATTCTGCCTGACGGTACATTTCACTGTTTGCCCGGCAGCTTATCCTGATCTCCTCCAAAAGCTTTTGATATGCCCCATCCTTTAGTTTTCCATTTGCCTTTCCCACTTCTAAAGCAAACAGCATCAGATATTCCGTCAAGGTGGAAAATCCAAGGGTCACATATTCAACGGTCTCATTCCCCACGCCGTACTCAATGAAATAATCTGCATCTTTCTGCAATTCCGCTTCCAGGTTACCCGTCAGCACAATTGCCAAAGTCCCATCCTCCCGCATTCCTTTTACCGCCTGAATCGTATTGGTGCTGCAGCCGCTTTGGGAAATTGCTATGCAGAAATATTCTTTTGCCTCTTCCCTCCGGTAATCCAGATACTCTGTGGGGCTTATCAGCAGCACCCTGCAGCCAGAATATTTTCTTAGAAAATTCTCTGCAGCCATTGCCCCGTTCAGGGAAGAACCAGAAGCAATGATGCAAAGATCTTTCCTTTCGCTCTTCCGATACAATTCGGTAAGTTCCGATAGAAGCTCATTTCGCCGTTCCAGGTTCTGTTCCATTCTCCATCCGGAAATTTCCACATAATATCTCATGTCCTTTTCCATCGTCATTCCTCCCTTCTCTTTTTATTTGGTTCTTTAAGTAATCCACTTGTTGATTTTATTGTACCACAATATTTTAATTTTGCAATACCAATTTTTGGAATTACTATACCACATGAAAATTCATTGGTAAATATGCACAAAGCCATGGTATTTTCTAGTATTTCCTTTTCTTTTTCGGTATATTTATTGTTAATTTGGTTCTATAAATCAACAAACTGGTTCTTTTTCAGATACCAATTTTGTGAAAAATGACACCAGTTTTTCTGATTGAACCAGCTGCTGCAAATAAAAATATCCCGCGGAATTCCGCGCTTTAGAGCACAAGATTTTCCACGAGAATAATCATTCTTTCAGAAAATCACAACAGCAGATCCATCTGGACATATTGATACAGATAATGTAAAATAATTTTGATACTTTCCAATCTTTTAAATACTAAAAATTCGGATAAATTTCAGGCGTTTCCTTATTTTTAAGTGAGGTAAAAATGAAAAAATTAATTTATATATGGGTAAACAATTACCGAAACATCGTCATTCAGCAAGGATACCAGCTTTCACCAGAATTCTTTGTCACTGTTACCGTTTTGCCTGCATCGGAACCAAATCTGGAAATCAGCATTACAGACAACAGGAGCAATTCACTGAAACATTTCTATGGTTCCAATATTTCCTCTGTCATTGCTTTCGTTGGCAAAAACGGAAGCGGGAAAACTACTGTATCAAGAATGTTATTGGAATATTTGCCGGACGGCGTATTATCCAACGACAGCTTGAATCATCCGGAATTTTTACAATCCTTACATATGCAATCAAACTGGGATCACAGGGCTTTGTATATCCTTTATGACGATGAAAAAGAAACTATCTCCATTTGTCCAAACGATGTCTCTATTCAAAAAATAAACGCCGACAAAATTGAGGCTAAAATATTTCAGTCAGAAGAAACTCTGCAGGAATTGTCTTCCGCTGTTACATCAGGAATCTATTTAACAAATGTGTTTAATCCCAGTGAATTTTTTGAAACATACCATAGATTAGATTTAGGAGACGGCAGAAAAAGATTCCAACAGTCTTATTCCCCTGCTTTCCTGTTAAAACACGAATTGGAAGAACAGACTAAAAAATTATACGGCTATCGTTTTAATGAAAGAATATATATAAACATCATCCAAAAATACGCAGAAAGCCAAATGAATTCCCTGACTTTCGCCTATTTGAACAAACAAGCCTCCCTCTTTTTAGAAAGTTACTACAGCATTCCTGACAAAATAAAAAACGAACTGAATGTTTATCAGGAATTTAGGCTGGATGTGATAGACTTTGGAACCATCAACGAAGTTAACCCATACTTAACAGAGGGAAAATTTAACGACTCCTTTGAACGTTTAGAACCAGCAGCCCAGCTTTTAATCCACCTGAAGACAATTTATACTTTTTTCAAAGTGAACCTTCCTCAAAATATTTTTATCCAATTATATTTTAATATGCTGTTGGAAGTATATGGGGTAGTCTATAGATCAGACAAACCAATAGAACAAAAAATAGACGCTCTTTTGTCCAACAATATATCTGAAATAGATAGTGACATTTTAAACGAAATCAACACTTTTCTATCTGAAAGTGAACTAAAAACAAGCGGCTGGGCAACACAAATAATTGATTTTATTAATTTTTTACTGTATCAGGAAACCTGCGCCGAACAGGAAAAAATAACAGCGGACATCGGAAACCACTCTTTTAAGGAAGAAAAGCTTCTAAACTGGTATCACGGCGAATTAACAAAAGAAACATCCTTCGTCAAACGGAACCTTATTTTCCGATGGAAACCCACATCCTCCGGAGAAATGTCCATGGCAAATTTATTCGCTTACCTGCATGATGCCATGCAGAATTTAAAACCAAACGAACCGTCCAGGAACGTGCTGCTTATTTTTGACGAATTAGACTGCTACCTGCATCCCAAATGGCAGCAGTATATCGTAAATATGCTATTTGAACAATTGCAATACTATGAATTGTTTACATTTCAAGTAGTAATTACTTCTCACTCTCCGATTATATTGTCCGATATCTGTAAAGACAATATTTTAAAATTCGATAAATTTCAGGCACAGCCTGCAGAAACAAAAACCTTTGGCGCGGACATTTCCCAGCTTTACTATAATTCCTTCTTTATGGATGAAGGGGATATTGGTGAGTTTGCAAAAAAACAAATTTCAGAGACAATTGCATCATTAAAACAAAATGATCTGGCAGAAGAACAGAAACTGCTCTTTATTATTGATAATATCGGGCAGGACGTCATCCGAAAGCAATTACGCCAAAAATTCCAGCTTTTAAAACGCCAGAATAAACATACTACTTTGGATGAACGAATTAACGCATTAGACGCAGAAAAAAGAGAAGAGGTTTTAAATCATCTCAAAAATCTGGAAAGGCAGGTGAAAGAAAACAATGATTAATATTAATCTTGCTCCAGGCAACTTAACAGAATTACTGAAACATCATGCCAATTACATAAAAGAAACAGTTCCCGATAACTGGGAAAAGATGGTGGGAAAGCCTGTAGATAAACAACGGGTAACGCCACAAGAACTTGAGGAAATAGCGTCTGCAACAAACGAACATTTATCTAAATTCCATACCGCAAACCAAAAAAATCTGTTTCTGGAAAATATTGTTCAAATATGCACAACAAAGGATTTAAATACATACGCAATTCCCACTGAAACACTCTTTCCAACAAATACAAACAGATACCGAAACATTTTATTAAAAATAATCGGATATGATAACTTCAGTAAGGGAATCCCTCAGGAAGAAAATACAAACGGCATATCCTGGAACAGGCATATGCTTATTGACAAGCTCAATGTAAGAGTTTGCCCATATTGCAACCGACAGTACATCACATCATTTTATAAAAATGATGTGAGCACAGCAACGGCAGATATTGATCACTATTTTCCTAAATCCCAATACCCTCTGCTTTCCATGAGTTTTTTTAATCTGGTGCCCAGCTGCACTGTCTGCAACTCAAGGCTAAAAGGGGGCAAAACCATAAACCAGGAAAATAAGCATTTACATCCTCTTTTCGATGATTCCGACTGTCTCTTTTTTTCAACCAACAATAATACACTGGAGGAACTCTACAATTTTCCAACATCAAAAACTGAAATTAAGGTAACGATAAACCAGGAAAAAGATCCTGCTGCTCAAAAACGGACAGGCAATTCCATAGAAACGTTCCATCTTTCGGAACTGTACTGCGCCCATACTAAGGAAGTAGACACAATCCGAAAAAATATAAATCATTTTTCGAAAGAATATTTTAATAATATTTTTCAAAAAAATTACGGAGAGCTCTTCGAAACATATGAAGATTTTGAAAAGGTAATCTTCCACTTTAATTATATAGATGACAGCGACGAACCCCTGACAAAGTTAAAAAAAGACATTTACCGCCAACTTTTTTTGAATTGACAATTCCCCAAAAATATGCCATACTAACACCATAAAACCCCTGGAGTGTGTTTGAAACATCCTCTGGAGGAGTGGATTTTTCAAGAGCAATCTTTTTTCGCCACACAATCGCATTACGCAATTGTGTGGCTTTTTTTATGTCATAGAAAGGTGTTGCACCATTTTCTATGACATCAGAAAAATCCGTACATTCTAACGATGGAGGAAAAATTTATGGACCAGACATTTATGAAAGAAAAAAAGATCCTGCCGCTGGTGCTGTCTATGTCGCTTCCCATGGTAATTTCCATGGCGGTGAATTCCCTGTACAATATTGTAGACAGCTACTTTGTGGCAAAGTTAAGCGAGGACGCCATGACCGCACTGGCCCTTGTCTATCCCATTCAGAACTTAATCAACGCCATTGCCATCGGCTTTGCCATCGGAATCAATGCCTGCGCCGCATTTTATCTGGGCGCCGGAAAGCAAAAGCAGGCAGATAAAGCAGCCACCCAGGGAACGCTTTTGAATTTTCTCCACGGCGTTGCGCTTACCATTTTATCCATTGCCGGAATGCCTGCATTTTTGAGGATGTTCTCTTCCGATGAAGCCATAATCCGGCTTGCTCTCACCTATGCCAACAGAGCTTTCCTGTTTGCTGTATTTATTACCCTTGGGCTGTCTTTTGAGAAAATTTTCCAGTCTGTGGGAAGGATGCAGGTTTCCATGTTCTGCATGATGTGCGGTTTTATTGTCAACATTGTGTTAGACCCGCTGATGATCTTCGGCATAGGCCCTTTTCCCGCCATGGGCATCGCAGGAGCCGCCTATGCCACAGGAATCGGACAGTGCTTTTCCCTGGCTGTCTATCTTTTGTTTTACTTTTTTCAGCCAATTCCCGTGAAAATCAGACGAGACGCTGCAAAACCCGACAAAGAGGTGATTTTGAGAATGTATTCCATTGGAATTTCCGCCACACTGAGCATGGCGCTGCCTTCTCTGCTGATTTCCGTATTAAACGGCATTCTCTCTGCTTTTTCCGGAACCTATGTACTGGTTCTTGGGGTTTATTACAAATTACAGACCTTTATTTACCTGACTGCCAATGGAATTATCCAGGGTATCCGTCCTTTGATGGGCTATAATTACGGCGCCGGGGAACAGGGACGCGTGCAGGAAATTTACCGGATTTCCCTGAAATTAATCATGGGCGTTATGCTGATTGGAACTTTACTTTCCTGGATCATTCCCGGCCAGCTGATTGGGCTGTTTACTTCCAATCCAGAAACGGTACAGATCGGCGTTAGGGCCCTTCACATCATCAGCCTTGGCTTTATTATATCTGCTGTTTCCGTCACCAGCTCCGGAGCTTTGGAGGGACTTGGAAAGGGGACTCCGGCTCTATTGATCTCACTGCTTCGGTATACTTTGGTCATTATACCTGCAGCCTTTTTCTTCAGCCGGTTTGCCAAAGCGGATGGCGTATGGTACGCTTTTTGCTTTTCTGAATTTGTGACAGCGGGCTGCTCTTTGGCAATTTACCGGCGGGCTGCGGCCGCATAAACGATCGAGAATCTGTAAACCTTATGCTATAACGTTAAGATACCTGACAAGTTATACGAAAAATTTAGGAGGACATCTATGAACAGAACTTTGGCTTATCTGGAAGAATACAAAAGCGAGCCAAAAATGACCGGGGTTATAAAAAGGATCTTTACGAGTCATGCGGCGTCAAGGAATATTGTTAACTTAAAATACGGGGCTGTCGGGAAATGACAGCCCCTTTCATATAACGACTATTTTTTAGCCATTCTAATTTTTCAGACTTTGTTTCATCAGCTCATAAGCTCCCCGTTCCTCAATCACTTTTAAATTCTGCGCCACTGCATCACACAGCCCGTTCATTTTCGTCAAATCCTCTCCCCAGAATTCCTGATTGGAAAGAACCTCTTTCACAAGGGTTTCAGCATCATCTTTCTGATGTCCGTGAAAAAACTCCAGTACAGGCCGCTCATCATTGATTCTGTATTCTTCCTCTCCCCGGTTTCCATAAAATCCGCTGTCGTCCAGACGGCTTCCTCTGTAAAATGCCAGATAGAACGCCAGAGACGCCGTAATGCATATCGGAAGCTTCTGATATTTTTCCACATATCCTTTCAGAGACGGCAGCACCCTTGCCCGCCACTTGGATGTGGAATTCAGAGAAATTGCAAGCAGCGCATGATCAATAAAAGGATTATTAAACCGATCGGTCACTGCCTTTGCAAAATCCATCAGTTCTTCCTCCGGCAGCGTCAATGTAGGGATGATTTCTTCATAAATCGTCCGATTCATAAATTCCCGAATCACATCATCCTGCATACAATTTCTGACAATATCCTGCCCGGCCAGATACGCCCCCAGCACCATGGAGGTGTGCGCGCCATTCAGAATACGGACTTTCCGCTGTTTATAAGGCTTGTGATCGTCTGTAATCAAAACCGGAAGTCCGGCCTCCTCAAAAGGCAGCTCCTTTTTCAGGCTTTGGGGCCCCTCTATAACCCAGAAACCGAAGATTTCTCCAGTATCAACGATGTTGTCCTCATACCCCAGTTCCTCACAGATTGCGGCTGCTTCCTCTCTCGGATATCCCGTCACGATACGATCCACCAGCGTGGAGCAGAAAATATTCTCCCGCTTCACCCAATTGATAAATTCCTCACCCAGCTCCCATTGCTGTGCATACTGGAGCACACATTTTTCCAGTTCTTTTCCATTATTATCAATCAATTCACAGGAAAGAATCACAAATCCCTTTCCCGTTTCCTTCCCAAACGCCTGATATCTGGCATAGAGGAACTGAGTCAGCTTACCGGGATAACTGGAAGCCGGCTGATCCGCAAACTGGCAGGACTTATCATACTGGATGCCCGCTTCGGTCGTGTTGCAGGCAATAAAGCGAAGCTGCGGATTTTTCGCGCATTCCATGTATGCATCATAATCGCTGTAAGGATTCAGGCATCGGCTGACACTGGAAATCACACGTTTCTCACTGACCTTCTGCCCCTTCTCGCTTCCCCGCAAAAACAGTGTATACAGCCCCTCCTGTTCATTGATAAATTCACGGATTGCATCGCCTCCGCTGATTGGCTGGACTAATACCGCCTTTGCGTGAAACTCTGCTTTTTCGTTCATCACATCAATGAAATAGTCCACAAACGCCCTTAAGAAATTCCCTTCTCCGAATTGAAGAACGCGCTCTGGCGCATCTTCCAAAAGATATCCTTGATAATTTAATTCCTTTAATGTTTGATAAGATAATTTTTTCACGTTTTTCCTCCTTCTGCCATTATAAAGTCACTCCCTGCTTAAAAATCGCCATATCATGAAATCCTGCTTCTTCCGCCTTTACCTTTCTGCCGGAAGCCACCTCCAGCACATAGGAAAATAATTGTCTGGAAACCTCTTCCAGGGTACGATCCTCTGCAATTACTCCGCAGTTAAAATCAATCCAATTGCTTTTTCTCTCTGCAAGCTGTGTATTGCTGGAAATCTTCACGGTAGGCACCGGAGATGCAAAGGGCGTCCCCCGGCCGGTGGTAAACAATACGATATGCGCCCCTGAAGCCGCAAGGGCTGTAGAGGCCACCAAATCATTGCCCGGCGCACTTAGCAGATTCAGCCCCTTTTCCTGGACTGGCTCACCGTAAGACAGCACCCCGCTCACCGGTGCGCTTCCCGACTTCTGGGTACAGCCCAGAGACTTATCCTCCAGAGTAGTAATGCCGCCTTTTTTATTGCCGGGAGAGGGATTTTCATAAATGGTCTGATGATGGGAGGTAAAATAATTCTTAAAATCATTAATCAGGCTTACCGTCTGATGAAACAATTCCTCATTCCGGCATCGGTTCATCAGCAGGGTTTCCGCACCGAACATCTCTGGAACTTCCGTTAAAATCGTAGTGCCGCCTTTGGAAATCAGCAAATCCGAAAAACCTCCCACTGCCGGATTTGCAGTGATGCCGGACAAACCGTCCGAGCCGCCGCATTTCATGCCAATCACCAGCTCGCTGACAGGAATGGGCTCTCGCTGAAAACTTCCTGCATATTCCGCCAGCTGCTCCACCAGCTTCATTGCTTCTTCGATTTCGTCCTCACACTCCTGGGCAGCCAGGAATTTTACCCGTTTTTCCTCATACGGCCCAATATATTTTTTCAGTTCCTCAATATTGCTGTTTTCACATCCAAGCCCCAACACCAGCACTCCGCCGGCATTAGGATGATTGACAAAATCCGCCAGTATCTGTCTGGTGTGCTCCTGATCCTCTCCCATCTGGGAACAGCCGTAGGGATGAGGAAAGGCCACAATTTCCTCTACGGAGCCTTTCACATATTTTTTCGCTCTTTTCTCAATTGCCTGCGCTACATTATTTACACAGCCCACCGTGGGGATAATCCAGA
Source organism: Petralouisia muris (assembly GCF_004793545.1). Classification (GTDB taxonomy): domain Bacteria; phylum Bacillota; class Clostridia; order Lachnospirales; family Lachnospiraceae; genus Petralouisia; species Petralouisia muris. The sequence continues at coordinate 41,782 of NZ_SRYA01000008.1, read as the reverse complement.
TTTCGTTGCGGACGCCTGCCTTGCCGCCGCTTCTTCGGTATCCTTCAAAATACGCCTCTTCTGTTGTTTCCATCCTGATTTCCTGTGGCTGAAACCTGTAGTCCAACACCTCTCCAAGCCCGGTTTTTACATTATGGATATGGACCCAGGCTCCGGGCAGAATATCCTCTTTGGCCCTCCCAATGCTGTTTCCATATTTGATGACTTCCGTTCCCGCCGGAATTTTTTCCAGTGCAAATTTATGACCCTGGGGAATTTCTTCCCTTAATGCAATGCCCTGCCCGTCGATTTGAAATTTCCTTCCTTTTTCCAGAGGCAAAAGAGCTACCGCAACAGAATCCTTCGGATGAATTTTGATAAATTCTCTCATAGGCTTTACTCCTTATCATTTTTAACCGTTCTGCACATCTTGCCATTTTCCCGCAGTCCGCCTGACAAATGCGCAGAACAGATTGTATTAGTAGAACAAATCTACCAGGGCTGTCGTGCAGAAAGGCACATAGGTCAGCAGCAGCAATACCACAAACAGCAGTATGTAAAAGGGCACCGATTCTTTGATAAAATCTTTGGTCTTGCATTTGGTAACGCCGCAGGTAACAAACATCAAGGTTCCCATTGGCGGTGAAAACGCCCCCAATGCGTTATTAAAAATATACACCATGGCAAACTGAATTTCATCTATTCCATAGCTTGCCGCCACCGGAGCCAGCAATGGAACCAGAATAATCATGGAAGCATTGCCTTCAATGAACATTCCCACAAGAATCAGGAAAACATTTACCACCATCAAAAATACATATTTATTCTGAATGGCCGCCATCATCCATTCCGTCAGCTGCTGGGGAATCTGTTCTTTGGTGAGAATCCAGGAAAATACCGCCGCCGCAGATACAATCAGCATAATGGATGCGGTAGAGGTAACGGTTTCCTTCAGCGTCGCCAATACATCTTTCCACTTTAATTCCCTGTAGGCAATTCCCAGAATCACCGCATAAATAATCGCCACCGCGCCTGCTTCCGTTGCCGTAAATGCGCCAAGACGGATGCCTCCGATAATAATAATCGGCAGGCACAAGGGCAGAATTGCCGGTTTCGTGGCTTTGCCCACTTCTTCCATTGTAAGCTTTTCGGCGCGCATAGGCTGATAGCCCCGCTTCTTTGAAATCACAGCCACCAGAATCATTTCAGCGATACAGAGGATTGCCCCAACCCCGATACCTGAAATAAATAATTTTCCAATGGACACATTTGCAATGCAGCCATACAGAATCATCGCGATTCCTGGCGGGATCAAAGGCGTAATCATGGAAGACACAGCCGTCACCACCGTGGAGAAAGATTTGGAAAATCCTGCCTTTTCCATTTCCGGAACCATCATTTTCGCTTCCATGGCAGCATCTGCCAGGTTAGAACCGGACAGTCCGCCCATCAGGGTAGACAGAAGCACATTTACCTGGGCAAGTCCTCCAGTCATCCGCCCAGTCAGCATGGAACAGAAATTCATAATACGGGAAGTGACTCCGGTATAATTCATTACAATGCCTGCGCAAACAAAAAATGGAATTGCCAGCAAGGAAATGCTTTCCACTCCGGTAATGGACTGCTGGGCAAACACCGTTGGATTTGCATAGGGATTCAGTACAAAATAAACTGCCGACGCCGCCAAAACTGCAAGGTAAACCGGAACCTTCAGAAACAAAAATATCAGCATTAATATAGCACAAATTGTAACAATTACGGAACTTGGCATAATCACTCTCCTCCTTTCTCTTTAACCGCAAAATATCTGGAACTGAAATAGCTTACAATCATCAGGATATAGGACACTGGCGCAATCCCGTACTGCACCTGCATCGGAATTCCCAGCATGCTGGTAGTCCTTCCATTTGCAATAAATACATGCAAAAACCGTATGCTGCAATAAAATAAAAACCCCACAACCAACAGAACAATCACATCCACCACATATTCCATGGCCTTCTGAATTTTTTCCGGAAACATTTCCACCACCATTTCAATGGCTACATGGCTCCCGGTCCGGAAGGCTGCGCCTCCTGCCGCAAATACAATCCATACCATGCAAAACAGCTGCAGTTCTTCCATCCAGGTAAAGGGCTGCCCCACCAAATAACGCATAATTACCCCAAGAAATGTCAGAATGATCAGAACTGCCAATGCAGCCGACGCCACAATAATGTCCAGATTCATGACAATTCCTTTCACCGAAATCTTTTTCTCCATCCGTTCTCTTCTCCTTCCTCTATACATATCAGAATTAATACATCAGGCACGCTTCTGCTATTTTCTCAACACTCAGAATTATTTTCCTATTTCTGCTTTTACCTTTTCATACAAGCCCTCAGACCATCCGAATACATCTCCCTGGCTGTAAAACGCTTCCGCCTTTTTCTTAAATCCATCCATAACCTCCTGGGAGGGTTCTACCACTTCCATGCCCTCATCCATCATCATCTGCAGATATTCATCGTTGGATTCTTCCACCAGTTCATTGTTATAAATCCCAGCTTCTTTCGCTGTGGATATCAGAAGCTCCTGCTGCTCTTTGTCAAGCCCCTCAAACACTTCATTGCTCATCACCCAGGTAGTAAAATTCAGCACATGGGCGTCCATAATCAGATATTTTGCCACTTCATGGAGCTTTCTTCCGTATAATGTGGCAAGAGGATTTTCTGCACCGTCAATGGCGCCTGTCTGCAATGCCTGATACACATCCCCCAAATCCATTCCGGTAGAGGTTGCTCCCAATACGTCAAAACCAATGGACTGAAGCTGATTTCCGGGAACACGGATTTTCAAACCTTTCAAATCCTCCACAGTTTCAACCTTCTGTTTCGTCAGTGTATGCCGTTCGCCGTATTTCCAGTTGGAGGTTACGATTTTTAAGCCGCGGCCCTCTAACTCTTCACACTGTCCCTGATACCAGTCGCTTTCAATCAAATCCCAGCACTGTTCCCAGTTATCAAACAGAAACGGCCCGAATACAATACCGAAATCTTTTACCCCGTAATCTGCATAAAACGCGCCGTCTGCCAGCGTAATATAATTTTCCCCAAAGGTCATGCCGTCAATCAGTTCATTTTTGCTTCCCAACTGGCTGTCCGGGTACAGTTCCAGACGGATGGACCCGTCCCCCTGCTCTTCCACCAGCTGCTGCCATTTTACCAAAGCCTGGCCGATGGGCTCGGAGATTGAATTCTCGAATCCAATCTGCAGGATAATCCCGTCTGAATTGGCCGACATGGTTTTCCTTACATTCACCAGCAAAACCGCCACAAGGGCCGCTGCCAGAAACGTTCCCCCAATGGACAATATTTTTCTCTTCTCCACGTTTTCTCCCTCCTACTTTGGATCTGCAAAATGAATCACTACCTTCAGCTTGCTGCCGCCGAATTTATCAAACTCTTCAAATGCTTTCGCCGCTTCCTCCAGCGGATACTCAGATCTCTTTGCACTGTCTTCAGAGTCTGGATTCATCACAATCTTTTCTAAATCAACCGCTCCGCTTTTTACCAAATCAATCAATTCCAGGAAATCTTTTTTCAATGCGTTTCTGGAACCTAAAATCTGCAGTTCCTTTTTCTGTATCATCGTAAAATTAAAATCCAGATTGGTTTTTCCAACGCCGATTAACACCACACGTCCTCCGAAGGCCGCTGCGTCAATGCAGTTCTGGAAGGTGGAAGGAAGGCCCACCGCTTCTATACAGACGTCAAATCCGTGATGATTTCCGGTGACGGACAGCGCCTTTTCCAGAAACGTCTCCGCTCCATCATTCTTGATCACGCCTGCAAGCCCGAAGGTTTGGTAAGCATATTGAAGCTTCTCCTTTGCCACATCTGCGATATAGACTTCTCCGCCCTTTGCCTTTGCGGCAACTGCAGCCAGCACGCCGATGGTTCCTGCTCCGATTACCAGTACTTTGTCGCCCTTTTTGATATCCGCCCGCGCTACGCCATGGTAGCTGATGCAGAATGGCTCAATCAAAGCCAGTTGTTTGGGGTTCAGTCCCTTCCCGTCATAAATACGCTCCACCGGCATAGTAATGTACTCGGAAAAAGCTCCATCTCTCTGTGCGCCCATAGTTTCATTGGATTCACAGCAGTTCAAAAGCCCCCGTTCACAGGAATAGCAGCTTTGACAGTTGAAGTAAGGATTGCAGGTTACCACCATTCCCTCTTTCAGGCCCTTGTCATTCTCTCCGATCTGCACAATCTGGGCCGAAAATTCATGGCCTGGAATGCGGGGATATCCTGCATAGGCAAAGGTGCCCCGGTAGGTTCCAAGGTCGCTGCCGCAGATTCCTCCGTAGAGCACTTTGAGCAATGCTTCCCCTTCTTTCGGCACAGGCAGTTCAGATTCCCTGATTTCCACTTTTCCCGGCTCCGGAATTAAAATTGTTTTCATAAGTTCTCCTCCTTTTGTTTTGTTGTATACAACAGTACTACCAAAATATATTTTAGTCAATGCTTATTTCTATTTTTACGTCAAAACCATCATTATATACAATTTTAAACCCTGGTTTTTAGTACAAATGACGAACAACTTCCTCATTTTTTATATTGTTGTATACATTTATTTTTTTATTTTCCCCTTATAATAATTGATTTTTAAACAATTACAATATTAATTATAAAAAATTGTGTTAAAATTTTATTTTTTTCGCCTTTAATGTATACATTATTTCAACCGATGAACCTTTGCTGCATTTGATGTATACAACACACTTGTTTTCTGGTATATTTAAGATATTTATAAGCACTTGTTACTCAAAAGCATGCTTATTTGCCAAGTGATTTGCTATTCTTCTTGATATAGTGACAACTTGTTGGCAAATCATTTCCGCAATATTTTAATGAAAACAACAGAAAGGAGATCTTCTCCAATGCCCAGAGAAACACTGAAGCATCAAGCCTATAATATTATCAAGGAAAAAATCATCAACTGTGAATACGCACCAGAAATGGTAATTAACGAAGAACTGATCCAAAAAGAAATTTCCGTCAGCCGCACTCCCATCCGGGATGCGCTCAGCCGTCTGGAGCAGGAAGGGCTTGTGAAAATACTGCCCAAAAAAGGCATTTATATCCCCAACATCACCCTGGATGAAATCAATATGCTCTACGAGGCCAGGCATCTGATTGAGCCCTATTCTGTACAGCATTACGGAAACAAAATTCCAAAAGAAACTTATATGAACTATTTCAGACAATATGAGGCCTATTTAAATAAGCCATCAGAAACCGCTTATTCCTTTGAAGAAATGGACGACAAATTCCACCGGATTTTTATTGACGCTTCTGAAAACTCCTACTTCCTCAGCCTGTACACTGCCATCGAAAGCCAGATCCGAAGAACCCGGGTGTTAACCGGAATCATGCAAAAAGGCCGGCTGAAACCTACCGTGGAAGAACATATGACAATTGTGAAAGCCACACTGAAAGGAAACTGGGCTGAGGCAGCGGATGCGCTGCGGTATCATTTATCCCAGTCTAAGGATATTATTTTTGATTATATTTTGCAGCAAAGCAATTGACAGAAGAAGAAGGCTGTGGGGGAATGAAATTTTTACACAAGATATCTTGCAGAAAATCTGTCATTCCCCGACGCAAACTCACTCCCTGCCAATCAGCACTTTCTTTCCCGATTGTAAGAAATTTTATAATTTTCCGCCAGTCAATCTTTAATCATATCTTCAAACATAATCCGGACTTCCCGGTTGGTCAGCGCAAGATGATAAAGAAACCGCCCTGTTTCCCTCTGGAAGACTGCCCTTTGATGTCCGCAAAGGTAAGAAAAATCATCGGATAACTCCCCTGCAGATTACGATATCGCTCTTCTTTCCAAGTTTTGTCAACGTAAAATGCACCTTTTCTACCAGCGATTTATAATCCTGGTTTCCAATTGAAATGGCCTGTTTCATAATATGCACGCCCCTTTCCGCAATTGATTCCATAAAAGCATATCATATTTGTCTTCATCTGCCAATCAGGAAAGGGAAATAAATTCAAAGACACAGGGCTGTGGAGAAAAACCAACATTTTCCCACAGCCCAATAACTACAGCAGTTCCTTCAAAATCTTATTTACCATCCCCGGATTTGCTTTTCCTTTCATGGCCTTCATGGTCTGCCCCACCAGAAATCCAATGGCCTTCTCCTTTCCATTCCGGTAATCTTCCACAGACTTGGGATTGTCTTTCATGACCTGCAAAATGGCGTTTCTTAATTCTCCTGCATCATTGACAGTTTTCAAGCCCTGCTTCTCTACATAGACAGCCGGATCGATGTCTTCCTCAAAAATTTTTTCAAACACTTCTTTTGCCACCGTTCCATTAATGCTGCCCGCTTCCGTAAGTTCTATGAGCTTCGCCAGATTTGCCGGGGCAAAACGAATGTCTTCCGGCTCCATGTCCTGTTCTTTTAACAGACGTATGGTCTCGCCCATCAGCCAGTTGCTTACCTTTTTAGGCTTTTTGCAAAGCGCTGCGGCAGCTTCAAAAAGATCCGCCAGATGCTTGGAACCTGTAATGATCTGAGCGTCATACTCCGGCAGGCCGTATTCTCTTTTGTACCGTTCCATTTTCTCTGGCTGAAATTCCGGCTGACGGGATTTAATTTCTTCCACCCATTCCTCGCTGATTACCAGGGGAACTAAATCCGGTTCCGGAAAATACCGGTAATCCTGCGCGTCCTCTTTGCTGCGCATGGCATAAGAATATTCTTTGAGATCGTCCCATCTTCTGGTTTCCTGAATCACCTTTTTTCCTTCCTCCAGCAAATCAATCTGGCGGTTTTTCTCATTTTCAATGGCTCTTGCTATGGCTTTAAAGGAATTCAGGTTCTTCATTTCCGTACGGGTTCCAAATGCTTCCACACCAACCTCCCGCACTGACAGATTCACATCCGCCCGCATGGAGCCTTCGTTTAATTTACAGTCGGAAGCCCCAAGATACTGAATCATCATCCGCAGCTTCTCCAGATAGGCAATGACTTCTTCCGCCGAACGCATATCCGGTTCAGAAACTATCTCAATCAGGGGAACGCCGGAACGGTTATAGTCCACAAGGGAACAGTCGCCCCGCTCATCATGGATTAATTTTCCGGCGTCTTCCTCCATATGAATCTCATGGATCCTTACAGCCTTTTTCCCTGCGGAAGTCTCAATTTCCACGCTTCCATCTCTGCAAATGGGCAGATATAACTGAGAAATCTGATAATTCTGGGGATTATCCGGATAAAAGTAATTCTTCCGGTCAAATTTACAGTGCCGGGTAATGGAACAATTAGCGGCAAGCCCTACAGCCATGGCATATTCCACCACCTGTTTATTCAGCACGGGAAGGGAACCAGGCATTCCGGCGCATACCGGGCAAGTATGGGCATTGGGGGCTCCTCCAAAGGCTGTTGAACAGCCGCAGAAAATCTTTGTTTTTGTGGCAAGTTCCACATGGACTTCCAATCCTATCACGGTTTCATATTCTCTGCTCATGCTCCCACCTCCTGTTCCGACACAGATTGAAACATATTTTTTTCTTTCAATCCCTTGATGCCCTGTTCTGCCGCCGGGCTGCTTTTCCATTCTCTGGTCTGCTCATAAGCGTATGCCGCCTGCAGAATCTTTTTTTCCTGAAAGCAATCTCCAATCAACTGCAGGCCGATGGGCAGACCCTTTGCATCCAGTCCGCAGGGCAGGGTCATGGCAGGCAGCCCCGCCAGATTTACAGAAACGGTATAAATATCTCCCAAATACATTTTCAGCGGGTCCCTTAAGCTTTTTCCGATTTCTGGCGCAGTGGTGGGCGCTGCGGGACCAAGAATCACGTCATATGTTTCAAACGCACGGTCAAAAGCCTGCTTAATCAATGCCTTAGTGCGCAATGCTTTCAAATAATAAGCGTCATAATAACCGGAACTTAACACAAAGGAACCCAGCATAATTCTCCGCTTTACCTCCGGGCCGAACCCTTCGGAACGGGACTTTTTATACATCTGGTGAAGCCCCTCGAATTCTTTGCTGCGGTAACCATATTTTACGCCGTCAAACCGGGCCAGGTTGGAACTTGCTTCGGCACAGGCAATGACATAGTAGGCCGGAATTGCATATTCCACCAGGCTCAAATCAAATTCTTCTACAAGAGCGCCTTTCTCCTCCAGGGCCTTTGCCGCTGCCAGGACAGAAGTTTTCACATCCTGCTCCAGTCCCTCTCCCAGATAATCCCTGGGGATTCCGATTTTCATTCCTTTTATCTCATCTTTTAAGGCAGAAGTAAACTCTGTATCCTCCCGGTTCAGGGAAGTGGAATCTTTGCTGTCATAGGAAGCAATGGCTTCTAAAATGGCCGCACAGTCCGTAACGTCCTTTGCCACCGGGCCGATTTGATCCAGGGAAGAGCCGTAGGCCACCAGCCCGTACCGGGAAACGGTTCCGTAGGTTGGCTTCAGCCCCGTTACGCCGCAGAAGGAGCTGGGCTGGCGGATGGAACCGCCGGTATCAGAGCCTAACGCATAAAAACATTCCCCTGCCGCCACTGCCCCACAGCTTCCGCCGGAGGAACCGCCTGGCACATGGTTTAAATTCCAGGGATTTCTGGTGATTCCAAAGGCAGAGGTTTCAGTGGTGCTGCCCATGGCAAATTCATCCATATTGGTCTTACCCAGAATCACCGCCCCTGCTTTTTTCAAATTCAAAACTGCCTCCGCTGTGTAAGGCGGGAGAAAGTTTCCAAGGATTTTGGAACTGCAGGTGGTAAGCATTCCTTCCATGCAAATATTATCCTTGATGGCTGCAGGAACTCCGGCCAGCGGGCCTGTCAGCTCCCCGCTGTCAATTTTTTTCTGCACTTCGCCTGCCTGTTTCAGCGCTCCCTCCTCATCTAAGGTTACATAACTGTTTATCTCCGTTTCTACGCTACGAATTTGTTCCAGCGACGCCTGAACTCCTTCGGCAACGCTGATTTCTTTTTGTTTTATTTTCTCCGCAAGCTGCACTGCAGTAAAAGTTCTGATTTCTTTCATTGGCTTTTCCTTTCGTCACTCTACTGTTTTGGGCGCCTGATAACTTCCGTCTTTCACTTCCGGCGCATTTTTCAGCATGTTTTCCCGGTCATTACCATTGGTAACCACATCTTCCCGGAATACGTTATTTACTGGAAAGACATGGGACATAGGCTCTGTTCCTGCAGTATCCAGCTCATTCAGCTTGTCGATATAATCAAGCATTTCCTCCATGTCTTTCTTGGCGTGTTCCTTTTCTTCCAGGGACAATTCCAGCTTCGCCAGAATTCCCACATACTCAATGGTTTCATCAGAAATTATATGTTTGCCTTGCTTCTTTTCAAGTTCTCCCAATGGCTGTTCCTCCTATTCTCTGAATTGCACATACTCTTTCTCATTCGCTTAATTCTTGAATTGCACATATTCTTTCCCATTCGTCTAATCCCCGAATTGCACAGACTCTTTCCCATTTGCTTAATCCCGGACCTTAATATGCACTTCCCGAAGCTGCTGTTCCGTCACCTCACCTGGGGCGCCGCACATCAAATCCTGGGCATTTCCATTCATGGGAAATGCAATCACTTCCCGGATATTTTCTTCTCCCCGCAGCAGCATAATCATCCGATCAATTCCCGGCGCCATTCCTGCGTGGGGCGGCGCGCCAAACTGAAACGCATGGTAAAGGGCGCCGAATTTCTGTTTCAGGACCTCCTCATCATAGCCTGCAATCTCAAATGCTTTTATCATCACCTGCAAATCATGGTTTCGGACTGCGCCGGAGGAAAGCTCCACTCCATTGCATACAATATCATACTGATATGCCAGAATTTCCGTCGGGTCTGCGGTTTCCAATGCTTTCAGCCCGCCCTGAGGCATGGAAAAGGGGTTGTGGGTAAATCCAATTTCTTTTGTCTGGGCGTCCCGCTCAAACATGGGAAAATCATTGACATAGCAGAAACGAAAAGCGTTTTTCTCCAGCAAATCCAACTTTTCCCCCAGTTCCGTGCGCATCATTCCTGCAAAATATGCGGCTCTGGCTTCCCGGTCTGCCATAAAGAAAATGGTGTCTCCCACTTCCAGTCTGGCAAGGCTTCGGAATTCCTCTTTCAGCTCCTCTGGTATGAACTTGTCAATGGGGCCTTTGTAGCTGCCGTCCTTTAACACTTCCAAATAACCAAGTCCTCCCATACCGATTTCCGTGGCAAATTTCAGTAATTTCCCGTGAAAGCTTTTGGACATTTCCGCATGAACCCGAATGGCCCGCACCGTTTTTCCCAAAAAGGGCTGAAAGGTGCATTTCTGGAAAAATTCTGTCAGATCCAGAATCCTCAGAGGATTTCTCAAATCCGGCTTATCGGTGCCGAATTCCAGCATTGCCTGTTTGTAGCTGTAAACTGGATAAGGGGCTTTTGTCACTGCACTTCCTTCCGGTGCAAATTTTTCAAATACGCCGGACAAGACTTCCTCGCCTACCTGGAATACATCTTCCTGATCCGCAAAGCTCATTTCAAAATCAAGCTGATAGAATTCTCCCGGCGACCGGTCTGCTCTGGCGTCCTCATCCCGAAAACAGGGTGCAATCTGAAAATATTTATCAAAGCCTGACGCCATCAAAAGCTGCTTATACTGCTGGGGCGCTTGCGGCAGCGCATAAAATTTTCCTTTGTATTTCCTGGAAGGCACAATGTAATCTCTGGCTCCCTCTGGGGATGAAGCGCAGAGGATGGGCGTCTGGATTTCTAAAAATCCAAGCTCTGTCATTTTCTCCCGCAGATAGGAAATAACCCTGGAACGGAACACAATGTTGTCCCTGACCTTCTGGTTCCGCAAATCCAAATAACGGTATTTCAGTCGGACATCTTCTCTGACCTCCCGGCTGGTCATTATTTCAAAAGGCAAAGCTTTGTATACATCGCCTAAAATCTGGATTTCCTTTGCTTCCAGCTCAATAGTTCCCGTGGGAATCTTTGGATTGTAAGTGTCCTCATCCCGCTTTTCAATCAATCCCTGAATAGAGACTGCCTGCTCCTTGCGAATTCCTTCCAGAAGCTCTCCATTGCGGATTACAATCTGCATCACCGCATACATATCCCGCAAATCAATAAAGGATACACCGCCATGATCTCTGATATTTTCCACCCATCCGGCTACCCGCAATGTTTTTCCGATATCCGCTTCGCTTACCTGCTGTAATGTGACCTCTCTGTAACACATGCTCATAATTCCCACTCCTTTTATTGATATCCATGTTTTATATTCCGAAAAATCCAGAGGATTTTTCATCAATGCAACGTCTCAGGCTCCTGAAAAGATTCCATGCACACAAAAAACCCGGAATACAAATGTATTCCGGGGCGAATCTCTTTCAGAATCCGCGGTACCACCCGCATTGAGAACCGTTTCTGCTGCTGCAAACATTCAGCGATTCCCATCTCATAAAAACGAAAAATAATTGATATTACCTTCCAGTTTCTGATGCTTAACGCGCACAACGTACTGACCTACCTGCTCCGGCTTCTGCCCGCCAAAAACTGTCGCTTATCCGTTCCGGCTTCTGTTCGCCAAAAACTGTCCTGCTTATCCGTTCCAGCTTCTGTCTGCCAAAACTACTCCGGTTCGTGTCTGGCACAGAGCCATTCAGTCAGTCTGCTCCAGAGTGTTCCCTTTGTTTTCTCTTCCAAACAGCGCTCTCAGTCGGTGACGCCATATTCCTGTCGGCCTCTGAAAACAAGAGTCTCCTTCATCGCTTTAATCTGTTAATGTTTTTTAGTTATGGGTAATCTTAGCACATATTATTCCATTTGGCAAGAAAAATTTTATTTTTCCCCATATTTTCTTCTCCCCAGCAGAAAAATCTGCCGCTAAATCAAACAGCACCTAAACAGCTAAATTTCTTTTGCCTGCCGCTTCCCTTTGTTTTGCCGTGTCATTGCCAAATCAAAGGCGGAATTTACTTGCCTGATCGTTCTGTCTGCGGCTTAATTCCACAAGTCCCTGGGTATCCTCCGTGCATTCGTCAATGGTCTGGGACAAAAGCGTCATGCTGGCGCTGGTTTCCTGTGTCGAAGCCGCATTCTGTTCTACCACACTGGCAAGACTATTGGCAGAATCCGTAACAATCTCCTTCAGAGAATTCAAAATTTCTGTCTGTCCGCCGATCTGCCTTGTAACCTCTTCTACCATGGCAACTTCCCGTTTCAGGCTCTCAAACGCCACCCTGGTCTCCTCCAGGCACTTCTGCTGTTTCTGGACATTGTTTATCACTTCCTGCATCTTGCTGACGGAAACCTCTACATTGCCCACCAGTTCTTTCACAATCCCTTCAATCTCCTGGGCATTGCCGGAAGATTCCTCAGAAAGATTCCTGATTTCCTCCGCCACAACCGCAAAGCCCCTGCCTGCCTCTCCGGCTCTGGCTGCCTCAATGCTGGCATTCAAAGAAAGCAGATTGGTCTGGGAGGCTAACCCTTTGATAATCTCTATGGTCTTATTGATATCGGCCGCAGAATCATTGTTTCGGTTGGTCTGCTCAGACACCACATCAATGGCTTCTATTGTCGTTCTGGTAATCCGATCCAGCTCCTGAATGCTTTCCGAAGCTCCGGCGGAATGTTTCGCCATGGCGGAAACTGCTTCCTCCAGCTTCTGCACGCCGCCTTTTTCCACCTCAATCACACCGCCCAGTTCTGTGATCTTCTCATTCATCGTCTCTGTTTCATTGGCGCTGTTGGTAGCTCCCTGGGCCAGATCATCAATTGCCTGATTGGTATTCTGAATGCTCTCTGATATGTATCCGAACTTCTCACTGAATTTCTCGCTGCTCTGGTTCAATGTCTCACCAGTCTGAATCACACTGCCAATCATATTTGCCAAGGACTGGCGGACATTTTCCAGAGAACGGGCCATCTCTCCAATCTCATCGCTTCGTTTGCGCAAATCAGGGCTGATGGTAAAACTCAAATCTCCCGCAGCCACCTGATGGAGATGGCCTTCTACAACTGTAATCCCTTTGGTAATCCGCGTCCCGCTTAAAGCAGAAATAGCCAAAGCTGCCAAGAGCATTACAACTGCCGCAATGCCATAAATTGTCAACATACCTGCAAATTCCTTCTCAATCGCCGTTTTCCTGCTGTCAATCTTTTCATTCATTTCATCCACATAGTTCCCGGTAGCAATTGCCCAGCCCCATGGCTCGAACATTTCCGTATAGGCAATCTTAGGCGCAACCGTCACTCCATCTGATTTGGTAAAATAAAATTCGTTATATCCGCCGCCGGCTTTTGCGGTGGAAACAACGCTCTGGGTCACTTTCACGCCGTTCTGATCCGTCAAATCATACCGGTTGGTGCCCTCCTGTTCAGTAAGGATCGGATGCATTACCAATACATGATCTTCTCCGTCAATCCAGATATAACCGGAATCATCATCCCGGTAACGGATGTGGCGGACAGCTTCTGCGGCCCTTGCCTTCGCTTCCTCTTCTGTAAATTCGCCATTCTGGCTCCTGTCATAATAACTCTGCACCAACGATATGGCTCCTTGCACCTGGGACTTAATCTCCATGGAATAACCGTCATTCATAGTCTCTTCATACTGCTCTGAAGATTCATCCATAGACTGTTTTAAATAATGGACTCCTAAAAGCGCCAGTCCAATTGTCGGAATGGAAACCATAATACAGATGATGGAAACCAGCATCACCGTTAAACTTCGGTATCCCTTTGTCTTTGTCGCCTTCTCAGCTTTTTTCTCTTTCATGTAACCCCACCTTCCGATTTCTTTTACTTTTCACAGTAATACTTTTATTATACACAATTTTCCTCCGAAGTCAATGAAACGGCATGATAAGTTCACTTTTCTATTGATCTTGACACGAAAATATGATATAATATTGAAATATAAATAATCTGTTACCGGATAGGAAATGTGAAAGCATTCGGTACGCATCGTTAGATCTTAGAAGATGCGTATGCGAGTGCTTATTTTTGTTTTGGAGGCCTTGATAATAAACAGATTAGATAAAAGAATTTATTAGTGGTTCATCAGGCTATTATGATATGGCGTCTGATGCAGCGTTAAGCATATTATTTTCGTTACGGTTAATTCTTCCTGCCGGGCCATAAAACCTTCGAAGATATTCCATCATACTGGCTTCGGAAATCACCTGGCGGGAAGGCATACGCAGATATCTGAAATCTGATACCTGGCTCTTCCCTTCACATTTCAAACACAGCATCTGGATAATCCCCATGGAAAAGGCTGCTGTTTGAGGGGCGGACGGCATACCCAAACCGGACACCACACCGCTCCTGTCAGACGCAGCCGCCTGGGTGATAACGTTTTACAATCTGATAATTATTCAGCGCCCAGGTAAGATTCCGGGCAATCCCTTCTGCCGTGGATGAAAAATATATGCCGTTCTGATTTATTTTTTCCTGGCACATGGCAAGATTCCTTGGGTTCCCGCAAAAGGCTTCTTCATTCTTTCCAAGTCTGCCTGGATCTAATCCTGCGTCCGCAAAGGCCTGACGGACGGTTTCATAAGTATTCTTCTCATTGGGAGAGCCAAAATTATAGACGCCGCCTAAAAGCTCAAATGTCTTCTCAAGATTCTTTACTACTTCGCTGACATCTGTAATTCCCCGTCTGTCGTGAACAGGAAATTTTATGATTTCTGCGCCTGCTATTTGTGGAAGAAGGGTACGGAAGAGATCGCCGTGTTCCCCCTCCCGTCCCGGTTTCGCATCATACATCCAGGACAGCCGCAGCAGTACGCAGTCCGGATTGATGTTCAGGCATTCCTGCTCTGCTTTTAATTTTTCCCGCCCATATAAATTGCCAGGACAAAGCTCCTCGTCTTCACGATGGGCCTGACTCATGTCAGACTTCCGTTTGGATTCCGCTCCGGTAAAATACGCCTGATCGGAACTGCACAAAATACATTTCGCATTGATTTCTTTCGAGGCTTTTGCAAGATTAATACTGCCTGTTACATTGATGTTCCATGATTGTTCCGGCTCTTTTTCACACATTCCCACGTCCGACATAGCTGCGCAGTGAACGGCGAAATCCGGCTGATACTTCCTGAAAAAAGCAACTGTGCCGTCTGCTTCTGTAATGTCCATTTCCCCATGGGTGGGCGCAAATACCTCGTATGTTCCAGTATAGAAATCAACAATTCTTCTTCCCAGAAAACCGGACGCTCCGGTAACCAGCATTTTCTTCATTTTCTACCTCCCGCCAGGTTTGCCTGCAGATTTTTTCTATTTTGTTCTTTTGTTTCCTGCACCAGATCTATCTCCTGGCACTGATACGGTATAGGGCCGAAACTTTTTTGAAACTGCTCCTTTCGATTATCTACAAACCCGGGCCTGACAATAAGATCTGAACTATTCTGATAATACACATCTAAAATCTTTTGCAGCATCAACTGAAATCCCATTGCGCGTTTCTCTGTATCATATTCAAAATATAAATAGCGGGCTTCTTTCTTTTCCTTCACGTTATCTTTATACAATCCCCATTCTGCAAGGGAACCTACAAAGTCCGCCATTTCATCGTAACAAAGCAGTTTTCTTCCATTGTAAACTTTCTCCAGCTTGTCGTATGTCCTTTTCCCTTTTTCTTCTTTTGTCATAGGAGTCTGATTCTTTTCCCCATATTTATCTTCTATGGAAATTAAAGCGGTAAATGGACTTTTCGCTTTCTTCCCATTTCCCAACTTGTGGGGACACAGCCTCGCTGCATGCAGCAAGCTTTTCGCTTCCGGTTTTATATATTTTGGACTCAGATACTTCTTCACAGACAAGATAGCCGCCACCCCTTCCGGCGGTACAATGACACTGTTTCCAAACCGCTGATACACCGGATAATGAGCGGTATCATATACAATAATATCCAATTGACCGGATACTTTATGCGCATCTTTTTTTCTGGATCTATCATTTTTCCCGCATAAAACTGCAGGCCGCAGAATAAAACCGGTCAATACTTCCAAATCTTTCGGCAAATAACGTTTCAGATATTCCCGCACCAAATGCTCCACATATCTTCCGTCTTCCCCTTTGTGGGCAGCCCCGCAGTCTTTCTCCGAGGGAATCAACGTTTGAAATTGTTTGTAGGTTTCCAATAAAGCGTCCATTTCTCTGGACCAATATTGTTTAATTCGATCATCCGCCATTTTGCATTTCTCCTAATTCTTCCTTCTGGCAATTTCCCGTTTCCGCTCTTCTTGCGCAATGATAGCAAATGAAACATTCTCAATCAGCTTCAGTATACGCATTAAAATCCAATTTTGATTGTCTGTCCTTCCACATAAACTCCCTCTGAGCGCGTCAGGGACAGTTTCTGATCGGCAGAAAATCCAATGGTTTCCCCATCCCGCAGAACTGCGCCTTCCTCTAAAATATATGCGGAAATATCCATCATCAAATCATAAACTTCCGAAGCCGGCTGGCTGCTGCCAACCACTTCCAGTTCATCTTTTCCGAAAGAACGCAGTCCGTTGGTCCAACTGCTGACCCCCTTTTCATCCTGATACAGACCCACAAACACCAGATTTCCCAACGGCAGTTCTCCCTCTTTCATCACCATTGCCATCTGAATAAAGTGTTCCGGCAGCCATACTGTGCCGCAGTCATAGATTCCCAGAGCATTGGGTGCTTTCAGGCAGGCGCAGGCAATTTTTACAAAAAGCTCTCCCGCTTCCAAAGGCGCCGCATCCCTGCCTAGTACAGCCACCAACAAATGCGCTTTATGGTTTTCGGCTGCGGCAACAGACTGTTCCCGGGTCATAAAGTTACTGTTGGCCCAATATTCTGCTTCGCCATTCGGAACCTTCATATCCATTAACCCTACTGTAACCATCATTCCCTCCACTTCAAAAGCAATGGCGTCCTGTTTGCTTTCCGGACGTTCTAGTTCTTCCGGGCATTCAATCCCCCAGTCTTTTTTTAAGGCTGTGCGGAATTCTTTTTCATCAAACTCTGCCGCTGACAAAAGGACAAATCCTAAAAAATCTCCGCCTATATGCTCTGTGCCCTGATTTCCTTCCTCCTGCTCTTTTGCACGTTCCATCCAATACTGACGGATTTGTTCTACCATTTCTATGCATTTTTCCTGGGCTGTGGAAGGATCATAGGGTTCCATTTCACTGTAAATATGGCCGCAGTGTCCCAGGCTGTCCCCTTCATAGCCTCCGCAAACCGCCACCTTCCATGAACCTACAAACGATTTTTTAAATTTGAAAATATAGTAATGCAGATCGTGCAGATCAAATTCTCCTGCTATCTCCAGCTTTGCAGGCTTTTTCCCCAGTTCTTGAGGATGAGACAACCATTCCTCCATTACTGCCTGGGCTGCTTTCCTCTGTTCGTTCATTTGTTTTCCTCCCAATCATTTTCTCTGAATTTTCCTTTATCTGCAGACATAAACCAATTCCATGATTCCGTTATACGTCTGGCTGCGCACCAACCGGAGTTTGATTTCATTTGGAATTTCCTCAAACAGGCGAATGCCGGAGCCTAAAATTACAGGTATCACAGAAATATAATATTCATCAATCAAGTCATTTTGGAGTAAAGGCTGAATCACATTGCTTCCGCCGCAAAGCCATATTCCTTTTCCCTGATCCTGCTTTAACTTTCTGACAATCTTGCATGGATTGTCCTGCACAAATTTTATATTCTCTGTGGAAGGCAATTCTCTGTGAGTGATCACATAGCTTGTCAATTCCTGATAAACCCATTCTTCTGGCGACAACTCTGTTGCAACCTGATGATAAGTATTCCATCCCATAACAACTGTGTCAATATTTTTGACAAAATCAGAATAAGTATCTATATTTTCCGCATCGCTGCTTTGTCCGTGAAGCCAATCTACGGTTCCGTTACGATCCGCAATATAGCCGTCAAGGCTCATTGCAATATAAAGGGTAACTGTTCTCATTGTTGTTCACCTGCTTTCTTGTTCTATGCACATGCCAAAACAGCAGTGGGTGCGCCGGCATTGGCTGAAATACTCTAAATGGATTGGATGGCTGCAGTTTATGATTCCCTATCAGCTCTTTTCAAATAGGTTTCATATTTTATACACCATAATTCACCCCACTATTCCACAACAGAATTTACAATAATTCCCACAAATGTTCATTCATTGTATTGTATATTTTCCTGTCCTCAGCAGAAATATCAAGTCCTGCATATTTACCAAACGTAAACAGCATATCCATGATTTGTTCGGGTTCAAACTTCGTCCGGTTTTTTATCCACCCTTTTGTGACTCCAACTATCTCATGTGCCGCTAAATTCCGCACCTCCCGCTCCACAGTCCGTATGTTTTTCATTAGTTCCAGCACACGTTCTTCCTTACATTTCTGTTCCATTATTTTAAAAATCACAAAAGAGGAAATATTTGTATGATTTCCCCATCTTTCCTGAGGTTTGATCTTCTGAGTTCTCAGCTTATCCAAAGAAAGACAAAAGACGCCCTCCCTGTTTTTCTTACCAATATCCTCGAACCGTAATTTACAGTATTTTTTCAATACCTTTTCTGACAAGGAAAAAAAGATTGGCGTTATGTCCCTGATAAAATCCATATATTGTCTTTTCCAAAGCTTTGTCTGCATGGATAGCATATATTCATATTCCTTCATTTCTCTGTCCTGTACAATGGGGAACCAGTCAGACACTTGACATTTGCCCCGCATTCCATTGACAAATTTCAAGTTCAGTCTGTTGCGTTCAATTGCAAGATTCAAACAATCTAAAAATTGTTTCGAAGGCTGTACAGACAATGTATTCGCCATCATTTTTGCCGCTTCATAATCATAGACTTCCAGATACTTGTGTATATTTTCCTTACGGATACGATCTAAAAGATATTTTGCGTCAGACACACTGCAGCGATTTTCAAACCCTTCTTTCCTATCTTCATTGCATTCCCACTGTACAGCCAAATCGTAACTGTCTTTGTCCTCATGATATTTATTGCTGGATTTCTGAGGAGTTGACACCTGAATTGCCTGAATATTATTCCAGAGCATGGAAATAATCTGCAAAGAACATTTCATTGCAGGAGTTCCGGAAGAAACATTCAAGTATAATTGTTCTGGCTGATCCTTCTCCCTGATAGCGCTGATGATCTTTTCAAAGGAAATAATAAACGCGTCAAAAATCTGAACATTTTCCATGGTTTCATCACGGATAACTTCAATCTCACATTGCCACTCCATTTCTTCTTCCAGTAAACGGACAGCCTTACAATATCGATCATCCATATCATGATACTTACACATTTCTTTCGACAAATATAAATATATTTTATCTGGATGATAAACTCTGCAGATATGCAGCATTCCTCCATCTGCACAATTTGAAATGGGATCTGTGCTGCCAATCGCACTGAATAATACTTTCATTGTACCCTCCTTAAATTACAATCACATCTTCGGTTTCTATATCCATATTTTTTCCAAAAGCTGTTACCTGCCCGCTGCCAATTATTTTATATACCTTAACACTATCACAATCGTCTATATAATTGGGTATTTCCCGCAGCAATTTCTGATATTTCCTTTTGGGAATTTTTGCTTCAAAAGCTGATTTCTGAACGCGGAAGCCGTAACCCTGAAGATATTTCGCCAGTTTTATCCGGCGTTTATTGTCTACAATATCGTAAATAATCAGAACAAATACTTCATCTCTTGCCACTTTCTCATCAATCTCAAAAAAATAATTTTCCATATGGCCTCCCAATAATAATCTCAAACCGTAAAATTTATTCTCTCATCTCAACCATATGGGATGATACATAAAGGCATCCTCATTTTCTATAGCTTTGGTCAATTCATTGATTTGCAGATCAATTGCTTGGCGAAAAGTAACCGCATAATCAATATAATCCAGATACTGAGTTGCTGTTTGCATTTTTTTCTCATACTTTTTCAAAAAAATATTCATTCCTTCTGTTGTTAGATAATAACCAGGCTTATCTCTGTTGTGAAAAAAATGTTCCGTATGTATTTCATGCCCATTTACAAGACTCATAACCAGAGAGTCTACAAGAGTTGCTCTCCACTCTTCCATCATATCGCTTGCCAACGTAGGATGCTTTTCCCTGTCACTGTGAATAAACCCAAAGTATGGATTCAAGCCTTTATTTTCTAATCTTCCATAGATTTCATTCATTAAAATAGAATATCCTAAACTCAACATGGAATTAAATTCATCTCTTGGCGGCCGTCTGCTTCTGCCCTTAAAAGCAAATTCTTCATGAACTACTCTGCTTAACCCATCGAAATACAGTTTTGCAGCATTGCCTTCATATCCCATAATCTCAGTAATGGTTTCACAATTTCCAATTTTTTTCAAGGATTGGCGCATACGCACCAAGAGATCTTTTACATCTTTTTCTTCACTTCGTGCATACCGTCTCAGTATAATTTCCTGATTGTGAATTTTTCCGCCGACAATACTTTTGGCTAATTCCAGGGAAAATTCCGAATCTGCCAAAGCTGCCTGCTTTCTCTGCCTTTGTACATTTATATGATTTGTAGACTGCAGCCTGCCAAAATAAGAACCACCTTTGGAATAATACGAAATATTGATTCCACGTTTTAAACATTGCACCACACATTGAGATGTAATTTGCACACTGGTGAATATATAAATTGCTTCTAAATTTTCCACAGGGATTTTTCGAATGGCTTCTTCTCCATATTTAACTACTATATAATTTGCATCATAATTGATATGGGCACCATTCGAATTTACAAACAAGTAACTCATTCTATTCCCCCTTATCGTATTGTATCGAAGTGTCTCGGTATAATTTTCTTAAAAATTATACCATAGATTCATTCGTTCTGAAAATAGTTCATTCCAATGTATTTCATTGTTTATCTGGATTTGTAAACTATTATTTTCTAATGCACATTCGTTTTTAGGAAAAATATTATAAAACTGATTCTGTCCACTTTAAAGGTCTTCTTATTTCTAATGCAAAATCTGAGTTTCATATTTAGGAAAAACAGTAATTTCGTTTCCCTTTTGGGGGCTTCTTATTTCTAATTAAATGGAAACCGGAAGTGAAAAGCTCCATAATTATGTTTCCGTCCTCTCCCGGAAGCTTCTTAATTTGTATTAAATCTGAAAAGTCAGCAAAAGGCGCATGACTGCTGGTTTCCGTCCCCTTCTGGGGTCTTCTTATTTCTAAATTATAAGCAGAATTATGCCATATGCCCTATATGCGGAAAGTTTCCGTCCCCTTCCGGGGGCTTCTTATTTCTAAATTAAGTTTAAAATACACAAGAAAAAATTTTTTTGGAAGGTTTCCGTCCCCTTCCGGGGTCTTCTTATTTCTAATGACCTTGAAAGAGTTTTAAATTTCCCTTTTTCTTGGGTTTCCGTCCCCTTCCGGGGTCTTCTTATTTCTAATAACAACAAAACTTAAACGAAAGGCAGGTACATAGCGTTTCCGTCCCCTTCCAGGGTCTTCTTATTTCTAATTGACATTTGAAAAATTAAAAAAAATCGGAACAATGTTTCCGTCCCCTTCCGGGGTCTTCTTATTTCTAATACGGTATATATCTTTATACTGTGTCATATTGGGGTTTCCGTCCCCTTCCGGGGTCTTCTTATTTCTAATAACAGCTCACAGAAGATCTGTTAAGTACTGCTTATCCTTGTTTCCGTCCCCTTCCGGGGTCTTCTTATTTCTAATGCGGTAACAATATGAGTAAGCACACAATCACAATGGTTTCCGTCCCCTTCCGGGGTCTTCTTATTTCTAATAATTCTGGAAGCATTAAGCAAAAAAGAATTTGAAAAAGTTTCCGTCCCCTTCCGGGGTCTTCTTATTTCTAATTGTTCGCTGTTATTGGTTCGTTGCCGTTCCTTTAAGTTTCCGTCCCCTTCCGGGGTCTTCTTATTTCTAATGGCTACCACACCCCACAGGTCACGGTTTCAGAATCAGGTTTCCGTCCCCTTCCGGGGTCTTCTTATTTCTAATACAGGGAGTATTCAACCATTATTGAAAAAAGACACAAGTTTCCGTCCCCTTCCGGGGTCTTCTTATTTCTAATCCCATCCGCCGCATCCCAGTAAAACCAACACCTCCCAACATGGTTTGCGGCGGAAAACTTTTTTCTCTATTCCTTCCCTTTTTTCCTGCCCAATCAGCCCAAAATTTCCAGTAAAATCAGGCAGCGGGGCAAATCATTGACATTTCGTTATTTTCGCACGGCACAATCCCATCTGATACCGTTTTCCTTCATAATAAGCCACTTTACAGATATGCGGTGAAACGCCTCGCTTTCTATCCAAATAATGTTTATGATTTTCCGGTACTCCAGTCGCCTTGAAAAGGTTCACCACCGTCTCCACTCCTTCTTCTTTGCCAAACAATGGATAAACTTCCGTCTTTGTCACAAAACCTGTTCCTCCGCCTAACCAGACCGAATCCTCAAATGGCATGTCCATATCCGGATATTTTCTCAGAAAACATTCATAATACATCTCTCCAAAAAATGCCAAAGCCTGTTCTAAATACTCTTTTGTAATCCCACAAATACTTGAATCAATGGTAATCGTAACATGAATAACGGTTCCCGGACGCAATGCCTCACGCAATACATTTAATTTTTTCTCTCTGCCATCTGCATGTAATTCTGTTCTCTGACACAACACCAACTCTTCCACTGACAAAGGCTTACTGTCACTAACGATCATTCCCGCCATCGCATCGTTCACCGCATGTCGTGGTTCTTTTTGAAGTCTGTTCAATGTTCTGTAGCAAGCATATTCCATTGCAGCTGATTCCCTCTTGCAAATGTTCCTATTCCTTCCTTTATTTCTCTTAAGCGCGCCTGAAATATCATTTTTTATTTGCTTATATTTTTCAAAATCATGTGCGATATCATATGCCAGTAAAATCGTTCTGAGCATTCCTTTCACAGAACTTCCAGGCACATAAGGCATGCCATATGCGTCCTTTACAAATTCCAAAACAGACAACTTACTGCGGGAATCAATCACTGCATCTTGACATTCCAGCTGGTAACGGACGCATTTCTGATATTCTTTTTTTAAAACCTTATTCTTTTCCAACCACTTTCCCACATCATCCCGACTGTTCCCCAACATAAATTTCTCATACTGGGACATCAAATTTTTCCCATTTAATAGCTGACACAGCTTTGCCATATCCATTACCGATATCTTTTTTTCCCATGGTGAAAAAGCATATTCTTTTTTTCCTATTTCTTTTCCGCTTCCGATATATACTGGCCCTGCCGCTGTCAATTCCAGATCATACGTTTTCAATATATTGCTCAAGAAATCACCTCCAGAAACATGGGCTTGGCATACCGATACACTGGATGTGAGCCTCCGTCGCTGACATCATATATATCCCCTTCAAACCGTTTTCTAAAGCAAGAACCCGCCTGCATCACATACATATCACGTTTTCTTAATTGCTCCTTAGCGTATGTTTCGGAAGCAACAAATCCGCTCCTTTTTAACAACAGGTACCCTGCCTGTTCTAAAGCCCCCTCTAATTCTTCTTCTCTGGGAAGACAAACAGATAACGCCATAAATGCCGCTCCTTCCTGCGCTTCGTCAGGACGCTCCAAATTCTTTGAGTTCTTTTCTCCATCCACCATCATTTTTCCACAAGCCAGACGACATTGCAACTCTTTAAGAACATTCTCCCGTTTCAATTGATATCTCCCCAGGCCAGCATTTCTTTTCCCGCCAATCCCTGACAACTCTAACGAAGCAAGTCCAGTTTCCAATAACTGTATATCCTCTTCAGATTCCCCTCCTGCTATGATATACAATCCATTCCCAGAACAAAAATGATAAATTCCAACCCTATAGGGCTTTGTTTCTTCCATGCCCCGAACTGCCGCACTGGTTTTGATCTCCCTATATCCCAAACTTTCCTGAAATCGGTTAAATTCATGAATTACATCTAATTTCCCGGCAATATAATCCTCCCATTTATCGGCTGGAACATAAGCCAGCTTTTTATAAGCTTTTTTCAATGTAGAATCTCCCCTCTGTTCCTCTGTTTCTATTTTCAACACAGGTTTGGGCAGATAATATATATTTTCGATATAAGGAAATGCATCTGTTAAGCATATCTTCCCTTCTCTTGCTCGGCTGACCAACTGTTTTAACTCGCGCGGCCCCTGTTTGATGCACTCCTGACACAAAGCAGAGAATAATGTATCTGCAC
The DNA here is from genome assembly GCF_004793545.1 of Petralouisia muris. Lineage (GTDB taxonomy): Bacteria > Bacillota > Clostridia > Lachnospirales > Lachnospiraceae > Petralouisia > Petralouisia muris. The sequence goes on along the minus strand of NZ_SRYA01000008.1, from coordinate 17,529 downwards.
ACAAAGTAAATCCTCCATGTTCCAGAGAATTTTCTCCAAAATGCACCCCTGCCGTAAAATCAAACTTATAAATTCTGTACTCCATCCCTACACACCCTTCAACAATTTGTTGCACTTCTCCAGAATATTATCCGATATCTCCCCAATCACCACATCTGCCGCCAGAGCATGAAATTTAACTTTTCCATATCCTCTGGAACCATTGCCACCCAGATAATCGTACTGCAATAATTTCAGTCCCTCCGCCAACACTTCAAAATCTTCCAGGATTTCCTCTTCTTCTGCCACTTCATAAATAAAATCCAGATCAAATTCAGATCCCCGGATCACACGCTCAATCTGTCTGGGATTGGCAACTGCAGTAATCCGATCAATAGTATTTTCAAATTTTACTTCTGTAAGACTCTGCAGCCCCTGCTTTCTCAGTTCTTTTTCATTGGCAAGCATCATATCGGATATAATAATACGGCTTCTTTTTACCTGCCCCTTTTTGGCAGAGCCAAATACTCTTGTAAGACGTTCATTGTCATCATCCGGCTTTCCGGCAATTCCCTCATTGTATGCCTTCGCCAGCAGCGCACGCATTTTCCCTTTTAGGGAACTCCCTGGTATCATAGGGCGATTGGTGCCTGCATCTTTGATCACTGGAGCATCCACTGCTCCAATAGCTGCAAATGCAGAAGATCCTCCAATATGCATTCCTGTTACCACTTCAATTCTTCCTGTAATCTGTATTTTCGCATACATGTAATTTCCTCCTTAATTATCCTTTCCACCATAAAATCTGTGATAAGCCACCAGAGCTTCCATATATCTGCTGAACAACAGATAATTTTTCTTACTGCCGCCTATCTCACTGATACATTTCAACATGTTTGTATCCTCCACAAATTCTCTTACCACAGGTTCTCTCCCGGCTTCATACAAGACACGCACTTTCAGATAATCAATTCTCCCACACAGTTCGTCGTTTAATTTTTCCTCTTTGCAATCCATAACCTCATTACAGATATCTGCCGTCATAGATAGAAGATTCCTGATTTTTGATGTGGTTACCATAGGCTTTTTTTTCTTCGTTTTTTCATTTATTTTATTTTTATGTAACTGAATTGCCGCCTCCGCTTTCTCCACATAATTTTTTTCCGTGATTATCATTCTGTTTCCTCCTTCTCCCGTATCTTATATGCATATAAATTAATTGCTGTCTTTAACTGTCTGCAATCTTTTTCCTGTTTGATCCACTGGTACATTTTCCTGGAAAATTCCTGATACTGCGCCTTTTCTTCCTTTTCCGCCCTTTCCCCTGGTTCCATCCTGGCCAGAAGATACACAAACCTTGCCAAATTAATTTTATCCTCCTGTCTGCGCACCAGCTCAAGCAAATGATAGAGAAAATTTTTACCGCGATCTTCAGATTTCTGGAAAAAAGCTGCGATTGTCCGATACTTTTCTTCGATAACTTCATCCAAAAATACTTCCCAGGAATATGTGCCATCACTAACTTTATAAACCTTGCCTGTTTCCTGATCCAATTCCTCATGGATTTTCCCATCCGGTAAAAACGTTATGGCATTCTTACCCGGTATCATTTTAGATTCATCTTCCAGTTTTGCCGTTTCTCCTGCGCTTACATGAATTGGAAATTTAGGTTGATACAGTCCAATTCCTGTCGACAAAGATAAGGTTCCCTCCGTAAATTTTTTAAATTCCTGCCGGATATCCACTGCCAGTTCCAGAATATCATCCCAGGCTCCTGCCAGAAAAAGATCGTCTCCTCCAGAATACACCACCGCAGCTTTCCTGTTCTTTTTCACTTTTCCATCCAGAGAATACCGGGGCTGTTTCAATATGATATTGATATAATGCCTGAAAAACAAAGATAACTGCCTGGATAAAACTGCTGTCCTGGTCAACGTCACATACCGATTCCCATATTTTTCACTTTCAAACCCTGATACAAAAGCTTTGCCCAGATTATCCACATCTGCCCGGAGAATCCCAATCCTTTCTATTCCTTCTGCCTGGTTTGCCAGTTCTTCAAAAGTCTCTCCGGTAGTATAATTCCCCACCCAAATCTTTGTGGCAATATGCTTTCCGGAAAACATCTTATTCTTACCATATGCCCTGACATAGCCTGGATCTTCTGTCATCCGCTTCCGTAAACTGTCCGCATTTTCCGCCGCCAGACAGACGTCAAAAGGCAACGGAAGCGCCTGTTTCTCCTTCGTTCCTGTAATAGAAAAGAAATCTGTATACAAAATGTCTTTGGACATATTAAGTATAGATGCGCAAATTTGGCAAATCCCCTCTCCTGTCAAATGATCTATTCTTTTACATACCTTGCATTCTCTCGTATAATCTGCATTTCGCTTTCCATTCAGCTTTCGGATCTGCTTCGCATCATACCGGGCTGATTTTTTCCTGGATATCTCATTGCTGACAGACTTGAAAATTTCTGCATATGCCCCAACAGGCTTATCCTTCAATGCATTTCCGCTGCATGCCTGCCATCCTGCAGCCACATACAAAGAAATGTCAAACTGTTCTAACATCCACTGATTCAATTCCTGTTCAAATTGTAAAACTGTTTCTATGGTTTTTTCCGTATTTGCTAAAAGCAGGTAACAATGTCCTCCTCCCGCATAAATTAAATTTGCCCGTGACAATTCCAACCGTTCCAAAAGCGTATCTATCATATGCTCCATCATAATTTCCAGATAAAAAGAGCGGGCCCTTAAATTCTTCAGCGCCCCCTCACTGTGTATCGTATAAATAAAATTCTGAATTCCTGAAATATCCATGGAAAACAGAAGAAAAGCATTTTCTTTCTGAAAATCACTGCCATGCAGAAACAAAGAAGTTTTGTAACTTTCTATCTGCTTTTCATGCAAATAGTCAAAGATACAAGAACTCAAGGCCGCTGTCAATTTCAAATGATCATAAAGTGAAATATCCGCCAATTCATCTTTTGCTGTGGATGAAGGCACCAGGCTGAGATTTCCTTCCAGAATTTCCAGTAACGAATTTACATACTCTGCCTCCCAACGTATTCCCTTAAAATTATCCATAAGTTTCTGTTTTATCATCAAATAAAAATGCTCATCATACAGCTCTGCCTGCTCTGTCGGATAACTCATAGTCTCTTCTGGATTCTGGGTCTGTGAATAATACATCTTCTTTTCATTGCCATTTAAAATATTGAAAACAGATTCCAGAGCAACTTCCCTGACAAACCCTTTTTCCCCACTCTCATTCTTCCTGCGATCAGCCGAAGCCGCAATATTATCTGCCAGATAGGTGATATAAGCAAAAGAATTGTTGTCAATCCGGGCGGCGCCCAGTTCCGCACCATGATGGTATCGGACAGAATCCAAAACTTCTTTTTCCTTCAAACCCACTTCTTCCTTTAAAAATTCATATCCGCTGATACTGTGCTTTCTCCCATCTCCTTGTCGGTAGATTACTTTTCCAATATCGTGAAGCAAGCCTCCTACAATTAACTGTACTTTCTCCTTAGTCATCCTTTTCTCCCTTCTATGAGCTTAACGGCTCCCATTCCCATTGCAGTTTTGATTCCAATTCCCGTGTATTCCCCAAAATGAAACAGAAGATTTAAAAAATTTACCATCGCCTGCGGCCCACTGACTTTTATTTTCATCTGTCCCATAAATGCAGGAATCCGTTTTCCATGAACAGAATAACTGCTGCTGCGAAGCTGATATTGTACAATTCTGCTGTATTCTAAAAGTTGTTCTAAAACTTCCCCACTTTCCACAGTCTCATCGTCGGATGCTGCATCATATTTTTTCATCAAACTTTGATAGATCAACTGCAAGGTAGGCATACAAACGTATTCCCCCTGACTCTTAAAAGCAGTTGGAGTTTGGAAGGACACCTGGATATACCGGTCTGAGTTTTCAAAATAATATTGTTCCATAAATTCTTTTTTTTCAATCTTAAAAAGCTGTTTTTGGACAACAGACACCTTCCATTTGTCATCTTCCATATAAAAATCCGAAAACCGTTCTTCCTGGAAAGGAAGCATGATTTCCTGAAATGCTTCCTCATTGGCTGTACAAATATTCCAGATATTTCTCCCATTCAGATTCGTTATTGACTGACTGTAAGGATGCAGACCTGTCACATGTAATTTTGCAGCGTACTCCTCTCTCACTTGCTCCATCAATATTCCCTGAAGTATCACCGCTTTTTGATATGGAATGAAATCATTTTCTTCTGTTTTCAATTCCATCTTCAAATTTGCTAACATATTGTTTGTTCTCCTAATCTTTCAAAAAATCTCAATTCCAGAATTCAATATCTATAACGATCCAGAATTTACCAGCCTTATCCATTATACCTCTTTTTACTTCCCCTGTCACCCTTGAAGATCACCTACCTTCCTCAGCAAATAAAATAATACAGTCCTCTCATAATTTTTCATAACGGGATATGAGATTAAGAAAAGAATGGACACAACGCTAAAATATTTCTGGAGTGCAAGCTACGGCAGTATCTATCCCGCGTTAAGTGATTTAGTTCAGCGCGGATTGGCTGTGAAAAGGGAGGATTCTGAGAGTAAAAGAAGCAAGCTGATTTATACCATAACAGATGATGGAAGGAACTACCTGAAAAAATGGCTTACACTGCCTGTCCAAAAAGATGAACTCCATTATGAAACACTGCTGAAATTATTTTTTGGAAATGAACAGGGCGCCCAACAGGCAATCTCGCATATTGACGCCTTTCAGGAAAAAATTCAAAAAGAACTGCCTTATCTTTTGGATGCAGAACAGATCTTACAGAAAAATCTGGATCAGGATACTGCCCACAGATACTATTTGCTTACTGTGAAGTTTGGAATCAAAACCTACCGCACTTATTTCGAATGGTGCGAAGAAGCAAAAAAAAATTCTGATGGAGGATGGAGCGTGAATGTATGTTAGGACATTTTGGTTTTTCATATTTGGGGCTGATATTTTTATTGCTGCTGTTTATTCCCAATATCCTGTGGGTAGGCAAACAACCCCAGGGATATACTGCTCAAAATGAAAATAAATTTTTGCTGATTTTGGAGCGAATGGGAGAAGCGCTGACAACAATCTGCGCCTTGATTTTTAAAGATTTTAATTTTCATGGCTGGTCCTGGCAGCTGATTGGGGCCCTTGCATTAATGATAATGTATGAATTATGGTGGATACGCTATTTTCAAAGCGAACGGAAGCTGTCAGACTTTTACAGCAGTTTCTTAGGGATTCCCCTTGCAGGAGCAACATTGCCTGTCATTTCTTTTTTCCTGCTGAGCATATACGGCCGAGTCATATGGCTGACAGCCGCTGTAATCATCCTGGGAATCGGACATATCGGCATCCATATACAGCACAGCAGAGAACTTAGAACATCAAATTAAGAAAACAGGCAATGCGCTGAGCTTCAATTTCCAAAGCTGTACGCATTGCCTTCTATCTTCTGCCGCTTATGTTCCATTCAGAAATTACTGAACCGCCCGGAACGCTTCTTCTAAATCTTCGATAATATCGTCAATGTGCTCTGTTCCAATGGATAAACGAATGGTATTTTTGAAAATCCCCTGTTCCGCCAGTTCCTTCTCATTTAATTGAGAATGGGTGGTAGACGCCGGATGAATGGCAAGGGATTTTACATCTGCCACGTTTGCCAACAAGGAAAATACTTCCAGATTGTCAATAAAATCCTTTGCGGTGCGGTCATCTCCTTTGATTTCAAAGGTAAAAATAGAACCGCCGCCCTTTGGAAAATATTTTTGGTATAATTCCTTCTGCTTTGGATCTGTGGAAATAGAAGGATGATGTACCTTTTCTACCTGCGGATGGTTATTCAGGTATTCTACCACCTTCAATGCGTTTTCCACATGCCGTTCTACCCTTAAGGAGAGTGTTTCTAACCCCTGCAGGAAAATAAAGGCATGGAAGGGGGAAAGAGTTGCTCCCGTATCCCTTAAAAGAATCGCACGGATTTTCGTAACAAACGCTGCCGGCCCTACCGCCTTTGTAAAGCTTACTCCATGATAGCTGGGATTTGGTTCTGTAATAGAAGGGAATTTTCCAGATGCTTCCCAGTCAAACTTTCCACTGTCTACAATCACGCCGCCGATAGCCGTTCCATGGCCGCCGATAAATTTCGTGGCAGAATGCACCACAATATCTGCGCCATATTCAATGGGACGTACCAGAAATGGAGTTGCAAAGGTACTGTCTACCACCAATGGTATCTTATGGGCATGGGCAAGCTTGGCAATCGCTTCGATATCGCTTACATCAGAATTGGGATTTCCAAAAGTTTCTATGTAAAGAGCCCTGGTGTTTTCCTGGATTGCCTGTGCAAAATTATTTATGTCTGACGGATCTACAAACGTAGTAGTAATTCCATACTCCGGCAATGTATGCTCCAGCAGGTTATAGGTTCCTCCATAGATGTTGTTTGCCGCCACAATATGCTCCCCGTTTTTGGCAAGATTCTGAATGGTATAAGTAACTGCTGCAGCGCCAGAAGCTACTGCAAGGGCGGCTACTCCTCCTTCTAACGCCGCAATTCTCTGCTCAAAAATATCCTGGGTTGGATTGGTGAGCCTTCCATAAATATTTCCTGCATCCTGCAGGCCGAACCGCGCAGCCGCATGATCTGAATTATGGAACACATAGGAAGAGGTTGCGTAAATGGGGACTGCCCTTGCATCGGTCACTGGATCTGCCTGTTCCTGCCCTACATGCAACTGTAATGTTTCAAATTTTAATTCTCTGTCTTTGTATGCTTTTTTGCTCATAACGATCCGTTTCTCCTTTTTCCTTATTTCATATCTGTTTAGTGGGTTATTTATTTGCATATACTATACCCTATATTTCCCAGTAAGTCAATAGGGAATTTATTTTTCAGCCTCTTTTTCCTGCGAAAACATAGCTTCATCACAATTATTCATCGTTCTGTATCCCATAATTTTCCAAAAAATGATGCCTCACTCCCTGTTCTTTGTAGGCAATTACGGTGCTCAAATTCACATTTTCCACGCTTCGAAAAATATTTGCTTCTACAAAAGGATTGATTTTCTTTAATTCTTCAATGAGCCTTTTCACTTCCAGCCGTTTTGAAGTGGTTTCATTGTCTGGCAAATTAGCGGCACAGGCTTCTGTAAACCGGCAGGCGCATTGCAGAAATTTCAATCCATTATAATCCCGCCAGTGTTTGATATCCGCTTCCCGAATATAGTACATAGGGCGGATCAGCTCCATTCCCTCAAAATTCGTACTGTGCAGTTTGGGCATCATAGTCTGTATCTGTCCGCCATAGAGCATTCCCATCAAAATCGTTTCAATCACATCATCATAATGGTGCCCCAGCGCAATCTTATTGCAGCCAAGCTCCTGCGCCTGATGATAAAGGTGCCCCCGGCGCATCCGTGCGCAGAGATAGCAAGGAGACTTCTCGACGTCATATACCGCATCAAAAATATCTGATTCAAACACAGTAATGGGAAGGTCCATCTTTGCTGCATTGTCTTCAATCATCGTCCGATTTTCCGCCAGATATCCCGGATCCATCACCAAAAATTCCAACTCGAAGGATACCTTTCTGTGCTTTTGTAATTCCTGAAACAGCTTTGCCATCAGCATGGAATCTTTTCCGCCAGAAATGCAGACTGCAATTTTATCCCCTTCCTGTATTAATTCATAATCCCGGACTGCTTTTGCAAAACGGGAAAATAATTCTTTATGAAATTTTTTTTGAATGCTTTTTTCAATTTCTTTTGCCTGATTTATCGCTTTTTCCATAATAGCTGAACCTCGTTATACAACAATTTCCAGCGCATTGCACAGAAATGGCATGTCTAATGACTCACCGGGCAATGCGTCGGCTTCCATATTATATTCTTTTCCCCCTAAAATGGCAACAGCCACTTTTGCATCTTCTGCAAAGCGGCTGCGGCTAACATACAGGTTCTATTTTTCTTGTCCATCTTTGTACCAATATACTTTCAACGTTATCGTTCCATCTTCATTCCGTGTAAATGTTTCTAGATATGCCGCTTCTGCATCTGCGTCATTTTGTTCCAGATCTTCCTCTTTCCAACTTGCGATACAGGACGCCATCCTGCACAAATTCTGAATATCCGCCGCTCATGGTCACTGCGTTAAAAAAGCTGGGATTCTGCCCTTTAATCAAAGGGGATACGGCGTCCTGGCTTTGAAACGCTGCTGCAAGCCCCTGATCCTCTACTTCTTCTTCCACGTTGTCCGTGGTCAAATATTTCCATGCTGCAACTGCAGTTCTGTCTCCTTTGCTTTCCTTACAATTTGCTGGTTTAACCAGTAATCCGTTTCTTCTTCTGGAGAAAGGACCCGCCGTAACAACTGTTCCAGATTTTTATCATCCTTTTCTTCTATCAATTCTTCCATTCCTGCAATTCGATTCCGCCAGGCGTATTTTCGTTTTCTATTTTTCCAAATGCGCAGTACAATGGAAACCAGGTAGCTTCCCGGATTTCCTTCCCAGTCCATTATTTCCTTCAGCTCTACCGCTTTCAGAAAGGTATTCTGGTAAAGCTCTTCTGCCTCCTGTTTGTTCTGGGTAAACTGGCTGCAAAATGCATAAACATTTTTTCTTTTGATTCGCGGAATTTACTTTTTTCTGGATATATTATATACTGTGACATAGAAAGGATGAGAAGAAATGAATACGATAAAAACTCCCATTCTGGGAAAAAATGTCTATCTTGCGCCTGGCGCCATTGTACGGGGAGACGTCACCCTTGGTGATAACTCAAGCGTCTGGTTCAATGCAGTGGTACGTGCGGAAGCTGGAGCAGCAGTAATTGGAACCGACACGAACATTCAGGATAATTGTGTACTCCATGTGGATCATGGCGCAGATGTCAGCATCGGAGACCAGGTCACCATTGGCCACGGAGCTATCATTCATGGATGTACCATTAAAAGCAATACTTTAATTGGCATGGGCGCCATTATTATGAATCATGCTGTCATTGGGGAAAACTGCATCATCGGGGCTGGAGCCTTGATTACCCAAAACACAGTGATTCCTGATAATTCTCTGGTACTGGGCAATCCTGGAAAAGTAATACGTTCTGTAACTAACGCTGAAAAAGAAAATATCAAACATAACGCCGCTTATTATAAGGAAGAAGCGGCAGCTTATGCCAGACAACCATGAGTTCCGGCATAAGCTTGCTTTCCCAAAAACTTTTATTGCAAATGCTCTCTTTTTATTTTTGCAAGAAGCCCTCCACAGCCTGCTACTACGTCTTCGTAAGTTTTTTCAAAATCTCCTGTGTACCAGGGATCTGCCACATCCCTGGGGTGATCGGTGTAATCTAGCAGCAGGCTGACTTTGCGCTCTTTATCTTTCCCTACGATCCGGAGTATATTTTTGTAATTCCAATGATCCATTCCTACGATGTAATCATATTTCTGGTAATCACTGCGTTGCATGCGGATGGCGTATTTTCCTGCTGTGGAAATCCCCTCCTGGGCCAGCCTGTTTCTCGTGCCGTGGTGGACTGGGTTGCCAATTTCTTCCATGCTGGTGGCTGCGCTGGCGATATAGAACTCGCTGGCGATGCCTTGTTTTTCTACCATATCTTTCATTACGAACTCGGCCATTGGGCTTCTGCAGATGTTGCCGTGGCACACAAAAAGTATAGAAATCATAATATTTTCCCTCCTAAAATGCCGTGATTTGCCGTGTTTTGGGGACTTTTGCACTACCTGTAAAATCCACATAAAATCTTCGAAATGTGGTACATTACGCAAAATAAGGCAAATCGGTGCAAAATGTAATAATGAGTAGTAGTCAAATGGTAGTCAATTTTACGGTTGCAGACTACCAACCTTTTAACGGTATTATCGTTAAAGGGGTTTCAAAGGGTGTGCATAGTTTAACGATAATACACAGTAATACTTCAAACCCTTTTATTATTCAATCAGATTATAAATATGTTTCTTTTACCTTTTTTGCTGCATACTGCAATTCAGGATATACATAAGATTCATCAATCCCCAATGTACATAACTCTTTTAGAATTTCCTTCTTTTTCCTCTTATCAATTATTATGCTGCAAAATTCCCTTTTCATTGTTTCTGAATCAATATTTTGAAGTCCACTCTCAAATTGAAACCTTTTCTTCAGCGGATTACCCCAATCATTTACTATTTGCTCCCCTATCGTGCTCTCTTTATAATAATCAAAAAGGAGTTTAATTGAACGATGCGTAACATAAAAATCTCTTGAATCAAAATCAAGCGGTCTAACAACACCATTTGGATACATTTTTTTTAAAGGTTCTTTTTCTACCATTTCTAAAATTTTTCTAAAACTATCATCTCCCCAATGATCACTATAGGCCTTTCTTCCTCCAGACACATACAATCCAAAATGGTCAAATAATTTATTAGGGAATATCATAAATACTGCCGCTTGCCTACGAATTCTCTCATTCCAGCAAAAAGGGTGCGCAACCAAGAACCTATAATCCTCATTTCGATACAATGTTTGTAAATATTTTTTTGGAGATATACTTAAATCATCTAGCCATACATCTTCTTGATAAAAGCATTTATAAAAGCCACAAATTTCTTCAATAATTGGATTTTGGGCAACATTAACAAACGCTCTATGGCAAACCACTCTTGCATCTTTCGCACCTATAAATTCATTGCAAGCAAAAAATAGTGCAATTAAAGGATTTGTTGTGAAATCCAAAAGCCGTGTAGGTAATCCGTAATGTTGCATCTTTGATAAGATTTCAAAATTAGTGTTTAATTCCTGAAAAGCTTCTGGTCGTAAAGCAAGAAAACTATTTACTAAATTAAATTCCTGCCCATCACTTAATTCCGAATACCTTCCAAGATATGGCATGAGTTTCCATTCTGCATCTGACATCCCACGATAGATTATTTCTCCCCCAACAAAATTTTCAAATTTTGTTTTGGACAATAATTCAACAATCCTCAAATAGTCAACTACACTTTTTACTCGAAAGGTTAGATGTGGATAATCTTCATTATTACTTTCAATAATACAATCACCCAATTTTTTATACATTCTGCGTGATTTAATATCTGCAATAAAGGTTCTATTATTCGACATAATCCATCCTTTCCTTAATATCCTACGCTCGGCAATTTTTGTTTATAGCCTTTCCACTTACTGCTGACATACTAGCAAAAACAATCTACACTAAATCTTATTATACCATAACATCTGTATTTTTCCACGAAAAAAAGAAACCCCGGATGGCATTTCTGCACCCAGGGCTTTATTTTCATTCCTCGTATTAGATTGCTTTGAACATCTTCTGGCTAATCGGTTTTTCGCCCGCTACCTTCTCAACTTCTTTCTTGGCCGCCTCCAGTTCTTCCAAGCGGATCATTTCGTCCTTGGCATCATCAAATCCAAGATGGGTATAAGTATTCATCGTAACCGAGATGTCCGAATGCCCCATAAGGTACTGTAAGGTTTTGGGGTTCATTCTCGCCCTTGCCATATTGCTGCAGTAAGTATGCCTGCAAACATGGGGTGTAATGTTCGGCATCTGTATCTTAAAGATATCATTGTACCTCTTTACTGCGTGATTGAAGCGGTGCTGCCAGTGCATTGCCACCTCTGGCATTCCATTCTTATCCCGGAAAAGAAATCCGCCATAACCCTGAACTATGATCTCCGGCAGGTCTGTTGGCCTGTCCTTGATGATTGCCTGGAACATTTGGTAGACATCATCGGTCATCGGAAGTTTTCTTGTTCCTGCATTGGTCTTTGTTGCCTCAATAACATACTCTCCCCACGATGTTCTCTGCAGCTGATGGTTAATATCAATCACCCTGTTCTTCATATCCACATCCCTGAGGGTCAGCCCGCAAAACTCTGAAATCCGCATCCCTGTGTGGAAAAGGATATAAAAGACTTCATAATACTTGCAGTATACATTATCATCATGCACAAACTTAAGGAACTTCTTCATCTGCTCCTTGGTGATTGCCTCTCTTGTTTTTTCATCATTATAAATGACCCCGGCAAGCTGGAATCCAAATGGGTTCTTTACAAGCATATCGTCATCAACCGCCATCTGGAAAGCCGGGCGGAGAACTCCCCGCACCGTTTTGATGGTGCTTGAGCCTTTCCCATCCTGCTGCAGCTTGATTAAAAATAATTTTGCATCTGATGTCTTTACCCTGCTTATCTTTCTTGAGCCGAATTCTTCCTTTAAAAGGATGTTCTTTACAAATCCGTAATTCATAAGCGTATTGGGTTTTACCCCCGTCCTTGTTTTCAGGTATCTTTCCACCAGTTCGTTTACTGTCATATTCCTGCCCATCGGGTCAAGCAGCGAATCCAGATCCCTGCCGATTTCCTTTTCAAGTTCCCGGAGGGAACGGCATGGAGCCTTTCCGGCTGGCTGAGGATCTGTAGGCTCCAGTCTCCAGCTATATACGAAGTGTGGCTTCCCGTCAACATGATACTTAAACTGGTATTTTCCGTTTGCCCTGATCGACTCCCCTTTACGAAGGATTCTGTGTTTTGAGTCTCTTCTTATCGATGTACCGCTCATCTCTTGCTAACGCCTCCTTTACTCCAGGCTGTGCCAGGTATTTCTTAAAATCATTCTTAATGATAAGTTTGCGTTCTCCATACATAGCCATAAAATCAAATGTGCCTCCTTCCAGAAGTTTATAGAACTTTCTCCTGCTAAGCCCAAAGAATATAGCCGTCTCTGTCGGAGTCAGGAAATCCTTATCTTCAAGTGTCGGTTTTGCCATTGTCTCACCTCCAGTGTTTTGCTCATACCATATATCACTCTAAAACCCTGAAATAGCAACTACTATTGGCAGATGAATGCAATTTATATCGTAGAGGTTTCCTGTAAGAACTCCTCAAATTTTGTGCGGATGATAAGATATCTGTTGCCACTCAATACGGCAAAGGAACTGGTGTGTTCTTCAGCCAGCCTTCTCATTTTCTTGATGCCGATGCCAAAGTATGCGGCTGCTTCTTTAATCGATAATGTGTACTTCTCATTCATTGGTATCTCTTTCATAATTCCCTCCAAATCTGTCCCTGATATAACACTCATGCGAACAGTACTTCCTGTTTTTATTGCCATAAGCCGTAAAAGACTTCTGGCAGCACGGACATACATATTCATAATTGGCTTTGCGGTTAACTTTATCGAGATTCTGATTCCACCATTTGTTTCTGCAGCGGTCTGAACAGAATCTCTTTTCTTTTCTCCCGGATGACTGCACAACAGGGATGCCACAGCAAAGGCAGAAATGTTCTGCTGCATCCATCAGTGCAGGCGTTTCAACCAATCCACCAAGTCCGTGTCTCCTGCAGTAGGTTTTTATGGTATTGATGCTGAGTCCAAGTGCCTCAGATATCTTTCCGTAGCTTAATCCCTCTGCCCTTAACCTCTCTATCTGTTGTCTTTGTGTATCGTTCATTGTATCCACCTCCATCAAACCTGAAGGGAATAACTTTTATGGTTTCATCGTTATGATGTTTTCCCTTCACAATCCCACGGACATTAAAATCAAAAATGGGCGTTAGAATTTTTCCCTTCTAAATGGGTTAGTAAGGAAAGCCAATACTTTCCTGTTTTCTGTGAAACATTTTCCCTCCACAGATGGGAAAATCTATAACCCTTACAATCCTCCCAATTACAAAACAAATAGAAATGGACGAGAAAATCCACAAAAAAATAAGGCTGAGCCGATAATTCACCAACCCAGCCTTCATATAGATAAACCCTATTTTAATTGAGCATTTCATTGACCTTCTTCTGAATGGCAGAATAATCATATCCGGCAGCCGTAAGTTTCTGCTTACGCTCCTGTCCGTTGCCCCAATCTCCACGGATGACTTCTTTTGCAATCTCGTCTGCCGATTTGGCACTTGAGGTCTTTGGTGTTTCTGAAACTGTATCCTGAACGGTACAGTATGACGGATTCCCAAGCCAGATCCAGCCTGCCCCACTCTTAAGTCTGCCCCATCCATCGTTCACTTCCATAATGGTAAATACACCCTTGCCAGTCTGCCCTTTAACTGTTCCATTCATGGAAGGTTCTGAACGATAATTCAAATCATCAATGAGAACCTTAACTGTAAATGGGGCAGCCGGGAAGTTCGTGGCAGTATCTGATGTTGATGGTTTAGGTGCAGGTGTTCCCAAAACATCATACTGTGTCAGATTCCACTTCTCAATAATGGAGCATAATTTCTCCACATAAGTAAGCGAAGTCGCATAGCCTCCATCCTTAATAAGCTGTGCCACAGCCTTGTAATCTGTCATGCCTTTAATTCCCTTATAACGGAGAACTTTTCCATTCTTTGCACCAAGAAGATATGCCGAATGGTCTGCAATCGAATCTTCCACGCAGGAATACTTTCTAAAATCCGCTGTAACGGTTTCATATGTACCGTCTGCATTCTGCTCCTGTGTTTTCTTGGTATAAACAGAACTGCCGTCCCATGCAGACCCGCCCCAGGAATTTCCTGAAAGAGACCTCTTCATGCCAAACATATTATTGGCATTTTGTCCGAGTTCGCTCTTTCCATAACCACTTTCAAGAATGAATTGTGCAGCAGATACAGATGCAAGAATACCACTCTTCTTCATATCCTCACGGCACAATGCCCCGATGATAGGGACTGCATCCTTTTCAGAAAGTCCTGCAAACACACCCGCCTGTGTTTCAGCCTTTGTCTCTGCCTTTCCACCCATCTGCTCTTTTACAGCTTTACGGAAGGTATCCATTGTATATCCCATACCAAGCTGTGACCACAAATGCTCCGGGTCACCGTGATTCGAGGCGATGCCCCGGCTATGCCCTTCCTTATGGCTGATGATAACTCCGTCAACCGCGGGATCGAGATTATACTTCCTGCATAGCATTGCAAACAGTTCCACGGCAGCCTCATAGGTTCTCTTTGCCACCGCCTTTGCTGTATCCGTATCGCTGCACTTAAATGCCGAACCACCCGTATAAGTAATACACCCCGGCTCACACATTTCTATACCGATATGGGTATTATTTGCCGAACCATTGATAGATGAACCACAGTGCCATCCTCTATGGTTCCAAGGGAGAGTCTGATACACAGTTCCATCATTCCCATCAATAAATCCGTGGACGCAAGCCCGGTCAAACGACTCATTGTTCCATGAAAGAATAAAGGCCGATGCACTCGGCTGGGGGCAGCCAACCGAATGTAACATCAGCCCTTTCACAGTAATTTTCTGCCCCTTCTTATAACAGGGGTTATTTGTCATGATTGATTCTACAAGATTCATATTATTTCTCCTCACTTTCATCAGACTCGCTTCGTTTATGCAGCTGTTCCAGAACATCCTTCATTTTCTGAGGGATAGGCAGTCCAAGATGCCCTGCATTCTCCAAAAGGCTCACTCCCTCATTAGAGATATAGAAAAAAATAATCGCCGTACGGAGTACGCACCCCGTCCCGATGATTTCCATGTCCAGAATGTTTGCGATCCCCACAAGCATAAAAATCAGCACCTTCCGGCATATACCCTTAAATCCGACCCCGCTTGAAAGCTTTTTGTCCGCCACGCCACACATAACTCCCGTAATGTAATCGATAACCACAAACGCTATGAGTGCATACAGCAGACCATCACACCCGCCAAGAAACCACCCGAGCCATCCTCCGACAGCAGAAAAAACAAACTGGACCATATTCCAAAATCCTTTCATAACGCATTCCTCCTATCTCAATATTTGAAATTTGTCAATATATCTCCCGATATATTTTTAAATTTATATATCATCATCCATAAATGGATGTAGTTACTGGTAAATAATGTTCTGCCGATGTATATCCATATACTTACCCTATCAGTTCTCGCTGGGTCTGTGCCCTGACATTCCTTCATTCTGCTTTATGGATAAAGGCACGGGGCAGACTTGTGCTTGATTGCTGCCTCGTTGGGCTGATGGAGGACTCATCCTTGTCCCCGTGCCATTACCGGCTTATTCTTTTCTCATGCAGCCGCTTTCAGCTGCTCCCTGCGGACAGGTCCGAAGACCTTCCCCGGATCGTAGTTTTCTTTCTTTTTTGCAAGCGCATGGATCAGCGCCAGTATCTTCTTGCTGACTACGATCAATGCCTGCATCTTCCTCAGAGGGGCTTCCTCCCTCGTTTTCAGGTAATGGTAAAGTTGTTTCATCTCGTCATTTGTCGCTACCATTATCAGCGCCATCTGGTAAAGCACGCTCCGCAGATTCTTTCTTCCACGTTTGGATATCTTTGTCCCGCTTTTGTTTTTCCCGGAACTGTCCTCTACAAGGTTATAGCCTGCCATTCGGCTCATCTGGCGTGGGTTCTCAAATCTTGCCGGATTGCCAAGTTCCCCCAGACATGCCGCCAGCGTCACAACTCCTATTCCTTTTATGCTTAGCAGGAATCCCGCATAGTCTGTCTTCTGTAATGCAGCTTCCATCTGTACTTCCAGTTCTTCCGCCTATTTCTCTAAAAGCTCCAGTTCTTCCAGCATAAGCCGCAGTTTCAGCCTTGCCGCTTCCTCCCCGTAATCCACCCCGATGGATTCCTTTGCCGTCTCTATAAGCTGTGCTGCCTTCTTTCTCCCAACGGTTTTCTTTACTGCCTTTTTTATCTCATCCGTAACCCCGTCTTCCCCCAGTTCAAGGATGAACTTCGGAAACGGGCACGTCTTTAATATATGCCGGGACGCCTTTCCTGAAAGGGGACATTTAAACACTTCTTCATACTCCGGGAAATACTCGTCCATTACCGCCGTGATGGTATTCTTTAATGCATTCTTTCGCTTGTTCAGCCCGGTTCTGGTGGTGGACAGTCCTCTCAGTTCCGCATAGACGTCATGGGGCAGGTACAATTCAAAATACCTCCCGTCTTTCACCAGCTTTGCAATCGTCAGCGCATCCTTTTTGTCGGACTTCGTCTGGCTGTTGTCATCCAGTTCCTTCGCCTGTTTTGTTGCATATGGGTTCACCAGAACAACTTTTATCCCATCCTGTTTCTCAAGCCAGTTCGCAAACGCTTTCCAATAATGTCCTGTCGGCTCCATCCCGACAACGGCCTTTGCAAAATTTTCTTTCTTGCATATCTCCCGGATCCTTGCTAAGATAGTCTCGAAGCCGCCTTTGCTGTTTTTAAATTTCAGGGCACGGTCATGCTCTATGCCCCTGAAATCAACAAACCTTGCCCACTGGTAGTTTTTAGCAATGTCCACGCCAACTACGAGGGTGTCTGTTGTGATTGCGATTACTTTTTGTTTCTGGCGGTCTTCGTACTTTACTTTCATTGTTATAAAATCTCCTTTGTTTTCTGATGTATTAAGTCGCGAAACTCATATACATCATACGGGGAGATTTTATTTTGTCAAAGTTCAATTTTCATTCTCTATAGGAATGCTTAAATTTTTTATAAAAAAGTGTCTTCGACACTTCAGCCCCCTAGCCCCCATTCATGGGGGAATTA
>NZ_SRYA01000089.1 GCF_004793545.1 Petralouisia muris | reverse complement strand
ATTGCGACCATCCTTACGAATGTGGTTTTGTAGTTTTTGAGAAATAGGAACAAATACTATTTAATCATGGTGTTACTGTTTATAGCTCCGTGTAATGTACCAAATGAGAGAATCCCTGTTCTTTTGCATATTTTTCAAGTATCTTTTTCTGATTCACAATGCTGTTACTTTCCCCAGCGGATTCATCATCGCGTGAAAGCCTTTCATAGAGTGCAGTAATTTTTGTCCGTTCCGATTGTTTTTTCATAGAAAAATCCCCTTTCAACAATCGGCACATCTATGTAATCCCATTCTAACACAGATATGCCGATGCCGATACGTTATTTTGGCTTTTTGACTAGAAAAAAGACAGAGCGTGCGGTTCTGCCTGAAAGATGTTTTTTGTCCTTCATTAATAGGAGATTTTAGATGGGGAAATCGGAACTGTTTTTTAAAACATATTGCGTTCTTTTGGGATTTGGATTGTATCTGTAGAATGGATATTTTAAAATTTTTTCATACAGAATTTATTTTAACAATAGAACTGAAACTACTAAGAAGAATATTGTCAGAATGATGGAGAGAAGGGGTAATTATGGAAAAAAACAGACGTGCCAATGCTGTGATGTTTGGATTTGATTTTCAAGTAAACGCAGCAATTGTTCTAATGTTGGAAAATATAGAGGATTTAGAGTCCCTACGGTTAGAGGGAAATTTCGAGGACATTGAATTAAAACTTGAAAATAATCAGTATATACTTGCACAGGCTAAGTCGGTTGAGAAAAGCAGTAGCGATTTTAGAAATGTCCGGGCTAATTTAAAAAAATCTGTTAAAACGCTTTCTGAGGCAAGTCAAAAGGTTGATGCTCAAAAATTGATATTGATTACAAATTCGCCTAATCCCTTAAATGAGGAGGCATCCCGGAGCGTATTTTATGAGCCGACACACCGTTCGTTTTCCTCACTTCCTGATTCCTCACAGGGGATTATTAAAGACTGCCTTGATGGAATTAAACAGCCCCTTGATTTAAATAAATTTCAGATACAGATTCTTCCTTTTGAAACAGATGATGATGTTGAAAAATATAAAGTAGTCAAACAGAATGTGGATGATTTTGTCGGAAAGCTTAATCTGAACATTCCAGGTTTGGGCAAAAGGCTAATGAACATATGGCAAAATGAAATATTTCATAATGGAACCAAAAAGAATGCCGCGATAACTCGTAATAAACGTGATATTATTTGGCCAATTATTGTGATTGCGACAGATGTTGAGCGATGTGATGATTTGCTGTTGGATTATTTTGACCAAAGCCAATATGATGAAATCATACATAGGTATAAAAGCTTAATTGATTCGTGTTGCGAACGATGTGAATTTTTTATAAAAGTGCTGCACGATTATAATGAATATAAGGGGATGGGAAAATCTCTAGCTCAAAAATGCCTTGATTTTGCACTGAATAAATGGGAAGACTATCTTCCTGAACTAAAGGTTGATGCAGACCCGGAAACACAGCAAGGGCTGATTCAGATTATTCTCTATAGTATTGTGCGGAATCGTATTCAGATGCAACATATAAAGGAGGGTGTAAATTTATGATTATTAGGACTGTCTATTTGAAGGAAGGGCTTTTTGAGCGCAGAATAGACTTTTTACCTCATGTTTCATTAGTGCACAGTTGTAAAAACAGCTGTGGAAAGACTACACTGCTTAGATTTATATTACATGGACTGGGCTATAACATACCAAATACACGAAAAATTAATTTTAATAATTGTGAGGTAAGGATTTCCATAGAGTGTGAACGATATGGCTGTATTGAACTCTGCCGTTCAAATAGTATCTCCATTATTCTGGTGAAGAATGGGGTGAATCATACATATGTCCTTCCGGAACAGCAGCACGAATTGCATGAACAACTTTTTGGCGTAAATAATGCAGATATATTAAATAACCTCCTTGGAGCATTTTATGTAGATCAGGAAAAGGGATGGACGTTGTTGAACAGAGGCATAGTGATTGGCAGTATACGTTTTAATATTGAGGAATTGATCCGAGGATTGTCCGGCAGGGATTGTTCTGAGTTGATAAAAAAGGAAAACCGCCTTTTGAACGAAAGGCAGAAATATAATCAGATGTTTAGCGTGGCACTGTATAGGGAATCTATTGAAGAAGATGCAGGTTCTGTCGCCATTGATAGTTACGAAGAAGAAACGGATATTGAATTAAGTAAGTTAATTCTACGCCAACGGCGGCTCAAAGCAGAGCTGAAACGGATTGACCAGACTTTATCGGAAAATAAGCGTTTTAAACAATTTGTGGCAGATATGAAACTGCTTGTCCAAGCGCCGGATGGAACTACCTTTGCAGTAACGCAGGACAACATTGTTGGATTAAACGACAGTATTGATTTATTGACAACAAAAAGGAAAATAATATCTGGGGAATATGCATTGGTATCATCAAAAATTGGTGCTCTTGAAAAGGAGAAAGAAAGCGAATATGAGCAGCAGGCTTTCTTTCAAACTGCCAGCCAGATAGAAATTTTTGACCGCAAAATATTAAGAATTCCTCTGAATCCGCAAGCCATAAAGGCACAGCAGTCAAGGTTGGAAAAGGAATTGAAAGCTGTCCGTGACGAAATCAGCAGTATAACTAAAAATAACAACTGTGTTGTTGCATCGATTTCTGATAAAATTATTCAATATGGAACGGAATTAGGCATTGGCAATAAAGAAACTATTCCACAGAATTATCTTTTCACATCAAATTTAAAAGAATTATCGGGAGCATTGCTGCATAAAACAGCTTTTGCTTTCCGTTTGGCGTATATTGCGGAAATCGAAAAAAAGCTGAATGTTAAATTGCCAATTATTCTTGATTCGCCAAGCGGAAAAGAAGTAGACCATGACAATATCAGCCTTATGATGGAGATTCTGAAACGTGATTTTGCAGACCACCAGATAATCATTGCCTCAATTTTTGAGTATAATTTTGATGATCCGAAAAAAATTGAAATCGAAGACCGACTGATAAATGAAATGATGGAAATACAATAACACTGCCTTTGTTATGACGTTTATCTTTATAGTGACAGGAATAATCAAGGCTTTAATTTGTCTGCAAATATAAATCATGATTCTTCTTTATCTGTATCATCTAATAAACCAGGTTCATTCGCATTGGCTGGTGACAGGACGCTGTGTCCAAGCTGTCGTTCCAGTTCTTCCCTTGCATTGCCAGCAATCCTGCCGCCAGCTACAGTAACATCTTTCGTCTGGGCAAAACCTTTGGGGTTCCTGCTTTTTGACAGTTCTGTTGCTGACACTTCTGCTAAAAGATTTAGGGCAAGTTCTGTATTTGTCATGTTATCCCGCAAATTTTCTTTTCTTAATCCTTTGAGTTTTTTGTACGTCTGTACAGATTTTCCAGACCATGCCATTGTTAGAATATTGGTAAGGGCAGCATATCTTTGGAACTACTAATACCAGAGTTTTGCCATTCATCCGTTAATTCTTTTCTGATTTCAATAGAACGGAGACGTTGTGTAATCCATTTATCGGAGTACCCTTTTGATTTATATGTAGCAACCGCGCGTTGCATAGCTTTTTCGGGATAGGCAATCTCATCCAGACGTTCCGCCCCGACTTTTGCCAGCCATAGCTTAAAAGGTTCTGCTTTGGGAGATGAAATGGATTGGATAATTCGTAAAATTCCTTCCACATTGGCAGCTTGTGTTTTTCTCATTTTTCCATTAGGAGCAAGCATTTGAAGTGGGGTACAAATTGTACCCCACTTGGAGGAAAGTTCTTCGTCACGCTGGCGCATTTTTTTAATATACTGTTTGGGGTCTTTGCTGTCTGTGAGGAAACGTACGACGTCAATAATTGATAGATACCATTCTTCTTCACCAGAATGCCATACTTTTCTAATGTCATTGTCATTAAAAAATTCCAAATCTGGATTTTTTTCAATCGTCGAATTATCAATTTCTATTATTTGGGTTTTGTCCTTTTTATCATCATAAATATACATATTCATTTGCTTCTTCTCCTCGCATATACTTACTGTTTGTCGCACCCATAAAGATTCCTATATTCTGTTTTAGCTTACTGCCATCCTATTTATTAAAATCAGCCATACAATAAGATTTGAATATAAAAACTTTTTCAGTTATTCCATCATCTGTATTGAGTGATACTTGGTAACGGTATAGACCTTCTTGAACATTGTTCCATAATGTCAGGCCAGTAGCCTTGCCTGTTGCCACATTTTGTAAAAAAATGTGTTGTAGAAACCTATGAATCAATTTCTGAGGAATTATCCATTTTGAGACTTTTGAACTTGTAAGAATTCTTTACAAGTTCAAAGTTCATCCAGTTCCATCATTTCATCATTGTTCATCCGTCAAATCTTCCTTTCTGCCTTTTGCCCGGCTTTTATACACATTATACTGATTCTTGCACTGCCCACTGCAAAATATGGTATTCGGTCTGGATGCAAGGAATACCTTGCCACAGTGCTTACAGACTTTCAAAGAAGAATTCTCATCCGTCAGCATGAAACTGAACATCATCTGTATTGCCAGTAACAGCGAATGAAAATCCCATACGATTGTTGGTTTTTCAAGCAATTCTATGTGATAAGTTGGCGCAATGCCGCCAAATGCCGCCATGCCCTGACGGTATAAATCTTTTTGCATATCGTCAAGTTTGTCCATATCCTGATAGTATAGGAAAGCAGACACAAAGGTAAATGCCCAGTCGGTGAATTCTTTTAACAGCCATTCATAGGATTCCGCATATTCCCTCTGGAAACTCATGGTTACTGCCTGCGGCTGGCTGCCCATAGCCATTGTCAGTGCAATCATTGACGTGTCGCTGACGTTCCAGCGGGATTCCACGCCGCGCTTTACGAAATCAAGCTCATCAAAGGGAAAGAAGTAAGACAGGTATTCTTCCGTCGCCATGTTTTCCTGCCTGATGAAATGGTTCTTTGGGAAATATACCGCCTCATAAGTAATAAACTCTGGTGTGGTGGGAAGTGCTGTCATAAATCCAAGAAGTCCTTCCTGTATAGCGGAGCGTTCCATTTCCAGTGCGTCTAAAAGTTCATTATCAAAATCGTTATCGTCCGTTTCTGAAAACGATACTATTTCCTTTTGCATTATGGAGTCACCGCCTTTTTATCTGTATATTCAAAATATTTTTCCATCTTTTTTCAAAACAGTTCCGATTTATTATGTCCATTTCTCCTATTAGTGACAGGGAGTAATTGATTTAATGATAAAACAATTACAAAAAGTTGGGAAGGAGTGTTAGGATATGCCATGCACAAAATTGTAAATGATAACGTTTGTCTTTACAGCAGGCCGCCGCCTCATAAACATTATACAAAACGAATGTTCTGAAATCAATGGGAGGATTTTATTTTTATGGGAGACAGCAGGGAAGAAACAAAAAATAGCAGTTTTACAAAACGCATAGGGACAACCACTTATGTGGTGAATGTGCATTTTTCAGAAACAGATTCTGCCACAGTGGAGGATAGATTACTGCACCTTATCAGGAATGATGTATGTATAAATGGTTTGCCTGTGGTGGCAGAAGAATCATTTTGATTTGCAGTATGTTAATTTGGTTTTCGGCAGGTATCGGAGAAAAGGAGGCATTTATGGCAAAACAAAGAAAGACACTGGATGAGCGTATTCAGAATTGTACCATGAAAGAGGAAGAAATGTTAGAGAAATTGAAACAGTATCAGGCACAGCGTAAGCAGTTGGAACGGCGGAAGAAAGAGGAGGGTGCACGATGTCCGGTGGACATTGGTTCTGCACGGACCGAAACGAAGTGGAGACCGGAAAATCCGCACCCACCGTTTAATCCAGATTGGCGGTGCGGTGGAATCTTTGCTAGGCAGGACTGTCATGGAGGAGGATATTCCAAAGCTGGTTGCATTCTTAAAAAAGCAGGAGGCAAACGGCAGGTATTTTTCCAAAGCCATGCAGCATTCTACTGTGCCGAAGACATCAGAGGGGGCAGATGAGGGGGACGGCACTTTGCCATTCCCTTTGTAGGGAAACGAAAAAGGGCGCACTTATAGACAGGCAGAGCCTGTCTATCCCACTGCGTGGACGCGCGCTCTGCGAGGCTTGGGCTGAGTACTGTTTGCAGTTTTTGCCAGGAACCAGCCCCATATTCTGGCAGATATATTTTATTTGCCCATGTCTGCAAAGACAGCTTACGGAAAGGAGAGTGGTGTTTCTGGCGATTTATCATTGTTCGGTCAAGATAATTGGGCGGAGCAAAGGGAAATCTGTCATTGCGGCTGCTGCGTACCGCGCCGGGGAGAAACTTTGTGACAGATTGGATTCCTGTTCGATGCAGGATATGCATATAATAAAGGATGTAGTAAAAGCAGTCAAAGTATCTCTGAATAAATACCGGGACTCATATTGAAATATAAACAATTAAGGGATATTCCTAAAACAGTGTATAGGAACATCCATTTTTCTTATCCAGATTTTCAGCATAATTCTTTTAGCATATCAGCTTTTTTGACAACTTCGGATTGATATTTTCTGTATTCATCTTCGGTAATAATCCCTAAACTAAACAATTTTAATAAAGCGATTTCAATGTATACAGAAAGCGGGTTTTCCCTATACCATTGTAATAGTATTTTTTCATCGCCTTTCAATTCTTCATATAACAGGCATTCGGTTTCATTTTTTTCCATATCGCTCATCCCCTTTTTGAAACTTGAATTATATAGATATATTTTAGCCTTTAAAGTTTATGTAATAATATCATATTTGCCTATACAATTCAAGTAGAATTAAATTATATAGGCGGTGAAATTTATGGATTATTATAAAATAGGGCAACGCATCAGAAAATTTAGGAAAGCATATCGTTTATCGCAGGAACAATTAGCAGAAAAAGTAGGAATATCGACAACGCATATGAGCCATATTGAAACAGGGAACACAAAATTGAGCCTGCCGCTTTTTGTGAAACTTGCAAATGTCTTATCTATACAGACAGATGAACTACTCCACGATACCCCTCAAAAGAACAAAACAGCTATAAAAGGGGAATTGGAAGAAATACTGGATTCCTGTTCAATGCAGGATATACAGATAATAGAGGATGTAGTAAAGGCAGTCAAAGTATCTCTGGATAAATACCGAGAACCAGACTAAAAAGTAAGCAATCAAATTATTAGAAAAATGTATTGGAACAATCTTTTTAATTCTGAATTGTCAGGGAATGCACGTTATTCCGTACCCGTTGCTCGCTTTGTGGCTTTTTGAAAATTATTTAGATAAAAATTGTAGAACTTAAAAAGAACGATTCTGGAATGTATGTGCCAGAATCGTTCTTTTTGGGTATTCCATAGATATGCCGATTTCTAAAATTTTTGTCATTTTGTCCTATAAATACCCTTTAGAAAGAAATACTCACACCGCATCTATATCATGATTTGTCAGGTTGTAATCCTGCATTTTAAACTCCTAAAAGATTAAATCCGTTCATGCGGTACTGTCTGATCTTGTCTTTCATCTCTTCTGTTCTTCTCTTATTGATATCCCGCTTTTCATAAATATCGTCCAGCAGTAGATCGATATTTTTCTGCATCAGCATATTAGTATGTACCATATTCTGCATGATATCAATTGCATTTCTGGGATTTCTTCTGATAAATTCTTCCAGAGAATCCTTTGTAATACGCATCAGACACACATCTCCATAGGCAACAACCGTATAAATACTTGGCTGGCTGGAAAACACATTGGTTTCGCCGAAACACTTGGACTTGGAATAAATCCCAATCAAGTGTTCCTCCTTTTCCCCATATCGGATATAAACTGCTACAGAACCGGATATAATTTTGTACATTTCCTCATAAGTTCCGCCTTCTTTCAAAATAATATCGTCCGCATGAAATTCCAGCATTGATGCATTTTCCATTTTTCTCCATCCCTTTCTTTTGCTGACAGTTTGGGTTCTTTCAGCTATTTCATACATTTTTCTTCTCTCTCAGTTTTCTCACATCCAGCATATCAAGACCGGCAGCCAGTTCCACAAGTTCCGCTTGGAGACAGAACAAGTTCACCGCTGTAGTAATAAATTCCAGTATTACATTGAGAGCAATCGTGACCGCTACAGCCTCCGTGGGAATCTTAAGCTGGACAAACAAAATCGTATAACAGGTCAGCGCACCGCCGGGGATAGGAGGCGCCGCCACCGCAAGCACAATAGCAATGAAACCGGCAGTAGCCAGCCACGCCGGAGAAATCGTCACGCCATAAATTTCAGCCATACAAAATCCCACCGCTAGAAACATAACGGAAACCCCCGGCATAAAGATAACCTGCCCTAAAGGGATACCAAAATTAACTATCCTTCTGTCAATCCCAAGGTCTTTTTCACAGCACTCCATATTCACCCCAAATGCGGCAGAAGAAGATGCCGTAGTTAATGCAATCAGAAAAGTGGGCATCATCTTTTTCAGCAATACCCTAAGCTGCACCTTCCTCCTTGTGCATACTAGCACAAGATACACTGCCAGAAGAATAGCATCTCCCATAAGCATTACCAGAACCACCTTATATGCAGGAAGAAATACCGAAAAGTTGTTACCTAGTATCATATTTAAAATACTGCCGAACACAAACACGGGAACAAAAGAACTGACTGCCTCCATAATAAGCTGTATAATATAATTGGACTGTTCCACAAAGGCCGCGGCAATCGTAGCTTTGTTTCCCAGAATCAGCATTGCGATTCCGATTAAAACTGCCACAAAAATAATCTGCATAGGATTCCCTTCTGTAAAGGGCGTAAAAAAGTTGCCTGGTACAATATCCAGAACCATTTGAAACAATTCAGAAAAATCAAACTTCCCCCCGTCTCCGGTTTTAAGGGAAAAAAACGGCATGGCCACCACACATACGGGCAGTGTCAGAAGAATCGTCATCAGCATAAAGCGTCCAACCATCCTCTTTCCGATTCTGCCCATAGCAGCCATATCCCCAATGCTGTATATTCCCCATACAATTGAAAGAAACACCATAGGACCTGCAATGGCTGATAAAAGTCCCATAAAACGGTTAAATACCGGGCTGATAAGCTCATTTGCAAGAAAAGTCCTGACACTCTCTGGCAGGAAACTACACACACCGCCGCACAAAAAAGCCAGTATTACGAACAGCGCCAGTGAAGCCATCTGAGAACGTTTCTTCTTTTTGGGAGTAAATAAAATGAGATTCTCTCCATTTTTGTACTGCCACGCGGGTGCAACCCCCATATTGGCAAGCAGTCCCCGCAGTACCTGGCTCTGTTCTTCCTCCTCTGCATCAAAAGGATCAACCCTTTCCCCTGGCAGGAAAAGTTCCAGACGGATACGCTTAAGACGTTTGATATATTTTTGTGCAAATACTGCCTCCACACCGAAAGCCTCCTGGTACTTTAACAGCGTTTCCTCCACTGCAAGCCGGATTTGGATAATATTTCTGGCATCAACGCCCCATTCTCCAAACGTCTTTTCTGCAAGACTGCTTGCCTGCGCAATATTTTCATTATTTAATTTCATCTTTTCCATAATTTTTTCTTTTATTTTTTAATCTATATATTTATAATAAATTGATTCATTCCATCCGCAAACTTATGCTCCATCTCTTTGGACATTCCTTTTATCATCCTGCCGGATAAATCTTCTTCGTCCCCAAAAGGATGAAAGGAAGGTCCATGATAGGAAAATCGCATCTGCGCCAGATTGTCCCTCTCGCTGTATTCCACATCCAGAGAAATATCCCTTTTCTCCGCTTCCCCTGCCGCAGGCAGAAGTTTTTGCATCAGCGCTTCCTCCACAACAAGCTGCATGGCGTAAATCTGTCTCTGTGAAAACTGCTGCTTACGCCCGAACTCCTCAAGACGTGTCATAAAGGCCGGAAAATCAAAGTCACGTGAGATTTTTTCCACATGGAGCACCTTAAGCTGCCGGATAAATATCCGGGTTCTCTCCCTCTTTGGATTCTCAAAAATCTGTTCCGGCGTTCCGTCCTCATAGATTTCGCCCTGATCCATATAAAATATCCTGGTGGATACATCCCGGGCAAACTTCATTTCATGCGTCACGATCATCATGGTCATTCCCTGCCCTGCCAGCCCACGGATAACCGAAAGAACTTCCCCCACCATAGTAGGATCCAGGGCGGAAGTCGGCTCGTCAAAAAGAATAATTTCCGGCTCCATAGCCACCGTCCTTGCAATAGCCGCACGCTGCTTCTGTCCCCCCGAGAGTTCATCCGGATAAGAAAAAGCCTTGTCTGCAAGCCCTATGTTACGCAGCAGTTCCATCCCTCTATCGTAGGCCTCCTGCCGGCTTCTGCCAAGAAGATCGACCTGCCCCATCATGATATTTTCTATAATCGTCTTGTGTGCAAACAGGTTGAAGGACTGAAATACCATTCCCATCTTCTGCCTCACCAGATTTACCTTACATTTCTTGTCCGTTGTTACCACACCGTCTACCACAATCTCGCCTTTTGTAGGTGTCTCCAGAAGATTAATACATCGAAGCAGGGTTGACTTTCCTGTGCCTGACGGACCTATAATGGAAATCACCTCTCCTTTTTTAATCTCCACGCTTACATCCTTCAAAGGGGTTACGTTTAAATATTCCTTACACAGATGCCGAATCGATATTATGCTCGTGTTCATACTTCCCCCGGCACGAACGTCCCGGTTTTTATGCTTTTCTGTCTTCACATGCACACCCCCTTTAAACTGCGTTTCTTCCGTTTCGGTGCAACTTTCCTCTCTGCAAATGAGAGAGCTGCCGTCATCATATTGGCAATAACAAAATAAATTACTGCTGTCATTATCAGTGGAAAGAACGCCTCCATAGTACGTGAGCGTATAATGTCAGATACTTTGGTCAGATCCTGTACAGCAATATATCCTACTACTGAAGTCATTTTTACCATGGAAATAAATTCGCCTTTCAACACAGGAATAAAATTTCTGGCCGCCTGGGGCAATACAATCTTAAAAAATGTCTGACCTTTCGTATAGCCCATAGCAAGGGCTGCCTCTCTTTGCCCCTTATCCACAGTTTCTATTCCTGTCCGCATCATCTCTGATGAATATGCCGCAAAATTAATGGAAAATCCAATAATTGCAACCAGAATTTCAGAAATATCCACCGAACCAAAAATTCCATAGTACAAAATCATCAGAAAGACTACAATAGGGGTTCCCTGAATCACACGAACAAAGACCGCCCCCAACCACTGAGTTGGCTTACAACTGATCCGGCGCAGCATACATATCCCAAAGCCAAGGCACAGACCAAAAAATCCTGAAAAGACAGAAATCAGTATGGTGACGCCAAGCCCCCGCAAAATCAGCCGCCAGCGCCCCTCCACTACAAAAGTGCTTTGGAAGCTGTCCTCAAGATTTGCCCAGAAACCTTTTCCCTGCAATTCCCCATCCAAATCACGCACCAGAAGCACCATAGCTGAGTCATAATGAGTATCTGCAAAGTCTACCCGCTTCGCTCTTTCTTCCGTGATGGAAAGGCTTCCGCTGACCACATCCGCCTTCCCGCTTTCAAGGGCGGTTATCAGCGAAGCAAATTCACATGTTGTCATCTCCACCTTCATATCCAGTTCACGTGCAATCAGAAGCAGCAGATCTATCTCAAGTCCTAAAGGTTCGCCGCTGCTTCCAAGATAAGTCATAGGCTCATGGGCGCCATCATAGTAGTACCGGATGGTTCCCTTATCCCCCGGCCAGTCCTGCTCCATTAATACCTTTATGCTCTCATCCGCCCCAAGCCATTTTTCCTTTAAGGATGCGATTGTTCCGTCCTCTTTAAACTTTGCAATAACTTCATTAAACTGTTCCCGCAGAGGACTTCCCTTGGGAAGAGCATATCCATATTTATCCCGCACGACAGGTTCTTCAAAAATTTTCAGTCCTTCATTTTTTGCTGCCGCAAGCTGTGCCAGCGGTTCATCCAACGCCCCCGCATCCACACGATCTGCTTTAAGAGCCGCAACAATATCGGGAACAGAATTGTAGTAAGAAAAGTCTTTTGCATCCGCAATTACTTCCTGTAAAAGTTTATCGTAAACCCCTCCGCTTAATGCTGCAAACCTTGCTCCGGCAAAATCCGAAAGTGTCTCGTATTTTTTCTCCGTGCTGTCTTTCTGTTTTGACCTTACCATAACGGCAGTCACCGAAGGATAAACACAATCGGAAAATTCAATATGCCTGCGCCTTTCCTCGGTGGCATTTAGATTCGCCATAATACAATCAATGTCACCGGCCTGGGCCGCGGCAATAATTCCGTCATAGTCGTAAATCTTAATTTCCACTTCAGCATTCAGCCACGCTCCAAAACGGTAAATCAGCTCCACATCATATCCGGTAAGAGTCGTCCCCTCATAGTAGCTGAAAGGCTGAACCATCCCTGTGGTTCCCACCTTAAGCTTACAGTCCGGCGTCTGTGGCGCCTGTATTTCCGGCATGGTTCTCTCCGCCCTGCTTACCCAGCGGTCATACATATCATCCAGCGTCCCCTCGGCTCTTGCTTCCGACAGAAACTGGTTCACTTTATCCTTTAAATTGTCAACCTGGCTTTTGGGTGAAATCCCCACAGCCACATCCATACTTTCTCCCAGGTTTTCCTCTAAAATCTCCACATTCTCAAGACCGCTGGCAATAGCAAATTCCATCATTACCCGATCATAAACAAACCCGTCCAGTTTTCCCTGAGAAATGGCGAGATACCCCGAAGAGTTGCCGGAAAATGTTTTATGCTCCGCCTCCGGCAGATATTTTTCCGCCATATACATGCCTGCCCCACCTTCCGGAACACCAATCGTATAGGCCGGATTGTTAAGCTGTTCGATCAAAGTGATTTTTTCATTTTCTTTCCTTCCACATCCCCCAAGGCAAAGTATCGCTGAAAGGGCAAGTGTTAAAAGCGCCATTCTTTTTTGTAAAACCATTTTTACTCACCTTTCGTCTGACATAATCCCTCTGTCCCGGCACAGAGTTTTTTAATTATAGCAGATAAGAATTTTGTTTTGGTGGGTATGGGATGATTTGTATTTTTGGGGTATAATTTGTTATATATTCTTCTTAAAATAGAATCAAGAGCTCGATTGCAAGCCGATCTTCCCGTTTTGTAAACGAGTTTCACATTTTGAAAGCGACCTTCTAAATTTGAATCCGAAATTCCACTTTTGTATCGACTTTCCCTTTTTTTCTGTGAATCTGTGGTATAATGTTCCCACAGCAGGATAAAAATGCGTACAAAAACCGGACGTCAGTTTTGTCTTACAAATTTTGTAAGCCGAAATTCACGCCTGATATGGTCCTTATTTTCAGCCGGCGGTCTGTGCTTATTTTCCTGTTACTTTTTCAGAAGTCCTGGCATGAGGTTGATGCTGTTGGCGGCAACCTCGTAACATCCAAGCCTCTGCGCCAGTTCTTCCCCGTAATAAAAACAGAACGCTTCATGCGGGCTTTTCCCGTTCAGTTTCTTTCTACGGTACGAATTGATATGATCCATCATCAGGTCGATATCTGCCTGCTCCAGTTCATCAAAGCTCTTTCCCTTCGGCGCCACCCTGCGGTTGAATTCATTCCCCACTTCGATCTTCGCCTTCTGGTATGGTGCGCTGGGATTGCAGTAATAAATCCTTGTCCCCTGGAAACCCTTCCCGTCCGGTCCGTTCTCGATACACTTCGGGTTGGAAAACTCACTTCCGTTATCCCTAAGGATTACCGGGAACAGCTTCCGGAAATCCTGTCCCCCAAGCCGCCGGTACAGTCCATCATAAATATCAATCACTGACTTTGATGTGTTCGCATCACGCAGGAATCCCAGCATCAGCGATACGTTCACAAAGTAGATTGTCAGCAGCGCTTTCCCTCCTTTGCTCCCAATCACGAAACCCATCTGCACCATCGCCGTATCCGGATATTTTTCCATGTACACTTCGTAATCATGATAGTTCCTTCCTGCGCGGCATCCCCTGTCCACTTTCAGTTCCGGCTTCTTATACCAAGGGCGGTACTTTACCTTTCTTGGCAGGTACTATGTTCCTGATGTCGAAAAGACAGCCGTCTATGCCTTCAAAGATATTCACTCCACATTATTGTGTCTGTTGTCTTAAACACAATTTTTAGTTTTCTCCTTATCTGGGTTCACTCATATATTATCTCCTTTATCAGCCTGCAAAGATATAGTATATCTATATTCACTACGTATTATCTGCCCCCTGGGGGAAAGCAGCCTATCAGTTTGAGTTGAAGTTAAAACCGGAAAAACCTATTGTCAGCGAAATCCCTGGGCATACTCTGCCCTTACAGCATACTTCACCTGATTTCTCGGAAATTCCTGAAATGTTTCTGAAAGAGGGAAATGTATAATGGCAAAGAAAAATTATCGTTCAATTTCCGCAGACGTGGAAAATAATCCTTTGTATCACGATACCTATAAACTGCTCCGTTGCTATCGGGATTCCACCTATAGCCTGAAGGTCGCAGTTCATCAGGTAGAAATTCAATTTCAACTGAAATACCAAACCAGTGTAGATGAATTTTTGGACTCTATTTATGCTGCAGGAGCAGATCTGGGCAACAGTCAAATTGAAGAATGGGCAAAAAGTATCGCTCGAAGCAATAAGATGTTCAAGCTACTTCTTTCTTCTGTAGATTTGCTCCGGAAAAATCATAAACATGGAGAAGAATATTACTGCAAGTTTTATGTATCGGTTTCTTGATTCTATTTACAAATTCAAAAACCCAGTATTTTTTTCCATAATCTCAGTAATATTATCTGTTCTTATATTACCCAGTTGAAATTCTTCAATGTGTAAGGAAGGACACAAATATACGTTACCATTACTATCAATACTAATCTGGTTGCAATTAACACCGCATGATGTTTTTCTTCCTTTTGAGTATACTTGATTACATAAATCATTCGAAACATCTATATTAAATATAAATTCCTTATTTTGTTTATAATAGTTAATATAGGTATTTCGCAAAAAATCATATCCTCTATCTACCCATTTATAAAACTGCTCCATATTTAATTTATTTTCAAAAGTTTTGGCTCGACCAAAAGAGAAGCGAAATCATTATTAGATGACTGGAAGATAAAAGTCGCAATACAAGACGCAATCACTTCAAACATCAAAGTACGGGATTATGCGAACAAATACTTATTCCGCAAAAGCCTCATGGTTGAAGCTGGAAAATTTAAACAAACCAGCCTGGAACGATTAGAAAAAACATACGAAAATCATTTAAAAGATACAGATGCTTTTAGCAAAACATTTTCTAATCTGACTGCTGATGATATTACAGCAACGATTAATGCCAAAAAACTTTGCTGATATATTAAATCGGATGATAATGCCGGAAGAATCCGTTCTTTCTGTAGAAACGAAGGAAATCTCAATTATCCCACCAGAACATGAGCAGATCATAAAAGAAATTGCAATGGAACCCAGCCAAATAAAAATGAACGCTATTTGTATAGATTTGGACCTGCCATTTTCTTCCTTTTAAACACAGGTTTACGTGGTGGTGAATTGCTTGCATTAGGTCAATCTTCTATCGTGCCCTTTTTAGGCAGACATGGCATTAAAATCACACATACGCTTAGCAGAGTTAAAAACAGAGAGGCCGGCTCAAAAAAACGAACTAAAATGATTTTGCCTCCTCCAAAATACCCAAATAGTTTATGAACCATTCCATAAAACAAGGAATCTGCTGAAATCATTGGCGATAACTATGAGGTGTTCATGCGTACTTATGTTCATACAGACAGTGAACGTAAGGTAAGTTTAATTGATGCTATGATTGCATAAATCTCCCGCTTAACAGAGGAAATGGTTGTCTATAGTATGATGGCACAGACTGTAACAACGAAAATTCTGCCACCTTATTTTTTAGCCAGAATTATAGGATTTCAAAAAAAAGCCTCGAAAACCTTGATTTTCCGCAATGTCATTAACTTAAGGAATCTTTTACATTTGAATTGTAAAAGGTTCCTTTTT
>NZ_SRYA01000088.1 GCF_004793545.1 Petralouisia muris | reverse complement strand
AAATAGAATCCAATGTACTCTGAGAGTATAAGTATAAATTTAAGCGTCAGAGCTGGGTTGTTATAAAAACGGTTGTGCCCTTTTTTTGTTCCTCCTCGATAATCTTCCGGAATAAAACTGCGCCAGAAGGATCTAAGCCACTGATTGGTTCATCCAAAAACAGCAGTCTGGGACTACTGATCAATGCCCGCGCCATACTGACGCGCTGGCGCATCCCTTTTGAGTAGGAAGCGACCGGCTTTTTCAGAAAATCACGTTTGAACTCTAATCTCTCCAACAGCTCTTCTGGATCTTGAACTTGCTCTTTGGGATAGAAGGATGAAAAATATTTTAAATTGTCTATTGCGCTTAAATTAGCATACAGATAAGGAAATTCAAACAGGACGCCAATTCGCTGAAAGAAATCCTGCGCATGGACAGTGGAGATATCCTGACCAAACAGTGAAACTGTTCCGCCATGCCCCTTCAGGATTCCGGTCAGGATTTTTTGCGTTGTTGATTTGCCAGAACCGTTTGGACCCAGAAAACCGAAGATTTCACCCTTGTTTACAATGAAATTCAGTCCATGAAGCGCTTGGTTGTCTTTCCCATATGAAAATGTCAGATCTTTAACATCAATCATTCATCATCGCCCCACTTTCCACGTTGGTTCTTTTTCTTTTCCGACTGGCGGGTTTCCCACCATTTCATAAACTTTATTTTCAGCGGAATCGTAATAATTAATGCCGCTACAACAACCAGCCACCAATACCATTCCAAACCTAAAAACATAATTTTGTTCCTCCTTTTTAATTTGATGACGCCAGTTTATAAAAATGAAGTGAAATGGAAGTGCGGTAGCTGTGAAATCGGTGTGAAATTGAAAGCCCTGCCTTCAAGATGGAAGACAGGGAAAATGGAATTCTATTATTTTACAATGGGAAACTCAAAGAAAAATTCAACTCCGTGTTCTACACAGCGCGCACCGTATGGTACGTTGTATATCGAAAGCACCTGGGCGACAATTGCAAGCCCCAGCCCAGAACCTTTTGAGGATTGGTTCTGACGCCGGTAGAATTTCCCCCATAATTTGGTAAGCTCATCTACCGGAATTGGCTTGCACTGGTTGAATATACTGAAACACAGGCGTTCTTGTCCACATATTACCGACAATCGGATTTCGCCGTTTGTGTCTGCATACTTTTTTGCATTTCCAATCAGGTTGTTAACCACTTGTTCCATACGCTGGCGGTCAGCCAGTATAAAAACCTTGTCCTCTGGAAGTTCATAGTGGAATACATAATTTGTTTCTGGCGTATCAAGCAACAGGCGTCCAGCAACTGTTTCCACAAGTTCTATAAAGTCAAAACGCTCCTTTGCTAACTTGGCGACGCCAGATTCTAATGCCGAGAGATCCAAAAGCGAAATAATTAAATCGTCCATACGTTCTATGGCATCCAGGATTGCATTCATGTATTGTTGTCTTTTTTCCGAATCTATTTCCCCATCCAATCCTTCCGTATAGGCCCGGATCAGCCCCAGGGGAGTCTTCATCTCGTGAGATAGACGGTCTACCAGTTCTCTTCTTTCATGTAGTAAGATCCGTTCATGTGCAACATCTTTCTCTAGTTGGGAATTCGCCGCCTCCAGTTTATCCAACGCTTCCTGTAGGTTGGATGACATAGTATTCAGGCTCTTAGATAATTCACCAAACTCATCCTTCGTTTGGATGTCGCAGTGGGCAGAAAAATCCAATTCTGCCATTTGCTTGGCGGTGTCGTTGATTTTGTGCAGTGGTTTTGAAATCAGCCTGCCTAAAAGACAGTCAACTCCAATGATAACAGCGATCAGGAGGGTGAACCAGATCCAGAAGCTTGCATTGCGACTCATTGGAAGGTCCTCAGTTACAAGGTAAAACAATACCAGCATCCCACCGGCAAGTTTGGAAAGGATCATCGTTTTTTTGCGCACAGAATAGAGATTGTAAATCTTTTCCTTCTTATTCATAACTACACCTCAAACTTGTATCCGGAACGGATTAGTGTTACAATGCGTCGGCTTTCACTACCAAGCTTTTGGCGCAGTGTTTTGATATGTGTATCAACAGTACGGGTATTCCCTTCAAAATCATAGCCCCAAATACGGTTAAGAAGCTGCTCACGGGAAAACACCTGATTTTTATTTTGCATAAAAAGTGTAACAATTCAAATTCCTTATGCGTTAATTCAATTTCGGCGCCATTTACCGAAACAGCACGAGAATAGGGGAGCAATGATATACCGCCTGCTTGTATGACTTCTTGAGGTATCCCACCGGAACGTCGGAGAAGAGCATTGACTTTTGCAAGCAGTATTTTGGGGCTGAATGGTTTGGTTACATAGTCATCTGCACCATACCCATATCCTCTTAGCTTATCTTCTTCCGTGCCTTTTGCAGTCAGAAACAGAATGGGGAGATCGGACATTTCCCTTGCCATTCGGCAGACCGAAAAACCATCCAGATGAGGCATCATAATATCTAAAATGGCTAAATCCAAAGAATTGTTTTTTAATATGGAAATAGCATCTATGCCGTCGTCAGCAGTAATACAGGTATGGCCGCCACGTTTCATATAATCAGCAATAATAGTCTGCATTCCTTTTTCATCTTCTGCAATCAAAATAATTGCCACGCGCCCACCTCATTTCGTTTTAATTAAAATGTTATCATAATTTAATTTCAAAAGAGAATGCCAGCCATTTGGAACCATAAGTATCCAGATAAAACCGATTGCCATACTCATTCTGAACAAATCGGTCTTTTACCTGATACCATCCCCGCAGTTCCCTTCTTAAATCTGAGTCTGGGAAAATTGGCTCCAGCCAGATTTCTTTTTGCATGCTGATTTCAGAACGGGACAGCGGCGGTTCTTTCGGAGGTTCTGCTTCGGAAAACGGAGGAGCAAATATAAACAATTCACCAATAATATCGGAAAACGGCAAGGTATGGCCGTCAGGAAAAGTCAGCAGTTTATCTGCGGCATTCACCAGCAGCCATCCATATGTGGCAGACCATACCGGTCTGCCATGAAAAGCCGGCAATGCCTGTAGTGAAATTGGCTGCTTGAAATCCTGAGTTTGCATATCAGAGCGTCCCAACAAAAAATCGGTTGTGACACCATATAGGTCAGCCATATTTTCAAGCCCATCTATCGAGGGAGATTTCCGTTCGCCCTCCCATGCACTGAGTGTCGGTTGGGAAACGCCAAGTTTTTCAGCAGCCTCGATTACTTTTAATTTATTGATTTGTCTTGCTGTTTTGAATTGCCTTGGCATCCGTTGGCCTCCTTTACTTCCCATTTTTGATTTGCCAATGCCCTTTCGTATCAGATCCGACCCGTTGGAGGACACCTTTATCTTTAAGGGATTTAATTCTTGAAGAGATTGTTTTTCGGCTCACGCCCAGTTTTCTGCCTTTGACTCTGACAGAACGCTCTCGTCAATTCTTCCCTTTTTTGCGGCCAGGGTTTTGAATTTCTGGACCAGGGCATCATCAATATCGTCAATGGTAAAACCGGGCAGAGGCATATTATCCCAGGAAGCGCCCCGTTTGCGGAGAATGAAGCTTTCCAGTTCAGGACCGGAGAGCGTTTGCATAGTGCTTCCGCTGCGGTAATAGTAAACGCCTTTGCAGGAAATAGCAACAGGATAGGGCGGAACTACAATTTCGATATATTCTTTTCCATCTTCCACTAACCGGTTTACATCTACAACTATGCTCATGGCATTGCGGACCTTATTGGGAATGTCCTCTAAAAGCTTCCGGGTATTGTCAAGCCCTATAATATGCCTGTTATCATCACATCCAATATAAATCCTTCCGCCCTGGGCATTGGCAAAACCGCAGATCCATTCAAGATAATCATCTCGCCATTTTGATTTCCATTCTATATTCTGATTTTCAGGCATTGCTTTGTTCCTCGCATTTCTTGATATATTTTCCGCTCTTAATTCGTGCGTCAGCAGGTTTTTCTGCCGTTTCTGGTATAATCCATGTCTGACCGGCCCTCTGGACGCCTTCGATACGGTTCTCTTTACAAAGGATTGCCACCCGCCGCCTGGAAAGTCCCCATTTTGCGGCAGCTTCACTCGTTGAAATGTATTTCATAGCAGTCGCTCCTTTTTATTCTCTATATTTATTATATTCACAATGGAGAATAATATCAAGAGATTTGCAGAAATTTAGAATATGGCAGCCGAAAACCTGCAGGGGTTTAAATGACAAAGCCAAGAGGTCAGGGATGGTTTACCATTTTTTGTTGTAATCGCAGCTCCTTTTCCGTGTAATATCTGATAGAGAAAGGAGCGTTTGTATGAATAAGAGAATAATTTACGCCATACTCATTTTGATTTTTACAGGGATTTTTGCTTTAGGCGCCTTCCAGATTTATCGGCAGCTCAAGGAATATGAGGAAGGCGACTCAGCCTATACGGATGTCGAACAGTATGTTACGGTGGGTGAAGACGGACAAAAAGATGAGAATCCGTCTGATGAGAATACCAACATCAACTGGCCGGCGGTAGATTTTGCCGCACTGAAAGAAATCAATCCGGATATTGTAGCATGGGTCTATATTGAAGGCACAGAAATCAATTATCCGGTGGTGCAAGGTACAGACAACCAGTATTATCTGAAGCATTTATTCAACGGAAATGGAACAGTTCGGGATGCATCTTCCTGGACAGCCGAAACGTGCCGGATTTCTCAGACCGGCACAGCATAATCTATGGGCACCATATGAAAAACGGTACCATGTTTTCCGGTTTGACGCAATACAAAAAGCAGGAGTTTTATCAGGCACATCCGACCATACTACTAATAATGCCGGAGCCGGATACAAAATTTGAAGCTTGGCTGGAGGCAGCCAGGAGCCGTTCTTGTTTTGAAAGTGATATGATTCCGGCAGTCACAGATCGAATCGT
Organism: Petralouisia muris; assembly: GCF_004793545.1. Classification (GTDB taxonomy): domain Bacteria; phylum Bacillota; class Clostridia; order Lachnospirales; family Lachnospiraceae; genus Petralouisia; species Petralouisia muris. Next base: position 11,339 of record NZ_SRYA01000088.1, on the reverse strand, counting down.
TACGCTTTCTACCTGCAGTTATGAGTTTGATAATGCAAGGTTTGTGTTATTGGGTATCGTTCGATAACTATAAGCGCATTTGCAACAGCAAAAAAAGTCGAGAGGCTTTTTTTGCTGTTTGTTATACTGATATGAGAAAATCAGAAGAAAGAAGGATCCATGATATGTCATATCAAAACAGCATTGTGATACAAGGGTTGTGCCAGAACAACCTGAAAAATATTTCCCTTGAAATCCCGAAAGGAAAAATCGTAGTCTTTACAGGGGTGTCCGGTTCCGGAAAATCCAGCATTGTATTTGACACTATTGCTGCGGAAAGCCAGCGCCAGATGAATGAAACCTATTCTGCCTTTGTCCGGGGCAGGCTGCCCAAGTTCGAAAAGCCAAGGGCAGACAAAATCGAAAACCTGTCTGCCTCCGTTGTGATTGACCAGACCAGCCTGGGCGGAAATGCCCGCTCCACCGTAGGAACCATCAGCGACATGTACGCTGCCCTGCGGCTGCTTTACAGCCGGATAGGCGAACCGCATATCGGCACTCCCTCTTACTTTTCCTTTAACGATCCGAATGGGATGTGTCCGGAATGCTCTGGTATCGGCAAGGTAATGACGCTGGATATTCTGCCGCTGATTGCAGAAGACAAAAGCTTGAATGAGGGTATGGTAGACCTGTCTACTTTTCATGTGGGAAACTGGTACTGGAAACAATATACAGAGAGCGGCCTGTTTGACCTGGATAAAAAATGGAGGGATTATTCAGAGAAAGAGAGGAATCTCTTGCTATATGGTGCAGAGGAGCCCGGTGGAGACCGAGTATCCAAGCAAGTGGAAGGCATCCATAATATGATGAGCCGGCTGCTGCTGAAACGGGACAGCTCTGAAATGGGTGAGACCTCTGCGAAACGGCTGGCAAGCTATGTCCATCCTTCTGAATGTCCGCTTTGCCATGGAAAACGCCTGAATGCGGCTGCACTTTCCTGTAAAGTGGCAGGCTATTCGATTAACGAATTGTGTGAGATGGAATTGACAGAGCTGAGAAACGTGCTGGAGACGATTACAGACTCGAAGGGCAAATCCATCGCAGAAAGCCTGGTGCTCACCCTTACACGCATGATTGATATTGGGCTGCCGTATCTTTCCCTGAACAGGGAGTCCGCAACCTTGTCCGGCGGCGAGGCACAGCGCCTCAAGCTGGTGCGTCATATGGGCAGCGCCCTGACCGGCATGACATATATCTTTGACGAACCAAGCACCGGGATGCATCCCCGCGACGTCCACCGCATGACCAAGCTGCTTTGCAGTCTGCGGGATAAAGGAAACACGGTTTTGGTGGTGGAACATGACAAGGACGTGATCTCCATTGCCGATGAAGTAATTGACATTGGACCGCTGGCAGGCAGAAACGGCGGAGAGGTTCTTTACCAGGGCAGCTATAAAGGACTTTTGGGGTCCGGTACACTGACCGGGAATGCCATGCAGCAGAAAACACCGGTAAAAGCTATGCCAAGAAAACCAAAGGAGTTCCTGCCGGTACGGGATGCAGCCATTCATAACCTGAAAAACATTTCCATTGACATTCCGCTGCATGTGCTGACCGCCGTGACCGGTGTGGCCGGTTCCGGGAAAAGCTCGTTAATCCGGGATGTTTTCGCTGAGAAGTGCGCAGAACAGGTAATTTTCGTAGACCAGTCTCCAGTTACGGCTACAGGACGTTCTACTCCGGCAACCTTTTTGGGATTCTTTGACGAGATACGCAAACGGATGGGCAAGGAAAACGACGTCGGTGCGGCGTTGTTCTCCTTTAACAGCAAAGGCGCCTGTCCGAATTGTAAAGGAAAGGGCGTCATCATCACAGAGCTGGTCTTTATGGACCCGGTGACAACTACCTGTGAAGCCTGCGGCGGCAGCCGTTACAGCGACGAAGCCCTGTCCTACGCCTATCATGGAAAAAATATCGTAGAGATCCTGGATATGAACGCAGGGGAGGCGGAAACATTCTTCTCCGACTGTCCGAAGATCCGCAAGGCGCTTCACGCCATGGTGGAAGTGGGTTTATCCTATCTTTCTTTGGGGCAGCCCCTGTCTACCTTATCCGGCGGAGAGCGTCAGCGTGTGAAGCTGGCGAAATATCTGGATCAGAAGGGTAACATTTATGTGCTGGATGAGCCGACGACAGGCTTACATGCTTCGGATATTAAGAAAGTCATGGAGCTGCTGGACGGCTTTGTAAAGCGCGGCAATACCGTAATTGTAATCGAACACAATATGGATGTGGTAAAGCTTGCGGATTACGTGATTGATATCGGGCCGGACGGCGGCAGTATGGGCGGTGAGATTGTATTTACAGGTACGCCGCAGGAAATGGCAGACCATGCAGATACCATTACCGCAAAATATCTGCGTAAGTCACTGGAAGGCTGAGACAGCAAAAAAAGTCGAGAGGCGTTCCAGTGTTCATGGTAAAATAAGAGATACGGATGGAGGTGAATGAAGTGCAGGAGCAGATGAAAGCGGTACAGCGGATGCAGGAATATATAGAAGAACATCTGGAAGAGGAGATCACACTGGCGAATCTTTCTGAAGTCTCGCTTTTTTCAAGTTGGCATTCCTACCGGCTGTTCAAGAATTATCTGGGAATGACCCCGGCAGAGTATATCCGCCGGCTGCGGCTTTCCTATTCGGCTATGCGGCTGAAAAAGGAGCAATGCCTAGTAATTGATGCAGCTTATGACTGCGGATTTGAAAGCGTGGACGGATACACCCGCGCTTTTTACAAAGAATTCGGATGCAATCCTGGGGAATACGTAAAAGACCCGGTTCCGATCGGATTGTTTATCCCATACGGAGTCAAATTCAGAGAGCTCAGAAAGGATATTGTTGATATGGAAAATTTGCAGAGCGTTTTTGTCCAAGTGATCCGCAAACCGGAGCGCAAGGTGATTATAAAAAGAGGAATCAAAGCGGAGGATTATTTCGACTATTGTGCGGAAGTGAACTGTGAGGTGTGGGGAATTCTGATGAGCATGGATTCCCTGTGCGGTGAGCCGGTCTGCCTCTGGCTTCCGGAAGAATATAAAAAGCCGGGAACATCCACCTATGTACAGGGGGTAGAGGTAGCGCCGGATTATGCCGGTGGAATACCGGAAGGATTTGATATCATTTCCCTGCCCATGGCGGAATATCTGGTGGTACAGGGAGAACCGTTCCAGGAGGAGGACTATTCCCAGGCGATCCTTTCCGTGCAGTATTCCTTAAACCACTATGATCCGTCCGTGATTGGATATGAGTGGGATGACAGTAATCCGCGCATCCAGCTGGAACCGCGCGGTGAGCGCGGATATATTGAAATGCGTGCCATTCAGAAAAGGGGGACAAAATGAGAGAAGAAGCAATCAAGGTAACAAACCTTAGAAAAAGTTATAACGGAAAAGCGGTGGTAGACGGCCTAAACCTATCCGTCAAAACTGGTATGGTATTCGGGCTGCTGGGCGCCAACGGCGCCGGGAAAAGTACGACAATCGAGAGTATTCTGGGTACGAAACAGGCCGATTCCGGAGAAGTTTCGGTATTGGGGTACCATGCGAAAAAGGACCGCAGGAAGCTGTTCCAGGAAGTAGGCGTTCAGTTTCAAGAGGGGGATTACCAGCCGGAGATTAAGGTATTTGAGCTTTGCGAAGAAATCGAATGCCTGTATAAAAACCCTGCAGACTGGAGGCAGCTTTGCGAACGCTTTGGAATTGGAGACAAGCTGAAGAATGCGGTAAAGAGCCTGTCGGGAGGAGAGCGCTAGCGGTTGTTTATTGTGCTGGCTCTGATACCGAATCCCAAACTGGTCTTTCTGGATGAACTGAACACCGGTCTGGATGCCAGGGCGCGCCGCACGGTCTGGAAGATCCTTGAGGATTTGAAGAAACAGGGCCTGACTATTTTCCTGACTTCTCATTTCATGGATGAAGTGGAAGCCCTCTGTGATGAAATCTGCATTTTGAAAAAGGGGGAACCCGTATTCTACGGAACTGTGGAACAGGCAAAATCCGAGAGCGGCTGTGAGAAGTTCGAGGATGCATACTTAAAATATTCGGATGACGAGGAGGGAATCGGCGCATGAGAACCTTTACAAAGCTTTTGAAGACAGAACTGAAACTGAATATCCGGAATATGAACATGGTGATCTTCGCAATTATCATGCCGATAGTTGTGCTGGTCGTCCTTGGCTTTATCTATCAGGCAAAGCCGGCATTTGAAGGCGCGGGCTATACGTTTCTGGAGCAGTCCATGAGTGCGGTATGTACCATTTCCATTTGTGCATGCGGCCTGATGGGATTGCCGTTGGTGGTGTCCGGGTACAGGGAGCGCAAGATTCTGAAACGCTTCCGTGTTACGCCGATCAGCCCGGTGATGCTGCTGGGCGTGGAATTTACCATCTATGTGCTGTATGCACTTGTTTCCATGGTATTGCTCTTTCCGATTGCCGTGCTGTTCTGGGGAGTAACACTCCACGGGAGCTGGCTGGCGTTTATCGGAAGCTGGCTCCTGACAATGGCTTCCACTCTGAGTATCGGCATGATGGTGGGCGGTATTGCGAAAAACGAGAAAATGGCAAGCGTGATTGCCAGTGCGCTGTACTTCCCTATGCTGATATTTTCCGGGGCAACGCTTCCTTTCGAGGTCATGCCGGGGGTTATGCAGAAGATTGTTTCCCTGTTTCCGCTGACCCAGGGAATCCAGCTTATGAAGGCAACCTCTTTGGGGCAGCCGGTAGAGCATATCTGGATTCCGGTTGTGGTTATGATGGCTGTTACCGTGATTTGTACAGGTGTTGCAGTCAAATGCTTTAAGTGGGAATAGCAAAAAATAAAGAATGAATTTTACCGGAAAAAGTAAATCTATTAGGGTTGTTTCATGAAGAAAAATAAATAAGTGGAAGAGCATAGGATTTATCGAGGGTAAAAGCTGCTATACAGAGCAGCTTTTTACTCTCGACTTTTTGTTATTATAGAGGTATAATATCTATAAGTATAGGTATAATATACCTATACTTAAAACAGGATTAGCAGGGTGTTTGAAAGGAGGATATTATGCCAAAAACAGGAAAAACATATCCGGATTGGGTACAGAAGTATCGGACCAGAGGGACTACAGTCAAGAAAAAAGGGGAGAGGTATTACCTTTACAAGCGAACCTCAAGGCGGGTTCCTGGAAAGAAATATCCCCAACCCGTAGATACTTATATCGGAGTGATCACTCCGGAAGGCGTCATTCAATCAGATAAGAAGAAAGTCACACTGACGGATGCATCCGTAAAGGAGTTTGGATTTTCCAGAGCGGTCGAGATCCTTTGCCCACAAAGCTGGAAAGAACCGTTGGGGAAAGAATGGCGGAAAGTTCTTGATTTTGTCATCCTTAAGGAGTCGGCAGAGTCCTACATATCGGCCGAACGTGGATCTGTAGAGGCATTGGATCCGCATATACAGTATGGCGCTCAGAAAAGTTCTCTGATATTTCGGATGCAAAAAGAAACCGGTGCCGATCTGAAGGATTTAAAACGTCTTTCCACAATATATTTGATTTATATGGATGGAAATAAGCTCATATCCAGGATATCGGATGAGCAGCGTGAAATTCTGGAGCGTTTTCATATCAATTTGGAGGTGGACTAAAACAGCGTTTCTGGTCAAACCGTTGGCAGAGTATTTTAGGGAAATGCCGGATCCACGCTGTGCCCGGAAACATAAGCATAGCCATGTGGAGATCCTGCTGTTCATAGCCCTGGGATTCCTGGCGGAAAAAACCTCCCTGCGGCGTATCGTAAAATGGGCAAAAAGGAATCAGGAAAAACTGAAAAAGCACCTGACCCTGGAAAATGGAATCCCTTCGCTTTCCACATTTTCACGGATCGCCTGCGGAATGGACGAGGAACTGCAGTCCCTGGCATTTACGGATTGGATCGGAAATATTTTAGGCACGAAAGGGATCCATATCGTGATTGACGGGAAGGTGCTGAGGGCAGCAACAGAAAAGATAAAGGATAAGAAAGAACCCTATATTTTAAATGCCATGGATGCTGCGACCAATCTGGTGCTCGCACAGGTTCCAATCCCAGAGAAAACAAATGAAATGACGGCAATCCCAAAACTGCTGGAAATACCTGACATCACAGGAAGCGCAGTCACGATAAATGCAATTGGAGCGACCGAAGCCATCCTGCGTATGATAGAGGAGAAAAGCGGATATTTCGTGCAGCAGATTAAAAAGAACTGTCCGGCGACCTATCAGGAGATCCAGAATATTTTTGGGAAACTTGAGAAAGAAAAAGAGGCGGAACCAGAACAGTTTGCAATGGAAAACAAAGGTCGCTACAGCGAATATAGCAGATGTGAAAAGAACAGGGAACGAGTGGAACATCGGGAAGTCAAATGTTACACAAACGATGACGCGATTGGAAAGATACGGAAGGAACTGCCTTTTATATGCAGCATTGCTTCCAGCTGCCAGGTGCGGATACCAAAATAGATCGATGCAGATAGGAATGATGTGACTCCGGATAAGGAAACCTTCTTAAAGCAAGGAAGCAGGAAGCGCCCAAAGCCAACAGAGGGAGACGAGCTTACAGATCAAATACAAAAAGTTGGCATGGTTTCTAATAATGTTTTGACGGCGGAAGAGTTTGCCAGATACAAAAGGGCCCACTGGCGGATTGAAAACTGTCTGCACCATGTCTTGGATGAGGATTTTCTGGAAGATAAGTGTACAGCAAGGAACTCCAAAAATATTTTATCTGTATTACGGAAAACAGCATATAATATCATCCGGCTCATGCAGATCGATGAACCAAAAGACAGGGAACTGGTAATTGATGTGATAGATGAGATAACAGATGATTTTTCCGTTGCGATAAAATGGATCTTTGATCCAATACCAAGTTTTTATTAAACCAGTTTTTTGATTTTTCAATAAATGTAAATGAAACGATAGGGGGACTTTGCGCGCTTTTTTTCGTGGTAATGACTGTTGAAAAACTGAAAAAGTCATACTATAGAGCGAATTTTATCATATGATTCGAAAAACATTCTATAAATCCTTCCTGAAACAACCCTAGACTAATGCTAAAAGCTCTTTACATTCGTTCGTCAATAAGATATAATTGAAGAAAGAATGTAGAGTGCGTGGAGGTGATTTCTGTGGATGAGGTTTATAATAAGATTCAGGCGATGGCTGAAGACGGAAATGGATTTGTAAAAACATCGCAAATTGAAGCGGCGGGAATCAACAGGGCAGTCTTAAAGAAATATGTAGACAGTGGCTTGCTTGAAAGAATTCGGAAAGGGATTTATGCTCCTGCTGACTGTGATATTGATGAGTTTGCTTTGCTTCAGGTGCAATGCTCCAGCCTCATTTTTTCTTATGGGACAGCGCTGTATATCTGGGGATTGACGGACATCATACCACATACATTCGATATTTCAGTCCCTCATGGCGAAAATATTTCAAGACTGCTTCGAGATAATCAAAAAATCAGGGCTCATTATATTATGAAGGAATTCTATAGTCTTGGCATAACGGAAGCACGTTCGCCGCAGGGCGCTATGATTCGTTTATATGACAGAGAGAGATGTCTTTGTGATCTGATGAAAGATAAAAACCAGATAGAAAAGCAGCTTTATGTTCAGTCAATCAAGGATTATTTTAAAAACCGGCCGGATGTCCGCAAATTGCTGAAGTATGGAAAAGCCTTCGGAATTGAAGAAAAAATAAGGACTTACATGGAGGTATTGTAATGAAAACACCAGAACAGCTAAAGGGCGCGATCCGAAATTTTGCGTCAAAGAACAATCTGAGGGCTTTGGATGTGCAGCATATGTTTATGTTTGAACGCATTTTAGAGAGGCTTGCCGTATAGCCTTATGCAAAGAACTTTATCCTCAAAGGCGGTCTGCTGATTTCCTCAATGATTGGAATTGAAGCCAGAACCAAAATGGACATGGACACTACCGTAAGAGGGATACAGCTTGAGGAAGAGGAAATCGTCAAAATCTTTAAGGAGATTCTTGCGATTGATACAGACGATGGGATAACCTTTGAATATCAGTGTATAGAGCCAATCCGTGAAGAGGATGCCTATAATAATTTCCGTATTCATATAGCTGCAAAATATGGGAAGATAAACAGCCCGATGAAGGTGGATGTCACAACCGGAGATAAGATTACCCCGGCAGCCTCTCAATATGATTATCCGTTCATATTTGAGGATAAAACAGTTTCGATTATGGCGTACACCATAGAGACGGTGCTGGCTGAAAAGTATGAAACCATTATTCGCCGGAACATAGGAAATACAAGAGCCAGGGATTTTTATGATCTGCATGTTCTCTATCATGAGCGTAAAGACAGCGTCAGACCGGATATCTTAAAAATGGCGATAGAGCATACTGCTGTCAAAAGAGAATCAATGGATATGCTGAAAGACTGGAAGGATATCATGAGGGATATGCGTGAGGAAACTGCACTTTACAGCCTGTGGCGGAATTACGCAGCGGAAAACAGTTATGCAGAAGGGCTGGAGTTCCATGTGCTTTTGGATACAGTCGAGGAGATTGCAAAGCTGATTGATATAGAATAAAGGAGCGTATAATGAGTGATATAATGAAATTTGCAGGCAGGGAGGAATTTAGAAAGTGGCTTTCTGAGCATTGCCTGTCAAATGATGGCTTTTGCTTTTATTTGGCAAAGCTGGCGGACCGAAAACGATAAAGGCAGCAGAAGCACTTGAAGAGGCTCTCTGCTTTGGTTGGATTGATGGTCAGATGAAAAGTATCGACGATAAAACGTATAAGAAATATTTTTCAATGCGTAGGGAGAAGAGCAAGTGGTCAGAGAAAAATAAAGCATTGGTTAAAACCCTTGAAGAACGGGGACTTATGACCGATTTTGGCAGAAAGAAAATTGAAGAAGCCAAGAAAAACGGTCAGTGTCCATTGTTGGGATTACATCCAATTACAAATTGAGAAATAGCGTATGGAGGTATCATGAAGGGATTTAACCGACAAAATCAATTGTTTTCACTCTGTGGGCTGAATTGCGGCCTTTGCCCCATGTTTTTAAATAAATATTGCCCCGGCTGCGGTGGGGGAGAGGGTAATCAATCGTGCAGAATTGCAAAGTGCAGCATGGAACATACCGGCATAGAATACTGCTTTCAGTGCAGTGAATACCCATGCCCCAAATATGAACATATTGACGATTTTGATTCTTTTATAACACATTTCCACAGAAGGGCTGATCTGGAGAAAGCCAAAGAGTCGGGAATTGAAGTCTACAATGCGGAACAGATAGAAAAGGCGGCAATATTGAACGTTCTCCTGTCGGAGTATAATGCTGGTCGCCAAAAGACCATGTTTTGTGTTGCGGTCAACCTGTTGGGCATGCAGGAGCTTCGCGAAGTGATAAAGGAAATTAAAAAGAAGAAGGACGATATGGAAACATGGACGCTCAAAGAAAAAAGTGCTTTTGTAGTGGGATTGCTTCAGGAGGCAGCGGCAAAGAAAAACATTGATTTGAAGCTGCGTAAGAAAAAGAGAGGCTAAGGCAAGCTAGACGAGATAAGGGGTACTAAAAAGTTTGACAGGAGTAATGGTATGAAGTATGTATGTACAGTGATATCGGTAGCGGATATAAAAGCTGCAAGAAAGTTCTATGAAGATTTATTTAGCCTGGAGGTTTATCAGGATTACGGAAGAAACATTGCTTTTACATGCGGCTTGGCATTGCAGCAGGATTTTGACTGGCTTGTGAATCTGCCGAAGGAAAAGATATTAAAAAAATCCAACAATGCAGAAATTGTTTTTGAAGAACAGGATTTTGATGGTTTTCTGAGTAAGCTGAAAGAGTATTCAAACATTGAATGTTTGGGAGAAGTAATTGAGCATAGCTGGGGACAGCGGGTGATACGGTTCTACGATTTGGACGGACATATCATTGAGGTTGGCGAGGATATGAAAATGGTGATAAAGCGTTTTCTTGCTACCGGCATGACGATGGAGGAAGTCTCTGTGAAGATGGATGCTTCCGTGGAGGACTTGACAAGGCTTTTGAATAGTTAATGTGCGGTAGGCGAATAAACAAATCGGGGGTTGCAGAAGGGAAATTACAGCATGGAAATAATAGCATATGAAATGAAATATGTAAAAGATGATATTGAAAAAAGCAATATCTTGTGTATTCCTTTTGAGCAAAAGTATTTTCAACAATACATGAAAATATATAATACTTGCTTTTATGAAATGCGAAAATCTCTTGCTATTGAGCCGTATAATTTTTTGAATGATTATAAACAAGTTCGTGAAAAAAGTAAGGATATTTTCTTGCTTGTAAGTGGGGAAGAAATTATTGGTTCTATTGCCTGTTATGGAAACGAAATAGACGATTTGATTGTCAATAAGGAATTTCAAAATAGGGGATATGGAAAACAACTTTTATTATGGGGAATGAACCATATTCGCCAAACCAGTAATGAGCCTATTTTGTTACATGTTGCTAAATGGAATGATAAAGCTTTCATGCTGTACAAAAAAGTAGGATTTGTTCTCACAAATACCGTGAGAGTACGTTAAATTACAGTTTGTGGAGGAGATAGTATGCTTGAAAATAAACCATCTCAATCAATTATGACTGAATTACTTGGACAATCCTTGTATGAAGTTTGGCAAGCATTATGTACGGCTATTAATAAAAAATATGATATGGAACAGTTATGGAATACTGGTGGTAAGAATTGGACTTACGAGTATAAGTATCGCAGAGGTGGAAAGACCCTTTGTAGTTTATATGAAATTATTGGCTATCAAAAGAAAACCCAACCGAAAATAACAATTTCAGTTTTTGCTCTGTTTCTAAAGAGCATTTTATAAAAAGTGTAGTGAGTTAAGGCAAGATAAACCGAAGTGGTCTGTCTTGCCTTTCAATTTGTTATGGTATACGGCCCTTATGGTGGCATCTTTTTTATATTTCCAGGAAGGAGGAAAAATAGAGATGAATGTTATTTGTTTTTTTGCAGGACTCCTCATAGGCAGTATATTTGGGGTGGTATTTATGTGCCAGTTACAGATAAACCGGCACAATCATGAAGATAAGAAGCAGTAAAACCTGCGCTTTCGTTTCGGACAGATTGACTATTGTGATGAATTCTGCTATAATACATATATCAGTATCAAGTTTGGTTTCAGCCAAAAACAGTTTAACAGAGTTATCACAGTGTCATTTGCATTTAGCAGATGGCACTTTTTTTGCTTTATAGGAAATTGCGATTTTTGAGGAGAGAAAAAGAACAAGAGTTTACCGAAC
>NZ_SRYA01000087.1 GCF_004793545.1 Petralouisia muris | reverse complement strand
AGATAGATTACAAACAAGCCCGCGCGGAACGAATGGGTTCCGCTTACGAGCGCACGGCAAACTCGTCCAGCAGGCAGGTAACGTGGGTTTTCAGTGCGCCGCCGTTTTCCAGCGCCTTGTCGCACAGGACGTTGAACATCTGCGTATAAACCATTGCAGAAATGAAATTGAATGTCATATCCGTGTCGGACACGATACAGAACAGCGCCGTCTTGCGGTCGCCAATCTTTTCAAGTTCCAGTTCGTCGCCCTCCATCAGTTCCCGCACCTCCCGGATGTCAAAGGGAGCCATTCTTGCGCCGCAGGAAATCAGGATCGATTTTGCTGTCTTGCCGGCGGCCATTTTGTATTTTTTATACTGGCGCACCGCAAAATGTTGTGGGTCGCGTTTTTCCAGTGCGTCAAACATCAGGTCAACGGCGTTTTTGAAGTTTTCGTCATCTTCCCGAACCTCGGACGCATTGAGCATTTCCAGCAGGGTGGTCATGTTCTTTTCTTCCTCCGGCGCTTCGTACCAAATATAGGCGATCAGCGCCTGGTAGTAGAGGGCTTCGGCTTTCGCCCAAAAGTCCTCGCCGCCTTTGCTGTCCTCGCCCTTGGTGTTCTCCATGATGCAGTTGACCAGCTTCAGAATGTCGTTCTCGCAGTAGATATAGCGGAATGGGTTGTACTTCATGGACTGCTTGAAGTCAATCGTATTGAGTATTTTTATCTCATACCCGCCGCGCTGGAGCATCTTTCCACATTCCAGAACAACTGTTCCTTTCGGCATTAGTCAATAGGGAAAAAGAAAAAATGTATCTTTTTTCAATCGGTTACACTGTCCTTGTCGTTCTCAATAAGCCGCACAACCTTGTCCGTAAAGGTTTCCCGGCTCGTTTCGCTGAAATGGATATGTATGTCAAAGGTGGTATTCCCTATCCGCTTCACAAGGTCGGGCTTCGCGTCCAGAGGGGCGGCGGTGCGGCTGGTCTTGCTGGTGTCATTGTTCATAGGCTCTCCTTTCTGTTCATCAGTCCTTTTAACCGTTCCATTTTCCCCTGTGCCGTGGATTTTCTGATATTCTCCCCGGTGAAGAATACCGGGCAGCACATTTCAAGCAGACGGTCATAAATCCGGGCATGGGCGGTGTCCTCCGGGTGCTGCAATTCCTCCAGCGTCAAATTCGTTGTGACAATCAGCGGCTTCCGGCTTCGGTATCGGCTGTCAACCACGTTGTAAACCTGTTCAAGCCCGTATTCCGTGCCGCGCTCCATGCCAAAATCATCAAGGATAAGCAGGGGGAAGCGGCAAAGGCGGTCTATGTATTCGTTCCTGCCCTTGTAGCTGGCGGCAAGGTCATTGAGGATAAGGGCAAAATTCGTCATGCACACGGAAATCTCACGCTCCATAAGGGCGTTGGCGATACACCCGGCGAAATAACTCTTGCCTGTGCCTACCTTGCCCCATAGCAGATAGCCGATATTTTCCGCTCTCATTTCCTCCCAGTTCGCCGCATAAAATAAAGCCTTATCCATTTGGGGGCATTTGCCGTTGTCGTTTTCAAAAGTCCATTCCAGCATAGCCGGGTTGGTAAAGCCCTTTCGCTTCAGCCGCGCCACTTCCTCCCGGTGCTTCTGTTCCCGGTCGGCGGCTTCCTGCTTTTCCCGGCGTTTACGCTGGCAGTCACATTCTTTCGGGTGTCGGTCACGTCCGAAAAGGCTCTTGCCCTCGGTGAAGTAGGCTTCTTTGGGCTGGCGGCAGTTCCCGCAGTATAAAAGCCCGTCCTCGCCCGTGTAGTCCTCCGGCTCTGCTTCCTGTGCCGTGGCAAGCCGGAAAATAGCGTTGTCGTAATCGCTCATAAAATCGTCCTCCTTGTTCATGGTCTTTTCCACGCCCTGTTTACGGGGCGTTATATCTCTGCTGTCAAAGGCTCTCGCCCTCCTTGTAGGAATAATCGGGGATTCCCTTTTTCGGGTTCTCCTTTTTCTCCCTGTCTGCCCACCTGTAAAGCGCGGCGGCATGGTTGGCATAATCATTCCCGAAAGCGGCGATATACCGGCTCATTTCCTCAATAAGCCGTTCAAGGCTGTCCGGGTATTCCCCTTTCAGCTCCGCATATTCGGATTCAGAGAGGAAAACATTCTGATATTTGCCATAGGGCGTGGGCGGCAGCTCCCCACTCGCTCCCTTTGTTTGGTTCTCTTTTAGTTTGTTTATATTTAGTTGGTTAGGGTAAAGATTTCTTTGTATCATATCTAAAGTTTCCTTTGGTTCAGTTGTACAGTTTTCTTTAGGACTGACGTAAAGATTTCTTTGTGTCATATCCAAAGAAACCTTTACTGCTTCCGGCACTTTCACATAAAGGCGGTTCGGTGCGGAAAATCCCCGGCGTTCCCGTACCAGAAGCCCGGCAGCGTCCAGCTCTTTCAAGGCGTTCTGTATGGTCATGGTGCTTTTATCCAGTATTTCCGCTATCTCCGCTATGGGGTAGACAATGTATGTCCTGCCCCCGTTATCCTGCCAGCCGTTCTTCTGTGAGAGGGTGGAGCGGTCAAGGAGCAGCGCATAGAGCAGCTTCGCGGTCTGTGACACGTCCATTTTCAGCATGAAACGGGGGTAGGGCAGAAATGGGGGTATCGGGGTGTTGGCTGTGATATATTCGGTCATGTTTTTTACCTCCTGTGGCTTTCTGTTACGCATTTAAAACAGCTTTTCCGGGTGCAAAGGATAAAAGTACCGCATACCCTTTGAGCGGTAGCCGGAAAGCCTTGATTTACGGGGGTCTTGCATTTCCTAAAGCGTGACATTTCCCCCTCTGTTTCCGCTTGCGCTGTGCGGCTCGGATTCTTTTCATGCGTCCGGCACACTCTGGGCAGTATTTCCCACGGTTCGATTTGGGGAGAAACTGACCGCCACACTCGGTACAGCGTTTCAGTTCTGCCCGGTGCAAAAGGGCGGCTTCCAGTTTCCAGTCAAGGGGAAGCACGGCAGAGATAAACCAGCGACATAAGAGCGAATAGCTGATACTCTGCACACATACACAAGGCTCGCCATAATCCAGCGCAATACAGTTGCCGTTGTCATAGTTGCAGCACTCATGCACAAGCCGACAAGCCGCCCTGTGCTGGCGGTAGTCCATGTAAGGGCGTTTACCGTTCATTATCCCGCCCCTTTCCGCGCCCCGGCTCTCGCCTTAAAATCTGCTCAATATTGCCCTTGACGGTCTGCAATTCCTTTGTTTTTTCCCTCTTTTCCCGGTACTCGTTGTAAAGGCTGTTCTTCTCCCTCATAAGCTGCTCAATCTCCGCTTGTAAGGTCTTGGACGCTGGCAGTTTGGTAATGCCCTTTGCCTTAAAATACCGGGTGGCAGCTTCGGCTATCATAAAATCGCTTTCGTGCTGCTCCCGGTAGTTTTTGCGGGCTTTCTCTGTTTTCTGTGCTTTCAGCCCGTCACGGGCGGGCTTGGTCTTGATGTATGCCAATAGCTGTTTCTGCAAGTCCTTTTTCTCATGCAAGGTGCTTTCCACGGTTTTCAGTTCGGCGTGGACGCTGTTCAGCTCCGCACTGGCGGCGGCAAGGGCGGCTTTCAGTTCTTCCGGGGAAGAAAAGCCGGATTCCTCATAAATACTCATGGTCGCCGCCATTTGCTTTAAGTTGTGGACAGCCGCCCAGCGGTCATATCCTATGCCCTTGCCCTCGGCTCGTTTCGCTTCCCGGTCTACCATGCGTTGTACGCTGTCATTCTTCGGGGCGTTTATGGCAACTTTATTGCGCTGTAAGCGGTCTTTTATGCTCCGTGGGTATTCCTCTTTGGGTAGGTGCTTTTCGGCGGCTCTGGCGGCGTTCTGTGCGTTCATGGTGAGTGCTTCCAGTACGGCGGCACGGTCAAAATCATCACCCAACTTCCGGGCGGTGATTGGCTTCGTCCTGTCCGGCGTGAGATAGCTCAACCTCCCCCGGCTCTCCTTGACGGTCACGCCCTGTTGTAGCAGCTTCCCGGAGAAATCCTCAAAAGAGAGGGCAGAGGACAGGGCGGTGCGGATCGTGCGCCGCAGCTTCTCCTTGTCGGTTTCAAATTTGGTCGGTTTAGGCGGCTCTCCTGTGGCGGCAAGGGAAGCATTTTCTTTATCCAGTGCGGCTTGTCCTTTCCGCTTCGCCCAATATTCACGCTCGGTAATACGGTTCTTACTGCCATTGAGTAAATCAATCTGATAGAGGTTTTCCCGGTGGCACATCTCCATGACTTCCGCTTTGAAATACTCCATAGCTACGTCCGTGCAGCGGTGCTTGCAGCCCTCCCTTGTGTCCGCTGGTCTTTCCATGTAGGGCAGTAACGGCACTTCCTCAATCCGTAGGGAATTGATTACGATATGCACATGAATGTTGCCGCTGTGGTTATGCCCGTCCGGGTGGGTGCATACAAGGGCTTGGTGTCCGGGGAAATGCTCTTTACAGAACTGCTCGCCTAACTGTTGCGCCCGGTCTACGGATAGCCCATTGTCGGCAGCGTCACGGGGGTCAAAACTGATAATGTAATGGTGGCTCTTTACGTCCTCTTTTCTTTGGTTCTTGCCGTATTTCAGATTGGAGCGCATACACGCTATGGCGAAATCTTCCCCGCCGCAATTCAGAGAGGAAATGAGATAGCCCGTCCTCGGTATTATCTGCCCGTCTTTATCAAGAGTGGGCTTCATGGTAAACTCGTCATGCTCAAAGGTTAGGTACTGCTCGGCAGCTCCATAGTCGGCATTTTTAGAGCTGATATGTTTGAACGTTGCCAACGGCTTCACCTACTTTCTGCAAGACTTCAAACTTCAAGGCGGTAAGCTCCGTTGTGGCAGCTCGTACCTCTTTTGAGAGGGCGTTATAAGGTGTGCCGTACTCGTTCAGACAGCGGGCAATCTGATTCAAGTTTCCGCCGATTTTTCCGTATTCGGCGGTGAGTTTCCCAACAGCAGACAGTAATTCATCATTGACCGGGGAAACAGTGATAACCGGGCGTATGCTTGACTTGATAAGTGCTTGCCGGATATATTCAGACTGGCTCATTTTGCAGAGGGAAACACGCTCGGAAAACTCGGCGTATTCTTCCTCGGTCAAGCGTGTCTTGATTACCCGGCGGCGGTGGGGCGTGTTGTATTTTCTCATGGCTGTGAACCTCCTTTCGTGGGTGGATTTTTTCAAGCGGCGCAAGCCGCAAAAAGGCGGGCTTGGGGTGGCAACCCCAACAAGATTCCCACAGGACAAATTGAGCCGGTAGGCGAAATTTGGTACTGTGGTAGAATCTTGCTCTTAGAAAGTGACGGATTCCGCTGTGCTGGCTTCTACCGTTTTCCCCGGCTTGCGTGGCATGGATTGCGCCAACTTTGCGGCGGTATTTTCTCCCACTGTAAATCCGGAGATAAGCAAAATAGGCGTAAAAAAACAGGAAACCTTATTCCCCGATTTCCTGTTTCGTATCTTCGCCAATAGCGGCGGTTATCCTGTTGTGATTTCCCAATACAATTATGTAGGCTGTCTGTGCTTGTCCGGCTCTTTTTCAGTCAAAACGGAACTGGAACAGGGCAGTAATAAGCCGTTGCTTTATGCTGTCCTCGGTATCTGTATTGACATATCCATTCTCAAGGGCGGCAAGCCGGATTCGCCTGCTGTAATGCCGCAAGACTTCCTCCACGGCTTCCGGGGCGCCGCTGGTCGCCCGGACAATGGTTTCATACGGTATAAGTTTAGGATTCCCCATGCAAAAGCACCTCCATTTCCTCCTGCAACATCTGTAAGGCACTGTGGATATAATGCCATGCTGTACTCTTGCATTGTCCGTATAAATCCGCGATTTCCTGTTGTGTATAATTCCCAAAAAAGTAAAGATAGATGATTTCTCTCTTTTTCTCCGGCAGGGATAACAGGGCTGCAGCAAGCTCGCCGTTGGTGAGTATGATTGTCTGACCGCAGATTGTAACGGGGTATTGTTCGTAGGGTGATTTGAGAAATTCGTCTGATGTGCTTAGAGGGTAAAACTTTTCTTCTGTGAGGTATTCAAAGGATATTTCTCTTTGCCGCCGCCTGTTCCTGTCACGCCATGCATTGATAGCGGCATAGCGTATGACGACTTTGCAGAAACCATTGAAAGAATACATGATATGTTCCCTGTATGCTTCTGTGCAGTCCATAGAAAATTCCCCCTTTCTCCCACATGGGAAACAATATTGATAAGTTCATTTATTTTGCAAGAGGCAGCTTTGTTTTAGTCGGCTGCCCCTTGTTAAACCATAACAATTTAATCAAGCAATTCATCAGATAAGACTACAACAAAATTAGTTTTCTTATCTGTTCGCGCCCGTTTCAGCCATTCCTGTTTTTCTTCCTTTGTCATGCAATCAAGCAGAATTGTAAACCGGGCAATATTATTAGCTTCATAGTATTTCTCGGCATATTTTTTCAAATCACTTGATTGCATATAATCTGAAAGTACGGCAAAGAAATTTGATTTATTATCCTGTTCCGATTTATCTATATACTGTAAAATTAAATCTGCGTCCATGTTCTGTACAATAGTTGAAAAGAGCGCAATTTTATCAGCGTCATATACTTTCTTGTAGTAATCTTTTTGGGTTACTTCATCTAATACTGAAAAGAGTGCAGAAAATCTAATCAAGTCCTCATTTTGAAAATATTTTTCTGTCAATGCTGGTATATCATCAGTTGCAACAGGCGTTATACTCATAATTAAAGGCATTTCTATTGTCGGACTAATATTTGCACTTTTCAAAGAATAAATCAATTCTTCTATTGCCGAAACAGCTTCGCTGTCATTTATATAATCTTTTGCAGTATCAGAAAAATACACCGTCATTTTCGAGTTGTCTTTCATGACAATTTCTGTTACTCCATAGTATTGCTGGGCTTTTGCATATACGTTCCAACCCATTTCAATAATATAGGAATTGCAGTAATATCCTTTTTGTGTATAAGTGTATTTGTATGATTCATTATTTTCAAAATCCGTATTATCCAAATTTTCATTATCCAGATACCAACCAAACCCTAAATTTTCATCATAAATATATGTATCTGTTCCGTTGTTTTTCTTCTCTGATATTGATGCCGCAGTTTCTATAACCAATCCCTTTTCTTTTTCTGTAAGATTTTTCATATATTTACACTGTTCTGTGACATCTTCAAGAAGTGTTTCCTTATTGTCAAACGGTCCAATAGATGTCCAGCTATCTTTTCGCACCACAACAAACTTGATGCTTCCAACTGATACAGATGCCTGTGGTCTATCTTCTTCGTCCGCACCTTCACAAAAGATATAATACACTCCATTATCTGTTAAAACTTCATTCAATATTTCGCTGTCCCTCCACGTTTTCTTATCATTAGCAACAGAAGGGGCGGCGTATGCACCAGTCACAAAAAAGCAGACGCAAACAGCAACCGTAAAAATGGCAGTAATGGCAATAATCACTTTTGATTTTTTCCTAAATTTCATAATCGCACCTAACCTTTCTTTTAACTGTTCTGCTCCCTCTGTCAAAGTGACGGAAGCTAAAGAACTTTTGTAGAGATTGTTTGATTTCAAAAATGAAATTAGTATATCTCCATACTCACGCCTTGCGGTATCGTCAAGTACAGATATAACTTTTTCATCACATGACAATTCACATGATTTATTCACTTCCTTTTCCAGCAAATACACAAAAGGATTGAACCAATGGACGCACACAACAATCTGTATCAGCCATTTATAAAACATATCCCTCTGCTTGTAGTGAATTAGCTCATGCACAAAGATATAAGATAACTCTTTATCTTCCAATTCGCCAACAGGCAAAATGATTCTTGGTCGAAAGAAACCGATCAGCATGGGGGAAGCAATCAGAGAATTACGGGATAATTCAACCCTTGTTTTTATATTCAGTTTTTCTTCACAATCAGATAGCAGATTCAAGATTTTTATATCCGATACCTCTTTATTTCCTGCTTTGATGTATTGGATAAATCCTTGATAAACTGTTACCTTACGAACAAATAAAATCAGTGCCAATGCTGACCAGATAAAAAACAGGCAGACATATTTATTAAATGGCTCACGCATGGCAGCGGCGTTTATTTCCCGGTTTGTCTGTATCGGCTCTGCTTCGTTGTTACCCGTATCTGCGGGAACGGGTATATTAGGGCTTGTAGGAATTTCATTCGTTATTGCTACTGTGTCGATTTTTTCAAACAGGCTTCCAACAACCGCATTATCGGGAGTAAAGGGAAGCAGAAACCGCAAAGCAACAACTATCCAGATATAATACTGCCAACGCTTGCTGAACTTGTTTTTATACAGCGGCTTCAATCCCAAAATGAAAAGCAGTAACAGTGCGCCGGAAACAGAAAGCGACAATAATACTTTTATAAATTCATTCATTTTCTTTTCTCCAAAATGTTTCAATCTCTTTCAATTCATCTGCCGAAAGAATATCCTGCCGCAACAAGGTTGATACTAAGTTTTTCACATTCCCGCCGTAGACTTTATCAAGAAAGCTGTGGGTCTGCATGGTCTGGTATTCTGCTTCTGTTACCGTAGCCACATACTCATTCTTCCTGCCGATTTTTTTGACTTTCAAGAACTTTTTTTCGCCCAGACGGGAAAGCAGAGTGAGTACGGTGTTGTTCTTCCATTCGTTTTTGTCTTTTTCCAATTCCTCCATGATGAGGGAGTATAAAGCCGCCCCTCCATTCTTCCAGATGATTTTCATTAGTACCAGTTCGGATTCAGAAATTTGCTGTGCCATATTGTCCTCCTTTTTATCTTAACATTTTGTAGGTATGTATTTATATTAACACTTCGTAGGTGATAATGCAATACCCTAAAAGAAATTTAAGAATTTATAAAAAGATAGGGGTGGGATTCCGTAGTAGTCGGCATTCGTGGTAATGTGTATAACTGGCTGTCTTTTGGAATTGTGGGTAACTCTGTTTGCAGGACGTGGTAAAGCTGCACTTTAGCTTTTCCATGTGCTGTGAACAGGGTTATCCATGATTCCATAGCCTGTTATGCACATTTCCACAATGCTCCTTTTGTTCCTCCCGGAGTGGAGCTGCCCCCACTAACTGACTTTTCTTTTCGGCTGGTCGCTTTTCTTTCCCTCCCGCCTTGCCCTCTGCTGGTCGGCTTTCTTACGGCGGTATGCCGCAAGCCGTTCCGTTTCCTCCGGCATGAGGTCTGCCCCGGTCTTTTCAACCGCCATAAGCTCCTTTATGGATTTCTGCTTGGGCGGCTTCTCCGGCTCGCTGGCTTTTCGTTTCTCCCGCCATTCCTTTTGCCACTCCCGGTTGTGTGCAAGCCGCTTTTCCTCCTCTTCCAGTTCCTCCGGGGTGAGAAGCCCCGCTTTCTTCCTTGCGGTAAATTCCCGTTTCTCTGCCTTGCGCTTCTCATAACGCGCCTTTGCAAGCTCCTTTGACCGGGCTTCCTTTGCTGCCTGTTCCTCACGCTGGCGGCGTTGTTCCTCTACCTCTGCCGGGGTGACGATATATTCCGGCACTTCAAAAGCCCCGATGAAGTTCAGATAAATGTCTATCCGCTGGCGGCGGTCATTCCCCCGCCCCTCACCCTCATGCACAATCACTTTCTCGATAAACTCGTTGAGCATGGGCGTTGTCAATTCAGAGAAATCAGTATAGCGTTTTACAAGCTGGATAAACTGGTCTGTTTTCAGCCTGTCGGCGTTCCAGCTCTCAATCTGCCTTTGCCATTCAGCTATGGACGTTTCCAGCCCGGTCTGTTCCTCGTCATATTCGGCAAGAAGCCGGGTAAAGTGCTTGTCGGGTATCTTGCCCGTGGCGTTGCCCTCATACAGCTTTTTCACAAGCCCGTCAAGTTCTTTGTGCCGCTTCTGTGCCTTATTGATTTTCTGCTTGCACTCTTTGACGGTCTTTTCTTGGTTCTGGTCGGACGCTTCCCGGACGCGCTCTGTAAACTCCTTTTCGTTGTGCCGCACATACCAGCTCACGCGCTGGATAACGGCAAGAATGGCGGCTTCAATCTTCGCTGTGGGGATATAGTGCATGGTGCAGTCATGGGTAAGCTGGCGGTAGCCGGAGCAGACAAAAGCGTCCTCTATCCATTTCCCTTGCACAAGGTTGTAGCGGTGTGTCAACTTTGAGCCGCAGTCGGCGCAGTAGAGAAGCCCGGTCAAGCGGTTAGGGGCGTTCTGCCGTTTCGGGGCGCGGCGCACGGTTTCCCGTATCTTCTGTACAGTCTGCCACGTTTCCTCGTCCACAATGGCGGGGATTGCGCCCTCAAAAACGTGCTGTTCCTCCGGCGCGGTCTTTCGGGTGCTTTTGGTCTTGTAATTCTCGCATACGGTTTTCCCTAACACCTTGCACCCTGTGTATTCCGGGCGTTTCAGTATGTAGCCGATAGTGGTAGCTGACCATGCGTAGGGGTCGGCGTACTTTGCCGCCCGGACTGGCTCGCCTGTCCGCTTCCAATGCTCGGACGGGATAGGGATTTTCTCGGCGCGGAGTGTTTTTGCTATGCTGGCTATGGTTTCCCCGGCAAGGACGCTCTGGAAGATACGGCGCACAACGGCGGCGGCTTCCTCGTCAATTATCCATTCGCCTTTTTCCTCTTTGGAAGCGCGGTAGCCGTAGCAGACGCTCCCGGAACAGCGCAAGCCCTTTTCCATTCTTGACTTGAAAACAGTCTTAATTTTGCGGCTGGTGTCGGCAACGTACCACTCATTTATCACGTCACGGAAGATAGACATAATATCAAAGCCGTTTGCGGTGTCAAGATTGTCATTGGCGGCGATAAAACGCACATGGCACTCGTCAAAGGTGCGCTTCAAAAGCCCTACTTCAACCACATCACGCCCGATTCGACTCTGGTCTTTGATGATAACCGTTGCCACGTTCCCCGCCCGGATTTCATCCAACATAGCGTCAAGCCCCGGACGCTTGAACGTAGTTCCCCGGATTCCGTCATCTGTAAAATGCCGGATATTGGTAAACCCGTTTTTCCTTGCGTAGTCCTCTAAAATCCGCTTTTGATTCTCGATAGATACGCTTTCCCCGGCTCGCTCGTCGTCATGGGAGAGTCTTTCGTAAAGGGCTGTGAGTTTGTCTTTCTCTGTCTGTTTCTTCATAGTGTGTAACCTCCTTTTTTGAGAATACCTACTTCTCTCAACCCTTATTGTAGTTATCCGTTTGGGTCAGTCACGATATAGCTTGCGTTCATCTGCATGAGGTTGGGCTTGATGTGGAAGCGGGTCTTGCCGGAGCCGGAACCGCCGATTACCAGCACGTTTTTGTTGATATTGTACTTGGGGATTTTGTTGCGCCCCACCATGACACGCTCCGTCTGCGTCAGGAGAATGTTCTGGTCGAATTGGGGATTGATGAAAGGCTTAATATCGTCGGAATTTCCCCAACGCGCCGAACCGTACTCAACTCCGTGGCGGTATTTCTTTGCATTTTTCGCTTTGAAATACACCACAGCGCGGATAATGACCGCACCGGCAGCGCCGATCAGCAGGTCGCGGGGGTAGAAGCTGGGCAACGGGTTTTGGGAAATCAGCGTACCCAGGCCGGATACTGCGCCCATCGCCTTTGTCACCATATCCGCACCCTCTGCCAGCCGGTAGCCCTCTGCTACACGGTTGAAAAACCAGAAAATGAACACATAAGGCAGGTTAGGGAGCAGGATTTTCTTTACATCCAGTTTCACAGTTCAACGCCCCCTTTCTCCCGGTTTTTGGCGGTATCCCGCGTCAGGTTCTTTGCAATCTCCTTGAAGTGCGAAAGTTGGCCTATCAGTGACGGCTTTTTCTGCGTGGAGCGGTTCAGGCTTTTCCCAGCATATTCGGCAAAGGCGGCGTTCAGCGCGTCCGCGTCCCGTGCCTTGAAAAAGACAAGGTATTTGCCCTGCGCCGGGTCTTTTTTCAGTGCAAAGTCTACCCCGTATTTCCGCGCCACACGCTCAAAGGACTTGATGTTCTTGTCGGTGATCTCAATGTTCTGCACGCCTGCGCCCTGGCTTACAAGTTGCTTCACGGTCTGCTTGCCGTGGTGGATTTTGGGGTTCTGGGCCTGCGCCAGATATTTCCGAATGGCCCATTTCAGCAGGCCGGCGGTCAGCCTGCCGCCTGTCTTGCCGACCTTGATGGTGAGTGCCACCGATTTGTCGCGTACTTCATCCTGCATGGTAAAACCTCCTCTCTTTGCAGGCTGGGACTAAGCTGGTGTGCGTTAAGGCGGAACCAGCAGGCGGCGGAGCAGGTACTTCATGCGTCGGCCTCCTTTCCGCCCCACTTGGTCAGCACCACGGATTCGCCGCTTGCCATGCTGCCCCAAAGCCTGCCGGTGGTTTCGGCAAACTTGGCAGGAGAAGTGCAGATGTGGTCTGCCCCCAGCATCATAAACTCGCCAGGGCTGGCGAAAAGCCGCTGAAACTCGGCTTGCTGGGCAGGGGAAAGGGAGCAGAAGCCCTCCACGTCAGAAAGCCCGCACAGCAGGAATGTACCGCTGATGCACTCGTTCACAAAGGGATTGCAGCGGTTGGGCGGCAGTCCCTGACGGTTGGCGTCCTCGTTGTAAAGCAGCATGACCCGCTGGGGCAGGAAACAGCCCATCGCCAATTCGCCGCCGACAAGCTGCGAAAAAGTTTCCAGCGAGTAGTCCACCCGTGCCGGTCTGGGCGCTTTGCCCGGTTCCACTACCAGAATGTTGATTTCATGTTCCATGCAAAAGTCCTCCTTTGGTTTGATTGGTATATTTTTAAGCGCTAGGCAGCTTAACCGCTCAGCAGCCCATGCGCCATGTCGTGGCTGACAAGGGATGTGTAATATTGTCCCATCGTGACAGGGGCGTTGTAGAGTGCCGCCAGTGTGTACGCCTTGATGTTGCCGATCTTGGCAGTGTTGCTTTTCAGGCTGTCCATGACATAGCCGATATGTTCACTGTTCAGCTTCAGGAACCGGCTTTTGACAACCTCGGTGGGTATTTCCTGCCCGCAGATACGGACAGATTCCCGTGTGGAGCAGCAGATTTCAAGCATCAGTTCCACGTAGCCGTCCAGCAAGTCCTTGTCCCAGGGGTTCCGTTCCAGAAGAATGTCATAGTCGATATTTTCTAAAATTAACTCGCGGTAGCTTTCCATCTCATCCAATCCCATCCTGCGCGGAGCGCGTTTACCAGCAGGGAAAGAAAATGCCGAGGGGGTAGGGGGTGGGATGGATGGATCAGTATCACTTTTTTCAGTTTTATTTATATCAGTATTATTAGGGGCGGAAATCCCGCACTCTTGACCGCTGGTTTTCAGGGGTGCAGACTGCGGTTTTTCAGCAGTCTTGACTGCGGCACTGTCAAGCGGTCTTGACTGCTGGTTTTCCGCAGTCTGAACCGGCGCGGAGGGTTCCAGCTCCAGGATGAAGTTTTTAACGTAAATCCGGGCGGGGTGTCCCTGGCCCTGCTTTTTCCGTTCCATAAGGCCGATGCCCTCCAATTCGCGGAACAGCTTTGTCGCCTTGTCCTTGCCGCAGTCCAGCATCGTCATGGCTTCCTCCTGGGTGAAGTAGAGGAACACGCGCCCGTTATCATCCAGCCAGCCGTTGCGGGCAGACAGACCCATGCGGTCAAGCAGCAGACCGTACAGCACTTTTGCTTCCAGCGATATGCCCTTGTAGCGGCGGTCGGTCAAAAGTATTTTTGGGATACGGTAGAAGCTGTACTGGTCGGCTTCATTTCCGTAGTAGTAATTAAGATTCAAAGTTTCCGGCATTTTCAAAGCCTCCTGTCTAAATGAAAATGCCCCGGCAATCTGCGTTACCGGGGCAAAGCGATGTATAACAAAAAAGCCGCGCAGTAGCTGAGTGTTCGTCAGTTACTGCGCGGCTTGTGGTTTCGATATTCGGTTTTTTCGTAGTGTGTGCCAAAGTAGGCCATCTTTTCTACATTTTTTGTCGGAGTTTTGACAGATAATCGGGCATTTTCCCTGTTTTTCTCGGCGTTTTCCTCTACGTCTATTCGTCTGTTCGTCAGATGATGGAAACGTCGGGGAGAGCATGAGTATCGGGAGCCAGAAAGCAATCCTTAAACGGAAAGCGGAAGAAATGGGAATCCACAGCTACAAGTTCTACGTAGACGATGGGTACTCTGGTACGAATTTTAACCGGCCATCTTTTCAACAGATAATTGCGGATATCGAAGCGGGGCATGTGGATTGCGTCATAACCAAAGATTTATCAAGGCTCGGCAGGAATTATCTGGAGAGCGGGGCGTATATCGAGGTATTTTTCCCGAACCACCATGTCCGCTATATCGCTGTCAATGACGGCGTAGATTCCGCAAACAGCGGTGAGATGGACATTACTCCGTTCAAGAATATCCTGAACGAATTTTATTCGAGGGATATTTCTAAAAAGGTAAAGACGGGAAGGTATATCCGAGCCAGTCAGGGGAAATTTATGGGGGCGTATGCACCGTTTGGTTATAAAAAAGACCCGGCAGACAAAAATCATCTGATTGCGGATGAAGAGACAGCGCCGACTGTTCGCTATATTTTCCAGCTTGCGTTGGAAGGTTACGGAAACAATAAGATCGGGAAAATTCTTTATGAAGAAAAAATTCCGAAGCCAGCTTATTACAATCAGGAAGTTTTCGGGAAGTTTTTGATCACTGAGGATGATATTTATAATTGGAAACAGTCTACGATCATCCGTATACTCCGGAATCCTCTGTATAAAGGTTATTTTTGGGTACAGAGGTATGACAGGAAGCATTTTAAACAGCAGTCAAGAGGTTATATCCCGATTAAGGAACGTGTAACTATACCCAGCGACCATGAAGCCCTAGTAGACGAGCATACATGGAATACCGTTCAGGAAATTCTTGACAGGCATACAAAAGTAAAGCCTTGTACTTCTGGTTATGATAATAAGTTCCGGGGAATTTTAAAATGTGCCGATTGTGGCAATAATCTGACAATCCATACGGACGGAAGGAACCCGGACAGACCTTTGCTTGAAAAGACGTATTACCTGTGCCGGATTTACCGTGCAAGGGGAGCGAAGTTCTGCAGTAAGCACCGCATCAGCGCCGGGGATTTGGAAGAACTGGTACTTTCTGATATCCAGTTCCATGCAGGGAAGGTCATAAAGGATCGAGAGAAATTTATGCGGAAAGTGCTTGGTCAGATGGACATATCATCTGCAAACAGCAAGGCAAATATTGACAATAAAGTGGCTGTCTTAGAGAAAAAGTTAAAAGAATCTGATAAACAATTCATCAAGCTGTATGGGGACTGGTCAAAGCAGATAATATCAGAGCAGCAATTCCGGTTGCTGTCTGCCCACTTTGAGCAGGAAAAGAAAGACTATACAGAGCAAATCGAAAAGTTAAAAGCGATGGCTGAAAATCTGGAGGACAGTGCGGATAAAGCGGAACGCCTTGCCGATGAGATGGCAGAGTGTGCCGAGATTAAGGAACTGACTACAGAGATTGTAAATCGCCTGATCGAAAAGATTGAGGTATCGGAACCTCAGACTATCAACGATGAGAAAGTCCAGAATATCAGGATTTTCTACAAATTTGTTGGAGAAATCAATTAAAAATCCATTTATGTATCTATAATACTGGGGGTAGTGAATTGGCTCCGGAAGGCACTGGATACAGGGCGCGTACACGTTTTGCCAAGTTCTTCAACCTGCCGGAACTAATGAATATGTTCAAAGAAATTGCGGACATCAAGACCGCAGACCAGCTTAACCTGCCCACGCCGGAAGTGGAATGCCATAATATCGTATCAGAGCCAACGGAGTTTCAGCAGGCTATGGTAAAGGAACTGTCCAAACGCGCAGAGAAAGTCCACGGCGGAATCGACCCGCACATTGATAACATGCTTCGCATCACATCAGACGGGCGGAAGCTGGGGCTTGACCAAAGAATTATTAACCCCATGCTGCCGGACGAGCCGGAAACGAAAGTGAATAAATGCGTTGAAAATATTTTAAAGATATGGAAAGAAGGTGATTCTGAAAGATTAACGCAGCTCGTGTTCTGTGACATTGCGACACCATCTGGAAAGCCAGCAGGCGGTTCGGAAGATGCTCCGTTTACGAACATCTATGACGATATCCGTAAGAAGTTAATCAATGGCGGCATGGCCCCGGAACAGGTTGCTTTTATACATAGTGCAAAAACGGACATACAAAAGAAAGAGCTGTTCGCAAAAGTCCACTCCGGACAGGTGCGTGTCTTAATTGGTTCTACTCAGAAGATGGGTGCCGGAACCAACGTACAGGACAGGCTTATCGCATTACACGACCTGGATTGCCCCTGGCGCCCCCGCGATGTAGGACGGATTTTGCGGACATTCAAAATAAAAAAGAAAGTGGAGGTAACAGACAATGGCAAAGACGATTTTTGAGGAACTGGGCGGCAAATACGAACGGCAAGGAGATTATTTAATACCGTGCTTAACTGTACCCGCCGAAGAAGAACAGCCGATAGGCACATGGGGACAGCGGCATCTGGACTATTTGAAGCAGTACCGCAAGGTTACATACACCAATCTTCTCACAAGCGGCAGACTGAATACATACCTTGCCGACATCGACAGGCAGGCGCAGGAACGCTTTGAAAGGCTCATAGAGAGCATGAAACAGGCACAGGGCATAACGGAACGCCTAAAGGAAGAAAACGCCTTAGAATGGGTACAACACTTAAATAACATAAGGGCTTGTGCAAGGGAGACTGTGAACAAGGAAATTATTTATAATTAGTGAAGAAACGGTAGGATATCAATATCAAAAATCCTGCCGTATTTTAATGAGGAACGATTCTTGTTCATGGAATCATTTTCTTGATTGTATTATTCGTTTTGACGCATTATAATATCAGTTGTGTAGTCTCGGAAAGTCCATGAAGAAACAGAAAAGAATCATGTTATATGAATGGGAGTGACGGGGAGGAATAAAAAATGCTTATTTCTGAGTGG
>NZ_SRYA01000086.1 GCF_004793545.1 Petralouisia muris | reverse complement strand
ATGGAACTATGTAATACGTGGGTTCAAATAGTACATTTTATTTTGCGACAGTTCCTAATAGTCCATAATACTCCAAGTAATGTAAGTATTCCTCCAACGATCCCAGATAAAATTACTACAAGCCCACTTGCAATATCTCTATCAAACCATATAAAGAAAGAGATGGTTACGGTAATCATAAGTAATACTGATGCAAAAAAAAGTTTCATCGCTAATATATTTTTATTATTTTGTAAGGAAAAAGCAAATATAATATTAATACAAAAAGATAAAAGAAGAAAATTGGTAAAAACTATTAATATATTCCGCTGTAAAATGACTACCTCATTGTGCAAAGGTTTAAATATATCGCTACTAAAAAACCACATCAAAACTGCACCTGTCAAACATAATATAACTATTTTGCATGAATTTTGGGAATTTTCATCTTCCACCTTTTTATTTTCTATTATCTTATTAATTGTAAAACAAACTTCTAATATCATATATAATAAAAGAAATCCCATAGAGATTTCAAATGCAATAATTTGATAAATATTAATTATCCCCAAAAAAAGTGTAGCAAAAAAGCCAAACATAAAAATCACTATACAAAAAAGAGCAATCCATTCCAATGTTGTTTTTTTCGTAATATTCTGCTGTTTCTTTTTCACAGAGTTTAATTCAATAATTATAACAGCTACTAAAAAAACTGCTGACATTATGGCAATACCAATTAGCTTTACTAAAGATGAAAAATTCGATCTATACAATAACGCAGCAAAAAGAGTAGGCATTCCTAAATAAAACAAACGTTTAGCTGTTATGTACATTTGTATTCCTCCCTATATTGTCAAGTGATTTTCCTTAAAAAATCAAGGAATTTATAGTTACATATCTCAGGTGAATGAGCCAAGGAGATGGACATTTCTCTGTATCTGGTACGAAAATAGAGAGTGAAGGGTACACGAAGTAGAACGTCTTGGTTTTCGCTCTACATGGCCTTATGTATACCCATCCTTCTATGGCAGCGTACCTCCCGTGTCTACCAGGATCACCCTCCATCTCTGCCGGGGTCCTAACTTCCTTCGTCCCGCCTGTCCATAACCAGGGTGCCGGCTCAGCTCCTAACCAGGGTCATGCCCTATGGAAAATATTCCTGCCGGCTACCGGCTCATTCTTTGTATAAGTCTTACTGACCTGTATGTTTTCCACGGCCGGCACCTTGCGGTGGACGTTTTTCCGGCCGGTTTCCCATACCTTCCAGCTTTCCTGTCACCGCTGGATTCAGCTCCCGGCGGCGTCTGCCGGAGGCTCAGTCCAACTGTGACAGGGCATTGCCTGTTTTTCCCGTTGTTTGTTATGACACCTGTACCTGTGGTCTACTGATGTAGGACGGATTTTGCGGACGTTCAAAATAAAAAAGAATGTGAGGTAACAGACAATGGCAAAATCATTATTTGAGGAACTGGGTGGCAGATACGAGCGGCAAGGCGATTACTTAATACCGTGCTTAACCGTACCCGCCGAAGAAGAACAACCCATAGGCATATGGGGACAGCGGCATTTGGATTATCTGAAGCAGTACCGAAAGGTTACATACACCAATCTTCTCACAAGCGGCAGGCTCAACGCCTACCTTGCCGACATTGACAGGCAGGCGCAGGAACGCTTTGAAAGGCTCATAGAGGGCATGAAACAGGCACAGGGCATAACGGAACGCCTAAAGGAAGAAAACGCCTTAGAATGGACAGGGCGGCTCAATAACATAAGGGCGTGTGCAAGAGAAATTGTGAACGAGGAAATTATCTTTGCATAGGGCAGGTAAGGTGGCAGAGTGTAAAAACTCTGTCGCTTTTCTTTTCGGGAAGTTTCGATTAAAGTTCGTATTTGCCAGAAGGAGTTTTGACATGATAAAATGTGAATAGCTATATCATTATAGTTCACATGAAAATAAATAGAGGAATGCGACATGCTTGTTGTCACATTCCTAATGTTATAACTAAAATGAAGGAGGAAAGAAATATGCCATTTACTGAAATATGTATTTATCAAGTCAAACCGCAAAAGGTAGAGGAATTTGAAGCTCTAATGCATGAAGCCAAAAGCCTTTTGGAAAAACAGGAGGGATTGCTTCTGCTTCGGTTTGCCAAAAGAGGGTATCGCATAGACATGGAGCAAATTAAGGAGGGACTTCCACCTCTTAAAATCAACCGTATTGTAAAAAGTGTTAAGTATATGCTTTACTGGGAATTTGATACGAAAGAAAGCTATGGAGCAGCACAAAAAAATCTTTATGACAGCTATTGGAAGTCTATTGAAAAATGTTTAGTAGTTCCGCACGACAAATATTTAGGAGAGGGAGTGTTTTAATGGATTTCGCATATTGTGGATTGAATTGTAATGAATGTCCTGTTTATTTGGCTACTATCAGCAAAAATACAGATGAACAAATCAAATTGGCAAATGAATATTCAACCGATATTGTAAAATTCTCAAAAGAAGATATGTATTGTTTGGGATGCCATTCTGATACGGTGTCACAAAAGATGTGCGGTGATTGTGATATAAGGCTATGCGGCGTTAAGAAACCTTATGGAAGTTGTGCCGAGTGTGACAAATTTCCATGTTCTATACTGAAAGAAAATTTAGGTGATAATTCAGAAAATTTGAATCATTTAAAACAGCTTGCCATTAAACACAAAAAGGCAGAGTGATAATATGCAGATAGACAGACTTATTCAAATTGTGTTTCTTTTGTTAAGGCATGAGAATATAACTGCGAAGCAACTGGCAAAGGAACTTTGTGTTTCCACCCGCACGATATATAGGGACATCAATATACTTTCGATTGCGGGCATACCGATTACATCACAAAAGGGATATGGCGGAGGATTGTCGTTATTACAAGGTTTTTCACTGGATAAATCTTATTTTACGCAGGAAGAACAAAAGAATATTATACAGGCGTTGCAGATTCTAAAGTCGTCAAATTATCCTAACGCTGATAAATCATTAAACAAGATTGCTGGATTGTTTAGCCATAATTTACAGTCCGAATGGTTGGAGATTGATTTTTCCTATTGGGGCAGTCCAGAAAAGGAACGGAACAATATTACGGTTTTAGAACGTGCGATAATCAATAAGTATGTGATTACGTTCATTTATTTTAATGCAGAATTGACAATCACCAATCAGATTGTCGAGCCGTTGAAATTAGTTTTCAAATCTCATGCATGGTATCTTGTTGCCTATTCAAAGCACAAAAATGATATTCGCACTTTTAAGATGTCCCGCATAAGGGAGCTTCAAATAACAGACCAATTATTTGACCGTGAATTACCAAAGGATTTTTCTATTACCCCTGCCTACAAGGAAGAATACAATACACCCGTATTCGTATTACATTTTTCGGAAAAGATAGCGTATAAAGTTTATGATGAATTTCAAGAGAAATATATTAAAAAATTAGACGATGGAACATTGGAAGTGACTTTTAGATACCAGTTTAGTGATTGGACTTTCCTATATCTGCTTTCTTTTGGGGAATATGTTGAAATTATTGAACCTATTGAAGCAAGAAATATTCTAAAGGAAAAGGCTAAAAGAATATCTGCCATGTACTAACAATGGCGGGAAAGTAGAGGTTTGCCGTAATTTAAAAGATTCTAAATAGCAATTATAGGAGTGTATATGAAAGAAAAGTGGATACGCTGTCCTGTTTGTGGTAACAAAACCCGTGACAGAATTAGAGAGGATACGGTTTTAAAAAATTATCCTCTCTACTGTCCAAAATGCAAGCAGGAAACATTGATTGAAGTAGCAAATATGAAGATGACAGTCATCACAGAGCCAGACGCATAAGACGCAGAGCCGATGAACAAGTGAGCAATCACAGTTTATCGGCTCTGTTTCTGTCTATAAGGTTTTAAGGCGAACGCCCACCATATAAAAAAACGGCGTGTGGTGGGCGGTATTGCTATGCCCGAAAAGACTTAACAGACACTCTCCAGACCTGTTTTGAAGTTTGGAGGGATTTTTTTATGTCCTTTTTTCGGGCAGTTATCTATCTGCTCATGCAACGCAGAATTAACACATACATAGCATATCGGGGAATGATAGGAAGCCAGTTAAAAAAATCTCCGTCCATATAACGCTACTTCTCACCATGAAACCAGAAGTAGAATCTCTTATCAACAGAATTAGTATTTCCTATAACCGTAAAGGTCACAGAGCCTTTGCGGTTTTTCTTTTGTCGTTTTTTATCGGAATATGCCGCATGGCTGTTTCTAGTGTGGGTCGTCGTTCGCCGCCTTTCCAATCTGGATTTTTACATTTTCAAAAATTCAGATTGGAGGAAATAAGGATGGCATATAACCACGGACGTGAGGACAGAAAGTGGCGTATCTGGAAAGAAGCCGAAGAAAAAGTATTGCGTGAGCATGGCGTTGATGAAGCGGTCATTGAGCAAATCCGCATTGAGGACAGAGCGGACTTTAATTCTAACAGGCGGTTTTACCGATGGACGAGCGACTTCGGGGAATACCTTGAGGGAATGGCGGACACCGAACAGCAGGCAGAACCGAATACCGTTGCGGACTTGCTGGACGAGATTGAGAACGAAACACTGTACCAGACACTGCTTACAGTGGACAAGCATACCCTGCTCATTCTCCTGCTGAAAATGCAGGGCTATTCCACAAGGGAGATTGCGGCGATGGCAGGGCTTACCGAAAGGGCGGTCTACAAACGCCTTGAAAGGCTCCGTAAAAAATTAAAGCCTATTTTTTATCCTTTCGGGGAAATTTAAGCATCCCCACGGGCTATTGGGTGGGAGGGCAATCCTCTCACTCAATTTTTTTCGGGAGGAAAGGAAATGGCATACGGGGCAAAGACATATACGCTTCGGGAGGAATCCACAGAAAGCGGCACAAGGTATTTTATCAGCTTTAAGGACGGGCATGGGGAACATCACGAACTGGAAGTATCAGAACAGCTATTCTTTGAATTTCGGCAGATGGAACGCAGGAACAGAAATCTTCAGCAATGGAATCAGCGGCACAGGGAGTTTAATGAGGTGTGGGATGAAACCCTTTACAGACGGGCGTTGCGGGTGCCTAAATCGCTTGATGAAAGAATGATTGAAAAAGAGAGAAATGAAATATTTGCTAAAGCGGTTGCCCGACTGCCAAAGATACAAAAGCGGCGTTTCCTGCTCTACTACGAGTATGACCTCAACTTTTATCAAATCGGCAAGATGGAGCATTGCACCGCTTCCGCTGTTCAGAAGTCTGTTTCGGTTGCAAGGGAAAAGGTCAAGGCGGAAATGAAGAAGTATTTCCAACCGTGACCGCCACCGACCGAAAAAGAAACCCGCTTTTTATCGGTGTGGGATTGGCGGCATTACATACTCCTACTTCTTTTTGTGGGAGTAAATCTATTTAAGGAGGTCAACGCCTATGTGCAACAAAACCAAAGACACCACCCGAAAGGAGGAAAGCCATGCAGAAGCTTCAGACAGTCAACGCCGACACGCTCCTTTATGAGCCGCTTGAGAAGCCGTCCTTTGTGGTGGACGGTCTGATACCCACGGGCTTAACCCTGTTCTGCGGCTCACAGAAAATCGGAAAGAGCTGGCTCATGTTAAAGCTCTGCCTTTGCGTGTCGCAGGGAATCCCCTTATGGGATATGCCGACACGGGAGGGCGATGTGCTTTATCTCTGCCTTGAGGACACGTTCTGCCGCATACAGGACAGGCTGTTCCGCTTGACGGACGAAGCAAGCGGGCGGCTTCACTTTGCGGTGGCAAGCGATAAGCTGTCAGACGGTCTTATTGTCCAGTTGGAAGATTATCTGAAAGAATATCCCGATAGCAGGCTCATTGTCATTGACACCTTGCAGAAAATCCGCACCGCATCCAAAGATAACGCCTATGCAAGCGATTACGGGGACATCTCCCTTATCAAAGATTTTGCCGACAGGCACTCTCTGGCGGTCATTGTCGTACACCACATCCGAAAGCAGAATGACAGCGACGTGTTCAACAAAGTGTCTGGCACGACGGGATTGACGGGGAGTGCGGACGCAACCTTTGTTCTGGAACAGGAAAACCGTGCGTCCAATGCCGCCAAGCTGTATGTGACAGGCAGGGACACGCCTTATCAGGAGTTTACGCTCCGTTTCCGTGATTGCAGTTGGGAACTGGTGGAGCGGAAAGAGCAGGAACAGATTGCGAAAGAAGCGATACCAGATATTCTTTTTCGGTTAGTGGATTTCATGCAGGGCAGGGAGGGATGGACTGGCACAGCTACCGAGTTACTGGACGCTCTGGGGGAAACAGGGACAGCAGCGAATGTCTTGACGAAGTGGATGAATGAATACCGTCTTGATTTCCTGCTTGAAAACCATATCCGCTATGATTTCAGCCGCAGGAGCAGCGGGCGGATGATTTCCCTTGCAAGGCAGGAAGATGTGGAGGATGACGGTCATGACGATGATGACGGTGTTTTTGGGATACCTCCGCCGCTGTCATCCCTACGGGAGAACACCCCGTAAACGCAACATGCAGGCGTGGGATTTCCCCGCTGCTTGCGGCGTGTCCATCCACCCCTGCGGTCAGAAAAATCCTCCGATTTTTCCGACTGCGTTTACAGGGTGTAACACACTACACTTTGCCCTGCAAAGTCGTGTGCCAGACGTTCCCTCTGGACTCCCTTAATGCAGGGCTTGCGCCCTGCCCATCCTGCGCTTCCGCTTCGGATAAAAGAATATCGGCGTGACGGTTGCGGCTCTTATGAGGGGGTATCCCAAAAACACCGTCATAACCGTCATGACCGTCATGCGCCAAAGACAGGAAGTGACAGTTACCCGCCGAAAGAAAGGAAGATGAACTATGCCCTATGCAATCCTGCGTTTCCAGAAACGCAAAGCAGGCGGCGTTGCGGCTTGCGAACGCCACAACGAGCGGAAGAAAGAAGCCTATAAAAGCAACCCAGATATTGACATGGGACGCTCCAAAGATAACTACCATCTTGTGAATCCGCCCCGTTACACCTACAAGAAAGAGATAAACCGAATGGTAGATGAAGCGGGCTGCAAGGTGAGAAAAGACAGCGTGATGATGGTGGAAACGCTCATCACTGCTTCGCCCGAATTTATGAACCAGTTACCGCCAGAAGAACAAAAAGAGTATTTCCAGACGGCTCTTGACTTCATATCGGAGCGTGTGGGAAAGCAGAATATCCTCTCCGCAGTTGTCCATATGGACGAGAGAACGCCCCATATGCACCTATGCTTTGTACCGATTACGCTAGACAACAAGCTGTCAGCGAAATCTATTTTAGGCAATCAAAAGAGCCTTTCCGAGTGGCAGACCGCCTACCATGAGCGGATGTCCGCACGGTGGAACGAATTAGAAAGAGGTCAGTCCTCAATGGAAACGAAGCGGAAGCATATCCCCACATGGCTCTATAAGTTAGGCGGCAGGCTTGATAAACAGTATGAAGAAATCGTGTCTGCCCTCTCCGACAACAACGCCTTTAACGCAGGGAAAAAGCGTGACAAGGCTCTGGAACTGCTTGCGGCATGGCTCCCAGACGTGGAGAAATTCTCTAAGGAAATCGGCAAACAGCAGGCGTATATCGACAGCTTGAAAGAGAGAATCGGGCAGGAATCAGACTATGCGGGGCGTATGCGTGATGAAAAGTACGAGCAGGAATTAAAGGTACAGAAAGCCAACCAGAGGATATTTGAATTGCAGAGAACCAACGAACAGATGGGGCGGCTGCTCTCCAAAATCCCGCCAGAGGTATTGGAAGAATTACAGAAAACAGGCAGAACCAGACAAAAAGAAAGGTAGAAATGTGAATGAAGAAACAGGATTTTAAGGTATTAAAGACCGCAGATTTATATCCGTTTCCCGATAACCCGTTTCATGTAGTGGAGGACGAAATGCTGTCAGCATTAGCAGAGAGTATCAAAGAGTTTGGAATCGTAACGCCAATCATCACACGCCCGAAAGAGGACGGGAACGGATATGAAATCATTGCAGGGCAGAGGCGTGTCCGTGCTTCGGAGCTTGCAGGGGTAAACACAATCCCCGCTTTTGTCCTGCCCTTAGACCGTGACCGAGCCATCATCACCCTTGTAGACAGTAATTTACAGCGTGAAAATATCCTGCCGAGCGAGCGGGCGTTTGCCTACAAGATGAAATCCGAAGCCATGAAGCGGCAGGGCTTCCGCACAGATTTAACCTCGTCACAAGTTGGGACGAAGTTGCGGACGGACGATAAAGTGGCGCAGGGCTTCGGCGTTGGCAGGATGACCGTGCAGCGGTTTATCCGCTTAACGGAGCTGATACCGCCGATTTTGCAGATGGTGGACGAGGGGAGAATCGCCCTCACGCCTGCGGTGGAGCTGTCCTTTTTGAAGAAAGACGAGCAGGAAAATCTCTTTGCCACGATGGAGAGCGAGGAAGCAACGCCCTCACTCTCACAGGCACAGCGGATGAAAACTTTGAGCCAGAGCGGGCGGCTTGACATGGATACGATATTTGCGATTATGACGGAGGAAAAGGGAAACCAGAAAGAAACATTGAAAATCAACACAAGCAAGCTGAAAAAATATTTCCCGAAGAACACAACGCCGAAGCAGATGGAGGACACCATCATCAAACTTTTAGAGCGTGAATTGCAGAGGAAACGGAACAGGGACAGCCGCTAATCTTCTCTTTTCGGGAGGTAAATACAAGGCAGTGGAAGAAAAAGACAGCCAGATAAGACAGAAAGTTGAGGTAGAAAATGAAAGAAATCCAGTATGAGATTGTAAAGGAAATCGCCGTATTGTCGGCAAGCGGAAGCGGCTATACAAAGGAAATCAACTTGATTTCATGGAACGGGAAAGAGCCGAAGTATGACATCCGCAGCTTTTCCCCGAACCGTGAGAAGTGCGGCAAGGGAATCACGTTGACCGCTGATGAAGCGGCGGCACTCCTTAAAGCATTGCAGAAAGAATTGAACAGCGGGGATTGATGGTATCTGATTGGCAGAGCAGGGACATTTTCATATGCGCCCCTGCCCTGTCTGGAAAGGAAGAGTTGAGTATGGGCGAGGATAAGAAAGCAAATAAAAAGAGAAAGCGTATCGTGCCAAAAGCACGAGTGCAGGTAATTATCAGTCGGGAATATGTCGGCACACAGACCGTTGCGGAAGCATTTATCCCGATTATCTCCGAGGATATACGCAGGAAGATAGCCAAAGATGACACCTTCGACAATGAGGATATATCCGCTTAGAATGTACGCAATGGAACATGAAATTTAGTAGAACAAAGACGGAGGTTTAACAGCATGGCAGGGATAAGAATGGAAAATAAAATTTATGAAGTCGGTATTTACTGTCGGTTATCAAAGGACGATGGGACGGATAACGAGAGTGCGAGCATTGCCACACAGAAATCCATCCTCACGGATTATGTGAAAAAGCAGGGCTGGCACTTGGCAAAAACGTATGTGGATGATGGGTACTCTGGTACAAATTTCCAAAGACCGAGTTTCCAGAACATGATTAAGGACATTGAAAATGGACTGATTAACTGTGTGATTACGAAAGATTTATCCCGTCTGGGGAGGAATTACCTTGACTGCGGACTGTATCTCGAAGTCTTTTTTCCCGAAAACAATGTGCGGTATATAGCGGTCAATGACGGCGTGGACACGCTCAATAAATCGGCGATGGACATCACCCCATTCCGCAACATCCTAAACGAAATGTATTCTGCCGATGTATCGGTCAAGATAAAATCGGCGTACCGTGCGAGGTTTCAGCAGGGGAAATTCATGGGGACATATGCACCTTATGGGTATATCAAAGACCCTGCCGACCATAACCACCTGCTGATAGATGATAAGGTTGCCCATGTGGTAAGGGAGATATTTGACCTTGCATTAGAGGGAAACGGAATCTCCAAAATCCGCAAGCACATCAACAAGCAGCATATTTTACGCCCTGCCGCTTATGCGGTCACGCAGGGGGCGACAGGCTACGAGCGTTACTTTGAGGGTAACGAGGAAAACCGCTATATCTGGAGCGAGAACAGTGTGAGGGGCATTTTAAGAAGCCCGATATATGCGGGAAACCTTGCAGGCTACAAGCGGATTGCCGTCAACATGAAAAGCAAGAAACGCCCCTCTAAGCTGCCCGAAGAATGGGAAGTGATACCCGATACCCATGAGGGGATAGTCACGCAGGAGGAGTTTGATACTGTCCAACAGCTTATGACAAGCCGCAGGCGGGAACAGAACGCAGGGGGATTTGAGAATATCTTTTCGGGTGTTATCAAATGTGCGGACTGCGGCTATGCTTTGCGGGCTATGAGCGCCAACAGGAGGAAACGCCCCGACATCATCGACTGCGTACAATACACCTGTAATAATTATGGCAGGTACGGTAACGTCATGTGTACCGCACACGCCATTGAAGCGAGGGACTTATTCAATGCTGTCCTTGCCGACATTAACCGTTTTGCGGATATGGCGGTGAATGACGAGCGGGCGGTGAGGGCGATTGAGAAGCGGCTCACGGAAACAGACCAGAGCAGGGCAAAGGCACTGGAAAAGGAACGGAAGAAACTAAACAAACGTCTTGCGGAGCTTGACAGGCTGTTTTCCTCTCTCTATGAGGATAAAGTCATGGAGCGTATCACCGAGCGGAATTTTGAGATAATGTCGGGGAAATACCAGAAAGAACAGCTTGAAATTGAAGCACGCTTAAAAGAGGTAACGGAAACGCTCAACGAAAGCTACGAGAAATCGCAGGGAATCCGTGACTTCCTCTCCCTTATCCGTAATTATCAAGGATTAAAGGAACTGAACGCAACTGTTGTAAATGCACTGATAGACAAGATACTTGTTTCAGAGCGTAAAAAATCGGCAGACGGAACAGTGAAACAGGAAATCAAGATTTACTATAAATTCATCGGCTTTGTCGGTGAATTACATATCACACCCACAAAACGGTGGACAGCGTTGCCACCAAAGAATTGTATGGTGTGCAGTGTTGAATACGTCCCCGGCTCTGCTATCTCAAAATATTGCCCGATATGTGCGAAAAAGGTGCAGAGGGAGAAGTCAAACGAAAGCAAACGCAGGGATAGGGAGAGAAACAAAAGGATATGTATTGATAGGTATTAGTTTGAAAATAGATTGGTTCTTGTTTTTGACAGTCACTAACACCTGAAGACAATAGGACTTTGATAACAAGAAAATCTTTATTAACCTATTTTCGAACTAATATCTAAAAATATTGATATTTCCTTGCACTTCTGTTATACTATTGCTATATGGTAAGTAGTTTTGTGAGATGAAAAAATAAAAACCGATATAGTTTGATGGAAGTGTCAAAAGGGGAGTTAGTAAAATTGCGTTGTATAATTTTACTAATAAATTGCTTCATTAAGGAATATATGAATATTTGGATTTGATATTTTATGATGCAATATCACAATAATCCAAACAGATGTTTACAACTTGATGCTCTCATTATAGTATATGCGATAAATAAGGAAAGGGAGTAATTAACTTACTATCACAAAGATGAAATGGTGCAAAAAGGATTATATTTACATTTTTTAGACCGGGAATTACGAGAGAACACTTCCATCTTTTTAAAAGACGAAGACTACACTCTATTTGTAATATACTCATTGTTGATGGGGCATAGGATATATGCGTTATTAACACAAATAATTGAAAGTAATGCAGATCTAAGGAATACTGTACAATTTCTATTTGAATTAGAACGTTATCATTTGGTTACTTTATTATCCAAATTTGATA
Source organism: Petralouisia muris (assembly GCF_004793545.1). Classification (GTDB taxonomy): domain Bacteria; phylum Bacillota; class Clostridia; order Lachnospirales; family Lachnospiraceae; genus Petralouisia; species Petralouisia muris. The sequence goes on along the minus strand of NZ_SRYA01000086.1, from coordinate 5,904 downwards.
CGTTAGAAGAATTAATATTAGATAGGCAGAATATTTACCGATATGATGTAGATAGATATCCATTCTATTTTAGAGATGAAATTATTTTAGATAATCATGTTATGCCACTGGTAATAACTGATTCAACCACTAAATTTATATATACACAATTAAAAAATAATCATAGTAAAGAAGTTTTGCTGGATAATTGTTTGGATTCAAACCAATTGATTGATTATGTTGTCACTCGAAAAATTGAAAGTTATCAAAATGAAGGTTTGACTATTAGTTCGTTTGGAGGAATAATTAAAGAATTAGAGGGAGTAGGTACATTACCAAACCATATATCGTTAGTCAGAAAAAAGATATGTAGTGAGTTGGTATCTCTACATAGTTTGCATTATTTACAGTTAACTAATGCGTGTATCATACGAAATCTTCCCTATATACGTAAATATGACAATGTTGATCCAGATGGGATTTATGATTATGAAGTATATAAAGCTATATTAGATCCTATATTTAAAGGAAAATCGTTAGAACAAATAAAAAAACAATGTGTTATCTTGGGAGTTTCTGGTAAATTGCATATTATCGTAGACTTGTTGTATTCCTTTGTGAAAAAAATATACAAAAAGTATAGTGATTTGTTGCTGCAGTATAACAAAAATATTGTTTCGCAAATCATTGTACAGGATATTGTTACTGCAAGAGATTCATTAGGGAAAAAAACAGACATGCTGCCCTTTACAGTTGATTTTGTCAAAGAATACATAGAAACATTAGCACAAAATATGCGATTACGGTTTGTTGATAAGGAGGAAAAGCAAATGAAAATTCTTTTGCCAGTCGCAAATATGACTGAATTCAAAAATATATTAAAGGTGGCTCAGAATTATGATTTGTGTAATGCGAGAAAGATAATTGGTAATAATACATATCATATTTTTGAAAATGAAAAGGTAATGATTGTTATTGTAAAATGTGAAGCAGGTTCATTAGGTGCAGCATCTGCAACGCTAACAATGGTTGATGCAATCAATACATTTGGCATTGATGTTATTATATTCTCAGGAGTTGCATTTGGTAATTACACCAAAAGAGAAAAAGAGCAAAACATTGGTGATATATTGGTTTCTCGGCAAATATGGAACTACGAAGCTGGGAAGGTAAATGAGAACAAATATATAAGTAGAGGTGATAAGGAAACAGCTACTCCATGGTTACTCGATCGTTTTGAAAATAGTACTCTTGATTGGAAAAAAAGTAAAATACATTTTGGACTCATTGCAAGCGGAGAAAAATTAGTTAATTCGGAAGCATTTATAAAACATATTATGGATTCCGAACCAGAATTAATTGGTGGGGAAATGGAAGGAAGCGCATTAATTGCTGTTGCAAAAAGATATAAAAAAGACTGGATTTTAGTAAAATCAATTGCTGATTGGGGAATTGGAAAAAATAGCGCTGCCCAAGAAATGGCATCAAAAAATGTTTTTGAGTTTGTTTTAAATACAATAGTTAACTATGCTTTTTAGTGAGATGAATATGCCATGAATAAAAGACCGATTCAAACAAAAATTACAGTTACTGTGCCAAATAGGCTTCATATGTTTACAACAAGATCATTATTCAATGTGAATAATATGACGGGAGGAGCTGGTATTTCTATTGAGAGTAATCAAAAAATGTCTATAAGTGTTGATGAAAATACTTCAAATAACGAAACACCATCATTAGTATTGGACTATTTTTGTGAAGTTTTAAAGAAAAAGATTGGTTTTCAAGGAGGTATACATGTTTCATATACAAATGTTCTTCATAAACATTGTGGATTTGGAACAACTGTTTCGCAAATATGTGCTTTATGTATAGCTATTAATTATTTATATGGAGATTCAATTTCAAGCACTGATATACGACGCTTAATAATGGAACACTATCGTGAGGAAGTTGGTAATAAACTTGTTCGAGGTTTGGAAACAGGAGTTGGTCCTGCATGCTCATTGTATGGGGGGATAAATTATGTTACCAATTCTGAAAGCTTGGTTCATCTCGAAGTACCAGAACAGATTTCTGTAATAACATTTATTCCACAAGAAACGTCTTTTAATCGGTATATTTCATATGAGGAAGAATTCGGTCACAGATTTAAGTCTTATCAGGCTGACGAAGAATCTTTGGAAGTAAGAACTGATTTGTTATATAGAAAATATATTCCCGCTTTGTTAAAAATGGATTGGTCAGAACTAGGAAGTATAACTGAAAAACTTCACACGATGGGACTGAAAAGATTTGAATGCGAACGTTTCAATTATGTGTATGAAATTAAAATGATTGACTATTTATTAGAATCTGGGGCTCTTATTGCAGGACTTAGTTCATTAGGCCCGCTTAATTACTTTTTGATTGAAGATGATAAAATTAATTATGTTGAAAGGGTTTTAAGAGACGAAGGATATGCCTTACAATGGAAGCAATTTCAAATCTCAAAAACAGGTGTACGTATTCTCAATAAGGAGGATTGATTGTATGGAAAAATCGATTTTTCTGTATTTTTTAGATTCTGAATTACAACACACATTATCGAGGCTTATGACAGAGAATGAAATAGAGGAGTATATTTGGATTTCTGTTTTGTGCCAAAAAAATGTATATGTTTCATATTCGCATGTATTAACACTGCCATATCGAAGAATAGTTTCTTTACTTCAAACGCTAAATTCAAAGGGTTTTATTAGTTTTTTTCTAGCTGGGAAAGATAAAGATTCGTTTTTAGAACAGCATCATAATAGATACAAGTATTATGAAAATAAAGAGATATATCCATATGAAAGTAGCCGATATTCTTGTTTTATTAATAGGGATAGTAGGCCTTATGTTCCGCTAAATTGTATAAATAAAAAGGGCTCTGCAACAAAGTTTATAAAAGCCCAATTAGAGAATATGATAAATTATTGTTGTGAATACAAAAATTTGGAAGCTGTATATAATGAAAATATTTTATCCGTTATTAGGGAATATTTTCCAAATAATGAAAAAGCTCTAACTATTGCTGCGTTTAGGCCGTATTTTTTTGAAAAGTATGACTTCAGAGAAGCAAATAAATGTGTTTTGCAATTACAGCAAGCTTTGGCTTTTTTTCATAATAAAAGTTTAATACTTGAAAAGAATAGCTCCATTTTACATTTTATTCCTCAATGCGAGATATATGATTATTTAGATTCATCTTCTGTTTACGATGTAAAATTACTTAGAGCCATGTTTGAACCGCTGATATCTAATAGTAGTGAAACTGATTTGTTTAATAAACTGGAAAATTTGCATCAAAAAAAGGATGTTAATCAATATTACAATACTGTAGATGAGATATTATTATTCTATGCTGAAAATAATAGTTTTGTACGAAAGACCCTTAAAAAATATATAGCCGATTTAGGAGATGATATATATAATATTTCTTTATTTGAGTATATTGATGGTTTTGCGCACCTATTGAAGATGATTGTAGTTAATTCGTAAAGGATATTATTTATGCTTATAGTCATTGTTGGAAATTCTTGTTCTGGAAAAACAACCCTACGGCAAGAACTTGCGAAACTAGGATATGTTACAATTGAAGCAAGTGATTATTTTAGAAAAGCAAAAAAGTTTTGGACAACTCAAAGTAACTTGCCGTTAAATATATGGGGGATGGAACTCTTGTTAAAAGAAAAAGGAGCTCTCCTTGATAATGCAATAATTACAGGTATCAGAACAAATGAAGAAGTGGAGTACTTAAAGAATCATTTTGAGCTAATTGTAATTGCACTTTTAACTAGTGAGGAAAAATCATACGAAAGAGCAATAATTCGCAGTAGAGAGCAGATAGGTAGTTTCAAAGAGTTTCTTGATAATGTTATTCGAGTAGATGAAGAAATAGGGTTAAGAGATCTTATATCTAATGCAGATAAGTATATTCAAAATAATGAAAATAATTTGCTGGAGTTTGTTAGCAGATCAATTAAGATTATTGAACCATATATAGTAAACATTTCAAAAATAACTGAGAATTCGCTAGGTCATAGCAGAGTTGGGGAGAATGGAATAAACAGCAGTACTGCCTAAAATACCAAAAATAATATTAAAAATTAGAAACAGAGTGAATGATTTAAAACAGATTCTTTCTGAATGTTGGATATTTCTTTGGCATTAAAGTTGCTTAATGATTTCTATTATAGGCGGATCGGAATTGCCATTTATGAACAATATTCAAACAGAGAAAAAATCTTAAATGTGGGACTGTGGAAAACCCTGTTTGCAGACTGTGGGAAAGTGTACTTTGCTTTTCCATAGACTGGGAACAGGGTTTTCCACAATCCCATAGTTGGTTATATACATTTTCGCCTGTTTCCCTCTCTCTACAAGGATAAGGTGATGGGGCGAATCACCGAGCAGCATTTTGAGATAATGTTAGGAAGTGTCAGGAAGAACAACTTGAAATCGAAATAAAGATGAAAGAAGTAACGGAAACACTCACAGATAACTATGAAAAGTCGCAGGGTGTTCGTGACTTTTTCACGTAATCTGCATCTATTAAAGAATTACAGAATTGAATGCAACTATCGTAAATGTCCTGATTAGACAAGATGTTTGTTTTGGAGCGTGAGAAACTTGCAGACGGAACGGTACAGCAGGAAATATAGGAGCAGGGAGAGAAACAAAAACAGTAAGGTATGTATTGAACTGTCCGCAAAAAATGACCGACTGATGTCGCCCAGCAGCTTCTCCGGGTCATACTCTACACCTTTTGTGAGAATCGTATAAAATATTCTTAGTATCTTGCAGGCTACCGCCACTACCGACTGCATCTTTTTGAGCGGGTTCTCTTTCCTCGTCCGATAATACTCGTGTATCTCCCGAAACTCTGCATTCTTTCCCACCAGCGATATCGCGGCCTCATACAGTACATATCTCAGACGTTTCCGCCCACGGTAGCTGATCCGGCTTTCCCCATTATGTTTTCCGGAATCATTCGCCACAATGGCATATCCTGCCAGCTTCTGAAGCTGTTTGGGATTGTCAAAACGTCCAATGTCCCCAACTTCTGCTATAAAGCCGCTGACCGTCACCATTCCAACTCCCTTAATCGACAACAGGTTATCTATATATGGGATCTTTTTCAGCTTTTCTTCTATGTTCCGGAGCAGTTCCTCCTGCCTTGCTGCATATACATCCATGTCAGCCAGAAGGTTTTTCAGTTCCATACGGGCGGCTTCCGGCGCTTCCGCACTTCCTACGCTATGCTCCGCCGCCGATACCAGGGTCTTTGCCCTCTTCATTCCAGCGCCTCTCAGCTTTGCGTCCCTCCATATCCGGTTCACTCCTTCCACTCCCAGTTTTCTGATGTCCTCCGGCAGCGGCGCCTCCTTCAGCGCCATCCTCCCGCTCACCGCCTTCAAATCCCCATAAACCTCTTTATATTCAGGAAAGTAGATGGCGAACCATCTGGCCAGGCGGTTCTTGATCCTCGTGAGCTCCTCCTGCGTCTGGAAGCGCAGGTTTGACAGGCTCCTGATCTCTGCATAGATACCGGTTGGTATGTAAGGGTGCGAGAACCGTCCCTCATTGACAAGCGCAGCGATCGTCTTTGGGTCTTTACGGTCATTTTTGTTGGGGTTGTTGTCATCCAGCTCTTTCGATTTCTTCACATGGTGGGGATTTACATGTACCGGCTTCATTCCGATATCCTGCAGGAATTTCCCCAGGGCAAACCAGTAATGGCCTGTTGGCTCCATGCCGGGGATTACGGCAATTTTGCCGTGTTTCTCCGCTATGTCCTCCATCCATGCTTTGAATATCTGGAATCCGGCCTCTGTGTTGCTGAACTCGTAAACGGTAGATAGTGGGTACCTATACAAAACTGGAGCAAACCTGTATGATAGA
>NZ_SRYA01000085.1 GCF_004793545.1 Petralouisia muris | reverse complement strand
ATGAATGGGTGTAAAGACATCCGGTATTGTTCTTTTCCTTAAGTTAATGACATTGCCTGAAATCAACACTTTTCAGAATTGCACCCAAAGGATTCTACTGTTTTATCACTCCATTCTGCCCTGTTGAAATTTATTCCGCTACCAGCCTTACCCCTGCTTCAAATGCCTTCCGGCATTGCTCCGGGAAGACTGTTTCCCGTCTCACTTTTCTGTCTTCCGCATTGAACATTGTCCAGTTGAACTGGCTATAATCAGAAACCTGCATCGTTTCTCCAACCACCAGTATTTCTGTCGGCCCAATAAAAGAGTCAAACACTGCTTTATACTTATTCATCAGTTCTATGTTACTGTCATCTGGCGCATTGCTTGTCATGATAAGCAACACTGGAATTCTGTGGTCATTGTAGCTTTGTGCCTCGGTATTATAAGTTATATACTGAAAAAACAGCCTTTCATATCAAGTACCGGAGCCAGTCCATCTTTATAAATACATCGCCCAAGATTCTTCTCTCTTTTGCACCCAAAGCATGATATACAGCCAGTAAACTTCTCCATTTTGTAAAGGTCTCTTTTTTCAATATGTGCTCCTGCACTCTCAGCACCTTTTGCTGCTTCCGTCACTATTATGTCCGTATTCCACCCTTTACGCGGACTGGCATTGATTGCAACTATTTTCTTCTTTACAGTATCCCTCCTGATATTTTGTTTTGCCGGACGTTCCCAGCATTAAAATTATGCCTCTATTCTTTGTATATTTCCATACGCAAAAACAGCGGGCTGGATATCTGAGAATATCCGGAATCTGCCCGCCACTTCCTCCTTTAAATCTCCGTCCCGACTTCCACACCATTGAGGAAGGTGAACACCACCCTGTCAGCCGAATAGACCGTTGCGTAATCCACAAGCCTGTGGAACAGCTCCCTTATCCGCTGCTCGTACAGATGGGGCGCGGAGATACCTGCTCTCGCCTTGCTACTAAAAAAATGGCTTGCAGGGCGGCACAGGCACGAAACCTGCCGAATGGTTTAAACGGCAGATTTCTGATTTCATTATTTCAAGTAATTCACTGTCAGGATGACCACTCCCAGAACAGCCAGCACAACGCCAGTTGCACGGTTTAATGTCGCTGCGCTGGCTTTATTTGCGAATTTGGCGGCAATCCTCGCCCAGAGCAGTGTGGATGCCACACAGAACAGCAGGCACCATACATCCGGCATACCGCCTATGGCGAAATGACTGACAGCGCCTGTAAAGGCCGTAAAAGCCATGATAAACACACTTGTCCCAACAGCGGTCTTCAATTCATACCCTAACAGGCTGGTCAAGAGCAGAAGCATCATCATTCCGCCGCCCGCACCTACAAAACCGCAGATAAACCCGACAACTATTCCGCTGGCAACTGACTGTAGGAAACGCTTTTTTCCGCTGGCCGACTGCATGGATTCTTTTGTCGTCATAACAGGCTTTACAATGAATTTGATTCCGAGGAGCAATGTCATGAATACGGAGAAACTGCCCATAGTGGTATTCGGAATGCGGCTTGCGGCAAAGCTCCCCACCAATGTAAAAATCAGAACGGTCACCATCATTACAAGGCCATTGCGAATATCAAGATTTTTATTTTTCCCATAAGTGTATGCGCTTATGGCACTTGCAAGAACATCACTCGCTAGTGCAATACCGACTGCCTCATATGCCGGAAGCCCCAGAAAAGTAATCAGCATAGGACTGATTACAGCGGCGGCGCTCATCCCCGCAAACCCCGTTCCAAGTCCGGCTCCAATTCCTGCAATAAAACAAATGAAAAATTTTAACATTATTCTGCCTCCTTCCCTTTCAGATAAGTATTGATATTGCGCAGGATACGATCATTTTGTTTTTTCATGCTGTCAATTTCCTCCTGTGAAAAACCATCCAGCATGATTGAAATGAATTCCTCCTGCGCGGCCTGCCCATCATGGATGATGCCCATAGCCCCTTTGCATATCCTCAAATGCGCTGTCTTACGGTTGCATTTCAAATACTCTTTTCTTATATAACCGCACTGTTCCAGAAGTTTTATGGAAGACGATACCTGAGATTTTGACAGATATCTGACTTCAATAATATCTGATGCTGTATCAAAACATGGATTATTGGCTAAAAAGAGAAGGATGTCCAATTCCATTCGGGTAATGTTATGTTTTACGCAGACCCCTTCCACACATTTTGAATAAAGTGCCTTGATTGCATTTTGATGTTCCCATGGATTTAGTGGAATCATTGCATTCTCCTTTTAGTTCTTTTTAGAACAATTTTACAATAAAAAGAGACTTTGTCAAGCGTAAATATTTGAAAAACAGGAATGTCATCTAAAATAACTTGATGTTTTGTCTGATTTCTTGATTATTCGTCTAAACAGTGACGTAATATGGATGGAATGTGCCATCGTTATTTTTGCATCCAACGCCCCTGCATCATATTTTACCAAAATCCGCTGCCTTCTTTAAATCTCCGTGCTGACTTCCGCTCCGTTGCGGAAGGTGAACGCCACCCTGTCGTCTGGATAGACCGTTGCGTAATCCACAAGCCTGCGGAACAGCTTCTCATTGAAATCCACCGGCAGCTCCCGCACTTCCTCTGTGTGTCCGGAGCGGGACTTCTCTGCCAGCACCGCCCTCACTTCCTCCAACGTCAGCGGCTTCTCCTCCGGCTCCTGCTTTGCCGCTTTCGCATCCTTTTTCGCCGTGTTCTTTGCGGTTTTCCCGTTTCTGCCCGCTTTCCCTGTTTCCTCCGGCTCTTTCGTGGTCGTCATCTCCGCCTCTGCCACGCTATTGTCCGCCACCGCATCCGCAATGGCCTGCAGGCCGTCGGCTAGGGAGCGTAAATCCCCGATGACGTCAGGCAGTAACTTCACTTTTCCCATGTACGTTTCCTCCTTCCATGACTTCACTGACTGCCAGTTCCCGGACGGAACCGCTCGGAACGATAATGGTCAGCCTCTGCTTCTCCCCGAAGAGGAAGCACAGGAAACGCTCCCTCACGGAGACACTGCGGCAGCTCACGATCCCGTCTGCCGCCGATTCTTTTGAAACACTGATCCTTAATGTGTGCCTCACCTTTCCACCTCCGATTTCTGAAGGGTCGTAATTTTCTCCCCTCACTATACGGAGATTCAGAGGGGCCTTTGGCGGGGTGTTTTTCAGAAAAACTTTTTAAATTTTTTCCGTGCCGCAGATACCGTCTCTGAGACCACGCTGTGATGCACTCCTTCCCACCGCGCAATCTCATTGACGGACATACCTCCCGCCTGCATCAGAAGCCGTCTCTGCTGCACCTTCAAACTCCGCGGCATCCAGTGAGTAGCAGTGGTAGCGTTCTTTGCAGGAAAGGTTGCCCTCTAGCCGCCTGTCCTCAATGATGACGGCACCGATGGTTTCCTACACCGTCCCGAAAAATGGGCAAAAAAATAACAGCAGCCTGCCTTGCCGCCCGGAACGCATCATAGTAGGCAACCTTCAAAGCCCCGTGTGCCTGCGTCTCCGCCTTCGACTCCTTCTCATGCCAGCCCATGCCCGCCGTGTAGGTCAGTATCTCGTCACCGTTCCCGTCATACACATGGACGGCTTCCGTATCTCTTTCATGTCCGCCATGTTTTGATTGAGTTTCCCCATCAGCTCAGCCCTGTCCGGCGCGACTTTGGCGACCTCGCTTTTACGCAGGGCGAGGAACTTATTCCCCATATAGACGTCCTGCGCCGCATCCTGTTATCTTCTTCCGGAGGGTATTAGTCACGTTTCCCGTTCCGGTAAAAACCAAAACATATCATAGTCCAAATTCCCGGCACAACCGCATATCCCGCATTTACTTGCCCATGATTTATAAGAACCTATCCACTGCCTACAAATGTATGCATCATGCAGTTCTCAGGACACTTACATACCTCTGCCTTCCTCCAGAACAAACCTTCTGAAAACGCTATTTTCTCCATAATGGACTGCGTTTTTTCTGATGGGTTATACACTGACAGATTTAAGCAGTCCCAATCAAAAACCAGCAACGCATCTTCCTCCACAAACAATACATTCAACGTACCCAAATGGTTCCCCATAATTTCACAGACTGCTTCTTCTATCATTTTCGGCGAAGGCAGGTCAACCCATTCATTCCACAGAATAGATACATGGTAATAGCACATCAGTTTCAAAATGACGGCAACAAACCTGTCTTTCAGCCCTGTATGTTTATCGCTGTTCAGCAGATAATACTCCACATCAAAAAACTGCCCACCATTGTCCGCTTTTACCTGCTCCGGAAGATAATCCATAATAAAACATGGCTTCTCCAGCAATGCATTGATTCGCTCCATTTTATTTTCCATCTTATACCACCTACTGACTTACATGTTCAGAATCAATATTACTTTTTCTTTCGGTTTATCACTTTGTTTACCCACAAATCGACAAAGATTTCTGCAATATCTGCAATCATCTCAATGATAAAATCAAACATCTTACACTCCTTCACATTCTTGTTATAAGGTTCCCCAATCTGCCAGAATGCCGAAGATGCCTGCCCTGCTTTGTCAGGTTACTTCTGCATTTTCTTTCTGATAAACACGGAAATCAGCATGGCCGCTATCCCCAAGGCAAGATAAACTGCCGCATATAGGATAAATGCTGTTTCCCCCATGTCAAAAAATATCCATGTACCTATGAGGAACAGCACAGCCGAAATAACCGGAAGGCTCCATAAGTGCCGAATGTCCTTTCCAGAAAATGCTCCGATTAGCACGGAATATAATGGATTGACTGCAAAAAACAGAAGAAAACATACCGCCATTCCTGCATCGCCTTTTACGAAAGTAACCGCAAGCCACGGAAACGCCAGCATAACCACCATCGAAGCCGCCATCCATAAAATAGTGTTCTTTTTCATATGATACCTCTTCCAAAAGCTGTTTTATTTATTCCCCGATCCGCCGGATACCCCTATTTATGCTTTTCTGTCAAAAGACGGCTTCTCTTCCAGATAATCCGGCAGTTCCTCCAGCTCTGCCCCTTGGCCATTCTTTAAGGAGCGGTACTCATTAAAGTAGATTCCGTAAAATTCCCCTTCTTTGATGCGGGCCTGCTGAACCTCTATGCTCCTGGGTGTATATCCATCCACGCATCCTTCACTTCCCGCGGGGCGCCCCGTCCGACCATCTCAAAGGCTTTCTCGTCCTGGTCGGCTGCTTTCCCCTGCGCCGCCTTTTCTTCCACCGTTTCCATGAATCCCACCGTTCCGGGTTCCGCACTTCTTTCCATCTTCCTTTCCGTGTATCCTGTCAGCGGATATCCCGCTGTTCCTATTCCGTTAATCCCTATTTCGTTCAATCCTCCATTATTTTTTATTGCAGCCCCTCTGTCGTTCAGAACCACACCCGCTCCCTCGCAATAAGTCCGAGCGGTTCATTGCCTTATATATACACTCCCCCTCACCTCCGGGCAGACCGCAAATGCAAAGCCTTATGCGCCTCTGCGAAATAGGGTGTAAAGATTATACCTGTATATCCAATTACGCCTCTTTACGAATGCCAAACATATTATTCAGCATGGATAACACTTTCTCCATGCCGCTTTCCTTAGAATCGGAAGTCTTGTAAGCATCCTTCCATTCCTGCGCCAGCCTTTTCATTTTCTGCCCGGCTGTTTCCGGGGCATCCCCATCTGTCCCCTGCGGCTTTTTAGAGGCATTCGAGAAAAGCCCTTTCCCTCCTTCAGTTCTGAGCCTCTTAAACTCGCCCTCAATCATTTCCTTGCATCCGCTCTGTCCGCCATCTTCTGGAATGCCCGGTCAAGCCTGCTTAATTCTTCTTCCATTGTCATTTTGCCAAAACCCGTCTCTGAATTTTCATCCTCCACATAACGCTCCCTTGTGCCGTTCTGGTAACCCCGCACGATTTTTCATCGTCACGGTTTAAACGCATATATAACGCTGTATTGTATTGCTGCTGTTTCACTTATTTTAACCTCCTGTCCTTTGGAAACAGCCTGCCACAATACACTGCTTACATGAATATATTATAACATGGGGCAGACTGATTTTCCATCGCCAGCGGCATTTATTTAAGCAGATCTTTTCCTCTCATACCGCATGACGTTCTCCGCAAGCCTTTCCACAGTCTGCTTTTTATCACTGAAATGCTCTTTAAAACAGATAATATCATTGCCGCAGACAAAGAATGCCTGACCGTCTTTTTCTATGAAACAGCCCTGCGGGATGCCTTTCTCCTTTGGCTTTATGCCTGTCTGCATCATCCTGTCAAACAATTTAACCCTTCAACTCCTACCTTTCTTTTGACCTGTTTTTATTTGATTTCTGCAATTCTTCTAAATACCTCTGGCGGGATTCCCCTGAGCAGCCGCCCCATCTGCTCATTGGTTTTCTGCAACTCAAATATCCTCTGGTTGGCTTTCTGTACCTTTAGTTCCTGCTCGTACTTTTCATCACGCATATGCCCCGCATAATCGGATTCCTGCCCGATTTTTTCTTTCAAACTGTCAATATACTCCTGCTGTTTCCCGATTTCCTTAGAGAATTTCTCCACGTCTGGGAGCCATGCCGCAATCATTTCCAGAGCCTTGTCACGCTTTTTCCCTGCGTTAAAGACGTTGATGTCGGAGAGGGCAGACACGATTTCCTCATACTGTTTATCCAGCCTGCCGCCCAACTTATAGAGCCATGTGGGGATATGCTTCCGCTTCGTTTCCATTGAGGACTGACCTCTTTCAAGCTGATTCCACCGTGCGGACATACACTCATGGTAGGCGGTCTGCCACTCGGAAAGACTCTTTTGGTTGCCTAAGATAGACTTTGCTGACAGCTTGTTGTCTGGCGTAAGCGGCACAAAGCACAGGTGCATATGGGGTGTTCTCTCGTCCATGTGGACGACTACAGAGATGATATTTTTCTTCCCCACACGTTCCGACATGAAATCAAGAGCCGTCTGGAAATAGACTTTTTGTTCTTCGAGCCGCAAGCTGTTCATAAATTCGGGCGAAGCGGTGATGAGCGTTTTCACCATCATCACGCTGTCTTTCCTCGTCCTGCCCCCTGCTTCAGCCACCATTCAGTTTATCTCTTTCTTGTAGGTGTATTTTGGCGGTGCTATGAGATGGTAATTGTTTTTAGAGCGTCCCACGTCAATGTCGGAATTGCTTTTATAGGCTTCTCTCTTCCGCTCGTTGTGGCGTTCGCAAGCCGCAACGCCGCCTGCCTTGCGTTTTTGGAAACGTAAAATTGCATAGGGCATAGTCAATTTTCCTTTCTTCGGCGGGTAGGTTCTTAGTTGCATGACGGCTGTGACGGTGGTGACGGTGTTTTGGGGATACCCCTGCCGTCTGTCATGGCTGTCACTGTTATGCCGACATTCTTCCATCCGAAGCCGTAAGGCGCAGGATGGGGCAGGGCGTAAGCCCTGCTTTCATGGAGTCGAGGGAACGTCTGGCACACGACTTTGCGAAGCAAAGTGTAGTTACACCCTGTAAACACAGTCGGAAAAATCTTTCGATTTTTCTGACCGCAGGAGTGGATGGACATGCCGCAAGCGGCGGGGAAATCCCATGCCTGCATTTTGCGTTTATAGGGCGTTCTCCCGAAGGGTAACAGTTACGGTGGAAGTCATAACGGATATGGTTTTCGCACAGGAATCCCAAACGGTGTTCATTCATCCATTTGGTTAAGACGTTCGGGGCAGTTTCCGTTTCCCCCATAACGGCTAAAAGCTCCATGGCTATGCCAGACCATTCCTCCCTGCCCTGCATGAAATCTACCAGCCGAAAAAGGACATCTGGTACGGATTCCTTTGCAAGCTGTTCCTGCTCTTTCCGTTCCACCAGTTCCCAACTGCAATCATGGAAGTGGATCGTGAACTCCTGATAGGGCATATCCCTGCCCGCCACATACAGCCTTGCAGCATTGGATGCCCGTTTCTCTTTTTCCAGAACAAAGGTGGCATCCGCACTCCCCGTTTATCCTGTCGTGCCAGACACTTTGTTGAACACATCGCTATCATTCTGCTTTCGGATATGGTGTACGACAATGACCGCTAATGAATGCCTATCTGCAAAGTCTTTGATGAGGGAAATATTCTCGTAATCGCTGGCATAGGCGCTGTCTTTGGAAGCGGTGCGGACTTTCTGCAAGGTATCAATGACAATGAGCCTGCTGCTCGCTACGGCAAAATGAAGCCTGTTACTGGCTTCATCCGGCAAGTGGAACAACCTGCCTTGTATGCGGCAGAACGTGTCCTCAATGCAGAGGTAAAGCACATCCCCTTCCTGTGTGGGCATATCCCACAAGGGGATTCCCTGTGACACGCATAAACAGAGCTTTAACATCATTTCGTAGCTTTCATTGAGCGTTTCCGTTACTTCCCTCAACCGTATTTCGATTTCAAGCTGTTCTTTCTGGTATTTCCCCGATATCATCTCAAAATTCCGCTCGGTGATACGCTCCATGACCTTATCCTCATAAAGAGAAGAAAACAGCCTGTCAAGCTCCGCAAGGTGTTTGTTCAGCTTCTTTTGTTCTTTCTCCATTGCCTTTGCCTTGCTCTGGTCTGTTTCTGTGAGCCGCTTCTCAATCGCCCTTACCGCCCGTTCATCATTCACCGCCATATCAGCAAAACGGTTGATGTCGGCAAGGACGGCGTTGAATAAATCTCTCGCTTCAATGGCGTGTGCGGTACACATGACGTTGCCATACCTGCCATAATTATTGCAGGTGTATTGTACGCAGTCGATGATGTCGGGCCGTTTCCTCCTGTTTGCGCTCATCGCCCGCAAAGCATAGCCGCAGTCCGCACACTTGATAACGCCTGCAAAAATATTCTCAAATCCCCCTGCGTTCTGTTCCCGCCCACGGCTCGTCATAAGCTGTTGGACAATATCAAATTCTTCTTGTGTGACTATGCCCTCATGGGTGTCGGGTATCACTTCCCATTCTTCTGGCAGCTTAGACGGTCTTTTTCTTGCTTTTCATGTTGGCGGCAATCCGCTTGTAGCCTGCAAGGTTTCCCGCATATATCGGGCTTCTTAAAATGCCCCTCACGCTGTTCTCGCTCCATATATAGCGGTTTTCCTCGTTATCCTCAAAGTGCCGTTCATACCCTGTTTCCCCACGCTCCGCCGCATAAGCGGCAGGGCATAAAACGTGCTGACTGTTGATGTGTTTACGGATTTTTGCAAGTCCATTTTCCGCCAATGCAAGGTCGAATATCTCCCTTACAACGTGCGCCACCTTATCGTCAATCAGCAGATGGTTGTGGTCGGCAGGGTCTTTGATATACCCATAGGGCGCATACGTCCCCATGAATTTCCCCTGCTAACACCTTGCTCGGTACGCTGATTTTATCTTGACTGACACATCAGCTGAATACATTTCGTTTAGGATGTTGCGGAATGGCATAATGTCCATCGCCGATTTATTCAAGGTGTCCACGCCGTCATTGACCGCTATATACCTCACATTATGCTCTGGAAAAAAGACTTCTGTATAATTCCATTAGAGAACATATAAAGAGATACCATATATAAAGAATGAGTGAGAAGTCTTTGACCTCTCACCCAACATCTCACAGAAAACTAGGCTGCATTGTTTAAAATCTTACGCAGCTTCTTACGCAAATGAACCAATCTCGCATAGACAGCCCCTGACGTCAAATGCACAAGCGGGGCTATTTCTTTTGTAGAGTAACCCTGCATTTTCAGCAGGACGATTTGTAATGTGCGCCTGTCCACTGTGACTAACGCAAAATGCAGAGTTTCGCTTTCAATCTCATCCAGTAAATCCATTACCGACCTTATCTCTGCCTGTTTCTCCCTGCCCGCCATCGCACTGTTTTTTTATTTGGTGGACATTGACCTTACCTTTATCAAAAGAAATAAAACCAATAAACTACGTTGCTCACAGAGAGAAAAGCTTTGCCATCAAGTAAACCACAATAAAAGCTATCGCAGCACTTCCAAGCATAAGCAGTATAATTTGATATGGACGTTTTCCATTTTCCTGCTGTTCCTCTATCTCATCTAATCTTTTTCCTTCCGTAAAAGCAACGATTTCCTTATATGTTGAAATATTATTTTCTTTTTTGACTTTTTCCGTCTTAAAAGCAAAATATCCTGCAATTGCATACACCACACTCCACGGAATCAGCCCATACCAGTCCATCAAAACTATAAACGGGACAAGTGAAATGACTGCTAGAATCAAACTTACAGCATATATACCGCCATATTTATTGAGCTTTTTAATTTCTGTTTCCTTGATTTCTTTTTTCATAATTTCAACATCTCCTTTAATTAGTTGGTCAAGAGATACGTTGAATACAGAACTTAGCAGTAATACACTATGAATATCTGGATAGTTTTTCCCCGTTTCCCAATTAGAAACGGTCTGTCTGCTCACATAGACCTTTTCTGCCAGTTCTTCTTGGGAAATCCCCATATTACTGCGATATTTTTTTATTTGTGCGCCAACTTCCAACTTTCTTCCTCCTTTCTTAGTTTGTCGATTGAATAGTATCCCTGAACCACCAGAATCTTATCATTCAACAAACCCAGCTTCTACCAAAAGAATTTGACTTTAGCCAAAATCCCCATGTCAAATCCTTTTGACATAGGGATTTATCTACGTTTACAACGAAATTAAACACCATAATACTTTTTAATCGTATATGCAACATATTCAGAACAACCGTTTCCAAATTGGCTGTCTGTAGCTTCCGCCAACTTCTGTTTTTGCAAATACTCACTTGCTAAATCCAAAAGTATGCTTCTGGCATTGTCAAGTTTAAACATCTCCTTATAATTTTCCGCAAGCTGCTCGACTGCTTCTTTTTCTACATTAGCGTCACCAATTTCTTTTGCCACCATAAACTTTTTATATATTTCAGTATTTTTGTCCTGCTCCTGCTTAAATTCCTTAACATCACCAGTTGACTGCATAATAGCTTCCATTGCTTTTTCTTTACTGCCATACCATTTAAAAACGTCTGCAATGGCTTGTTCATTTGAAAAGCCTGCTGCTAAATATTCCCGATATTTTTCCTCGCTCCCATATTTTTGTATCTGCTGTTTCAGTGATTCTTTTGACATACATCCCAACATATGGTCTAAAATTTCCTGAATCTCTTCGTTACTAAATGCCTTAAAACTCATAGTATTAACTCCTTTCATCACGTCTGATATTAACTCAATAATCCCATTTAGCCGATTTCGCTTTTGCTCCAATAAATTCTTTTGAGTTAATAAAGCCTGTTCTTTATCGTAATTAGGACTGTCCATTATTTTCTTTATATCTTCCAATGGTATCTCTAATTCTTTAAAGAACATAATTTCCTGCAATCTTTCTAATGCTTTATTGTCGTATAAGCGATAGCCCGCATCTGACAATTCCGTTGGCTTTAATAAGTCAATCTCATCATAATATCTTAATGTTCTTATGCTTACTCCGCTTATCTCTGACACGTCTTTGACTGTTTTCATTATTTCCTCCTTCCAATCTTATCCTAAACCGTTACGCTACGAGAGAGTCAATACATAAATTTATCTTTTATTCAACCAAAAATCATTCTCTATTATACCAAAAATTTTAACCTCATACATATCTAAAAAGCAGCGAAGATTTCTCCCCGCTGCTTTTGATTAACTATACATAAATAATTTCTTCGTTCACAATCTCCCTTGCACAATCCCTTATGTTATTGAGCCGCCCTGTCCATTCTAGGGCATTTTCTTCCTTTAGGCATTCCGTTATGCCCTGTGCCTGTTTCATGCCCTCTATGAGCCTTTCAAAGCGTTCCTGTGCCTGCCTGTCAATGTCGGCAAGGTAAGCATTGAGTTTGCCGCTTGTGAAAAGATTGGTGTATGTAACCTTGCGGTACTGCTTCAGATAGTCCAGATGCCGCTGTCCCCATGCGCCTATCGGCTGTTCTTCTTCGACGGGTACAATTAAGCATGGTATTAAGTAATCTCCTTGTCGCTCGTATCTGCCACCCAGTTCTTCAAAAATCGTCTTTGCCATTGTCTGTTACCTCCACATTCTTTTTTATTTTGAATGTCCGCAAAATCCGTCCTACATCCGCTGGACGCCATGGGCAGTCGAGGTCATGGGACGCGACAAGCTTTGTCTGCACGTTTGTCCCCGCGCCCATTTTCTGCGTGCTTCCAAGGAGCACGCGCACCTGGCCGCTGCGGACTTTTGCAAAAAGCTCCGCCTTCTGCG
Source organism: Petralouisia muris (assembly GCF_004793545.1). GTDB lineage: Bacteria > Bacillota > Clostridia > Lachnospirales > Lachnospiraceae > Petralouisia > Petralouisia muris. Next base: position 5,869 of record NZ_SRYA01000085.1, on the reverse strand, counting down.
CTTCCGTGCCGGCACTATGTATAAAAGCAATCTGTTCCGCCGGAATGCCCTTTGCGATTAGTTTTTTTCTTATATCCTCATAAACACTCGCCTCCATTGCCGTCTCTTCCCCTGTCTGTCCGTTTTCCATATCCACAGACGCTTCTGGTGCATTCTTTCTGGTACTGCTGGTCTCCGCACGCCCTTTTGGTGTCGAGAGGTCGGAAAAAATGAGCTGCGTCCCCTTCTGCGGCGTGCTCTCCTGCCAGATCTGGAATACATTGTCCACACAGGCGTTGACCTTGCTGCCCGGATCGTCCGGGAGGAGCGGGTTCATGATACGCTGGTCGAGCGCAAGCTTCCGCCCGTCCGATGTCACCTTGAGCATGTTGTCCAACCGCGGGTCGATACGCTCTTTCCGTATCTTTTCAGCGCGGTCTGCAAGCCCCTTTACCATCAGCTTCTGCGCCTCGCTCGGCTCTGTCTGTACCGTGATGTATTCCTCTTCCGGCACAGGCAGTTTCAGCATGTCCGCGGTCTGTATGTCGGCGGCTTCCTTCCAGCGGCTGATAAGCTCCGGCAGGTTATAGAAGCGGGCAAAACGGGTTTTAAGGCGGAACCCGTGCCCTCCGGTTTGAGTTACACCGCCGTCACCTGCTCTCCGAATGTCGCCGCCCAGTTGTCAAAGTGTTTCAGGCTGCGGACCTTCCCCGTGCTGTCCTCATAGCCCTGTTCAAGCATGTCGCACTGAAGATAACGCATCATGGCATAAAGTTCTACCATGGAATTGCTCACGGGCATTCCTGTAGCGAAAGTAACCCCCCGGCCTCCCGTGATCTCATTTCATGCCTTGTGATTTTAATCAAGCAATTCATTAGATAAGACAGCGACAAAGTTAGTTTTCCTATCTGTCTGCGCTCTTTTCAGCCATTCCTGCTTTTCTTCCTTTGTCATGCAATCAAGCAAAATTGTAAAGCGGGCAATATTATTATTTTCATAGTATTTTTCGATATAGCGTTTTAAGTCACTTAATGGCATATAATTTGAAAGCACGGCAAAGAAGTTTGTTTTGTTATCCTGTTCTGATTTATCTACATACTGTAAAACCAAATCTGTGTCCATATCTTGTATAATGGTTGAAAACAGTGCAATTTTATCAGCGTCATATACTTTCTTGTAGTAATCTTTTTGGGTTGTTTCGTCTAATACTGAAAAGAGTGCGGAAAATCTAATTAAGTCCTCATTTTGAAAATATTGTTCCGTCAAACCTGGTATATCATCAGCCACAACAGGCGTTATACTTATAATCAAAGGCATCTCTATTGCCGGACTAATATCTGTGTTTTTCAGAGAATAAATCAATTCTTCTATTGCCGAAATAGTTTCTCTGTCATTCAGATAATCTTTTACCGAATCAGAAAAATATACTGTCATTTTTGATTCGTCCTCAAAGACAATTTCTGTTGCACCATAATAATCTTGATTTTTAGCGTATAAGTTCCAACCCATTTCAATAATATAAGAATTGCAATAATATCCATTTTGCGTATAAGAATATTGGTAGGAATTAGCATTTTCCAAATCATTATTATCTAAATTTTCATCGTCTAAATACCAGCCATACCCTAAATTTTCATCATAAATATACTTGCTTTTTCCATTGCCTTTTTTTTCTGGTATTGACGATTTACTTGTTCCTTTAGAATCGGTAGCAGCAGAAACGGAATAACCACCGATAAAAACCGCACCAGATAAAATAAAAAGAGTTAATATAACAGTCAAAACCCGAATTGTTTTCGTCTTACTCTTGAAATTCATAATAGCACCTAACCTTTCTTTTAACTGTTCTGCCCCCTCTGTCAAAGTGACGGAAGCTAAAGAATTTTTGTAGAGATTGGTTGACTTCAAAAAGGAAACCAATGTGTCCCCATATTCCCGCTTTCCTTTGTCATCAAGTACAGCTATGACTTTTTCATCACATGACAATTCGCAGGATTTATTCACTTCCTTTTCCAGCAGATATACAAAAGGATTGAACCAATGGACGCACACAACAATCTGTATCAGCCATTTGTAAAACATATCCCTCTGCTTGTAGTGGGTTAGCTCATGCACAAAGATATAAGACAACTCTTTATCTTCCAATTCGCCAACAGGCAAAATGATTCTTGGTCGAAAGAAACCAATCAGCATAGGGGAAGCAATCAGTGGATTACAGGATAGTTCTACCCTTGTCTTGATATTCAGTTTTTCTTCACAATCAGATAGCAGATTCAAGATTTTTATATCCGACACTTCTTTATTTCCTGCTTTGATGTATTGGATAAATCCCTGATAAACCGTTATCTTACGGACAAATAAAACCAGTGCCAATGCTAACCAGATAAAAAACAGGCAGACATATTTGTTAAATGGCTCACGCATGGCAGCGGTGGTTATTTCCCGGTTTGTCTGTGTCGGCTCTGCTTTGTTACCCGTATCTGCGGGAATGGGTACATTGGGGCTTGTAGGGATTTCATTTGTTATTGCTGCCGTGTCGAATTTTTCAAACAGGCTTCCAACAATCGTAATGTCGGGAGTAAAGGGAATCAGAAACCGCAAAGCAACAACTATCCAGATATAATACTGCCAACGCTTGCTGAATTTATTTTTATACAGCGGCTTCAATCCCAAAATGAGAAGCAGTAACAGTGCGCCGGAAACAGACAACGACAATAGTATTTTTATAAACTCATTCATTTTCTTTTCTCCAAAATGTTTCAATCTCTTTCAATTCGTCTGCCGAAAGAATATCCTGTCGCAACAAGGTTGACACTAAGTTTTTCACATTCCCGCCATAGACTTTATCAAGAAAGCTGTGGGTCTGCATGGTCTGGTATTCTGCTTCTGTTACCGTAGCCACATACTCATTCTTCCTGCCGATTTTTTTGACTTTCAAGAAATTTTTTTCGCCCAGACGGGAAAGCAGAGTGAGTACGGTGTTGTTTTTCCATTCGTTTTTGTCTTTTTCCAATTCCTCCATGATGAGGGAGTATAAAGCCGCCCCTCCGTTCTTCCAGATGATTTTCATTAGTACCAATTCGGATTCAGAAATTTGCTGTGCCATTTTGTCCTCCTTTTATCTTAACATTTTGTGGGTATGTATTCATCTTAACACTTTGTAGGTGATAATGCAATACCCTAATGAAAATTTAAGAATTTATAAAAAGATAGGGAGATTTCATAGTAGTCGGCATTGCTGGTAATGTGTATAACCGGCTGTCTTATGGAATTGTGGGTAACTCTGTTTGCAGGACGTGGGAAAGCTGCACTTTAGCTTTTCCATGTGCTGTGAATAGAGTTATCCATGATTCCATATCCTGTTATGCACATTTTCACAATGCTTGTCTTTTGGTTTTTATCTTCTTTGGTTCGGAATAGTGTGGTGCTGGCGGTCTATCTCTTGTTTTCGGTTGCTTGCTTCTTTACCGTACATGAGCATTTGCACCTGGGTTGTCGTTGCCGTAACCTTCCAGGAGGTTAATCACACCCCATACACCGAGTCCTGCGCCCAGCGCAATCACAAGTACCTGCAAAGTATCAATAGCTGATGTAAAGAAATCCATAAAAATTTACGAAACTCAAACCCCCGAAACACCTTATTTTGTCGTTCCGCCACAATTCAAACCGGGCACAGATTATATATTTCAGTAGTCCTGCCGTTCTAAACCTGCGTATCTCAGGATCTGGATTCTTTTCCTTTCATAATTTTTTTGAGATAAAAGAGAGGGCTCCTGTATCTGGAACTGCTCTGAAAAGCAGCCATAAATACCAAAAGCCCTTCGTTTTTTAAGTTCCATATTCAGTTGTAATGCAGAAACATCACCGCCTGGTGGGTGAGCGTATCCTGCACTCCATAATCATCACTCCCTGCTCTTTTTTACTGGCGGCAGCCTGTTTTTCAGACATTGGAACCGCCGGTATCCGGCGGCATTCCGGGGTCAAAAACTTCATACTCATCCTCCGGCCTTACTTTCAGGCGGCGCTTTAAATATCCCGCCACGTCAAATGCATTCTTTGGGTCTGCATCTGACAGGTATCTGTACTGCGGGTGTTTTGTGATGTCAAATTTATCCGAGAAGAAAGGACGGACACCCTGCACCTGCAGGATACATTTGCCCCGTCCATCACTGCAAGTTCATTGGGCGTCATCAGTTCTTTTTCGAGTTTCTGATAATTCAAACCATAACTGCGCTGGCTTCCCCGTGTGTCAGATGTATTGAATGTATCTATCGTTTCCTTGCCGAGCAGGGCTGAAATCTCCTTGAGCATGCTCTGCTCCTTGCTCCCGAGAAACAGGACACAGGAACAGTTCCCGGTGATCGTTTCCGCGTGGTCTTTATATACTGCCTTGAGCTGGCTCTGTGTCTGGACAATCACATGCGCGGATATCTCCCTGCTGCGGATCACCGATATCAGGTGTTCAAAATTGGGGATCTTCTGGTTGTAGGCTAAGAATCCGGCGCCTTACTGTCTCACGACAACAGGTTTCCGAACCCTCGCCCCGAAACCGCACGTACACCTCTCGATGTATACGGCTCCCCACTATACATCCTCTACAATTATTTATGGATTCTGTCATAGCAGTCTCCACACACTACAAGCGTTTTTCTTTTCTTCCTGTTCATAATCGCTCCCCATTCTGTATTAACATCAAGGTCGCTCATACTCTTTACTTGATACACTTTAACCGCTGGCACGTATGCGCCGCACATTTCGCAGACATTCGCCTTATATCTGAAAAATAGTTCTTTGGGCTTGTTCATCTGCTCACATTCGGGTATGATGTCTGTATAACTCCCAAGGGCATATTTCACCCTGCGGAATCCCTCATTATAGAGGACTGCATACTTTGTACCTTTCTGTGTTTTGTACGGCACTCTAAACTCTTTGTTTTTGGTATATTTGAGCTTTGCTTTTGTCATTGTGATACGGTATTTTGCCGCAACGGTCTTGTACAGGCTGTATTCCATAACATAGTGGAACTTATTCAATACGGAGACATTGCTCGCAAGGCGGTAGTAATTGTAAATCCCCCGAATCTGCGCATTATATTTCCGTACCATTTCATGCACTGGCAGGAAAATATAGTCGTTCCGCTGTAACGGCTTCCAGACTTCTTTTTCCCCTGCCCTTGACACGATTTTCAGCACACCGTAATTTAACAGTTTCCCCACCCATTTCTCTTTTGGCAGGTACAGTTTGATTTTGCCGGTGTAGGCTTTAACAGTCCCTTTTCCTTTGGCTTTTTTCAGCGCACTGTCGTTGCATACCGTAACGTCATAGCCGAGAAACCTCGCTTTGTCGTCACTGTTCGTGATGAGTGTCTTTTCCGCAGATAATTCCAGTTTCAGCGTTTCCTCAAAGAATCTCCCCATGTCGTACTTTATCTTTTCAGCGTCCTCTTTGCTTCCGATTACGCCGATAAGAAAATCGTCGGCATACCGTACATATTGAATCCGCTTATAACCTGTGTCCATTGGGTCTCCCATAGGGATTTTCTGGAACTCTCTCTTTAACTCTGACAGTCGGCGTACCGCTTCCTGCTTTTCTGTGTCAGTGTAGCCATCCCATTCTTTTCGGATTTTGGCTTTGCACCTTTGGCGGTATGACTGTTTTCTGGAATACTCATTGTTCCTTTTTCTGCCCGTACCTTTATCAAATCCCTTTTTGTAGCCCTCCATAAATCGGTCAAACTCATTAAGGTAGATGTTTGCAAGGATTGGGCTGATGCCAGAACCCTGGGCTATGCCGCTGAACGTAGCATTATATTCCCAGTCCTCCATATACCCTGCTTTGAGGAATTTCCAAATCAGCTCAATAAAGGCTTCATCTTTAATCCGCCTGCGCA
>NZ_SRYA01000084.1 GCF_004793545.1 Petralouisia muris | reverse complement strand
GTTCGGTAAACTCTTGTTCTTTTTCTCTCCTCAAAAATCGCAATTTCCTATAAAGTGAAAAAAGCACCTCCGTAGAGATGCCTGTTTCCTGATTTGCATTGTGTATATTACACAATTTTCCCCTGTGATATTTGTCTGGTATATGCCTCCCAACCAACTTGCTATTCTGTGACTTTAGAGTGATTAATAACACTACCCCAAACCGCCCCATCGGGCATTGGAACTGAAGCAGAATAATTTAAGGAGGCATTACCGTATGAAATCAAAAAATATTAAAGTTGTCTACACTAACCGCTATTCCCAGGGAGCCGTACCCAAAATCCAAATGGAAGGCAAATGGCTTGAACAGCTTGGCTTCACAATCGGCACACCGCTGATTCTTGAGTATGAAAAAAATTCCATCCGCATCAGACCGCTGACTGATGCCGAACTGAAAATGCAGGAACAACAGGCACTAAAAGCGGAACTGAAACACCGCAAAGCGGAGTTGAAGAAATTGGAAGACACCCTGTCGATGGTTGCAGAATCCTTGTCAGAATATTCTTCCTCTTCCCACAGATAATCCATCACCAGATTTTCCTGCAGTTACCCATTGTTTTGACTTTGGCAGGGGAAATCCCCTGCCTTTACTCTCCCATCTATGTCTCCTGCAGGGTATAAATAACCTTCATAGTCTTATCCGCTGTCTTCACGACAGGCGTTCCAAGGTTGTTAATAGTTGCCAGATAATCCGTGCGTATCGCAAACGTCCCATTGTTAGAACCACAAGACAGGTAATACGTCAGAGGGTGTCCAATCACCGGAACGTGCTGCCTGCCGCTCCCATCATACAATCCATATGTTTCTGGCATACGCATGGTAAATGTTTCTGTATTCACCACATAGCAACAGTAGCTTCCTGAATAGGTGGAAGGATACTCGTAATACAAGATTCCGTCCCTTGCCATCGTTGGGTGAGACTGCCTTACCGCCAGATCAATCTTCTGGATGTTTGCAGAATTTCCAATCTCCTGACGGTAGATATAGTAATTAACGCTGTATCCATAGTTCTGGAAATACAAGTATCCACGGTAACAGTAGATGTCGCTCCTTTCGTAACAAATCCTCATGTTGCTTCCACACCTGTTCTGCATTGAATACTGCCTTACTTCAAAACCATTTGCCAAGTCAATCTCCGTTACCATAAAAGAAGCGTTGTTCGCAATATAATAGGACGATGCTGAAATGATATACAGCTTATCTGTTTCTTCGTCATAATTGTAGGAAAAGAACTGCTGGTTAATTGCCTGGGTAAAAGTTACCTCTATCTCTTCCTGCAGTGTCCTTGCCGCCCCTGGTCTGTCAAACAATGAAATTGTATTGATATTTGCCCGGTACTTCCATATCTTAATGGAAGTAGTGCTCGTAACCGTAAAGTAATATACACTGTCTGTGGCCGCGTCAATCTTGATAATCCACTTATAGCCCGTGCCATAAGTACTGTAGGAAATTGTCCTGTCATAGGCGCCTATGGCACTGCTGCTCCCGGTCAGCCGCAGAAGACCGTTCCCAATATTTTTGTAGAATGGATAAAGCCCCCTTGTCGGTTCTTCAACCAGCCCCCGATTGCTGTATCCGCCCAGCGCATGGGTCAGCGCAACACAGGCAATGGTGCCGTTCCCCTCTGCCGTGTCAAAATCATACACATACTTGATCCTCCGGTTTTCAATGTCAACCTCAGATTCTGTGGCATTATAATTTCCCCGAAGTGTCTGGGAGGATGTATTCTGCTGGCCGTAAACCGCACATCCCGTCTGTTCCACATCCCCTGGCAGGGACAGGCTGTCAGCAGCCTCGGCCAATGTCTTGTTAAGGAGCAGCAGCCCGCCTGTCAGTGTCGTATAATAATTCACATATTCAGCTGTCACCATCGGGTCAGCTGCCTTCACATATCCCATAGGATTGAAGATGTACTGCAGGGCATTCGTTACCATGTTTTTCTCTTCCGTCACATCCACCTTCCCCGTATGGACATCTTTCAGTTCAATCCTTGTTCTTCCTTCCAACATAAATCCTGACCTCCTATTCCGTATCTGAAATCACTGCCGTATCTGACAGTCCGAACAGACTCATGGTACTGTCCAGCCGTATCAATCCAAGAGAATCCATAAATCCGTAAGCTGTCTCATCCATCGTCTTGATATTCACGATGCCATCCATTTTCCTTACAGACATGGCTGCCTGTTCCATTGCATAAATACCCACATTTTCCTCAACAACAATCTTTCCATCCCACTCCGCATAGCCGCTTGCAATGCCGGAACCAGCCACAGCTGCCTTACAGTTTGCCGGGGCAATCCTCAGCAGACCTCCTTCTGCCTTCATATAGACTTCCAACGTCTTTGCACTGTTTGCCCCAAGCCCGCCCATTGGGTAAAGCAGGGCAAAGATGTTATTCCCGTCAATCACCTTCTGCTTTGGTGAATATTCCTCAATCCAAGTGTCATCAATTTTATAAATGAATGTTACTATCGGATTTTTCTTTTCTGTGACAGGAAACGATACTACATCCTCCACTGTCTCGTAGACCACTTCCGGTATCCCACCCAAAGCTTCACTGTCTGCTACATTCAGCACTTCCTCCGCATCCGTGTGTTTTGCCAACGCAACCGCCCGGCTGATAATGCTCTCCACTGTGGGAACTTCGTGACTTACAATATATTCCTCCCGCATAGTTTCTTCCTCCGACGTCACTTCACAGTTAATGCTTCCAATGAACAGTGCGCTTGTGGACTCTATTGATGCAAAGGTCACATTTATGATTCTTACCAGTTCTTCCCCGACTTCAATCTCCGCAGGGTTCTCATATGAACAGATGACAAACTTGCTTGTCTCCACCTGGTTTAAAAGTCCGATAATATTTTTATCTGTTTTGCTCTTCGCAGAAGAAAGGAGCGGGTTTTTGCCCACTCCCTTTAAGGTCTGTCTTCCATTAATCTTATAGGTGATGCTCGTGATACAGCTGATGGAATCCGGATCCGCATGGCCTCCGATAAACCGGATCACATCCATAGGGTCAAGCGCCGGATTCCCTATCGTATCCGAATCAAACGGCACATAATTAATTGCCGCAACACTGTTTAGGATATTTGTGATGATATTCTCTCTTGTATTTTGGAGCCCGTACTGTAAAAGCGGGTTGATTCCTAAATTCATCGTGAGCCCGTCATCCGGATCCAGACAGTAATATTCCAATTTGGCTTCCACCTCGTTGGTCGAATACACTGCCGTGTACCTGGTAACAAAATCAGAATAAGAGCTTGAAAACCTGTGCTCAGTCCCCACGACTACCACAGGGACATCCCCGTAAGCTATCAGTTCCAATCTGCCTTCCCTGTTAATCTGGCAAACCTTTCCTAGCGTCTGTGCCAGATAGAAAAGCAGGTCACGGTATGTCTCAATATTCCCGTCCGGGTAAATGCCAAGCAGTTCCACACCATTCGGCATGGCTTCCACCTCTTCCTGCGTGTGCGCCAGCTGCACATTGCATTTCTCACAGGCATAGGACAGGAATTCAAAAGGCGTCCCGCTGGACGCATCCACGGATGCCGTCTTGTCAAAGCGGAGCATATAATCATAACCCGTCAGTTCAATCGTCTTGATATGCCTGTTCGCCTCACTGATTTCAAATACCCCCATCGGAATGGTTTCCCATTTCCCATCCGGAAGTTTCAGCGAATAGAAGAACTTCATAATGGCATCCTCCAGCGTATGCCTGTCCGCATCCAGAAACAGGGTGACCTTCATCTCCGATGCATACACGGAGCCAAGTTCTATCTCATTACTGCCACAGCAGGATCTGGTGATATAACCGCTCCCTTTCACAATGTCCTCCGGCTCAATCTCATAAATGATTCCCGACTTTGTCACCAGCCTCCCCGTCCATTTATATTCCCTTGTGTTCTCCTGCACCGACTGCAGGAAAGCATTACTTACCGGATACACATGATCACCTTCTTCCTAAAATTCTTTCAGCGTAAAACTCACACTCCACAATCCTTTATAGCTGGTATCTTTCTGGAGTTTTGCCTTGAACCCCTCTATATACATCTCTGTCTGCCTCACATCCAATGTTTCCGTATCAAAATAGCCAACCCATATTTTATCCTTGTTTTTATATTCCGTCAGTTTCCTGAGCCATGACGGGGAAACAGAAAAACTTGCAGCAATCGTTACCACGCCAGTCCGTACCACATCCCTCTGGGTAGTTCCTGCCTCTGTCTCCCCGCCCGAATCCGCCTCCACATCCGACAGCTCCACTTCGTATGAATCAGGAAGGGGCAGGTTTTCTCCATTTATTTCCAAATACTGTATAAATGCCATTTATCTTCCCCCCGACCTCAGATTCTGTCTGCTCTGTGCATTCACCACAATCTCATCAAGCATCGTCCCTCCGATATAAACCGGGATAACTGTATCCCCGCCATTGGTGCTAATACCTGCAAACGCTTCACGGATTGCCCCGACAATGTCTGCCGTGTTCTGTACCGATGAACGTGATGTGGTTTCCATTGCCGATGTGGCTGCGCTCACATTCGGATTGATTACCATATCCCTTGATACTCCTTCCACTGCCTTTGCCACCACATCTTTACTCTTATTGATTCCCTTTGCCAGTCCATCCATAAAATCCGGCATCCATGTTTCATAGTCTGTAAGCGGTCCTTCATCCGGCACTGAGAAGTGAAGGAATGATTTAATCTTGTCTGCCACGCTCTTTACAGCATCACCGACTGCACCAATGCAGCTCTTGATACCGTTCACGATTCCCATGACCAGATCCTTACCCCATGTAACTGCCTGTGAAGCAAGTCCCATGATGTGGTTCTTTATATTGGAAAATCCATTTTTTACGGCATTCAGCACATCTGTCATTGCCCCTTTGATGGCATTCACGATTCCGTTAAACACGTTGGAAACTGCATTCTTAATTGCACCAAGCACCGTGGAAACCGTGCTTTTTATAGTGTTCCAGATTGTGCTGATGGTACTCTTAATGGTATTCATTATAGTAGTGATGGAATTCTTCACTGCCGTGAAATCCCCGGTAATAAGTCCCTTGATTCCGCTTACAACAGCGGATATAATGCTCTTGATTGCATTCCAGACCGTTGTAAACACCGTTTTTATGGCATTCATTACAGTTGTGACAACCGTCTTGATTGTATCCCACACATTGGTAACCACGGTTTTTATTACATTCAGGACAGTCTCTATAATCGTTTTATAGATATTGAACTGCGTGGTGATAATAGTTTTTATCACATTGAACACGGTGGTGAAAACACCCTTGATTGCATTCCAGACCGTAGTAATTACAGTCTTTATTACATTCAGCACCGTTTCTATAATGGTCTTATAGAAATTGAAGTAAGTGGTCACCAGCGTTTTGATTGCTCCTAGCACTGTTGTAAAAACAGCTTTGATCCCCTCCCATACAGCTGCAAAAAAGGACTTGATGGCATTCCATACGGTAACCGCAGTCTGTTTAACATTTTCCCAAAGGTCAATCCAGAACTGCCGGAATCCGTCACAGTTATTCCACAAATAAATAAAAGCAGCTACTAAGGCTGCTATTGCTGCAATGATAAGGAATATGGGGTTTGCAAGCATTGTGGTATTGAGGGCTGCAAAAGCTCCCTTTACTACATTGATTACCCCCGCAATCTTTGGAACAACCGTCATAATCGTACCGACTGCTGATATCACTTTCCCCACGATAATCAACACCGGCCCCAATGCCCCGGCTACGAGTGCAACCGTGACAATGACCTTCTTCGTACCATCATCAAGGGAATTCAGCCAGTCCACTACACTCTGCACCGCACCCACGATACTTTTTAATGCAGGCATCAGCAACTGGCCAAAAGAAATCGCCAATCCTTCAAGAGCCGACTTTAAAAGTGTCAGCTGACCCTGTAAGTTATCAAGCTGGGTATCTGCCATCTGCTGTGCAGCCCCTCCACTGTTTGTAATGGACTGCTGAAGGCTGTCCCATGTACTTCCCGTATTGGCTAATAATGCATTTACGGAAGAGAGATCGGTCTTATTAAAAATGGTTGATATGATGTTGGATTTTTCTTCCGAGGTCATACCATCCATGCTTTTATTCAAATCTCCAAGGATATCATTCATGGAACGCATATTTCCTTCGGAGTCATAAACAGAAACGCCAAGAGCCTCCATCTGTGCAGCCGCCTTATCGGTCGGATTCTGTAATGACAGGATGATGTTCCTAAGATGTGTACCACCTTCTGCACCTTTAATACCATTATTGGCAAGGATACCAAGGGCTGTATTCAGTTCTGCCGTTCCGCCTTTGACGGACTTGGCAGTCGCACCAATGGTAAGTATGCCTTCCCCTAACTGTGCTACAGATGTGTTTGTGGTAGAAGCCGTCTTTGCCATCTGGTCTACCATCGTATCAGCCTCGGATGTTTCCATACCAAGGGCAGACATGGCATCCGTCACCATGTCGGATGCAGATGCAAGGTCAATGCCTCCTGCCGCAGCCAGATTAAGTACCGTAGGAAGTGTATCTGCCATTTCCTGTGTGCTGTAGCCTGCAAGTGCAAGATAGTTTAAAGCCTCGGCACATTCCGTAGCGGAAAACGCTGTGGATGCACCCATTTCCTTTGCAAGGTTTGACAGGGCATCCATCGTATTGACACTCTGTCCGTCAAGGGTGGACATGGAATCCTTTGTGATTCCCATTGTAGCCTGCACCTGACTCATGGAACTTTCAAAGTTCGCAGCCGCAGTAACCGATGCCGTTCCAAGCGCAGTAACCCCGGCTGTCACAGGAAGGAGTTTCTTTCCGGCATTGGAGATATTATCACCAGTGGTCTTTAAGGACTCTCCTGTTGCAGCAATCTTCTGTACTGCCGTAGCTGACTGATTTGCCTGTGTTTCCAGGTTCCTTAAGTTCTGTTCCGTTTCCACGATTTCCCTTTGAAGGGCATCGTACTGCTCCTGTGAAATATCCCCATTTGCAAGTGCAGTATTTGCCTGTTCGGCTGCCGTCTTTAATGTTTCCAACTTCTGTTTTGTTTCATCAACAGCCTGTGCCAGGAGTTTTTCCTTCTGTGCAAGAAGCTCTGTATTACCCGGATCCATTTTCAATAATTTCTCGACATCCTTAAGCTGTGCCTGGGTACTTTTGATTTCCCCATTCAGGCCTTTAAGGGCAGTCTGTAATTTGGTAGTATCTCCGCCAATTTCAACAGTAATACCATGTATTCTGCTTGCCACCGTTCATCCTCCTTCCTCCAAAAACAGGCATAATAAAAGCACCGACATTTCTGCCGATGCATAAATAAAGCACCAACCATTTCTGATTGATGCCTAATAGTTAAAAAATAATATCTGTGCTATTTATAAGCAAAATTATATTTTTCGGCTTCATATAGTAGTCTATATGTTCTGGCTTAGTAATTTCCACACCGCTTAATAATCTTGAAATATATTTCTCTTTTCTTCTATCTAATTCAGTTAGAATTCCCTCATCTAATGGCGGAATATCAAGTCGATTAGCCTCAGAAAATGCCCTCATTATTTCAATCCAAACATTGCTTGCTAACAATATTGCAAATGAATCTTCGATCCAATACTCAATTTTTGTTTTCCGAAGATGTCGGCCAATCTCTTTCACAGCGAAATAGGGTATGATATCCTCTATGCCAATCCATATATCTGCAAAGCAGTAATCAAAAGTCCCATCTTCCATATCATGGAGAAACTCTATCGCATCTGCTTTTATTATTGTAATTTTGTCTTTATTTTCAAACTGCGGCAAGAGACATTTCTCAAACAAGTCAATTACGCTTTGCTCTGATTCAACAATTGTAATCGACTCCACATCTTCTTTGAGTGATGCCATATAAGCAAAGTATCCCATTCCGCATCCCAATGTGAGAACCTTGCCTTTTGCATTTTTTATGGGCTTCTCCATAGTAAACACTTCATTTGGTGAAACCGACATCCATGTCCCCTTAATGCTTTTTTGAAAGATGACCGGATACTTAAATTCCTCTGGAAAACATCCTACTCTTGGAATGTCCACACAGAGTTCTTCTATTCTCTTTGGGATATTATAAATACTCAATTCATACGGCATCAAATCATAGTATCTCAACTCATAGTCACCATCTGACTGATTTGTAAAATCAATATTTTTTATATATGGGTTTTTATTAAATTCCTTAACATCAAACACCCTGCTTTCTGCAGCGATCCAATTCATAAAAAATTCCATCGCTTCTGGCTGCTGTTCTAAATAGGGTCCAATCAACGACTCGACCATAAGCAGCATCATTACCTGAGCAACAGAATATTCTGGCATTTCCTTTTGTATTATAACAGCCTCTTGCCTCAATGCTCCAACATCAGGCGGAATAATCGAATTAGCTGCTATGCTATTAGTGATAATCATATTTACCATTGATGATGCCTGCTTAATCTGCATTATCTGCATCAACTTTTCCGCAATCCTTCTTGTATTTGAAACTTTCAAAGATATCAGCTCCTCAAATAATATGTTTTTCTACATATTACCACAAGAGCAATATTTCTTCTATCAGAATCTGTCGAAATCCGCCTGTGTTGCCAGTTCCTTATATCCCTTATAATCATCATTCCCGTTCTCTGCGTACATATCGTTCACAAGACCAATCGTAAGAAGGTCGAGGTCACGAATGCTTATGCCAAGCTGTACGCATCGGAGAAGGAATAAGGGCGTTGTCATCTGGCGGTCAGTCGGGCGAAGTTTTTTTTAGACTCCACATCAGTCTGCACATTTAGGCCCCACAATTCGATAATGGAAGGAAGCACCTGGTAAATGGAAAAGGTGTTAAATGCATCAAGCCACTCTTCCGGAGTGTCCGGGATATTAGGGTCTGCATGTTTTGCCATCACATATGCAATATTCTCGAACATCTCAAGGGAGAATAAATCAAGGTTCGAATTATTCTCATCCCCTTCTCCCACTGCCTTCTCCAACGAACGGAGATCTTTATAAATGTCCCTGTTGAACTTAATACGATAGATTCTCGGAATGGCCGCAGATGCCTTGAAAGGCACCTGCTTACCATCTATCTCTACATTTCTTACGATACTCATAACTACTCCTCGCTTTCTATGGGTGTTTTTGAAGTAAGATACACACTCTTATACCAGTCCTGATATACGGTATCTGTGGTATCATCTCCCGTCTTTGCTTTTACATATCCATTGGAAAGTGGTGTTGCTGTAATGGAAAGAGTCTCTGTCTGTACTTCAATCTCATCCTCATTGGTCTGTGATTCAATGGAAGGACGGCTTGCCGCACAGTTATAAAGGACATGACGGATCTTCCTAATATCTCCGTCAAACTCGAATAAAAGCGCAAAATTGGCAGTCTCCACATTTGCATTCTCCACAAGAACTTTATTGTCGTCCAGTTCTTCTTTCAGAACGTCCACACGGAATGACTCAGGCACCATTGCAATCTCAAGGTCACCTTCGTAACCCATGTTGTTGGAAATGGTGTAATAGGCATATCCGTCTGCATAGAAGTTACTCGGTTCACCATTTGCATCAAGTCCGATGGATACGGCACCCGGAATGGGGACAGGAATGCCGTATGTCACATTGCCCTCTTCATCGATATGAAGCAATGCGTAATGTACATTTTTGAGGTTGTACTTAACCTTGTTCTTCTTATTAGCCATTTCTGGTTACCTCCTTAAACTGGCAGCTCAAATTCAAAGGCAGATTCGTAGAGTTTTTCTTCCTCTATCCATACCTCATTTTGAGCATAAAAAATGCCGTGTTCATCCAGCACGGCTGTCACTTTTTGCTCTATGGACGGCTCCTTATAATCCGTATACAGTTCGATTCTCACACCACTGATCCTGTAATATGCCTTCCCATCGGCCGCGAAATTATCACTGTCCGGCAGAAGGTAACAGATGAATGGCGGGTCTGGACTTTCCCCTTCAGCAAAATGGTCATATGCAAAAGGAATGCCCATCTCTTCTATGATTTTAACTAACTCTTCCATCAATGGCCTCCAAGTGCTCTCTTAATATCTGCCTCAAGTTCCTTTACTGCACTTTCTTCTGCAGGTGCGATGTGTGGGATTGCCTTCGTCCTGCCACCGCCTCTTTTCGCATGACCCTTTTCAAGCAGGTGTGCCAACTGATACTTCTTTGGTGAATATACTGTAAGTTCCAAAGATTCAGAAGTTTCTTTCGTGGTCTTAACTGACCAGCTTTTCGAATAGGCACCTGTTTTCTTTGGAGCGTTCGCCTGGATATCTTTTTTCACTGATTTTCCTGCTTTCCTTACGGCAGTCTTCATATCAGAAGTCGCAAGATCCTTATACTCGGTAAGCCCCTTCATAATTTCTGACGCAAGATTATCAATTATGACATTCGCCATGCTATCTCCTCACTTTCCGGCATCTGAATTTCAGGCATTTATTTTTATAATTCATATGGTCAATGAATGTGATATTATAGAGTTCCCCATTGAACACCACTCGGAATTTTGTGGAATCCGCATCCTTTAATGCCTTACAGTATCTGACCGTAAACGCAAGGTCTGAATCGTAAAGCGTATTGGCAGCCACATTCTTTTCCGAACCACTCTCTCCGCTTACGGTGGCATGACAGGAATAATAGTCAGTCCACTGATTCTTGTGATTACCGATGCCATCAGTCACAGCTTCGTTTTTCTGAAAGATAATCCTTACATTGAGTAGTGCTGTTTCCATCAGAATCCCACCTTTCTGATGCCTGAAAGGAGGGAGCGGAGTGACAAGATAAGTGCATGATGGTCGCAGTCCTCCCTGTGTTCATACTGATATGCCACGGCATACATGACAGCCACCTTTGCGTTCTCCTTTTTTTCAAAAACTGATTTAGTTCTTATCCTCGCTATATCCATACAAAGACACTCGGAAGAAAGAATCAGATTTTCAAGAAGTGCATCATCATCGTCAAAATCAATGCGGAGATAGTTTTTCATTTCTTCGAGCGAAATTATCATGTCGCACCTCCATTAGGAAAGGTGGAGTAATTTTCCGTTCCTCCACCCCATTTATCTCACTTAGGCCTTTGTTGAAGCTGTCTGGGTTTCCGCCTTAAGTCCGAGAACCTTGACTGCCTCCGGCAGGATTAACTTGCCGTCCACACGCTCCTTGGCAACAAAACCAATCATACCGTTTCCGGCAAATAATTCATTCAGCTGCTTAAAAGAACGTGTACCCCTGTCACCGATGTTGTAGTACTTATAATCACCGAAGGAAATCGCATCTGTAGGTGCATATGCAGAGGTGTTGACCTTATATCCAAGGATCCTGTCCGGCTCTCCCATCTGGTAGGAAGGCTGCCAGACATAGGCACCGTTATTGTCCTTCAGTTTACGAATCTGTGCCAAAGAAGCATCATTCATAATAAAGGATGCGTTCTTACGGTAAGGTCTCTTAAGACCATACACAAGGTCAAGCAAATCATCGGACTTCAGTGCAGCAGTCAGAGTGCCAATAGACTGACCTCCTGCCGTCTTGTCAAAGATACCAACAGGCTTGCCCTTGCCGTCACCATTAAGAAATGCATCCTCCTCTGCATTAGCGAGTGCCTTGCCAAACTCCGTGATAATGTAATTCTCAAGATTGAAAGCCGAATCATAAAGCAGTTCCTCTGTTACCTTGATAGCCACATGAAGTTTGAAAGCATCCAGATATATCTGGTCAAAGGTTGCATCACCGAAAGATAATGCCCCTCCTTCCTCGATCCACGCTGCTGCGGGTTTGGTTGCCGCAATGTTAATCTTATGCTCCCCGGATGTAGTAATCTTGGTAGCAAGGCTGCGCATGATATTCTCTCCTGTAAGAACATCAATAAGTCTTTTGTCATACTCTACTGGAACAAGATAACCGCCATCGGCATCCACACCTTCCTGCAGTACATTTGCCACCTGTCTGAAATTGGTACGCATTGCAGCAAGCATTGCCTGTCTGTACTCATCGGACGCACGTCCTGTCTTAACTTCTCCCTGTGGTTCGTCCTTATAAGGTCTGCCCGTGATTGGAGAATTTACAGGTTTTGAAAATTCCTGTTCCCTTCTCTCGGCTCTCTGCTGTCTATCGATGGAATTGGTAAGTTCCTCGATTTCAGCTTCCATTCTGCTGTATGTGGCAGCATCCTCGGCAGATAAATTGCCGTTCTTGTCTTCATGGGTATTCACAAAACTCTTTGCAGCCTCCCATGCCCTGGCTCTCTTCGCAATCAATTCTTTTACTGTCATAGTGCAGTCCCTCCTTAAATATACTTTTTGATAAGGTCTAAACGGTTTCTGATTTCATTTGCAGATACACCGTCAGTTTTTGGTGGTGCAAATATTTCTGCCTGCTTGGTTACATTGGTGGCGGACTTTTTGTAATGTACCTCCAGCTTATTAAAAAGTGCATTACTTACTGCCTTGCGTGAAAAAAGCACTGAATTGGATGATTTCTTTTTTTCATCCTCTTCGGTGCTTTCATCTTCATTGGGGCTGCCTTTCTTAGGCTTGTTATCAACTTCATCATCTTCCATTTCTGGAAAAGCATTTCTTGTGATGATGTCATCCGCAAAGCCGAGTTCCACAGCCTTGGTTGCATCCATCCATGTTTCAGCATCCATAAGCCGAGACAGCTTCGCCCTCGACATTCCCGTTTTCAGTGTGTATGCATTTATGATGGAATCCTTAACCCCCTCAAGCATCTCGATAGCCTTTTCCATCTCGGTATGGTCACCGAAAGCCATCGTTGCAGGGTTGTGAATCATCATCATGGAAACAGGAGACATCAGTACTGTATTTCCTGCCATTGCAATGACCGATGCTGCTGATGCCGCAATGCCGTCAATCTTGACTGTTACATTCCCTTTGTAATTTGCGAGCATATTGTATATCTGTGCTGCTGCCACACAGTCACCACCAGGTGAATTAATCCATACCGTAATGTCACCACTCCCGGCATTTAATTCATCCTTAAACATCTTTGGCGTTAGGTCGTCATCGAACCAACTTTCCTCTGCAATCGTGCCATGCAGTTCAAGTATTCTTTCTATGACTTCCTCGTTTGTTTCCCGGTTGAGCGTTTTCCTGCTCTTCCAGTTCCAGAACTTCCTGTTCTTCATTGGAATCCTCCCCTCCTTTTTCCGTTGATGCTGCAAAGATGCCTGCATCCTCCAGTTTTGTCATGTTGCCATTGATAAGGTATAAATCCCCTCCACGATCTGCCGGAATTCTGTCGAGATTTTCAAGCTCCCTTATGTCATTTGCAGACATCCATCCGTTCTGCCTTGCCGTTGCATAGCCATTCATACGGCTCTGATAATCTCCACGAAGGAGTCCGTCAACATTAAACTTGAGAAAATATTGCTTTTTTTCTTCCTCCGTGAAAAGCCTTCGTTCCATTGCCTGTTCCATTCTTGTTAGCCACGGCCGTAATGTATATTGCACATACTCCAGAGACTGCTGCTCAATATTGGAAAAGGAACTCTTCTCCAGATCAGCAACCATGTGCGGAGGCACACGGAATATCCTGCATATCTCCGTAACCTGAAACTTTCTTGTTTCCAAAAACTGTGCTTCGGATGGATTGATGGAAATCGGAGTATACTTCATTCCTTCTTCAAGGACTGCCACTTTATTGGAATTTGCAGAACCTCCAAAAGTCTGTGTCCAGCTTTCCCTTACCTTACTCGGATCTTTCAATGTTCCTGGATGCTCCAGTACACCACTCGGAGCTGCTCCGTTTGCGTAGAATTTGGAACCATACTCTTCAGCTGCAATTCCAAGACCGATTGCATTCTTTGCCATTGCAATTGGTGAATACCCTACAAGACCGTCAAACGACAAGCCTGGTACATGCAGTACATCTTCCGGTTGCAGCCTTACACTTGCCCCTTTATTGGTCGGAGCATCATCGGTTGATATCATATATTCGTAATAGAGCTGCCCTTTCTCATCCCGATCCACCGACATCCTGTCCGGCATAAGCGGATAAAGACCGATAACCTCTCCCTTTCCATTTCTGATAATCTGACTATAGGAATTGCCCCACAGTAACAGATGCGTAAGTGACACTTCGAAGAAAGAGTAAGCTGTCATTTCCGGGTTCGGTTCATCATGTAATAAGTGATACAGCGGATGGTTGACAGCCTTTTCTTTTCCACCTTTTTCATTGTATCTGTACAGATGAAGCGGCAGGCTCGCCACCGATTCCGATATAACCCTAACACAGGCATATACAGCAGATGTCTGCATTGCCGATCTTTCATTTACCCTTTTCCCGGCAGCACTCTGCCCAAGAAAAAAACTGTAGGCACTGCCTGCAGTTCTATTTGTTGGTGCATCCCTTGATTTAAAAATTCCACTGAATATTCCCATAGTTTCCACCAGTCCTTCCTAAAAATAGGCATAATAAAAGCACCAACCATTTCTGATTGATGCCTTCGGTTAAGTACACTAAATTTCTATGCTATTACTGAATAACCAGGGGTACGAACTAAAAATTTGTAATTATATTTTTTCCAAACCCAAGATAGCATTCCCGAAACATGATGTCGATTCGCATTTGGAATTAAGGATGCTATCGTTGTCATTACAGTTGATATCAGTACTCTCGTGTCAATTCCATTTGGATGTTGATTTATAACTGTTACCAATTCATTTTCTACAATTCTTTTTTCTTTCCTTGTTAGTTTCATATACCTTATCCTTTCTTAACTTGATATGTGGCTCTTCTTCCATCTGCTGTCATTCCAACATATTCAATTGAATCAGATGTTTTCAAATAATTAAAAAACCTTTTTCCGAAAACTCCCGTCTTTCTTGGATCTAGTTCCCCCCACTCCTCGCCATATATATCTGGCAAAGTAAAGGGCTTATCTCGTTCAGAAAACTTTTCCAAGGCTCGTCTTTCCGCTTCCTCCGGCGTGAACATTGATGGACTCTTTTCTCCAAATATTTTATATCTGATGTAGTCCTGTCCGCTCAGATTCTCTCCTTTAGCTAATTCAGATAATTTTTTGAATTCTTCTTCTGTAAGTGACAATTTAATTATTGGCATTCTAATTCTCCTTTCCGCACCTTGTGCCAACCTGCAATTTTATTATACTCACTTTGGTACAAGGTGTCAATCGTTTTATCACACTTTGGTACAAAGTGTTTTTTAGAATACCAAAAGTCCTCTTGTATCATACACACTTTCAGATGTATCATTTCCACAACGAATTGCCCTGTCTAGTGCCATAATAGCTGCAATAGCACCATCAATCTTTTCTGTTGATTTCGATTTATCCGCTTTGATATTTCCTGCCGGGTCTTGCCTAATAAAAATATTATCCATGTTCCATCGAAGAACCGGATGACCACCATGTGCTATCTTCTGTTCCAATGTCAGTTTCATGAGTTCTTTGGTAGGCGGGGACATGGATGCAAATCCCTGCCCCATAGCTACAACATTAAATCCCATACCCTCAAGATTCTGAACCATTTGAACTGCTCCCCACCTGTCGAATGCAATCTCCCGGATATTGAACCGTTCCCCAAGTTGCTCGATGAACTTCTCAATATATCCATAATGAACGACATTGCCTTCGGTTGTCTGGATATATCCCTGCTTTTCCCAAAGGTCATAATTTACATGATCCCTTCTGACCCGTAAATCAAGTGTTTCTTCCGGCAGCCAGAAGTATGGAAGAATATAATATTTGTCATCCTCATCTTCTGGCGGAAACACAAGGCAGAATGCTGTAAGATCCGTGGTGCTTGAAAGGTCAAGTCCCCCGTAACATACACGCCCTTCAAGGTCATCCTCATTTACCGGGAATGCACAGGCATCCCACTTGTCCATCGGCATCCAACGCACTGCCTGTTTTACCCATTGATTTAACCTTAGCTGTCTGAAAGAATTCTCTTCTGCCGGATTCTGCTTTGCCGACTCACACGCAGATACAACCTTCTCCATTTGAATGGTTTCCCCAAGAGATGGATTCGCCTTTGCCCACACTTTTGGGTCTGTCCAGTCTTCATCCTCGGCAGCGCCATAAATAATGGGATAGAACGTTGGATCCGTTTTCCTGCCCTCAATGATATCAAGTGCTTTTTGGTGCAGTTCATAGCAGATTGAGTTGGTGTCATTCCCGGCTGTAGTAATAAGGAAATACAGCGGCTGTTCACGGGCATCTCCGGAACCTTTGGTAAGTACATCATATAATTTACGGTTCGGCTGTGCGTGTACTTCATCAAGCACCAAGCCGCTTACATTCAGACCATGCTTTGTACCAACCTCTGCCGACAGCACCTGATAAAAGCCGTTATTATATAAGTTGTCAATTCTCTTCGTGGCTCCTTTTATCTTGCTCCTCTTCTCAAGGGCAGGAGTCATTTCACACATGACCCTTCCAACATCGAAAACAATGGATGCCTGCTGTCTGTCCGCAGCCGCACCATACACTTCCGGGGATGCCTCCCCATCTCCAAACAAAAGGTACAGTGCAACGGCCGCCGCCAACTCTGACTTTCCGTTTTTCTTTGGAATTTCGATATATGCTGTAGTGAACTGTCTCTTGCCGTCTGCTTTCAGGATTCCAAATATGTTACGAATAATCTCCTCCTGCCAAGGCAGAAGAATAAATGGTTTTCCCGCCCACCTGCCTTTGGTATGGCAAAGGCACTGTATAAAATCCACGACATAATCTGCCTGCTCCTCATCGTAGTATGACCCTTCTGCCATAAACTCTGTAGGTACAAACTTCTTTTTCCTTGCCATATCCTCACTTCCTTCCACGAAAAAAGGACTCCTAAGAGTCCCTTTGAACTTTGTCTGTCCCCGGATATAAAAGTATACACAAATCTTACCTACGAAAACTGTGCATTTTACAGCCTATTCCTCATCACTGCATATTTCCATTCCAATCTGTAGTTTCAGATAAATGTTGGTATATCTCTGCTGTTCACTGCCTTCTGATGCCACCATCCCTTGGAAGAAAAAGGCCATAGCCTCTTCCCTGCTGTCCCATATCTTTTCTTCCCCATAGCAGATGGTCTTGACCGTTTTCAGTTTTCTGCAGGAGTCTACATCATACACAAGTCCGAGGTGGCTGCCGTTATCCCAATCCACATGGATGGTTCCTGTGTCATCCACACAGGAAACCGTCCCTTTAAGGCCTGCATCAAAATGCCTATATAGATCGTTCAGTTCTATAAGTTCCACCCTTGTGCCGGATGGATACTCTTTCTTAATTTTTTCAACAATATCTCTCGGTGGAAAAAGCATTACTGTCCGCCTCCCTTCTGCCCATTCTTAAATGCGGATGAGCCGTCCAGCTTGAAAAGCAACAGCTTTCTGTCTGCCTTGAACTCGTCCCCAATGAATCCCAACCGGAGCAGAAAGCATCGGAATGCATATTTCTCATTCTCATTTTCCTTTGGCTTTGCCGTGATTCTCTTCTGCTTTACTGTCATTTCACAGACTGCGGAAATAAACTTGGTATAGGTAAGTGCTTCTTCCGGCTCTGTCTCCCCAAACCAGGGAAATGAAATGTTCTCCCCGTCAGTCGTGAATCTCAAGTCCTCAATCTCCAATGCCCTTTTTATTAAGTTACCTTTTGCCTCCAGAAGGCTTGTAAGGTTTCCTATATTTACCTTTTCAAGCGGAATGGTAACCGTAAGTCCCATTCCCCCGCCCTGTGCTGGCTCTGTTTCGGCTTTTTCTTCCTCCTCCGGGATGTTCTCCCATTCTTCCGGGGGAACTCCGGTAACCTTCACGCAGGCATCAACGATTCTTGAACTGACCTCAAGCTGCGCAGGATCTGCATCAATCATATCCCCATAGGTTAATGTTCCGTCCCGCTCCACCCTGTACTCTCCAATCTGATAGGCACAAGATGGAACTCCAAGGTATTTCGCCTTAATCTGCAGTTCCGTTTCAATTGCCTTTACCATTGCTTTCCGGCTTTCGCCTGTTACATTAAAATGCAGTACCATGCTATTGTACCTCCTTCAATTTTGGTAAGTACATATATCACTCTGAATGCCTGTAAAATCACAATGTCATTAACTTAAGGAAAAGAACAATACCGGATGTCTTTACACCCATTCAT
>NZ_SRYA01000083.1 GCF_004793545.1 Petralouisia muris | reverse complement strand
TTCCAGTCTCCGCTGTTTTGCCCTGCCGCCGATTATCCGGCGCAGCTCTTTGTCTTTCATGTTGGGTTTCCTCCTTTATCGGTATGGTTAAAGTATACCATACCAAAACCATTATTGCAATATGCAAGTTAAATATAATTTTCAAAATTACATAACGCTTGACAACGAAATATAAATGATGTATAGTAAGCATACTATAAAATTGCATAATGCAATTTGAGAGGAGGAGAATGAATGACAGAAATGAAGATTGCCCTTTCCATTGAGGAGGCGGCAGACTACACCGGAATAGGTCGGAACACACTAAGGAAACTGGTGGAGTGGAATAAACTCCCTGTATTAAAAGTGGGGAGAAAGGTACTTATCAAAAAGGACATTCTGGAACTGTTTATGACGGTGAATGAAGGAAGGGATTTGCGGGACAAGGGAAATGTCAAGGCTGTCACAAGAAAGGCGGTTGTATAAAAGGCAGGCTCACAGTTACAGTGAACTTAAAAAATGCAATCATTTTTGAAAAATGAACTCAAAAAATGCAGTCACTTTTAAAGAATGAACTTAAAAAGTAAGTTCACTGAAAAAAACTGTGGGATATGTTCCGCAAAAAATGAACTTAAAAAATGCAATCACTTTGAATAAAGTCAGTTGACCGCCGGAAACAGCAGAAATGTAATTCAGCATAACCAGTGTATTTGGGACAGATAAGGATAACAAAGACGGGCAGAAATAAAAGGATTGCTAGAAGAACAAGCATAAAACAGCCGGAAAATTGTTTCCAATATGCTGAAAGCACATTTCACTGTATACCCTCGGAGAGCCCCCGCAGTATTGGCTTGCCAATACTGCTAGGGGGTTATCATCTATGGCGGAGCCAAGATGATAACCGCACTGCTCCAACATGAAATCAGGGAGGAAAACATGGGAGAGATTTCTTTCAGCAACCATATCAGCAATAAGAAAAGCGCAATCAACAGCAAGGCAAAACTTGCCGGAGTTGCAAAACACAATTTGAGGAAATACCATTCGCAGGATTACAGCAGGGATAACATCACACTTCTTTATGGGACAACCAATCTCATGCAGGACGTGAAAAATGTGTACCACAAAGAATTTGATGCCGCCCTGCAAGAATACAATGCAAAGCAGACAAGACCGGAAAGACGGATTGGTGATTATTTTGAACATGTATCCGAAACGGAACAGGACATGGCAGTGGAAGTCATCATACAATGCGGCGATAAGAAATTTTGGGAACAGAACAGCGGTGACAAAATATTTATGAAACAGGTCTATAAGCAGCTCCTTTTGAAACTGCAGGAGTATCTGCCGGATTTTAAGGTTGCCAATGCGGTAATCCATTTTGATGAGGCAAGCCCGCATATGCACGTTGTAGGCATTCCGATAGGGAGAGGGTTTAAGCGTGGCTTGTCAACAAAAGTGTCAAAGCGTTCCGTATTCACGCCCCAAGTCCTGTCGGAAGTTTTGCAGGATAAAATGCGGGCAGACGCCAACCACTATATGAAAGCTATCTTCCAACAGGAAGTAAAGGAAAAGAAAAAGGGAAAAAACCATGACCTGACGGTTGCGGAATACAAAGTTGCTAAAGAGGAAGAAAAGATTGAAAAACTATCAACGGATAAAATAGGACTGGAGGCTGACATTCTCGTCCTGAACCATAGAAAGTCCACTGCGCAGAGGAAATTGGACGAATTGGACGGGGAGATTGAGAGTTCCAATATCTTCCTAAAAGCGCTCAGACAGATAAAGCAGTTTATACAGTCATATCTGCCCTTTGCGCCGCTGATTGAGGAATTTGCGAACCATGTGGAGCGTGGGGCGAATATCGAGGCAGGAAACAGCTTTCGTGGCTTGCTAACCGCACTTGGGGAACTGCTCAATTCATTTAAGGAAATCATCATGGACGGACTGTGCTGGTTTCCACGCCTTATGCGGTGGCAGACTTCAAAGGGTGAAGTTTCCCCTGTGTTTGAAGATTATAGGAATGAGGGATACTGTTATCGTTTGAAATCCTATATGGATATCCATACAAGGCAGGAATACCCAAAGGAACTGATACAGCCGGAAATCAAGCCGGAAAACCGTACTGGCACAATAGAGCAGCTAGCGCAGAATGTGGAGGCTGTCGAAAAGCAGGTACAGCTTATGGGGGTAAAAATGAACCGAAGTCATATGTATTAGACCTAACTAAGTATAAAGCGGCAGACTTAAAATTAAACCTTGTAATGCTCAAAAGGACACTTTCATTCTTTGAAAATGTCCTTTTGGCATATACAATTATTCAAATTCTTTTACTTTAGGCGCAAGCCTTATTCCGTCCTGCAATCCCAATCTGTAAGGGCTGCACCATATGTTGCGCAGAAATCATTGGCACTGAAAGCGATTTGTCAACGATTGCACTCTGTTCTTTACTTAACTCCGCATTATCCAGTTTGTCAAATGCTTTGTCCTGACGTTTCATCGTATCATGGTAAGTGCTGTTTCTGCTGACTGCTTTGTTTAAGGCTTTGACGGTCCTTATTTTAACAAACATGTCCAACAGATATTTTGTTTTATTTCCTGGGTTTTCCATACAAAACTCCTTTTGTCTAATACATTCTGTCAAGGCAAATCTTTAAAATGACCTTTGCGATTTTTCTGTTTTTCCAAATGCAGATTTCCAATACCTGTTTTTTCTGTATAATAGATCTGTTTAAATGATGATTACAAAGGGGTGTGTATTTTTACAATATACCCCCTATTTTCATTGTGAGAATTATCAAATAGTCATTTGAAACGTTATACAAAGTGACAAATAGTCACCAATATTGAAAATATAAAGTGTATCGTTAATAGCGAGGTGAATGATATGGATTTATGGAAATTAATAAATAAATTAAATGAATTGAGTGAATTTTTTTATGCGAATGGTATAGTAGATATTTATACTAATAGTAAAATCTTTGAGGTTCTTATTGCTAATCAATTTGGACATCAGATTATAAATGGACATGCCTATTCTCCTGATGCGAAGGATCAATATGGTAACTTTTATGAGTATAAACATTATAAGCAATCCAGTTCTAATCATACATGGACATTTAATGATTTTACTGATCGAACAATTAAAAAGCTATATAATGTAAATTTCGTTTATTTTGTGGTTATAAATGATAAGTATGATATACCCGAAATAGAAAAATTATATATTGTATCTGGAGTAGAAGTTGCTAAATATATGGAAATAAGTACACAAAATATAGAGAACAAAAGAAAAATGATAAATATCAGTGCCCATCAAATAATTGAAAATATGCCATATACTTTAGTGGAAACACACAATATAGTATCATGGCATCCTGTAAAAACAGAATTTGAATCAGTATGTTCCATAGCGTTGGAAGAAATTTTTCTTACAGCTAGAAAAATTGAAGAAATAATTAATGTGGACGGGATTTTGACCAGTAATAAATTATGGGAGTTGTTGGTTGCTTGTAATTTGAATCATAGAATAAATCCCGAACAGAAAAAACATGATGCTTATGATATAAATGGTAAAACATACGAGTATAAGGTTAGCACAAGGCCCTTATGGATTTTTCAAGATATATCGGCAAATGTTTTGGATTCTTATCTGAACGACGAAAAAATTATTTTGGCGCAAGTGGATAAGAGAACATTTACCATAAAAAGTATTATAGCGTGTCATCCTATGGCAGTAATTGAATTACTGGAGAAGAAATTAATCATTAGAGAAAAAAGATTGCCTCAAGTGAGGCGTTTGACTGCGAGTATTGGTCTTAAAGATGTTTACAAAATGATTGCGGAAGGAGATGCAAAGTGGATTCACAGGACATATTTATAGATAATATCATTAGATTCGCAGGGTATCATAATTTGAATACCTACAGAAAGATTGCAAACTTTTTAAATGTTACTGAAGACTCGCTAAAACATTGGCAAAGTAAAACCAGATGCCCTTCTCTTAAAAGACTTGATCAGATAAGTGATAAAATAGGATGTTGGTCGTATGCATTGATACAGAAGGATGGTGATATTTTTGCAGAAATTGAATTACTAAGAAATAATTCAAGAGAAATATTGATAAAAAACTTAAAAGAATATTTTTTACAAAAGGGACGATTTTCATGGAAAGATAAAGCTGCTTTGTTTTATGGATTTGTCAGCGAAGCTGCTTTAAAATCGTATTTCAGAGAGGAAAATTTTAAAACGCCACCATTAAAGAAATTAGATGAGATGGCATCTGCATTAGGTAAACCGACATATGAATTAATCAAGGAGGTCAAATTAATTGAGAAAACAGATACCCGAAAAAATAAAGAGTAGATTAAATAAAATTAAAACAGCTATTGAAGATGTTCCTAATACTGTTCCTAATGAAATGCGGACGACTTTTAATTTTAAAGGCAGGAAGTCTCCTATTATAGCTGAAAAAGTAATAGAAGCAATAAGTGATAGTGAAGATGTTATATATGATCCTTTTATGGGTTCCGGTTCATTTGTATATGCTGCGATGGGAAAAGTAAAAAAGATTTATGCTACGGAATTGGACAATTATACATTTAATGCTGTAAGTGTATTGATGAATAAGGTAGATATGCTTAAATTAAGTAAATTATTTGATGCTGTTAAAGAAGATGTATATGAGCAGATAATGAGATTATATGAAACATCATGTTGTGGTAGCAAAAATTATATAAGTAAAGTTTTGTTTGATCCTGAAGAAGGCAAAGAAGGATATTTTAATCCATCTAATAATAGGGAAATAATAGATGGTAAAAATATAAAACTTATAGAAAAATGTCCAGTATGTGGTGGTAAGTCCAAAAAATTTGATGATGAAGATTATCAAAAGTTAGTTAGACTAGAAAAAGTAGATGTAGAAAGATTTCCAAGAAATCAATATATTGTAAATAGCAGGATTAATATTACATCATCAACAGGCGCGGATAAATATGATAGGATTTTTACACAAAGAAATAAAATTGCTTTATTGATTTTACAAGATGCAATTAATAAAATTGAACCATCAGACGAAAAAGATGTATTAGAACAAGTTTTGGTTGCCTCTATTTCGCTTGCAAGAATTGCTATGTACGGTTCCAGCACCGATATATTATATCATGTAGTGGGGCATGGGGCACAGGATATGAATGTTTGGCTACTTTTTGAGGAAAAGTATAAAAGTTTTTGTAAATTCAAGTCCGTTTATAGCGATAAACAAATAGGAACAACAGATTCAACTGTAATAATTGCCAATAAGGACTATGCAGAGTATATTAAAGAAAACCCTGATCTGAAAGTAGATATTATCTATACTGATTTTCCATATACTGACCAAGTTCCATATTTAGAAAGAAATCAATTATATCGTATTTGGTTGGAAAAGTTTTATGATTCTAAATATGCATTAACAGAAGATATGTTGAAGCAAGAAATAGTTCTAACAAATGCAGAGTCAAGAATTGAAAAAAGGGATATAGAGAATTACTATAAAGATATTGACAATATGTTTTCTCATTTTTATAGCGTATTAAATGAAGATGGGCTTGTGTTTCTTACAATGAAACTGGGGAAAGCAAAGTATTTTAAAACTTATATAGAAATTGTAAATTTAGCTCGCAAAAACGGTTTCGAGTATGCATATCAAATTGGAGTTGAAAAAAAAGATCCGACAATAAGAAAGCAATCAGCGTTCACCAATACATTTATGAATGAGATGATAGTTGTTTTTTATAAATTACCAAAAGAGGATAGATATTGGTATATTGGTAACGAAAATTATGAGTTTTTACTTGTTAAAAAAGTGTATTTATACCTAATTCGAACAAAAGAATATGTGACATTATCAAGTGCCGTAACTCTCGTTTGCAATGACTTAAAGTCAAAATATTCATATTTAGCTAGTGAACAAGATATATTGAAAATAAAGACACTGTTACAGCAATATTTTAAGGTAGATGCGGGCTGCATACAAATCGATAATAATCAATTATATTTAGATATTGAGGATACAACGGATTTGTATACAAAATTATATGACTTAATGCCAATTTTTATTAGACAACTTTTGGACAGTAAAGGCAAGTTTGTATTAGAAGATGTTTACTTCGAGTTGGTCAATTCGTTATGTGATGGTAATCCCAAAACGATTGCACAAATTTTAGAAGATGAAAACCATCAAAGAGATATTGGTAATTTAATATTAAATTATTGTGAAAAAGACGGGCAATATTATGTTGAAAGACAAGATATTAGTAAACCTAATGAGAATGCGATTGATATATCAACATTAAGTGGTACAGATTTTGAAATTTTAGTACAAAGTTTACTGAAAAAAGAAGGGTATGAAAATGTTATAAAGATGGGAGGGGCAGGTGACTTAGGTGTTGATATTATTGCCTCTAAACGTCAACAGGATAGATTGTTGCATTATATTTTCCAGTGTAAACGTTGGGCTTCAAATGTTGGTTCTGACCCTATACAGAGATTATATGCTGAAAGGATGAGAAGAAGATTGGACTATGCAGTTTGTGTGACGACCTCTGGGTATACCAAAGATGGTAAAAAGGTGGCATTTGATCTTGAGGTTGAGACTGTAGATGGAAATCAGTTGATGCAACGTCTTAACAAATACTTTCCGGGAGAGTATTATAATGGAATTCAAGATATATAAGCACAAATGCGAGGAGAATCCTCGCATTTGTGTCATTTCCATTTAGCTGTAGAAGAATCCCACGTTAGATGTTTATCAAAAATATCAACTAAAGAAGAATATTTATTTGACAGTTTAGATAACCAGCCGTTCTGGATTAAAATTTCCATAAGTCCATTGTCATATAATTCGGGAGTAGACATCGAACCATTTGATTTTACCATAAATTTAGCTTGGCGAATAATATTGTGCTCGATTTCGGATATGTCTTCTTCGGCGTTGTGTTTTATAGGAGCAACACCTTTTGAAAAAATAAGTACAGAGTCACCATTTAACGATTTTTTAGGACTAATAATATTTTTTAAAGTAACAGTCTTATCAATGTGTATTTGAGTGATAAATCTAAAACAGTTTCTTTCCAAGATAGTGATTAGTTCGTTCCAAACATTTAAATCACTATCATGAAAATACAAACATAAATAATGGTTCGGTTTCAGTTTATGGGAACACATATGAAAAACTTGCTCCAATAAATTAAAATAGTCTCCCTTGCTCTTGTTGCGGGAAGGTGCAGAAGAAACAATTATTTCATCTTTTAAGTTATAATCTAAATTTAAAAATGGTTTGTATAACTGCATATATTCGGAATACAGAACTTGTTCCAAATAGGGAGGGTCAGTTACAATTAAATCCACACCATTATCTGGTATATCCTGTTCGGTTATTGATTGACTACCTTTTTGCAATAATAAGCATTTACAGGGAGAAAGAGAACTATATGATTCAACTATTTCGGAATCAGTATAATTTTCTTTCATAAATGGTATGACTTCATAAAATTTTTTGATTTTCTTTGTATAAATATCTATAATATTTTTCTCAACACAATCGGTTTTAGGTATCCATAACGGCCATTGAGAATTTGAATGTTTATCAGTTATCTTACATAGATGCAATATGGACATCAGAATATATTTTAAAATAGTTTGATGCTTTTCGCTATATTTGTTAATTATGCTCAATATTTCGTCTAGTACGGATAAGTTACGTCCCGTAAATATGTTTTTAATATCATCATTTTCGGTTACTGCTATCTTGGAGTTATAGAGTAAGGTAGTATTGCTGATATTTTTTAATACTGGGGTAACATTAATTTTTGCATAGTCGCTTTCATCAGCAGTCTTAATGCCTCTTTTTGTACACTTGCATGTATAATTGATGGTTTTAATTATTATCTTTGAACCTGTTCTCTCTGGTTTGTCAAATATTACTTTTGAAATAGTGCCGGTTTTTTTACATATTGGACAAGTGGTTTCATAGTAGTGAAACAATGTGTTTAGTTCTGATATAAAGTTTTCGAGCTCTTTTTTTATATTTGGAATGGTATTAACGGATAATAAAAGTTTTGAAATGAATAATGGCATATCGTTAATATCACAACCAATAGCGCAACGAGACAAATCTGTTTTAATGGCTTCGAGTGTTGTTACTCCGGATCCAAGAAATGGATCAAAGACAACATCACCTCTATTTGACAGAGAATTTATCAATGTATCACAGATATTAAATGCTTTTTGCGACCAATACATATGAGAGTTATACATTGAATTGTTTTTACTTGGCAAAAGGTTGCATAAAGTTTTTTTTAGCGAATCAATATTAACTTGATTCAAATTTTTATCACCACATAGTATCAAATATTCGAGAACTTTTTTTTGTTCACTGTTTCGATGGTTCGCATGATTATAATTTTGCGTTACTACATTAACACGAGCATTTGTGTAATATTTTTTTGCGAGTTCTACTAATTCGTCAATTGAAACGGTATACCTGTCCGTGGCTTGTATTTCTCTGTCTTGAGGATATGCATAACTAATAGCAAGGTTCGTATGTGCGTGCGCACAGAAGCTGATTAAATTTTCTAATGATTGCTTAGCTGAACCACGTTGACTTAGTTTTGATTGATAGCGTCCTTCAGTATATAAACCTTTGGTATAACCATTTTTGGTAACGGTTAACAAGGGATACTCATATTTGGCAGCTACATTTAGCAGATGATAATATCTTGAATATTGCATATCCGTATATGGCGGATCTGCATAAACTAAACCTACATTAGAAAAAAGTTTTTCGTCTAATAATTCCTCAAAATTAGAATTAAAGATCATGTTCTTTCCAGAAAATTTGGAAAGAGGAACACTGATATATTCCTTGAATTTTTTAATGAATAATTCATAAATATTCTTTTTCCGTTGAACAAAAAGACGACTTTGATTTTTTTCAGGATTCAGTGGTTGAGCCATGTGACCATCTTTGGAAAAAACGGCTTCTTTCATTGCATAAAACAAGCATGAAAGCAAGGCAGTCTTATATTCTGTAAAACTTGTATTAATCACTTTGATGATACAATCAATATCGAGTGCTTGGATTATCCCGTAGTAGTTTGTGGCATAATATGTTGTAAATAGATAAAAATCCTTAGTGCTTTTTATGCCATCAACTGTCAATAGAGATTTAGTTATTTGGGAATATTGGTTGTTCCAAACAGTTGGATATGAATTATAAAGAGCAATCAATTCTTCAAAGTTTTCATGTTCTAATGCTTGCTGTTCATGGTTTATAAAATTTATAATAGGATTTGCCTGTTTTTTAATAGTAGTAGTATATTCTATGTCTAGTGAATGAAGGAGGTTAGAAGCAGCTTCTATGTCTGCCTGATTTAAAATAGCGTCAGCTATTATACTTGCATAACATTCGACATCATTCGCATAGACTTGATAATTATCTCTAAACATATTGCTAACAGCAGCAGAACCTGAAAAAATATCTAAAATTGCCCTGCCATCTTGTATATATGGCTCTATATTTTTATATATAAAACTACTAAGATTATTTTTGCTACCTTGGTAGTTTAAAACTGTAAAATTCTCCATGATAAAAACCTCCATATAGCATTATAAATTGAAAGGTGCAAAAAAGCAATCACAAATAAAAAAATATTTATATTTTTTTCACATCGGGAAGTTGATTATAACAAAATATGAACTATGCTTTGTAGTGTAATCTGCATTTGTATAGAAATTATATTTGTATATGGAAGAATCTGTTTGATTTAGAGCTTAAGGCAAAATATGGGTATACATATAATTGAATTTTTAGAAAGAAAAGGTTTAAGGTTTATCGAATTGAATCCAAAAGTTTTAATGCAAAAAAGGTATATCATATAAATTTGGTTCTTTCTTATGTTTGGATACACTGCCGGAACCAGTTTTGCCGAAACATTAAATTTATGGCAAAATCTGAAATATTGGCAGAGATGAATTATTCATAGTCTAAGAAAGAACCATAAATTTATTAAAGGTCTAATGAATCTTCTGCATCCACCCACATTTGCATATTTCCCTCAAGATAAAGCCTTGCATACTCAAGGGGTTCATCTATTGCCAATGCATTTAAGGCACATTCAGAGCAGGGAGTGGTTTTCAATCCTTCTTCTGCTTTAACACAATCTATCCGTAAAAAATAGCCTGAATAAGTATATACGTCAATGCTGTCATGGTGGATATTGTATGTTGCATAAATAATATTCATTTTATCTGTCCTCTTTCGTTAAAAATTATGAAAGCATTTCTATCAGTTCACCATACCTGTTCATTTTGTGTTATAGTGTTTCCTGTGATTTCGTTTCCCTTATTTTTTCCCTTATCAGGGTTCATAATGCCTTGTGGAAAGATATAACACAAGGGAAACGATAAGGGAAAGCTCACCTGCGACAAACTTAGTGTTTTCAAGGGTTAGCGGAGATTTTAATAACAAAATATAACAGCTAATATTTCCCTTAAAAATCATCAAATCACAATCATAATTTATATGGAATAGTCAAAGGAATTGAAAAAGATGATACGTTTCTTTCTCTTTTTCATAACATTGCTTCGTCTTCTATTTACGAAATTAAAGGACGTCTATCAGCGTCTTTTATTGTAATCCGGCTTGTTTCCGAAGATTCTTTCCTGATTGCAGGCCCATGTCTGAAAGAGCCATTTTCAGATTCACTTGTAGAAAATATTATCAAAAAAATAAGAATCTTTACACATACCGTGAAGCCTTGGCACAGTATTACCATAATCTTCCGGTTTTATCCTCTGCTGCTCTACATCAATTCGCTCAAACCGTGGGAGAATGCCTGTTTGAAACATCCTCTCTTCCTTATTATTTAATTGATGAAGGCAACTATTTTAAAAATCAGTCAGTTACTTTAGTTGCTAATTATGAAACGGTTCTTCCCATGCGTCTACTGGAACAGCGCTACGAACACAGCACAGCTCTAATCTGTGCTGTAAAACAAGGAAATCTATTTCTTGCACAAAAATTATATCAATCACTTATTACTGATATAAGCCACATCCATCGCAGCAAAAGTCCAATCCGAAATGCACAAAATTTATGCATCATCATGAATTCTCTGTTGCGTTCTGCCCTGCAGGAAATTGGAATTCACCCATATCTTTTGGATAAGCTTTCTGGTGAAATAGCCATAAAAATAGAAAATACACAATTATATACTGCTTTGCAGTCATTTTGTGAACAAATTCTTATAAAATATTGTGAATTAGCTCAAAGTTATCGTTATCAAAATGTAAAGCCATTAGTGCACGAAGCAATTACTTATTCGTTGGCAAATCTTTCTGATAATCTATCTGTTCAGATTGTAGCTGATACTTTGCATGTCAATCCTGATTATCTTTCACATCTTTTCCGTCAAGAAACAGGGCAAAACTTTTCTGAGTTTATAAATCAGGAACGTATCCGACAAGCTGCGGCCCTTTTAAAAAGCACCAGTTATCCTATAAAACAAATTGCACTCTTGGTAGGATATAATAACACAAGCTATTTCACCAAACAGTTTCAAAAATATCAGAATATAACTCCTTCCAAATATAGGCAAAGCAATAATTAGCATCATACACTGCTTATTAAATAACCCTTCTAATTTATTTCTATTCAGCCCAGGGCTTTGCTTTTTCTCCCAATAACCAAGATAGCCCCACCTGTTTCAGATGTGGAATACAGCACCCCTGCCCTGTAGAAATAGCTGCTCATTATTTCAAAGGATTTAACTGTCTGTCCTCTGTCAGCAGGGTTACAATCCCTGCTTTTTCAGCGGCAAACGCTTCACCGATTTTTCTGCCGATTTTTGCAATTTCCTCGTTGGATCTGTTTTCACCCTTCAGCCTCTGAGTTCCCCTTCCTGCACCGGAAAGCCGCCATGCCCTCCACAGTCTTCACTTTCGCTTCCCGGTACATGGTTTTCAGCCAGCGCAAGTTCCAGATAGCGGTCGTTTTTCTTCTTATTCATGTTCCATACCAGCTTACAGACTGCCTTCCCCGACAGCGTGGAACAGGTGATCATCCCGACATAAAATGCCGTCTTTCCGACCAGGCTTTTATATGCGTTTTTGATTTCATCATGCCTGCTCATTCTTCTTATCCTCTCATTTTTCACCCCAATGCCACATCAAGCGCCATCATGACCGTAAACCCAGCCGCAAACAGGACTGTCCCCACGTTGGAGTGTTTCCCCGCCGACATCTCCGGGATCAGTTCCTCCACTACCACATAGACCATGGCCCCAGCCGCAAAACTTAAAAGGTACGGCAGAAGCGGAACCACAAAACCCGCAGCGAGTATGGTCAGCGCCGCACCCATCGGCTCCACCGCGCCGGAAAGCATACCATAAAAGAATGCCTTTCCCTTGCTGATGCCCTCCGCCCGCAGGGGCATGGAGAT
This sequence comes from Petralouisia muris, assembly GCF_004793545.1. GTDB lineage: Bacteria > Bacillota > Clostridia > Lachnospirales > Lachnospiraceae > Petralouisia > Petralouisia muris. The sequence goes on along the minus strand of NZ_SRYA01000083.1, from coordinate 6,204 downwards.
GATCGCCCCTTCCGGGAAATTCTGTATCGCAATCCCAAGGGAAAGCGCCAGCGCACCCATGGCGGTAATCCCTGCATCTCCGGAAATCCACCCGGCATAGACCACGCCCACCGCCATGCCCTCCGGCAGATTGTGGAGCGTCACCGCCAGCACCAATAAGACCTGTTTCTGCAGGCTGCTTTTTGGTCCCTCCGCTTTGCTGCTGTTCATATGCAGATGGGGAACTGCCCGGTCCAGCGCCAGAAGAAACAGTATGCCAAGCCAGAAACCGGCTGCAGCAGGGAGAAACGACAGGTTCCCCATAGTCTCCGACTGCTCCATTGCAGGTATGAGCAGGCTCCAGATGGAAGCCGCCATCATGACTCCTGCGGCAAACCCGGTCAAAGCCCGCTGAAGCATTGGATTCAGCCTGTTCTTCATGAACAGTACACAGGCAGAGCCAAGCGCCGTCCCAAGGAACGGTATCAGTATGCCCTGAAATATTTCCCTTTGCATAGCATCACCTCCTGAACGATGAGAACAGACCTTTCTTCCCATAGGGCTCACTGCTTACCGACACAGCGTCATAACCAGCCTTTGCCACCACATTTTTCAGTTCCTGCTCTGGGATATCCTTCTCCGCAATAATGACCGCCTGCTTCTTTGTATGTGAACTTGTCATTTTTTTTACCTGAAAGGCATTCCTTACAGCCTCGTTTAAATGCGCCTCGCACATACCGCAGGCCATTCCTTCTATGTCCACTATCATTTTTACCATAAGCACCCTTTTCCTTTCTGATATAAGTTAGCAAAAACTAACTTATGTTTTTTATGAAAGCGGCTATTTTGTGGTAGTAGCCGCTAACTCAATTCCAAGTATACCTCTTATGCATTATTTTTGTCAATAGGCCAAGCTGAAAATGCCTTAGAATGGGTCGGACGGCTTAATAACATACAGGCTTGTGCAATGGAGATTGTGAATAAGGAAATCATTTTCGCATAGGCGACATGACGGCAGAGGATTAAAGCTCTGCCGCTTTTTTCGGAAAGTGCTTATAATTGACGAAGTTGATAAAAAACAAATTTGTAAACTTTTATCCAGAGTAATTGACATACTACCTACATTTATATATGATTAGAATTATATATAACTACAGTTATAAAATAGGAGGTACGGATATGCCAGCAAAGGCTAAAGTTACAAAAGAAATGATTATAGACGCAGCTTTTGACATTGCAAAAGAAATGGGAGCAGAAAACATAAATGCCCGGACAGTTTCACAAAAGCTCAGCTGTTCAACGCAGCCCGTTTTATATCATTTTAAAAGGATTGAAGATGTCCGAATTGCAGCACATAAAAAAGCAAGCGAATTTCATATTAACTATGTAACAAACATAAGCGGCAAATACGAACGCCCTATGTTAGAAGTGGGTATGAGACATATTCAGCTTGCCGTAGAAGAAAAAAATCTTTTTCGCTTTTTATTTCATTCAAACTATTATACAGGCGTTTCCCTTTCTGATTGGCTTACAGGGGAAAATTTTGGTTCTTTATTTCCTATTTTGGAGAAACAAGCAAATGTAGACAAGCGACAGGCATATAGCATATTTTCTCAAATTTTTTTAGTAACACATGGAATAGCCAGTCTGCTCGCTAATAATGCAATGGTTTATGATGAAGCATATTGTATAAAGACATTGTCTAATGCCTATTTTGGAACAATGTATCTGATAAAAGAAGAAGCAAGAAATGAGAATGAGCAAAAATGAACATTGGATATTGTGCCCTGTATGCGGCAATAAAACAAGATTACAGATACAGAGCTGAAAAACTTTCCACTTTACTGCCCGAAGTGCAGACAGGAAAGTTTGCTTGACACAAAGGATTTACAGGTAACAGCGATTAAAAAGCTTGAAGCAAAAATGCCGAGCTGATGAACAAAATGAATAAATCATGCAAAGAAAATTCACAACCTGTTCTGATGATACTGTACGGCATTTTGCCGACAAGCCATATTTGGTAATGATAGGCGCGGCAATTTTGGCTATGGCGGTTTCGCTGTATTCCAAAAAGGTTTTTGTGGTTCTTGAAAAGGAATCCGCTGTAAAATAAAACGCTTTTATATGTTACGTATAATGGAAGAAGAATAAAGACATCATCACAGAGCCAGACGCAGAGCTGATGATATTCATTTTTTATCGGTAGTTTTTTCTATAACGATCGACGAACCTTTGGATTTATCGCCATTCAGCCACTGCCATTGTTCTGACAGTTCTATTCTGCCATCACTTAAAATCTGTGGTATGCTGTGACATTTTCCAATTCTTATCTGGTTGTTCAAATTAATATGCTGATAATAAAAATCTATTTCCCATTCATTGCAACTGTTCCAACCATATTTCCTTTTTTTATTTCTCCGCCATCATAATCCGCCCATAAAATATTCTCATTTTGATGATATAAAAAAAGCGTTTGATTATCCACTTCGCCATTTTCAGTATTCATCTTTGGTATAAAGCATTTCCCATCATAAAAAATATCCGTTTTAGGAACTGCCATATCCTTTTTTCTGAAAATCAGAAACAACAAAAAGTCTTGATATATGATTTTCATTGCAACTGCCTGTTCCCACTAAGCAATCATCCAATAATAAAACTCTAACAAAAACATTTTCTATATCTGAAGCGATATTTTCTCTTGAATGAAGCCCACAAAAAAATTCAACTGCTCCTTGAGGATAACTCCATAAATTGCGATTTTCCTACCTCGGAAATAGGATTTCTTTCCCGCTCATTCCCCATCGCCTGTAGCAATTGCACGTTCCAGATGTCCATATTTCCATTTCTGCATACAAGCTATTTTCCTTTAATCTCAATCCTGTCCAAAATTCCCTGTACACTTATATTTTGATGCGTAAGATACATTCTCGCCACATCCTCCACAAATTCTTTGTCCGCTCCCGTCACCCGCCCAATATCCCAAAGCGTATAACCCTTGTCTATGTATTTCATAATCTTTTTTACAAGCCGAAACATATCTTTGGAATGCCCGGATTCTTTTTGCGGCATCCCTCGCTCCCTACCTAACTCCGCCGTTTTCGCATGGCCATAATACACCTTGACGGGATTTTTTGCCAGCAGTTTGTTCCAGCTCTCCCCAATCTGCGTCCCTCTGTGAAGTTCCAATTCATACAGCGGATTGAGGTCGCCTACAAAAAACACCCCATCATCCAGGCATAAAGAAATGCTGTCCTCGCTATGCCCCGGCGTATGCACCACTTCCCCTGCAATCCCGCATTCCTTCAAAAGCAGACGGCTCTCCCGGCAAGAAATGACGCGAACTTCCCCATCCACAATCGGCTGATAGAGGCGGTTCCCCTCCTTTGCAAATACCCCGTCCGCATCATGGATATGCGCCCGCTGTACATCAGCCACCACGATTTTCACGCCGCAGCCGGCAATCTCCTGTGCGATTCCCATGTGATCCGGGTGGAAATGGGAAATAAACAGATACCGAATTTCCCGCACTGCTACCCCGGCCTCTCCAAGCGTCCTGCAAAACTGTGGAAAAGAACCTGCCCACCCTGCATCAAAAAGGATGCTGCCATCCGTTCCCCGGATAAGATATGTATTTGTGTTGGAATATCTTAATTCTATTACCATCTTACCACTCCATTTTATAAAAGGCCCATCTGCTTCGACATGATAACACCGCTAAGCCCACGCCATAGAAAAAAGTGTCATGCGAAAGCCTTCCTGTGAAAGCCGCATCCCTGCACAGATGAACCATAGCTATTTTAACATTTTCTGCGCCTGTACGCCACCTTTATTTTTTCCTGGATGTTTGTTTCCCCTGCGGAAATTCCAGTTTCAACTGATACCGGAATCCCTGAACCTCTTTCCCGTCTTTTGTATAAAAAAACTTATCCTAGATTATTCACGGCACAGCCGTGAAAGTGGCTGAAAACCACATAGTTACTGTATTTTAACTGAATATTGCTTTTCACCTGTCAAGTACCCAGGCATAGCACCCGCTCCGTGAAACGCCGGCTGTTTTACACAGCTCCTTAACAGAGAGCCTGTTTTCACTGGACTTGATTGTCCGGTCAATTATCTCAAATACACAGGAGGATTCATTCATAAGCAGTGCGCCTACTTCCTGGCAGTTCTGATCGAGGAAATTTTTTTAGAAACTCGATCTCCTGCCTGAGATACTGGACTTCGTTCTGGAGCTGCCTGACAGTTTCCTCCGTAGTCTTACAGTCGCTGCCGCCGGAAGAACTCTTTTTCAGGGAGCCTTCATGGAGTCCTTCTTCGCTGTAATACTGGCTTTTTATGGTATGGGCAATTCCCCAGATCCGCTCTTTGCCAAGTGCATCTGCGGGATAGCCGTGCTTTTCAAGGATCTGGCGGGGGATTTTCCCTGCATGGCATTCCTTCCAGAAGAGCTCTTGGAATTCTTTTGTGAAGGACAGGATATGTGGCATAACTGCGTAAGTATAAGGATTGTTCCGCAGAATCTCCACTTCTTCGTTAGTGAACACTTTCTTGCTCATGGCACTCCTCCTGTTCTGATAATAGAGTACCACATTTAAGCCGATATGTGTCCACTATATAGGAAAAATACTTCAGTGGGAATCTCCTGTGTCTAAAACGAAGGGTAGACAGAATCAGGATGAGAATTTGTGTCTTAAATGTCGGGAACTAAAAACGTTCCGTGTCCACTGTCTTGGGTATATTATAATGAACCTCTCCTTAGAACGCAAAAAACCCCTGAAAATGCCCATTCTATGGGATTTTCAGGGGTTCGTGAATCAATTTCATTCAGAAGTTTACTGATTCATCTGTTTTGCGAACTTTCCCTTTTTACGTCCCAGCCGCATATCCCCGGAGCTATGTATTTTACTGGCTTTGCAGTGATTTTTGACTGTTCTAAGACAGCAACTTTTCAACCATATCCCCAAATTTTATTTTAGGGGAAAATTCATTTTGCTTTCTAAAATTTGTGATTTCTGATTTTTTAAATCTGGGGGATAGCTATTCTCCATTGGGGGGAATTTGGGGGTAAGGTTCATCCCCCAACTTTATAAACTTCAACACACCTTTATCCATTACTTTTGTTTTAGAGATTTTATCGTAAGAAGTCTCAAACCATCTGGCTTACATCTGATGCACCGACAACCAATGTAAAATATCTTCGTATTGCTTTCTGTCCGCCGCTACATCTAAGACTAAATCTGATAACTCTTTCTGTGTATATTCCATCTCATAACCATTTAATGCCAAAAAGACTAACATAGTATGGCAACCCCAGTCTTTTATTGCCATCTATCATTGCATGATTTTTAACCAGTCCATAACAAAGTCTCGCTGCCTTTGCCTGTATGCTTGGATATAATTCTTCTCCACCATAAGATTGGAAAGGACTTTCTAATGCAGATTCAAGCAGACTCATGTCCCTAATCCCATCGCTTCCTCCGGTAGTCTCTATTAACTGAGTATGAAGCAATAGAATCTGCTCTTTTGTCAGCTTATTCATTTTGCAAGCACCTCATAAGATTCCTTATTCTTCTCAATTAATCGTTTCGATATACTCAACACATCTTCATTTGACGCAACAGCATCATGTTCTGCTTTACTGAAATCTATGACAAGGTATCTTGGTACATTATTTTTTAATATAACAGCTGTCCCATGCTCATCCACTAATCTTGCTACTTTTGAAAAATTCTGATTTGCTTCCGTAATAGAAACCATTGTATTTGTATTTATTGTCATCGTCCATACCTCCTGATAATCTTATTATATACAATTTATAGGATGAATTCAACCTATTTCAACCCCAAAATACTCTTTTTTATATAGCTTATTATCAATATAATGCTTCATTCAAAATAACCAGGCAAACTTCGCTTTATGCATTCATCTTTTTGCGAACTTTCCCTATTCTGTGTCCCGGTCGCTTATCCCCGGAACTATGTATTTTACTGGCTTTGCAGTAATTTTTGACTGCTCTAAGCCAGCGGCTTTTCAACCGTATCCCCCAAATTTTATTTTTGGGGAAAATTGATTTTGCTTTCTAAAATTTCCGATTTCTGATTTTTCAAATTTGGGGTATAGCCATTCTCCATTTTTTGGGGGGGGAATTTGGGGGTAAGATTCTTCCCCCACAGCCTGTCCGAAAACTAGAATTTTAGGCATAAATTTAGCCCCTTTCCTTCTTCT
>NZ_SRYA01000082.1 GCF_004793545.1 Petralouisia muris | reverse complement strand
CCGGGCTGTCATGCAAGGTCTGCCGGTAGGCAAGCCGGGCATTGGCCCTGGCTGATCTCTGCTGTAATTTTGCCACCCTGCGGTACGGCGCCGTCTTATGCCTGTGATATGCCATGCGTAGCCCCGATTCGCTTACAAGCTCGGTGCGGTGGGCCGCTTTAATGCCGACATTTTCATTCTCTGCCTGATAAATCTTTTTATGGGCGTAACCCACCGCCATATTTGCGCCGGCCTTTACCGGGCGCATCGGAACGGGACCCTTGACATGGGCCCGCTGGGATTTCACCTCCTTTTCAAATTTCAGGCGCTTTTTGGCCTTGCCCGTATCGGGATCAGAAGATGTTTCCATCCGCAGCTTACGGCGGGCAGGAAGGCGGTTTTCCGCCTGTTCCAGTTTTTCCGCTGTCCGTTCTGCCTTCCGTCGGGCTTTCGTGAGCTTCTTATCCGCCGTCTCCGGCGGGAGCTCGTCAGCGGTAAATTCCAGCTTGGAAGTTTTTTTCGGCCCGTCCCCGGCGGTTCCTTCTGCCTGCGCCGCCTGTTCCCCGGCCTGTGCCGTCTCCCGGAAGCGCTGCTGGTATTTATTGCCATGCTGCCGTGTCCGGTTCCGGCGTCCTGCCTGGCCGGATTTTTCTTCCCCCTTCTGTGCCCCGGCGTTTTCCTGAAATAGTTTCCCATACCGGGAATCCGTACCTTTCGGACCGTGTTCTGCAAAAGCTGTCTGTCTGGAATTCTCCTGTGGGGATTCTTCCTGCCTGAAATTCTGGTAAGCGGCATTGCGCCTCCCTGGGCTCTCCTGGCTGAAATCTGCTTGTCTGGGTTCTTCCTGCCTGAAATTCTGGTAAGCGGCATTGCGTCTCCCTGGGCTCTCCTGGCTGAAATCTGCTTGTCTGGGTTCTTCCTGCTTGAAATTCTGGTAAGCAGCATTGCGCCTCCCTGGGCTCCCCTGACTGAAATCCGCCTGTCTGGGTTCCTCCTGCCGGGAATCCCGGAAAACGGCATTGCCCTGTGCCTGGCTGCCCCGCCCGGAATCCTTTGGCCCGGTTTCCGGTGCGTATGGCTCTGATCCGGTTGGTTCCTGTCCGGGAAAAACCTGAATAGGAGAATCCTGTGCTGCCGTATCACTGTTTTCGCAACCGGCAAATATATCTGATCCATAAGTTTCCGTCTGCACCGGCGCCGCCTGCCTGCGGTTCCTTGAAGTGCCGGAAGAAGGGGCGTCCCTTGCCCGGCGCAGGTCATAATCCGGCTCTCCCTGCCGGGCCGCCATGCGGTCCTCCCCGTGGGAATCCCGCGCCGGCATCCGGGCATCTTTCTGTTTCCTCTGAAAATTCCTGTCACGCGCCATTGTCCTCACCTCCAATCGCTTTCAGGGTATTTTTGTTTCCTCATGCCTTCGTCCCCGCCACTTCATCAGGCCGTGTTGTAAGTACGCTGTACAGCAGGGTATCCTTCGGAAAATGATCGACAAAGGGGATAATCACATTCCCGAAGAACAGAAGCCCCTCGCCGGGGCCGGAATGGGTCACATAGGAAAGCTGGTGCGGGGAAATCCCCAGCTGCTTCGCCAGAATCTGCCGGTCCCCCTGGGCCTGGTTCAGCATGTAGATAAAATCCGAGTTCTCAAAGATATTCTCGATCTCACGGGAGGCCAGCAGGTCCTTCACGTTCTGCGTCAGGCCGCTCGGTATGCCGCCCCATTTCCTGAACCGTTTCCAGATTTCCACGCTGAAACTTCCGGTCTGGCCTTTCAGAAGGAGATGGAATTCGTCAACATAGAACCAGGTCGTCTTATGCTTGGAGCGGTTGGCCGTGACACGGTTCCACACGGCATCCTGCATAATCAAAAGGCCGATCTCTTTCAGGGCCTTGCCCAGAGACTTTAACTGGAAGCAGAGTACCCGGTGGTTGTTCATATCAATGTTGGACCTGTGATTGAATACATTCAGGGAGCCGTTGACGTAGATTTCCAGCGCCGTGGCGATATTCTGCGCCTCCGGCTCGGACTGTTTCAAAAGCAGCCCGTACAGGTCTCCCAGGACCGGCATATTCTCCGGGCGCGGGTCCTGCAGATAATCCCGGTACACCAGCCTTGTACAGCGGTCAATAATGGTCCTCTCAATCGGGGAAAGCCCCTCCTTGCCGCCAATCACCAGGTCGCACAGGGACAGGATAAAATCGCTTTTCAGCGTGATGGGGTTTTCATCATCCGAATAGTCCAGGTTAATGTCCATCGGATTGATATAGTTGGTGGAAGTCGGGGAAATGTCAATGACCTGCCCCTGGGCGCCGAACTGCTGTACTAAAGGCCCGTACTCATTTTCCGGGTCTGCAATGATGATGTCATCCTCCGTTAAAAGGAACACATTGACGATCTCACGCTTTGCCGAGAAAGACTTGCCGCTGCCCGGCGTGCCTAAGAACAGGCCGTTGGGGTTCTTTAAGTTCTTGCGGTTCGCCATGATCAGGTTGTTGCTTAAAGCGTTCAGGCCATAATAAAGCGCCTCGCCCTCCTGGAACAGCTCGCAGGTCGTGAACGGCACGAAAATGGCGGTGCTGCTGGTCGTAAGTCCACGCTCAATCTCAATCTGGTTCAACCCTAAGGCAAGAGAGGACATAAGGCCTTGTTCCTGCTGGAAGTCCAGACGTTTCAGGGCACAGTTATATTTCTGCGCAATACCGGAAGCAGAAAGGATGTCATTGAACAGCTTCTGCCGTTTGTGAGCGATATTCTCCACCAGCACCGTCACAAGAAACATGCGCTCATTCCGGCTCTGCAAATCCTGTAAAAGATTCTTTGCTTCTTCGCCGTAGGTGGCAAGGTCCGTAGGTATGATGTCCATGTCATACCCGGCGCGGACCGCTTTTTTCTGTTCCTCAATGGTCATTTTCTGCAGATCGGACATCTTGCGCTTGATGTTCTTGATCGCCTGGGCCTGGTCGATAGACTGGATATGCAGGTTTACTGTCACGGCATCGTCCAGGTCAAGCAGCTCCGCCAGCAGCCGGTCCGTCAGCTCCGGCGCTAAAATCTGCAAAAAAGACACCGCCCCGAAATGGTCGGCTACCCGGAAAGTCTTTCCGTCATTTGAGAACGACAGGCCGGAGGGCGAAATAAAATCCTTTGTGGAAAGCCCGGTTTTCGGCAGGTCCGCCCAGGTAAAATGAAACTTTTCCTGCCCGTCCGGGTGGAGCTGGCTGTGAAGAACCTCCAGGCGTTCCAGCCCATTAAGTGGCTTTGCATGCGCTCCCAGGGCTTTGAAATTCGCCAGCACATCGGCCTCGATCCGCTCCAGGCGCATCTTCGCGGTGCGAAGGTCGTCGGCCTCAATGCCGAAAGTGATATATTTCCGCTTGGTAAGGCCGTTGTTGCCTTTTTGGAGCTGGCCCTTTAACATATCCCCATACTCCCTGCGGATTCCGTCATATTCGTCGCCGCGGATGGGGATGTCGATACTGCGGGCGAAATCCTGCATATTTGCACGCTGGTTGATGAAGGTAAGCTGCACATGGATCGAAGCGTCAAAATAATTGAGAAAATCACAGTAGCCCTCAAAAATCTGCGCTTTATCATCCGCCTGTGCAAGCTGGTAGTTAATATCAAAAAACTGCACCGTTTTGGTGTAGAGCTTATCCGTCAGCCGGCAGATTCCATCCCGGTACATTTCCTTATAGGGAATACTCTGCTGGACCGTCTGCGGGGCGTCCGTTTTCAGCCCGGCAAAAAAGCCGCCCTTTTTAGGCGGCCTGGTGCGGACAGTCTTATTTCCGCTTGTCTTTGCGTCGGCCCTGGCCTTTTTTGCCTGCCTGATGTTTCTTTGCAGACGTTTTTCCTGGGCTTCCTGCTGTCTGGTTTTTGGCAATCCTCGTAACCTCCTTCTCTGACATGGATTTATACAAATTTTCCGTCCGGTATGGCCGTTTCTTCGGCCAGAGCTTATAGCGGAGCCTGTTTTTCAGAAGTTTCTCCGCCGACTGCCCGTCCCGCTCATACATGGCGAAAAAGAAAAAGGGCATCATAATCCCGATCATCATCAGCACCGCCGCCGAATTGCCGACAGCGCCGCGGGTAAGGAAATATATCGGCAGCCCCACCAGCGCGGCCAGGCTGAAACAAATAAGCTGACGCTTCGTCAGGTTGAACGCCAGCTTGGTCTTGACTTTCGTTAAGTCTTTGGGTACAGGTACATAGGGCATGTAAATTCACCTCCATTCATGCTGTATATCACTTATTCCGTTCCTGCATCGTGATTGTGGATTCCACTTCATTGCCCCACACATCCCAGCCGGGGGTCTGCTGCCTCGCAAAAAGTTCTACCCTGGGCTGGTCGCCCATGAGCCTTACGATCTTATCCCGTACCTCATCCGGTTTCTTACTGTGCTGCTCAATATGGGAGACCACAAACTGGTGGATTCCCGCGCACTGGCGTTTCGGGCGCCCGCGTGTCGCCAGAAGGCATACCTCGGCGTTGCTCCGGGTCCAGAACCCCATCCCGTAAAACCAGGAATCCGCTTTCCGGTTCTGTTTGAGCCAGAGGAAGGCCAGCGTCTTATATTTGAACCCCCATGCTTCGATCACCCGGAACGCCTCGTTAAGCTGTGGGAAGGTTGCCCATAGGAAAAGCGCACTGTCTTTGGCCGCAAGGTCTGCAACCGGCAGCGCGCATATATCGTCCATGCTCATGGTAGGGTAGTGGTTTTCAGCCACCCCGTTGCCGCGTTTCATATCATAGCGCCAGGGCGGGTCCGCGTACACGATGCCATATTTTCCGGCCTCCGCCATTACCGGGCCTGCTCATTCTTGGCCGGGGCGGATTTTGCCGGGGGCGTCTTGACCTTGCCGGCATTTTCTTTCAGCGCGCCGGTCAGGGAAGGCTTCTCCGCCGCCCCCTTTGTCGCTTCAAGGGTGGCCTGCAGGTTTTCAATCGCCTGGCCGTACCCTCCGATCAGGGCGTCATTAAGCTGCCTGCGGAAATCCGCCGTCACCGGCCAGCAGACATCCCTCCATTTTCCCTGCTTATCCTGGGTGGAGGGCATATTGACATACAGGCCGTTCTCGCCGGAGCAGATACGGAAGCCGTCGATCTTGAAACAGTCCCCAATCGTCACATTGGCGAAAGCCAGAAGGTTCCCCATCGGGGCAATCGGGCGTACCGTTACATCCAGCTTCAAACCCTCGCCCGCCTGGGCCTCCGGCTGCATGGTTTCATGGTTGGTCTTACTCATATAGAAAAATCCTCCTTCTTGTTAAAATAGGTCGGTTACACACTAATGCGAGTTAAAAATACTTTTGGATAGCGAGCCTGTCTTAAACAGGGCAAAGGCCAGCAGGACCGTATAGCCTGCCGTGCCCCAGATCGCGCCGTGGATGTCGCCGGAAGAAGGGATTGACTGGACCAGCACCGCATAGATCGCGACGCAGACCATAATCAAAAACCCCTGGAAACCCAAAGCAAACAGGGAACGCAGGTAATTCGTCCCCATCTGCCCCCATTCACGGTTTGCCATTGTGGAAAACGGTATGGGTGCCAGGCTGACCGTGAGATATATTTCAATCATGCGGCCATACACAATGACAAAGATCACGATGGACAACACCCACATGCACAGGTTGATAATGTTGGTCTCCAGCCACAGGCCGATCAGTTCCCACATCCCCATTGCTTCAAGCTGCGTTTCCAGGTCGGCCAGCGCGGCGGTAACATCCATGCTCCCGTTTATCACGCCGGAACTTTGATTCACCACATGCTGGGCGACGTCAAACACCGCCATGACGATAGTAAAGCAGTTGGTGAGCAGGTATGTGGCAACAAAGGTTTTGAAAATCCACTTGAAGATGTTGAACGTATCAAAATCGTGCATGTTGTTCTTTTCCAGGATCATCTGGATCAGTTCATAGACAAGAACAAAAGTCAGGATGATTCCCGCAATGGGAATGACGACGGTTTCAGAAAGATTCTGGATCATGCTGAACACGCCGCCATTCCACCCCTGCGGTGTCTGGCCTACCTGTGAGGCCACATCCGAGACCTGGCTGTTGACGGACTCAAAGATACCGGTGTATTGTCCTGTGATCGCTTCAATCAAGCCCTCTTTAATCCAGTCTGTTATCCATTCAAACAGACTGCCCATCGGCTATTAACCGAACAGGCCGGAGAGCAGCGGGATCAGCGTGGCACCCACCAGCGCAATACCTCCGCCAGCCATAAGCTGTTTCATCCGTTTTTGTTCACACCGGGTCGCTGCCCCGGTGCGGCCCCACTTCAAAAGAAGCGGACACCCCATGCTTTCACATGGGCGCAGACTATATCTTCACCCGCATGGAGCGGGGCAGGCTGCTTCGGGCCGCTCGGCCCTACTCCTGTAAAGGATAGTCGTTGAACCTTCCCCTGTTCGGGGCTTGGCTGCTGATCGCCCATTGTCCCGGCGTTTAGGTTCGCACCCTGCGCCATCCGTGCGTTTTTTTCCGCTTTCGCCACCGTCACATCCGGGCATGTTTCATCCCCATGTTTTGGTACGCACGGCTTTAGGGGTTCCCAGCAATTCAGCCTGTTGCCGTATGGACTTCCACCATACGCTGCACGGCAATTACTTGTCCGTGGAGGGCGTAGCTTACCCCTGCGACTTGGCTCCGGGATTGTCATTGCCATAACCCTCCAGAAGGTTGATGACGCCCCATGCGCCGAGGCCGGCACCCAGAGCAATCACCAGAATTTTCAAAGTATCAATCGCACTTGCAAAAAAAGCCATAAAGTTGTCCTCCTTTAATTTGAGAAATGTTGGTTTTGTGGTATGGCCGTATCTGGCCGGAAACGAAAAAACGCCCCTGTGCTTTAAGAAAATCTGCATAAAGCACAGGGGCGGCATAGTCCAGGAGCATCCTGGAAAGGTATACAGTTGTCAGGGAGGGGCGCGAATCCTCAATAGAACCTCCTTCCGGTGAAAAGAAAAAGCCCGCCAAAGCCAGAGACTTTAACAGGCAGCTACATCATCATACAGCCGGCGCCTCCAAATCCTCCGCCGTGACCTCATAATTGCGGTACAGCTCCCCAGGGCTGACGGGCAGCCTGGTTGAGAGGAATCTTTCAATGTCAAAAGCATTTTTAGGGGCATAATCCGACAGGTATTTATAATTCGGGTGTTTCGTAATATCGTACTTGCGGGAGAGGAAGGGCCGGACGCCCCTAATCTGCAGGAGGCATTTCCCGCCGTCCATCACGGCCAGCTCGTCCACCGACATCAAATCCTTTCCCAATTTCTGAAAATTCTGTCCGTGGGATTCCTGATTTCCTTTGGTGACGCTGGTGTTATACATATCGATGGTCTCTTTTCCCAGCAGGGAATTCCAGCTTTTCAGCGTGGTTTCCTCCTTGCCTCCCAGGAAAAGGGAAGCGTCACAATTCCCGATGATGGTGTCCATGTTGTCCTTATAGAGCGCCTTTAGCTGGCTCTGCGCCTGCAATACCAGGCAGGCTGAAATCTCCCTGGAACGGATCGTCGCCATCAGCTTTTCCAGGTTCGGAATCTGCCCGATATTGGCGGCCTCGTCGATCAGGCACCGCACATGTACCGGCAGCCTGCCGCCGTACCTGTCATCGGCACGCTCGCACAGTAGATTGAACAACTGCGTATAGGCCATGCTGACAAGGAAATTGTAGGGTAGGAAAGTGCCGCCTTGCCGTATTTCTAGGGTAGGTCTGCACAGTCCCCCCTCAGAACCGTGCTTACAACTCTCGCTGTACACGGCTCCGTCTTTGCTTGGTCAATAAAAAACTCATTGGTTGTGAATCTTGATATGGCACTGTTTGCATACTACAAGAGTTTTTCGCCGTTTGGCTATCATCGCACGCTCCCAATCCTCTTTTCCTTTCAGATTTTTGAGTTTGTTGATGTGATGAACCTCATAGCAGTCACTTTCGGTTGTGCCACACAATTCACAAGTGTGTGCCTTTAGTCGCTTTTCAAACGTATTTACCGACATTCTGTATATCTGCGTTGCATAGGTAATTCTATCGGTAGGGTTCTTCACGTTTTTACTGTCAGCATATTTGGCAAAATAACATCTTTTCAGCCCCTGCTTTGTTTCATATGGGATACCCCATTCGCCTTTGCCGTCCTTAAACTTTCTTATCATTTTAGGTACAGAACTTCTATGCTTATTGGCAAGGGTTCGCAAGCAGCTATATTCCATCAGGTATGCCAGATAGCATAATCTGTTGAAATTGCTCGCCAGACTGTAGTAATTGCATATCCCCCGCAACTCGCTGTTATAGCTTGACACTATTTCAAGGTCTGAAAGATGCAATAGTTCCGCCCGGTGGACTGGACGTAAATTTCCATTAAGTTCCTGTATTGCGATGCCTTTTGAAAAGATAAATTTGTGGATTTTATCCGAAAGAGGAACCACAAGTTCAACTTTGTTGCTCATTGTACGTTTAGCGTGTTTCATTTTGCCGACACGCTTTACTTTTGCGTCACGCCTTACACGAATGTCATAGCCAAGGAAGCATGCATAATTATTGCTGTGGGTAATAAGCGTCTTTTCATCACTTAATTCCATTTTCAGTGCCTGTCCGATAAACTCGGCAAGTTTTCGCTTGATTTCCATACAGTCTTCACGGTTTCCATTCACACCGACTAAAAAATCGTCCGCATACCGTATATATTTGATTTTCTTATCGGTCTGCGATTTAGCAGGAGTTTTCAGCACCAGTTTATGGATACGTTTGTATTCATTAATCCAGTTCTGCCGTTCCTCACCGCTTGATTCGTTGATGTGCCTTCGGGCTACCGTCTGTTTGCTTAACAATGCCCGGTATTCCGGCGTGTAGTTTTTTTCTTCATAAACATCGAAATCAGCTTTTAGCTTCATCACAAATTTATCCAGCTCATGAAGATAAATATTGGCGAGTATCGGTGAGATAATCCCGCCCTGTGGAGTTCCGCTGTATGTACCATAGTAGCGCCAATCTTCCATATATCCCGCTTTCATAAACTTGTGTATCAGCTTAATCAGCCGTGTGTCCTTGATTTTACTGTTAATCAGGCTTGCTAATACAGTGTGGTTAATGTTATCAAAACAGCCTTTAATGTCACCCTCAACGAACCACCTTGCCCCGGTAAATTCTTTTTTTAATTCAGTCAGGGCAGTATGGCAGCTTCTGTTTGGTCTGAATCCGTGTGAGCAGTTTAGAAAAACAGGTTCATATACGGCTTGCAGTACCATTCTAAGGGCTTCCTGTACCAGCTTGTCTGTGAATGTGGGTATCCCAAGCGGCCGCTTCTTTTTACTGTTTGACTTTTCAATGTAAGTTCGGCGTACCGGCTTAGGCTGATAGGTTTCATCTGCCAGCGATTTTATGATTTTTGCGATTTTTGTTTCGCTGAAACCATCTGCTGTGTCATGGTTTACCCCTTTTGTTGCCGCTCCATTATTGGCATACAGATTCCTGTACGCTTCATAATAGATGTCAGGACGCAACAGGTAACGGTATAACTTGGTGAATACTTCTTCTTTGTTACGGTTTGAGTTCTTATTGATTCTTGCTAAAATCTCCATTGTTGGTTTCATTATGAGGTTTTCCTCCCTAATCAATTTTTGATTCTAGTACGCATTGACTACGCCCCTTCGCCATGTGAGCGGCGTTACCGCTTCCGGTTTTACGGCTATCCCTGTCAGTTCAGGGTTCTCGGACTACTACGGGCGTTCCGTACCCATGCAGGATATTCAGGCTCTGCGCCATAGCCAGTTCATGGCATTCCTGTTTAGGGTATCCCCAGTTAGCACTCTGCCTTGGTAAATGTGGATTGTCGGCTCTGCTTTCGTTTCGTTAATACAGGTTCTCCTGCTTGTCACGTGTGATTGTGATAACCGTTTACTAACGTTCAAGTAGCAAACGCCACACGTCAGAGGTTACAGGCACTTTCCTCCGTCTGGACGCAACAGAAACTTGAAACTCACATTCAGTAAATCCAACTTAAACCTCATATCCACTTGGTCTTGCGGCTCAGTCGTGCCCGATTGCCTTTGGGCAACTTACCGCTTCCCTGCCGTGCTGTGTTCCCGTGTCAGCTTTCGCCTTTCGGTCAGGCAGGCGACCTCCCACGTTATCATGTGGAACAGTACCAATAATCTGCAATACAAAATGCCCTATCTGGGCGCACGAACGTCGCATCCGTATCGCTGATGATAAAGAACAGCGCCGTTTTCCTGTCCCCGACCAGGTCAAGCTCCAGCTCGTCATACATGGTGATCTCCCGGACCTCCTTAATATCGAATGGCGCCAATCTGGCGCCGCAGCTAATAAGTATGCTTTTCGCTGTCTTGCCCGCCGCTAATTTATATTTCTTATACTGGCGTAGGGCGAAGTGGTCCGGGTCCTTCTGCTCCAGCGCGTCAAACAGCAAATCCACCGCATTTTTGAAAGTCTCGTCATCCTCCCGGACCTCCATAGCGTTTATCATTTCTACCAGGGTGGAAAAATTCTGCTCGTTTGTCGGGGCCTCATAATAGATATAGCCGATCAGCGCCGTATACAGCAGGGTCTCGGCCTTGACCCAAAAATCGTCGCCGGATTTTCCTTCCCCTTTGGTATTGGCAATCAGCACCGTTACCAGTTTCAGAATATCCTTCTCGTTGTGAATGTAGGCAAAAGGGTTATAGTGCATACTTTTTGAAAAATTGATCGTATTGAATACCTTAATCTTATAAGGCTCATATACGGTTTTTCCATTCTTTCCCTTGACCGGTTTTCCGTCCTTATCGAGTTTCGGCGTGCCGCGGCTTAGCAGCTTTCCCACTTCGATCAGGACCGTACCTTTCGGATCGGTGACGACATACGAACTATGGAGCTGCATGAGGTTGGGTTTTATAAAAAATCTCGTCTTGCCGGAGCCGGAACCGCCGACTACCAGCACATTTTTATTGCGGGCATGGGCCGGATTCTTCGGCCTGCCGGACATCATAAGCCCCTCGGTCTGCGTCAGGATAATGTTGTTTTCCGGTTTCGGGTCCATAAAAGGGGCAATGTCTGTTTTGTTCCCCCACCGTGCAGAGCCGTACTCCACATCTTTGCGGTACTTTTTTGCATTTTTTCCCTTCACATATACCGCCAGCCTCACTACGGCGGCACCGCAGAGGCCGGCAAGCCAGTCCATCGCCGCACCCGGCCACATGCTCTGAAAGGCAAGTGTAAAGCCATCGGCAAGCCCTAAGAGTTTCTGTGAGGCGTCCGTTCCGGGGGCAAGGCGCACCGCCTCGCCCAGCTTCGCAAATACCAGAAGGAACAAAAGATAGGGCAGGTGGAGGATCACCTGCTTTTTTAAGGCATCCGTGTCTATCTTCATCGTTCCGGCCCTCCGTGTTCCTTGTTCTTTACCCGGTCACGGCCCAGAGCCTGCGCCAGCTCCTTGAATTTATGAAGCTGGGAGAGCAGGGACGGCCTGGTGCTCCGGGCAAGGTCTTTTTGGGTATATTCCTTAAAGGCCGCTGTCAGCGCGTCCGCCTGGTTCGCTTTGAAATAGACCGTCCACTTTGGGGGATCGGTCCCCAGCTCTTTTTCAATATGGTAGCGTACCTGGTGTTTCCTGGCGTACCGCTCAAAGGAGCGGATTCTGCCGGAGACTTCAATGGTATTCGCACCGGGGTCCCTATAGGTCAGCCGTTTCATGCTGTTCCTGCCGACTTTCGGGGTAGTGCGTTCCTGCTCCATCTTTTGGAGCACGGCGGCAACCGCGGAGCGCAGCACCCGCCCGGACAGCTTCGCCGCCTGGATGGAGACCGATACGGTCCTCTGTTCCAAATCTTCCTGCATAAGCATCCTCCTTCCTGATAAAATCTGTAATTATAAATGGGAAACAACTGTCTTACCGGGCGTCCCCGATCACCTGCTGGCGGGGTGCGTGCTCAAAGGCTTTTGCCGCCTGATCCACCTGGATTTTCGCATGTTTCAGAAGCGTCTTAATGATGGTGGCCGGGTGGTCCTGTTCCTCTAAATGAGCCACCATATCCCTGCAGCCCTCCGGGAGATATGCAGCCATATCCTTACAGGCATCCTCCAGGCCGCCCATGAATCCCCAGCAGCTATCCGACAGCTCGCCGTTTTTGTAAAGCTCAAAGCCGTAGCACTCGCCCCGCAGGTAGGAATCGTAAGCGGCCACTTCGCTGCGCATCAGGTCCTCCGCCCTTTTCCGAATAGCGCCGGTCATTTTTTCGCCGCCAAATTCCTTTAGCGCATCCTCTTTGGAAACATAAATCCATCCGACCTGCCCGCTGTCCCAGGGGTCATTGAAACTTGCGGTCTGCATGGCAAGGCCGCTGTGGTCCATCAGATAGAGGGGCAGCGTAATGTATTTTTCGGAGATCACCTTCAGCATGGCGTCATCAACCGCCCGTTCCTCCGTCTTTGGCCCGTGCCGGAACCGGCTGCTCACAATGTTTACCATGTGTTCATAGCGTTTCAGGCCCGCTTCATCATGCCCCACGGTATCTAAATACATCTCCCGCAGGAAATCGTCTTTATCCATGTAATTGTGGCTGTCACCCAGCGCGTAGCGGGGATGGAAGCAGGCCATTGTCCCAAAATGCCCGTCTACCTCACGGGGAGAGATTAAAATGTCGTCCGGCTGCACCATCAGCGCATACGGTCCCTCGACTGCCATCAGCATAAGCCATCAACTCCTTTCCGGTTCCCTGGGCTTTTTATCCGGCGCTTTCGCCCCTGCCTGCTCCGCCTGTTTCCTTGCATTGTCAAGCTGTTCCCGCACGGAAACATCCCGCTTCGCCTCCGGCGTCCCTGTGCCAAAGAAACCCGGCAGCTCCTTAAAGCCGATACTGTCCACGTAATAAGCGGTGTCTGTGCCATTCCCATGCAGGACTACCACATCAGAAACGGAAAGGGAATGGCCCTTAAAATCTTCCGGGTGGTCGATATTGAAGCGCCTGTAAATATCCTCCAGCGTTTCGCCCGGTTCCCGCTGCATGGCATAGACCATCCGGTAATTGTCCCGGCTCACGGAGAGCCCCTTGCTTTCCAGCCAGTCCAGGGACATAAAACGGAGGTTGTCTGCATTGTCCGATAAGTCAAGCTGGTAAATGGAATAAGCGCTGATCCCATATTCTTTTTCATAGGAAGAAATACGCTCCAGAAGCGGCACCGTTTCTCCCTCCATGTGTTCCTCATGTTCAAATGCCGCCAGCCTCATGCGGATTTTCCCGGTATCTCCTGAAAGCAGCTCGTCCGCCATGCGCTCTTTTTCCGCATGGGAATCCGGGTACAGGCCTGCATAGGCCCCGCTGTTCTGCCTGAAAAATTCATCCAGGTCGAAAGCCAGGTCCGTGGATTCGTCAAGCCTTATGTCATCCCTGCCCGGTTCCTCCATGGCAGGGGCCGGCTGCTGTTTTTCCTCCGGCGGGAGGGGCTGCTTCACCGCAACGATCTCACCCGCCAGCCGGTAAAATTTCTCCGGGTATTTGAACTGTTCCTTATACTGCTCCATGAAATAATCAGGAAGGTCGGCAAAACTTTCCTCGCCGAGACCGGCTATGAAAAAGGTGCCTGCCATGATCTCGATCATCTCGCCGTCCAGGTTGTAGATTGCCCTGTTCAGGGGCAGCCCGTTTATTTTCCCTTCATCATTGCAGACAATCGCGACAGGCTCCGCATAAGGGTAGTAGCCCTCTATGCCGCCCCCGACTGCCTCCTGCATGGATTTGAGGCTCCCGTCCAGCTCGGCCTCATAAGGCGCTTTCCCCGGCTCTATCATCAACACTTTCAAATCTGCATATCCTCCTTCCTTTTCGTTGGCGCCTTCGCCTCTGCCGCAGCCTTTTCCTGTGCCCTCGACGCAGACAGCTTTCCCAGCACGGAGGGCTTTTCCTCTTTTCCGGGCGCAGGAATGGCGCTCTCCGAAACTTCGGCGGCATGGTCTGGTTTTACCGGTTCCCGGCCCTCCACTGTATATCCGGGGAGAAGCACGCCATTGACCGTAAAACAGTTCTCATGCTCTTTCGGAATGGGCGGTGAAATCTCCGCGAACAGATGGGAATAGGCTTTCTTTCTCCCATCCAGATACTTCTCGGCGGCGGCCTTGTCCGTGTAGCGTTTCTTGTCCTGTCCTGCAAGATGGATGCTGTAGCCCTCCCTGGGTGAATTCAAATACAAATCCCAGGTCACATACCAGGCAACCGGGACACTCTGCTTTATTTCCCTGTCATATCTGGTATCTTCCCTGATCCGGCAGAACATCTTATAAACCCGGTTGCTGATCTCCATCCAGCCATTGTTGTTGGAAAAGGGCTGCCAACTGTTCCCGGTATGCTTTACCTCCGGGGTGCGTAAGTATGCCAGCGCCCGGTCAAGCCGCTGCGTGACCGCCGCCTGCTGTTCCCATTGCTTTGCTGCCGCCACCACGATGTCATAGGCTTTCTTTTCTCCTTCAATGCTGTCCTGGCGTATGGTCTGTATCGTTTCTGCACCCTGTGCAATCAACGGTGAAATATCCATGTTCTCACATGATACTGTATGTTCTACCCGGAGCTTGTAGCCTTCCGACAGGTCCCCGGAGCGGTGCACCCGGTAATCTTTGTTTTCCTCCAATCTTTCCACCTCCTTAAATCTCCGGCGTATGGCTCTTTTTCGGAGCTGCCTGAGCCGGGGGAGTTTTTTCTGCCGGTTTCGCCGCTGCAAGCTGCGCCATGACCGAAGGCCGGTCCGCCGTAAATATGGAAATCTGTTCACTCTCCGCCAGTGGCCGCGCCGGCAACGGCAGTGTCACCTCCGAATGGGTAAGTATCTGCTCCCGTTTCAGGTCTGCCACGATCTCGTCAAACACGGCATTGATAGCCCGCCGTTCCTCACCCTCCGGGAAGGCTTTCAGGACTGACATTTCTCCGCTTTTTTCTGTCACGAAGGTAACGGCGCAGTCTGCATGGCCCGCCAGATAATCGGAACTGTAAGGCAGCTTATCCTTAATGTAACAGGCAAAAGCCCTGGCGGTCATTTCCGTATTGCTGTCCCAATAGCCGCCGTCCTTTTCGCACTCCTTACCCATGCGCACGGAATTCCGGTAAAAATCGGTTTCCACCCGCCCGATCTGCGGTGCCTCCTGTGCCTGCATCCCGGACAGCATGTGCTCGAATATTTCCAGCCGTTCCCGCTCACTTTTGGGGATCACCCGCCCGGTGACAGACTTCTTGAAAGCGCTGATCTGTTCCACGGAACCGGCCTCGCCGGACAGAAACGCCTCCCTGAGAACCGCGTAGGTTTCCATCTGTTCCTCACTGCCATGCCGTTTCAGGGAACCGAGCACCGCAGAATCCAGCCAGCCTGCCGCATTTTTCCGGGTACGCTCTGTCTGCGCTTCGGTACGGGCTGCCGCCTGCTCCGGTGTCTCCGGCTTATATTTCATGGTATCAATCAGCTTCTGGAACGGCGCATAGAGGCGGGGCTGTTCCGAGAGCATCCCCTTTGCGCCCATCTTGGTCCCCAGGTAATCGTCAAACCCGTGCCACCATTCATGGGCCAAAGAGCCGGCCCCGTGCATCTTCGTGAGATTGATAACCTTGCGAAGCGGTTCATAGTGGGCCGCCGCGTTCCCGCTGCCCCTGGCGCCGAAAGCGATAGCAAGCGTTCCCTGATAGGCAATATCTTTATCACTGATCTGCAAGGCCGACGCCAGATCCTTCAGCGCCTCAAAGCCCATGTTGAGGGAAGCCTGCCGGTCATTCTGGTTCATCCAGTTTCCAAATTCGCCGCCGCGGAATCCGAAGGTATCAAGGTAGTGCTGCCCGGTAATCTCCATGCCGCTGCGGTAATCTGGCCCGGTCCGCCGCACATGGGAAAGCTGGGGAGGCACAAACCGCGTCTTTCCGCTTTTGCTGCGGCCTTTTGCAAGTTCCTGCACCCATTTCAGGGCAGCCTCCCGCGATTCAAAGTTTGTCTGCAAGATGGAATAGCCCTTCGTCACATAATAAGTATCAGGTTTCCAGTCATTATTTTTGGAATAAGTATTCTTCCCGTCGTTGAAATGGATCGCATAGCCCTTCGGCACCTTCTGGTCTTTGGAAACGCCGAACTGTTCTTTCTGCGCTTTCTGTGTGAAGTTACGCTCAAAATACCCGGCAGAGCGGATCATCAGGGCATTGGACAGCTTGTTTGTAATGGCCGGGTTCTCCCGGCCCTTTTCCGTCGCCTGGTAATGGATGCCGCTGCCCCAGCCCTGCACCTGTTCCAGATATCCGTTTTCCACAAAGAAACGGTCATAGGCCTTCATTGCGTCCTCCACGGTGCGCACCTCCGAGACCGCGCTTTGCAGCTCCCGTACCGTCTGGATATATTCTTTTTGTCTTGCAAAGCGCTTTTCCGGCGTGTCGTCCCTGCGGTAATACTGCGGGGAGGCATTCAGCCCGTCCCTCGCCTTTTTGATAAAATAGACCACGCCAAGGGGAATCCCGTCATCAAGCATGGCCGTATAATCCGGTTTCTTCCAGATATTATCTTTTTTTACGAATTTCTCGGCTTCACGCTCATTCATGGCGTCCAGATCGTTCACATAGAGCCCCCGGTCCTTCCATAAATCTTTTTTTGCACCGCCGATCTTTTCCCCAAAATCTTCATGCTGTATATTGTCAGCCAACCAGTATCACCTCCAGTCATAAAAAATCACCGCTCCGGGGATGGGCGGCGTCCCTGTATTTTATTAAGTTGCGTATGTATTCCCATGAGCCGGTCCGTCTCCCTGCGGACCAGCCGGTCAAGTGCGCCCAGGTCCTCCGGGGTAACGGCAAACTCCCGGTAATTCTCATACCAGAGGCCCGCCCGGACAGCCGCAACAGGCGCGACTTTCTCCGATCTTCCGGGCAGGAGGCGGTAGACCGGGGCCCCGTCAAGAAGCAACTGTTTGGCTGTCCCCAGGGGTATGCGGTACATATCTGTGTCCGGGTTCTGCGCCTCCTCCATATACTCCACATTCAGGCGTTCCTCCAAATCCTGGGGCATATAGGAAAATGCCTGCTCCTTCCATTGGCTAAACCGGTTAGAATAGCGGTACTGCCATTCCGTCACCTGCTCCGGCGCATAGAGGTAGCGCCAGGTTTTCAGGGCGTCCTTTTCGCACGGCTCCATTGATTCCCATTTTTCAATTCCTGCCTCCGCCTTCGTGCCGTCCCGGTATTCCATGCTGACGCCGTAAGGGTAGAGGGTATTTCTTTCTATGTCCTGCCGCAGCGTGTCAAGGTCCATCATCAGGACATCCCCATACGGGCGCCCGTCCTCCCTTCGTTCCGTGTGGAACAGGAAAGCCCTGGCGGCGGGGTATTCTGTCATGGCGGCCATCCGGTAAAGCTCCGCCGAAGGACAGTAGGCAAGCAGCGCATCCGATAGCCACATATGTTTTTTCCCCATGACAGCGATAGAATCCGGCCCGGTGTTGGCTGCCAATGTGTGCAGGTTGAATTCACTTTCCCGCAGGAAATCCCCGGCGAGGATATGGAGCTCATAGGCAAATACGCCTAAATCCGTATCGCGGACTAAGTGAATCTGTGGAAGCGCATCATCTTTCATTGTGACCTGTGCCATTTAAAGATTCCCCCCATCTGCCGGCGGCTGCCCTCCTGCAATCTTGCCGACAATCTCCGGCCCGGTCTCGTAAATCTGCATGAGCCGCTTGGCCGTTCCGCATGGCTGAGCGGCACCGCTGGTCCAGAGCCGGACCGTGGAAGGGGCGACATTCATCAGGAGCGCAAAGCCTTTCTCGTTCATATCCAGCTTTTTCATCAGTGCCTTAACCATATCGGGGCCATAGTCCGGGCACCGGGCAGCTTCGGCGATCATCTGTAAAGCCGTGTTCTCTATGTTCATCATTTCTAAAATCCTCCTGTCAAATTGAAATAGCCGCCTGTTTCTGGCGGCATTGTTGTTGATGGCCTTTCATCTGTTCTGCAACATTGAGCAGCATTTCGTTGTAGTCCTTCCCTGTGCGGGGTGGGTTGATTCCCACCCGGATATGTCTGAACCGCTGATCTTCATGGAGCATTGCCTTGATCCTCCTGGCATTTTTAAGGCCGCCAAGGTCGTTGTCCATGTAGAGGCTGACGCGCCGGATTTCCGGGTGGCGTTTCAAAAATGCAATCAGCGCCACATGGGAAGTGCCGCCCAGGGACAGCCGGTAGCCGTCCCATTTCCAGCCTTCTAACTCCTGCAGCGTGGCATGGGAGAGGGCGTCAATGGGCGCCTCAAACACTGCAACATGCCGGCTGCCCGGATTCCGGGGTGGATAGCAGAAGCTGTATTCCTTGTCGCTGCCGTAAACATCTTTCCTAAGGCTGCCGGCAATGCTCCGCATACAGGCAAACTTTGCTTTGCCGGCTTCATCCTTTCCCACAAACACACAGACCGGCTCGCCATGATACCGCGCCTCATAGAACAGCCCGTCCCGGAAACACCGGCTGATCACATCAGAGCTGATCCCGCGCCGCTGCAAATAAGAAACGGCAGAAGTGGCGCACCGTCTGGCCCAGGGGAGGGAAAATGTTTTCTTCTCCGGTTCCTTATGCACACGGTCTGTTGCTGTTGTACTCCGATAGGCCGGCGTCTGCCGGATTTCCCCGCCTACCAGCATATGGACCGCATCCACCAGCCCGTAGCCCCGAATCTGGATCAGATAATCCAGGGCGTTGATACTCCGGCCCCGGCTGTTCCAGTACCAATACCTTTTCCCGGTCACATAAACCAGGCTGTCATGTTCCTTGTGGCGGTAATTGGGCCCGTCCCGTTTCAGCACCCCAGGCTCATGGAACTGCAGGTAAGCAAACAGGTCCGCCTCCCTCGCCGCCTGAATCTGCTCTTTGCTTACGCCGGGCATAGTGCCGGCACAGAATTTCTTTTCATCGTGCCCCGCCTCCTTTCTGTGATGAAAAAAGACGCCCGAAAGCGCCTAACAGCCGTATAGATCGTGATTGACCTCGGCACGGTAATAACTGTCCATTGTTGCCGGGGCATTATACAGCGCTGCCAGCAGGTATGCCTTGATATTCCCGACTTTTGTGGTGTTCTTGTCAATACAGTCAAAGACATACTCCAGGTGGCCGGAATTGATCTTCAGAAAACGGCCCTTTACCACCTCCCTGGGAAAATCATCCCCGGCAATACGGATATATGGGCGCTTGGACAAAACCACTTCAAGCATAAGCTCCATAGTCTCGTCTAAGCGTTCTTTCCCATAACGGGAAACCATACAGTCATACTCAATATTTTCTTTAATGATCTCGCGGTAGGCGTCTGTCAGCTCTATCCGATCCATCCTATCCGGGCGGCCTGCCGCCTCCGGCTCTGCCGGATAGATTGATTGATGGGTCCTTGATATATCCGTTTTTGATTTTTTAG
>NZ_SRYA01000081.1 GCF_004793545.1 Petralouisia muris | reverse complement strand
TTACATCTATCACTCACATTGCCATAAAAAGCAAGTGTCGTTTTTAATAAAAGGGGCTGCCATGGTGGCATGCCCACCGTAAAGTTCAGGGAGCCCCATGAGAGGCTCCCCCGTTAATGTGCTACAGTTTCCTCACCCGGTCGACATCATAAACAATGCCAAGCCCGGAACCGCAGTCCCAGTCCACGAACACCGTCCCCGTATCGTCAACTAAGCGGACAGTGCCCTTGTCACCAGGCTTGAGGCGGCTGTAAGGGTCATCCATATGGATAAGCTCCACCCGAGTGCCTTTAGGGTACATTTTCCGTACCCGTTCGACGGTTTCCCGGCTGGGGAATCTGCTATTTGCCATAAGTTTCACCTCCCGCATCCTCTTCCTGTGTCCCATATCCTGCGGCATCTGCTTCTTCCGGCGGAATGGTAAGCTCCTGCGCTGCTACAAGCGCCGCTTCTGCCGGATTTGGTGGGATTGCAGCATTTTCATTACGTTCCGGGCGGTGGCCGGATTTCCAGCTGCTGTTGCCGGTAAGGTTTCTTAGCAGGATTTTGCGGGCAGTTTTATACTCATCCCCGATAAAACCTAAGCGGATCAGGAACAGGCGCATGGTGAACTTAGCGTTCTCAATCGGTTTTTCTACCGCCGTCACCCGTTTCTGTGTCTTTGCCATTTTGCAGATGGCGGCGATTAAGCGATTATAGGCATCGGCTTCACCGTCAATACTATGGAGGGTGAACCATGGGAAAGAAATCTTGCCGTCAAGTTCTACGATTGATAGGTCGTCCGTTTCCAGTGTTTGTTTAAGCAGGGTCGCTTTGCTGGCGACGATTTTCTTTAGATTTTCCCGCATTTCCGGGGTAAATCCTGTGTCGGGAATCTCAATCGTTAGTTTACCTGGTGCGTCAGTATTTGATGTTGCATCAGACACATTCTCATCTGCAGCAGTTTCCAGCGTTGCTTCATTCATAGCAACTTCCGTTGCTGTATTTTCTGCCAAAGTGTCCCTTGCTTCGCCTGCCAGGACCTCATCTGCAGCAGATTCTTCCGTTGGATTGTCCGTGGCTGCCTGTTCTGCGACAAAGCCCCGTTCCTGCAAGTCGTTGATGAGTACCGCCGCATAGTCGGGATGGATATTACTGCCATATGACAGCACGCCGTTTTTGTCTACGGTATAATCACCAACGGTGTAGGAGAAACTGGGTGCGCCCTGGTAGACAGCAGGTTTATCCAGTATTTGGCTGATAGCCTCAACCAGCGGTTTTCTATCGCTGCCGTGGAGATTGTAATTATATTGGAAGTTCATATTATTTGCTCCTTTCGTTTGGCTGTACACACATCTATCACTCAGACCGCCGATTCCGGCAAGTCTTGTTTTGTCATAACAATATGGAATAATGTGTGTCATTCTGCTTCCGGGGCTTCGCCGGTGAATATGTAATTTGCATATTCTTCCCGGTGTTCTTCCAAATAAATGACTAACTCAAAGTAGTTCTCACGGTTAGCAATCCACTGCACCATGCGGGTGTCCAGCATATTGGTTTCCCCGCTTTGCCGGACAGCCTCAATCTGTTCCTTAATTCTTTCCGTCATACGTCTCACCTCCTTCATACTTTTCTGCCAGATATGCTTCCCAAACTGAGTCAAGCACGGCATGTCGCAGAATTTTGGCGTCAAAGCCAGCATCTTCATAACCTTGCCGGATTGTATCAAAATAACTGCGCGACGGCGTGTCATAGGGATGCATAGCTTCGTTCATGATATAGGCCATTGCCTGAATCCGTCTGCTGTCCACCGTTACCTTTATCATTTCCTTACGGTAAAGATGCGGGTAACCCTCATATATGTCGAGGTTATACTCGTCACTTGGCTGTAGTCGCCAAATGATGATGGGGACTTTGCTGCCCTGCTGCCTCTCAATCGTGGCTACGGCAGTGCCTTTACCCCGGAACATCAGGCGGTAGTTCTGTAAATAAGTTGCTTTTACAACTTCTGCCGTGGGGCAGCGTTTTGCCATCTGCTCCAGGTTGAGGTTGGAGCCATAGGCGATATAGAACCTGTCTTTTGCTGCATTGTTACTTTTACTCATATGTTTTGCCCTCCATTCTCAGTATTCCTGGCACTAATATGGCTCCTGACATTCTCTTTGGAACCATACCGCCAGGCGGCATTGCCGTCCAGGTGCTGGTAGAGATGCTCCCGGCAGCTCTTGAACTCATCGCCGATAAAACCGATGCGGTTCAGCCAAACACGCATGGCAAACTTTTCATTTTCTTCCTGCACCTTGCGGTAGCTGGCGCTTTTCTGTGTCAACGCCTGATGGTTCAGGGCGAGCGCCAGCACGATATATGCCCGGATTTTCCCGGCATGGAGCGTGCTGTTGAAGCCCCTGAGCTCCACGGTATGGTTTCCATGGAAAAAGCTGTGCAGATTTAGAAAATAGTAACGGCTGCTGTTATAGTGGCTGTTACGGTTTCCAAGGTACTTTTCGTACCAGATTTCTTCAATCTGCCCCAAAGTTTTTGGTTTCTCTTTGTTCATCCGTTCTACCAGATAGGCATCCATCTTCTTGCAGTAACGCATCCGCTCCGGCGCAATCTGCAGGGATTTGTAAAGCAGGTCATTGTGTGCATAAATGATGTTTACAAAGTTGCGGATGCTTCGGGGTGTATGGTTAGCGCCATCGAGATGGATGTGGATGCCGCAGGATTTATTTGCAAACCCTCCGGCTTTCCGGAGCCTTCTGGCTAAGGCCTGTACCTGGCCGATATCTTCCCGGTAGAGCAGGATAGGGCTGACCAGTTCCACACTGTAACGGTTATCAGCAGATATGGTTCTGCGCCCCTCCTTTTTCTGGCAGTGGATACTGCCGTCATACATGATTTTCCAGATACGCCCATCGGGAGCCGTTATTTTGCGGGCATCGTAATAGTCCCCAGTGGCATCAATGCTGCCACCCAGGAAACCAACAGCGGTTTCTGCCGCCTTTTGCCTGGTGATCCCGGTGAACTCGATCTCCAGGCCGAATCTTTTCGTAAACATTTGCCCTCCTTTCCTGCGGCTGTTGGAGCGCGGAATGGGGGCGGCTGTGGTGCGCCCCCAAACTTGGCTGCGCACCATGCCGCAATGTTTACCTGGTTTTTATGTTACCTGTCTAAATCCTCCTTTCCCAGAACTTTTTCCGTGAGATTGTTTAGCGCCGGGCTGAGCCCTGCTGCGGAACCGGCTGCCGGTCGGTATTTTTTCTGTAGCTTCGCCGTCAGCTTACGGCGTTCCGCATCGGTAATCAGCCCGCGCTTATGAAGATGGCCGACGATGGCAAGCATCGCACCATATTGCTT
Source organism: Petralouisia muris (assembly GCF_004793545.1). Taxonomy (GTDB): domain Bacteria; phylum Bacillota; class Clostridia; order Lachnospirales; family Lachnospiraceae; genus Petralouisia; species Petralouisia muris. Next base: position 16,277 of record NZ_SRYA01000081.1, on the reverse strand, counting down.
TATCTGTTCAAAATGTGCTTTATCCATTACGGCAATCCCTCCCCATAGCGGCTGAGACGGTAACATTCCCTGCCGCAGAATTGCTTTTTCTTGTTCCCGAAGCTGACGAATTCTTTTCCGCAGCAATAGCAAATCAGACGGTATGGCTGCCTGCTACGGAAATGGTTCCACCACTGGTAACGGCACCGGTTGCTGCAAAAAATCTTGCGTCCGCCACCCGTGGGGTGCGATAATGGCTTGCTGCAATTTTTACATAAACCGGTTTCCGCACCGTTGCTAAGTGGGGCATGGACGCCATTGCGGTAGCAGATGGATTTTACAGTATTGGGAGATAAGGAGAAAAAATCTGCAATTTCCGCATACGATGCGCCATCCTCACGCATTTTTAGCATTGCCTGTTTGGTTTTGGGATCAGTCATGCTGCCTCCTTTTCTGCCCCGGCTCCTGCACCTGCCATATATGCGGCTTTGATGCGCAGTCCGAGGGCGTGTACTACATTGACGGTTACGGCGTTGCCAGCCTGCCGGTAAGCCTGGGTGTCGGAAGTCACAGCCAGCAGTTTATCAATCTGTGCGTCAGAAAATCCCTGCAGCCGCAGGCATTCCCGCGGGACGAGGCGGCGGATTCTCAGGTCTTCCCCCACAACCGCCTTGTCCGCATGCGTAGTAATGGTATAGGAGACGCCGTGCCCCACGCGCGCCCGCTTCTTGTTCTGTCCGGCGTAGGAGATGTCGACCGAATCTCCCGGCTCCGCTTCACTGTACCCGCGCCTGGTGGCTTCTTTAATCAGCAGGACGCCATCACGCACCTGCCTTGAGCTTATGCCTTTGCAGTAACTGGCGGTGAGGGTGCGGGCGCAGTCCCGTGTGTCCGTGATCCCCACCTGGCTGCTGCAGCTTACAAGGTACAGCCCGGTTTTTCCACCGCCTCCCCCGGAGCTGGCAAGTTGGGTGCAGGCGACCCCGGCCGGGTCGTAGACCCTTTCCCCCTGTGCCCCGTCGATGACTTGTATAAGAGCTTTTCCGTCTGCTCCGGTGAGAGGTAGTATTTTTCCGGCACATCTCGGATCAAGATATCCGACAATATACACCCGTTTGCGTGACTGCGCGACTCCAAAATACTTGCTGTTAAGCACCTGCCATTCCACACCGTACCCCAGTTCTGATAGCGTGCTGAGGATGATTGTAAACGTCCGTCCTTCGTCATGGCTAAGCAGGCCGGGAACGTTTTCAAGTATAAAAAACGCAGGCTGTTTGGCTTTAAGGACACGCGCGATGTCAAAAAAGAGTGTGCCTCTCGCATCTTCAAAGCCACGGCGCTTTCCGGCAATGGAGAAACTTTGGCAGGGGAATCCTGCACAGAGCAGGTCAAAGTCCGGCATTGTCTCGGTGTCAATTTTTCTTGCATCTTCATAATAAACCTCGCTTTCTTTTATATTATGTATGGCACGGTATGCCCGGTTGGCGTGTTTGTCGATTTCCGAGTGGCCGATGCAGGTAAAGCCGCCGACGCGCTCCAGCCCGGCACGGAACCCGCCAATACCGGCAAACATATCAAAGAACCTGATATTTTGTGTAGACATAGTAAACCTCCTTATAGATTTGTTCGTGTAATAAAAATCATAATCCCTCCGTTAAGTGTTATTGCGGTGCGCCTGGGCGCCTGGCGCAGTTAAGCCGGCAGGGACGGATTCTTTCTTCTTTGGCATTATTTACGCACTGCCTGTTTTTGTTTTTCCGTTTTTAGCTTTCTTAAGAGATGGTTACATAAAATCTTTTATCCCGTCATAAACATGGCTGCAGAAACCGAGGATTGTATCGATAATTTTTTCCTCTTCCACATTTTTTGGCTTTACGTCCCAGCCGCGGTCATAGTTGATGGCTGTCGGCCCATGTTCCTGCCAAACCGTCAGTTTGCTAACATTCCCGCTGTTAATGCCAAATTTGGAAGCTTCTGCATAGACTTTTGCCTGAAAGCGTAAATTTCCGACTTTGCCTGATATCCAATTATTATCCATAAACTTTACCTTGCTGATGCCATAGCGTGCGTCTTCTAGGCATTCTTCCATATCCTAAGATGCATCCGTTTTGCCGGTCAGGATGAAATGGCTGTACGCACCCCAGTTCTTTCTGTCAAGCAAATAATTTACGAGTTCGTACCAGCCTTCACGGTTAGCGATGGACATTACCGCGTTGCAGTCAAACATGTTAGCTTCCGCGCTGTCACGCACTTTAAGTATCTGCTTTTTTATAGTTGGTGTTAATTGGTTCTTAGCTGTACCCATGTTGTTCCTTAGTAGTTAAATTGTTCATAAAACTGCAGCCTGTAAATGTTACCTTTGCCTCAAGTCTTGTCCTGCCGCTTAACTGTGCCAGACGTCCAGACTCTTAGCACAGCATCTCCCTGTCTCCCCCATCCAGGACGAGATGCTCCAGCTCATCGCAGGTAATTACAGCAAATAATTTCGCCTGCTTATCAAAAGCCTCTCTGAGATGCCGGATGAGTTTTTCTTTCCGGGTAATGCTTGGTACAATCCAAACCGTGAGTGGGAACATTTCCGATTCTTCCTGCTCCAAGCCGGAGCGGTAGTAGGCATGGTATTTCTCGCATTTATCAATGATCTTGGCGGGAGATTCCGTGTCAAGGTCAACTTCGATAAAATAGCGGTCTTCATATTCTTCAGTGGCAGTTGCGGCGTAGAGGTCGGGCTTGAGGGAGTAGGACACCCCGGCATTGCTGTATGCTCGCCAGCATTCCGGCTCTAACTGCAAAGCGGTAATCTGAGGCTCATGTTCCCGGCAGATTTCTGTCAGCCGGATGGCAGTTTCTGCAACCGCCAGGGTATGGGCTAAGAAATATGGGGACGGTTCATAATGCCTACGCATGGGAGATGCCTTGCCGTCATGGAGCCGCAACAGGCGCTCGCCGGCGTGGGTCAGATGCCAGATGAATGAGCCTGATCCGGCTCTTACTCCGCCAATCCTCCGCGAGAGACTGTTAACCAGCCCATACCCGCTTAGCTTCTTGAGACTGCGGCTGGCTGCCCTAAGCCCGGCAGAGGGATTAGCGGCATCCGTGAATAACAGCCGCCCGATCTGCCCAGTCATGAGGTAGCGGTACTGTTGCACCGCGGCGAGCAGCTGTCGGTCGCGCTCCCCCAGGCGGCTGTCAGTCTCCGCCAGTTGTCTTTTGGATACACGCTGGGGCGATTGGCTGTCAGTAACAGGGGTGCCGCCTGCAATAGGGGAATCCGTAGCGGGAACGCTGAAGGAATCCCGGACATTAAACTGCGCGAAGTCCCTGATCCCCGCGGTTTCCGCTTGTGCTTTGCCGTCCCCGTCCGTCAGTCGGTTCGTCAGCCGGTCCGTCATGGTTTTTTCCTCCTTCCAATGTTAACGTCGCCGGGATTTTCCCCGGTGGTTTGGTTGTTAGCGGTAAATATACTGAGATATTCTTCTTCAGTTTGCTCTGCCGGGATGCCGTAGGCGGCCTGGCTCTTTGCCTTAAGCTCGGCGGCATCCCGCAGGGCGGGCGGTGGCGGCAGAGTCCTGCCCTGTACCCAGCCAATGTTTCTTCCTCCTGATTGGAACGAGGCATAAACCTGGTAGCGGGGCAGAGCCATAAAATCCTCTGCGGTAAGTTCCGGCGCCATCGCTGCCATGTCTTTAGCATCCTTGCTGTTAAGACCGAACACTATTTTGTTCCTGGCGTTGGCGTCTACCCCGGAGCGGATCTCTAACGGCAGCTGATCCCTATATTGGTGCGCCAGCGTCAGTCCGACACCCAAGCCTCTCGCCTGCGCTAAAGCGTCCGATAAATCAGTCGGCAACGACAAATAATCTTGCAGCTCGTCGATGTAGATTTCTACAATGTGCCGCTTCTCCGCCGGGATACCCGCCCGTGACAGGGCAAGCGTCCAGGTTAAGCCGACAATTAGTGAGCCTAAGAGCCTGGCACTTTCTCCTCCGGTTAAACCACGGTTCAGCGGAATTAGTACAATCTTTCGTTTATTGAACAAATCTGTGAGGGAAAACTTTGGCTTTGCCTGCCCCAGGGTGTTCCTTAGCCCCGGTCGTAAAGTTAGCTGTCTAAGCTTGTTGAGAACAGGGCTTATCTGCTGCCTTTTTTCGGTATCCCTCAGAGCCTCAAACTGTTCCCAAAACGGGCGCAACGCTACGCGGTCTTTAACCTTGTTGGTAATTTTCTGCCTAAAGCGCTCGTCAGTCAGAAGCGGCAATAGCCACAATAGTGTAGAATTTTCTGTCTCAACGAGGGTCAGAAGGGCTGCTGTTAGTACATCTTGCGTGTAAATTCCCCAACAGTCACTAAAGATTTCTTTAAGCACGGAGAGAGTTGCATCCGCAATCAGCGAAGGGTTGCCATAATCCTTAAACGCCAGCGGGTTAAACCCACATGGGCAGGAATCGGATGGATCGATAATAACCACATCGCCCACGCGTTCTTCTGGAATCCGTTCCAAGATAGATATAATCAAATCTGCCTTTGGATCAAGTACCAAGACGCTTCTTCCAGCCGTAATATCCGCCAGAATTAGGTGTAACATTGCAGTTGATTTTCCGCTTCCAGTAGGCCCCAGGCACACCGTATGCTCTAAACTGTCGTGCGGAGAAATACTCAGCCGCTTCGGGTTCATTGCGTCCATGCTGACGGCGAAGCTACGGTTATTCTGCTGATTAGTCGGATTGCGATACCAGTTAGGTGACAGTATGACCTTTGGATGTAGCCCCGGAGTTCCGGGTAATTCTTCCTCCCCGGCTGGGAGCAGGAGGAAGCTAGAGAGCTCCTTGACCGATAACTTCAGGGGGAAACGGAGCGGCACATGGACGGTGTTAAGGTCAGAGGGTTTGATGGTTTCCTCACGGATGCGCACCCCTGCTGACTCCAATACCTTGAATGCACTGATGATGCTTTGCAGACGAGTGTTGGTATTTTCTCCAGTGATACCGATGCGGATGACAGCCTGGAAAATGTGCTGCTCAGCTTTCTCTTTAACGCTTTTGCGGCTCTCGGCGGAAGCTTTTTGCACGTCTCCGAATAGGACTTGCAGCCAAGTAGCATTGGGATCAGCGAGGTTAGTTGGTACTGGGGAGGGGGCATAGGCCCGCCCCAGTACAATTTGCATTACCATTTCTGTGCCACTTTTATCCTCGGTGAGTGCTGCCAACCCTGCCCGGATGACTGCCTCCGTAATGTCAGTCTTAAGCGAGAGCGTCGGGTTGCTAATCTTCAGTTGTCGGGCAGTAGTAACAGCTGCACGTTTTTCTGTGCCAACTTCGTGGAACTGGATATCACCATGTGCCTTGATAGCTTCTTCAATATTTCTGATATACCTTGTGGCGGCTCCGATGAGGTAACTTACTTTGCCGTTTTTGCTGCGTACCTCCCAAATGACAGCTCCCCGCGGTGACAATGCCGCGAGATGTGAGAGCATCTCCCACACAGTCTCTGTTTTATATGGCCGCGCCCATATTGTTTCCTTAAAGACAAGGTCCTCTATTTGATGTTTCAAGAATGCCCACTCCTTCCTACTGTATTTCTTTCTACCATTGTCCCAAATCATGCTTGTGTTTCCTGATGCGGTAGATGATAATAACGACCATAACAACGATGGCAATGGCAAGCAGTATCGGCCAAACTTCCAAAATCCAGTATGCGGCGGTATTGATGAGAAAGGCGCTGAGCGCCAGCATGAATGCAAACTCCAGTATCCGGGTAATTAGTTTTTTGGGTGGTTCCAATCATCATCCCTCCTCTCTGAGTGCTTTAGCGCTGTACTTTGGCACAGGATAGTTTTCTCCTGGCATGATGATGTCTGACCCTCCTGGCGCTTCATAACCCCAACAGTCGAAGTCCGGTTCTCTGTGGCGGGCGAAAAGCTCGAGATAAGGTCCGTATGACATCCGCCTAATAACTGCGTATTGCTCTTCTGGTTTCTGGCTATGCCGTTGCTGTGGGCAGAAGATCCAGTTGGGCTGACCGTGAAATTTAACCGGCGCCTTGCCACGTGTGGCAAAGAGGCATGTTTCTGACGCATTTCTAAAATAATTACCCAAAAGGAGGCGGGGTTTGATCCAGTAGATCGGGCTGCGGTATGTAAAGCCCCAAGCCTTAATCACATCTAAACCCTCTTGTAACAGGGCGTTAGGAATCCACAAATAAAGGTGGCTGTTTTCTTCCGCTAAATCCTGTACTGGCATCGCTTTGATGCGCTCCAGAGACATCAGTTCATAATGGCTTTCCGCACTGCGATGACTATTTTTCCCACGCTGCGAGGAGACTCCCCATGGGGGGTCAGCGAGGATTGTGTGATATTTCTTGGTTTTGTTGATTTTACTTTCTGTCTGATTGATTTTTCCTTCCATATAATCGTCCTTTCTTTGCTTGGCGCGGTTTTGACGGTATTTAAGCCCAAAACCACGCCGATTAAAAAGTTAAGCACAATGAGTTTTCGGAGCGATTCGACACCCATTAACAGGGGTCAAATGTCAATTAGGGCGCAATAAGGAACGATATTGTAATATTGTCAAGAATATGTTGACAATGCCTTGTTTTGCGCTTAATTGCTGTACCCTCTGCAACGACAGGGTAGTCCTTTGCACCGTGTTTTCTGTCTAACTGTCAGTTTTTCTTGCAGAAACGCTCTTTAGCATCCTCCATACAAGTCTTACGGATCATTGCACGATATCCTTCCATACAGTCGTACCCATCCATAAAGCTGTCCTGTAAATACTTCCATATCATCCTGCGCATGGCAATCTTTCTGTAATAGTGCTTAAAAAGCATACGGAGCAGCCAGCCAACAATAGTAACTATAGATATTGCTTGTGCGATTAATTCTGTAGTCATGGCAGATCACCACCTTTCCAGCCGCTTTATTGAGCCCTTTAGGTATGTAGCCATAATAGCCCGGCAGCAGCCACCTACATCCGGATTTATGCTGGCGAGCTGCTCGGCCATCATGCCCAGGCTGCCAATGTTTTGCATTGACCCCCTGGCAAGTTGAGCGGCGAGCTTGTCCTGCCCAGCGTCAAGCATGGCCTGGTCTACCATCATATTAGCGGTGTGTTTTGCCATCCAGCTCAGATTGCGTGGCATGGGGGTGTAGTTAGTGGCGGTTTCTATGACTGTGTCGTCATAACCGTCCGGGTAAATGTTTTGTTGGTTCATAAGAATGTCCTCCTTTGCTTTTTTGAAATAAACGGTTTAAATGTTAATCATCTCGCCTCCTCTGTTAAAGAGTAGGCGGATATAAGTTACGGTAACACCTCACTTTCTGCTGAATTACAAACGATGTTTTCGCTACGTACAGATAGATTAAAGTAAATCTCGTTTTTTGTCTGCTTTTTGCAAGAAAGTTGAAAGTGCAAGTTTTTTGAAAATCTTTTGAAAAAAATTTGAAAGGTAAAACATTGACAAATAGAACACTCTTTGCTAATTAACATATAGTTATAAAATAGCTTCATTTACTGTATATAACCCCTAAATAGCACAAATAGTATTGACAAAAAAGAGGTTGTGTGCTAAGATAATAAACATTAGTTAGACATAACTAACTAATGTAGTACGTTAAGTCATATATCTGTTATTTCTCTGGGCATCTCCCTTTTCTCAATAACCGTTATACAATCGCAGATTTCGCCTACATCTTTGGAAGCAGGCGATGATGCGATTGCAATCAAGGTTCAAAAAATTTTCAGAAAAGGGAGGAAATATATGCGTGTAGAAAGTTTTGAAAGAGATTTGAAAGACGGTTACAAGATAGTGGGTTTTCACGGTGGCATGATTGATTTCCCGCCACGCCATTGTCAGCCGCTTGAGATGGCGATATTTTACGATGGTCGGAGAGTTAATTCCGACGAGGATTGGAAGCGGTATGTTTTTCCGCATGTTGATTCGGACATGTTTCACAATCATGAGTACAGAAGTCAAAGTGATTTTCTCCAAAACTGGCATGGAATTTTGATGGGTAAGCACGGAGATTGGAAGCTGAATGTAGCCGAAGTTACTCCGGTCTCGGTAATCTTGGACTATGAAATACCGTCATCACATTGTGATCATGGGTTTGTTTGGCTTACATTGCCAGATACCATGTATCTCGAAATTATAGGACCGGAAGGCTTTGGTGGGATAGCGCCGCGTTATTCGATTGATTTTCATTCCGAGTCAAAAGTTGCACACGTCGTGGAGGATATGGGGCACATAATCCGAGACATTAGCCTCTGCATCAAAAATCCCAGTCGCCCAATAGACCCGATTTGCACGAAGCGACCGTATGCTGATAATCCTTATATAGATAATCTGCGAGCCAAAATAACAGAATATGCGTGCGTGTAAGCACAAACATGTTGGCCGTAGCAATCTCGCTACGGCTATTTTTGAAAAAAATTTTTGAAAAAAATGTCATTAAAACTTTATAAGTGCCAAGAAAAATGCTATGATAAAAAATAATCTTATGTAAGGGGGATACATATGCTTGGTAATAATAGAGACAGAGCCAACAACTTCATAGAACCGGACTCCACTCTTGGAAAAATTAAAGATCGCTCCGAGTTAATCGTTGAACTGACTGCCTTCATGGACGAAATACGGCATGATTTAAGTGCGAAAAAAGAGCACGATATACTGAAATTCGTCCGGCTTTTGGTAGGCGAAAAATATGCCAGCAGGTCACCATTTAAGGAGAACGGCGGGCTTTTATTTTGCAGAAACTACTGTGCTGCCATCTTTAAGGAATACATCCCAAATGAAGATAAAGATGAATATGAATATGAATATGTGTACAGCCTATTTATGTCGGTCAACGGGCTTTCTGCGGAATACGCCAATTTGTCTCTCACAAAAAGAATAGAAAGATTTGCCAACCGACAGGGTTGTTCAACTAAGACGGTATATAACCACCTGAAGGGTAAGGCGCCTAAAGTCTGCGAGGAACTGGCAGACCAGATATGTATACTCGGGCGAAAAAATTTATGGGCACTCGCAGATGAGGTTTTTAGCCAACTGGCAGACTGTTTAAAAGATACAGACGAAGAAATTCCAAATGCAGATGATGCTATTGATTCGGGCGGTGCTTCTGGTCCTGAAAATGCGGCGAAAGGTCATGTGACTGCGCCTGGATGGGGCGACAGTGACGGAGGGAGGCCCAGTTTCACGGCTAGCCAGGTTAGATATGGTATCCTTGGCAATCAGATTGTGTTTAATTCGATTGATGGAGAACACCGACCCGGAGACTGCAAGGCTGTTTATCCAGGCGATGAAAGAGAGTTCGTGGAAGTTTTGCGGCCAGATACCGATCCGGAGGATAACGCCTCATGGGAAGGTGAGCGCATCACCATAGAAGACGCAAAGCATTACATGGTCAGGCTTCATATCGATAATAATAACTGCAGAGGGTATGAGGCCGTGGCAAAAGACACAAAAGTCGCTCTAAGTATTCCCACATACTCAGACATACAGATACCAGTACGTGGATATATTGAGTCAAGCAATGCAACGCCTCCTAAATATTGGGACGGTATAGTATTCACCAGCACGGGGGACAGACCATTCCATTTGAAGTTTAAACCGGATACTGCTATGATCCATAATAATTCAACGAAAACAAATGGGGCACAGCTAAGCAATGATATTGTTTTAAAGGCTACAGAAGGAGGGGCGCTAATTGGCTATGATGCGCTCAATGGCGAAATACCGGGAGGTTCTTCTTTTCAAAGTAAAGTTACTGCCTGGATTGTTGCCACTTATGATCCATTTGCCGTTATTTCAAAAGTTCGAAAACTTGGCGAAAAGGAGTGGCATGAGGCCGTTGATGCTAAAATTGGTGAGCAGGTTGAATTTCAAATTGAGTATCATAACGCCAGCACCGAAGAACAGGTTAATGTTATGATTAGCGATGTTCTGCCGGGCAACCTAAAATATGTTCCTGGCACGACTAAGCTCTACAATATGAACCATCCAAATTGGGCATCTATCAAAAAAGATGATATTGTTACTCGGAGGGGCATCAATATCGGTATCTATAAAGGCAGTGCAGATGGTACTCAGGGTGGCAACGCATTTATCCGTTTTACGGCTGAGGTTGTTGATACTGATCTTGCTTATGGAGAGAACTTCATCTATAACTGGGGCCAGGCAACAGTCAATAACTCTTTAATCGAGAACCCATCAATTGTAATCGTTCAAAAATTTGAGCAATAAAGGGCTACCGCTTACATATGTGTACTTTAGAGACAAATATTCAGATATGCAGACCTATTCTGACTGAATATAATACAGAATAGGTCTTTTTCTTCAAAAAATCCTATAAATATTCCGCTAGAATACTGGCGTAATAGCAGCGATGACTTCCCTTTTTGATTCCAATCATTTATAATGATGCTCCGCCCATTTATCCTATGGATATTTACCTTTTTCACCCCTCCCGTACCACACAGCGAACGGCAAAACCGTGCCCACGGGAATACTCGTATTGAGGACCGACATTCGAAGGGGACGGACCAAGGCAGTGGCTGCTCGTGGTAGAAACGGAAGCAGTTGACCACCAAAGACCATTTGTGACACGTGCACTAGTATCACCAGCCGAGCGATGATATACGCCCGTACGGAGAAAGTTGAGAGGATTGCAAAAAGCGGGGCAATGGGGCGGATATGTAAAATATTACGCTAGGGATTTAACGGAGCCGTAAAATTTACTTCTTTGAAGTTGTTTTGGCTTTGACTGTTACCCATTTCCCATATGCCTGTTTTTTCTTGCCTTCTGACACATATTTTTTATATGCGCGGATGCGGATAAAATATGTCTTTCTGCTCTTTAACTTTTTCACCGTATAAGTTTTTGCTGATTTTTTTACTGTGATTTTTCTAGCGCCCTTAAATGTTTTCTTTGGGCTGACTTGGAGCTGATATCCGGAAATACCGGAGGCCTTCTTCCATTTGAGACTCAGTTTATTCCTTCCTGCCGTTACTTTTACTGCTTTTATTTTTGCCACTTTTGGTGCCGAAACTTTGTTTGGCTTTGCGGGTTTGGCAGGGGAAGTATTGTTTGCGTCTTCCGGCAATGATTTGGTGATGGAAAAACATCCCGCCATAAGACTATAGCCTATATATCCGGAATTCGGATCATTTTCATCATCTAAGCCGCCCCATATATCCCCGAAAAAGGTTGAGTCGCAGTTTTGGACAATCCCTGCGCCATTTACCATCGGGACAAACTTAAAGTTGCTGCCTTGTAACATATCTGCATCCACCGCTATTTCCGGGCCGTTTTTATGCTCTTCCCACCGAAGAATCATGACAAGCCCATAGTATGTATTTGGTTTGACCTTCTTAAAATCTAAATTCCACCAGCCAGGGGTACTGTCGCTGGGAGGAGCCAAGGTAAACCGGTTTGTTGCCGAATTGTAATCCAACTTGACCCACCAAAGGCTCCAATGCAAGTTTTTATCCAGCACGCTTCCTTGCTCCACCTTCTGCTTCCCATTGATATATACCGGGGTCTCGTCATACCCCTTCCATACCTGAAGAGTATTTGTATCCTGCCCTTCATACAGCTTCGTGCTGATATTTCTAAAATCAATGCTGTGGATGCGAATCTTATCCTCCGGTCTGTCAATACATATTCTGGAATAGATATCCTTAATAATAATTTTATTGCCTTCTACCACATAATCCTTATCCGTAAAAGCCACGCCACCGACTTCCCCATGAAAATCCTTTTCATATACATAGCGGTGGGATTCCCCACCGAAACTGCTACGCTGGTCAAACTCACATGGAAGTTCCAGTGACAAACTGTATTCCTTCCCTTTCTCAAAGACGTCTGTAGCAGTAAGCACTTTTCCTGTTGCTTGGTCACGCCAGTAGAAATTATAGTTTTCTCTCGAAACCATGCCGGAACCACCTGACATACTGCCATGATACTGCATGCTGACAACCGGGTCGCTGTATGATTCCCCTGTGTACGGGTCATCCATGTACCCAAAGGTAACACTGCTTACATTCAAAGTATTCTGTGCCGCCTGCACTTGGGTTACTTGATATGGCGTCCCCTGCATCTGTCCGGATAGAGCAATCACCGCCGCCATAAGCAGGGCTGCCGTTTTTCTATATATTTTTCTCATGATATTCCTCCTCGTGATATGTATCTGTAAAATGCATTCCTTTTCAGCCGACTGGCTTACAATAAACTTTCTAAAAATTGCTAAATTTCCCGGTCTAATTTTGACTTTGTTTCCAGTGCGACATATTCCTTAAAAACATTTAAAGAACTGTAATCTTTTTGGATTGAGACCAACTGGAATAAAGTTTGGTGGTAGTTCCATTTAATGAGACATTTTTATAGGTACGGATTCTGACATAGTATTTTTTCTTTTTAAGTCCGTTAATCGTCTTTTTAGTTTTATTCTTGCCTACGGTCACTATTTTAGTTTTGCGATTCTTGAATTTGCTGCTAGTAGAATATGCAAGCTCACACCCGGAGATCTGCGCAGACTGTCTCTTCCAGTTTGCTGTAAAACCTTTTCTTTTCGGCTTTATCTTAGTGATTTTGGTGGATTTTGGATATATGATAAATTGTTTGGTTACTGTTCCTTTATAATTGCCAATGAATGTAATTATAACGCTATGTACCCCGACGTCCTTTCTGTTTCTTGTATATGCTACCCTATAATCCTTATCCTTCTCTAACATCTTGCCAGATCGATCATTGACAGTAATAGCAGGAGTGCAGATTTTACCATTATAGACATAAGAAACTTTTGCTAAGCGGATGTTATCAATAGCATAAATCGTGACGTCTTGGCGAATACGTCCGCATTTTGTACATTCTTCTTTAAGCGATCCGTTGCTATTGCTATCGGCAGGAATCAAGGTTGTATGATAGCTATGGGGGCAGCTTACATTCACAGTACATTCTGCGGTTTCTTCTCCATCAACCGTAGTGGCGGTAATAACGGCACTCCCAACTGCAATCGCCGTTACAACATCATCATTCACGGTTGCAACCGCAGGGTTACTTGAATGCCATCTTACTGTTTTATCGGTAGCATTGTCCGGTAAAACGGTGGCTGTAAGTTTTTGTTGTGATCCGATATTCAGCGTCAGCCGGAAAACATCAAGAGATATCGAGTCCACATGAATGGGCGACACTGTAAAAGTTCTTGTTTCTATTCCTTCATAGTTCCCGATAAAACTAATCGTAACGGTATGTGTACCAATATTTGCCGTATGATCGGAATAGGATACCGTGTAGTCTCTTCTGACTTCCAACGCATCACCCTTCGCATCAATTACACTGATCTCGGGCTGATGTTCTCTGCCGTCATAAGAATAAGATGTCTGCGACAGCCTGATGTCCTCTATCCGGGGAATAGGGGTTTCTGTTTCGGCTCCACATTTATTGCAGGTCTTAGTAATAGCTCCGTCTTTTTCTGTGCTGGCCGGGGTATAGCTGGCCTTATAATTATGCTCGCATTTTACGACCACTGAGCAAGATGCTGTGATCTCCCCATCGGCAGAGGACGCCGTGATGGTAGCCGAACCCACAGATATTGCCGTTACCGCACCGTTTTCTACCGTTGCCACAGATGGATTGTTCGACTGCCAGATAAGCGTTTTATCTGTAGCGTTGTTGGGCAGGACGGTCGGAACGATCGTCTTCTGGCTGCCAGGCTCCATGGACAGACTGGTCGGATCAAGGGAGATCGAGCTTACATTTATGAACGGTTCTTTGTAGCTGAGGGTGAGGTAGTAGGGGGTGTTATTCGTGTAATACTGTCTGACCGCAAAATAGTATTCTCCTCCATCTAAGGCGATTTCCGTAGAGCCATAATACATATCTCGAGAGGCACTGTAATTTTTATGGATTTTATTTTGGTTGCTCTTAGATCTCCATATAATATCATCTGGATTAGACGTAGAATAAATAGCGAATCCAGATGATACCGTATACCACCAATATTGTTCGGAAAGTGATTCTATATAGATATTAAGTAGCCCATTTTTAGGCATAGTAAATTTATAAATATGCCAATAATGTTTGTAGGAATCATCAGCTTCTGTCAAACCATAATAATCCCCATCCTTTATAGAAGCACTTACCGCCGTGCCTAAGGTGATTGTCTGATTTGCATATTCCAGCCACCCTGCCGCATATGCTTCGCTCGGAAAGAACGTAATGCTTGACACCAAAAGTACCAATGTTAACAACACAGAAATAAATCTCTTACCAGTTTGTTTTGTTTGTTTCATAAAAACGCCTCCTGTTCTGTTTTCTAATTCAACACATCTACCAGTTTTTGCATCTCACCGACATCTCCATATAGGGAAAGTACCCCACATTTACTACTTGTAATTTCTGATTGAATCGTTGGAATGGAAATCAATTCGCCATTTAATAGGATTGCTAGTGATCCTCCATCATTCTCGACTCTTATCCCTGCAAATTTATCTGCCTCTTCATCTGCAAAAGTGATTTTTACTACATTTTTCCTTTCCAGCCGCCGATTCCTCCTGTGTGACAATTTTCGCTTGTTTAACATCCACCCCTTCAAGCGACACACTGTCTTTAGCGTATTTGACCATTTTACCCTCATACGGAGTCTCTTTCCCAAAGACCAGGCCAGCCTAAAACCAACTGCCTAATTCTCTCAAAAAAGCGGCTCATGAACCGCTAAAATACAAGATGTAACACTTTATAGAGAATGTTACATCTTTTACGTCCCACAAACCGCTGATATGCTATAAAAATGCCGTTTATGATGATATTGTGTACCAATTTTCTTCATTTTAGCAAACTCACCCTTGAATATAGGCGGATTTGATGTTAAAATTGTATCAATATCTATAAAGTGTTACATCTGCCCCTTTTGTGGCGATACGCTATCATCAGCCGTATCTTACGACAAAGGGGGCTTTATTTATTATGGCAGCAACAGAACCAATCAGGGACAAGAAACAGTTAAAGAAACTTGCAGATTATTTTTTGAAGAAAGGACAGCTGCGTAATTATACGCTTGTGTTGATGGGGACGTATACCGTTCTTCGGATTAGTGACCTGCTCCGACTTAAATGGTCGGATGTGTATGACGAAGAAAGACGGGCATTCCGTACCCATATTACCGTGACGGAAAAGAAGACCAAGAAAAAGCGCACCATCGCTCTAAACCCACAGCTACTGGGCGCACTCAAGCAGTGTTACCTCCACCGAAGAGGCGATTATATCTTTGCCAATAACCGTAAAGAGCCAAAGGCAATCAGCCGGGTGCAGGCATGGCGGATTATTCATGCCGCCGTAGTGGAGCTGGGGATTATGGGCAAGGTTGCCTGCCATTCTTTGCGGAAGACTTGGGGATATCATGCAATCACAAACGGGGATGTATCACTGGCAGTAGTTGTAGATATCTATAACCACAGCAGTTACGAGACTACCAAGCTTTACCTCGGCATCAGGCAGGATGAGCGGGACGAGGCGATACTTAAGATGACATTGTTTTAGCTAGCAACAGACATGATTTTATGTGATTAAACCTTCTTGAGTTGACAGAGCGCAGAAAATTGATCTCTACGCTCTGTTTTGTGATGGATAAAAGTGAGTATTTCCTAATGAGTGTTACTGGAAAGCAATATTATACGCAAAATGCGTATTATCACCGTTGCCGCACACACCGGGTTTATGAGAATGACTCAGCTTTCTCCGTACGGGCCGCTATGGTCGTTCAGGCGGTCTTATTGGCGGGCGTATTGCAGGTGCCCTTTGGTGGTCATCCGAGGTTGGTTCCGATAGCGACGGGCGCGGTCTAGACACGAGTCCAGCAGTCGTCAACCCTCAATACAGCTACTACCGAGGAGACGGTTTTGCCGTTCGCTGTGTGGTACGGGAGGGGTGAGAACGTGTAAACTCATATAAAAATCAGTTAATGCTTTTGGTGCAAAATGGTGCATCGTGTAAAATCACTCTCAAAACTCCGCTGTCTCTACGGTATAATTCCCTCCTCAACTCCCCATTCATTTACCGCTTCCAATCATAGAATAAGGCGTTCACCCCTATAAATCGGGGCAAACGCCTTATTATTTTTGTATCAAACGTGACGTGCTTACTTGCCTACATAGATAGGACAAACAAGCGAAAATAAAAAAGCCTTATTCTAACAGAAATATTATTCTACAACAATCCCACAAAGCCTGTAACTTTGTGGGATTGTTGTAGAATAATAATCTTCTATTTCAAAAACGATGGCATTTGTTTCTCTTCCGTATTA
>NZ_SRYA01000080.1 GCF_004793545.1 Petralouisia muris | reverse complement strand
GGGTTGTCCGTCCTGCCTAATAGATAGTCAATGGAGCAATCTAAGCAGTCAGCAATCTTGACTACATTTTGTAAAGTTGGCAGTTTTATTCCATTTTTATACTCATTCATTAAACCTTGTGAAATGGAAGTTTCTTTAGCCACTTTATAGGCAGTTAGATTTTTCTCTTGTAATAATTGAACAAAAATTTCAGTAAACATTGTATAATCCTTACAAATATCTCAAATGAGATACAAAACGATTGACGGTATATCTCATTTGAGATATAATAACAACATACAACAACAAGTTACAATTACAAATTACACTAACCGGCAATGCCGGAGAAAGGAGCAGCCATGGGTAAATTGCCATTGCCAACTATCCATATCAAAAACGAAGGAACGCTTACGAAAGTTTTCGTTGATGGAAAGGAAGTGGAAGGAGTAGTAAGTATTACATTTTCCCATTCTATCTATCAAAATAACCACATTCCTGTTGTTAGGCTTGAGTTAATGGCTGATAAGGTCCACATAGGCACACATCAAGTCTTTGACCTACCAGAGATATATCATCCTTTTTATGTATCATCGGGTAAGCTAGTTGAAGCAGGGGTTCTAACAAACGACCAATTGAATGACCTGCTAGAAAAAGGGCTGCTATAACGTATCAGGGGCAGATTCATAAATCGGACAGTCAGGAAAACGGCAGCCTGTATGAATGGAATGCTCACACCGGAAACCATCTTTCACAAAGCCTTGGGTATGTAAGGTTGAAGCATCAAGGTAAGTGATTTGGATGCGATATTCATCATCCAGAGTTGGGCAATGTCCTGTAGCATATTTTTTCATATGTGTTTTCCTTTCTATTTATTTATTTCAGGGTTGTCCGTCCTGCCTAATAGATAGTCAATGGAGCAATCTAAGCAGTCAGCAATCTTGACTACATTTTGTAAAGTTGGCAGTTTTATTCCATTTTTATACTCATTCATTAAACCTTGTGAAATGGAAGTTTCTTTAGCCACTTTATAGGCAGTTAGATTTTTCTCTTGTAATAATTGAACAAAAATTTCAGTAAACATTGTATAATCCTTACAAATATCTCAAATGAGATACAAAACGATTGACGGTATATCTCATTTGAGATATAATAACAACATACAACAACAAGTTACAATTACAAATTACACTAACCGGCAATGCCGGAGAAAGGAGCAGCCATGGGTAAATTGCCATTGCCAACTATCCATATCAAAAACGAAGGAACGCTTACGAAAGTTTTCGTTGATGGAAAGGAAGTGGAAGGAGTAGTAAGTATTACATTTTCCCATTCTATCTATCAAAATAACCACATTCCTGTTGTTAGGCTTGAGTTAATGGCTGATAAGGTCCACATAGGCACACATCAAGTCTTTGACCTACCAGAGATATATCATCCTTTTTATGTATCATCGGGTAAGCTAGTTGAAGCAGGGGTTCTAACAAACGACCAATTGAATGACCTGCTAGAAAAAGGGCTGCTATAACGTATCAGGGGCAGATTCATAAATCGGACAGTCAGGAAAACGGCAGCCTGTATGAATGGAATGCTCACACCGGAAACCATCTTTCACAAAGCCTTGGGTATGTAAGGTTGAAGCATCAAGGTAAGTGATTTGGATGCGATATTCATCATCCAGAGTTGGGCAATGTCCTGTAGCATATTTTTTCATATGTGTTTTCCTTTCTATTTATTTATTTCAGGGTTGTCCGTCCTGCCCAGCAGGTAGTCTACGGAGCAGTCGAGGTAGTCGGCGATTTGTGCAAGGCTAAAGGATGATATTCCTTTTTTATCAGATATTTGGCTTATGGTATTTATGTTTAGGCCGCAAGCCTGCAACATATCACGGATTAAAATGTTTTGTTTTTTGGCTTGACTTTTTATCCTTGAAACTAATTCTTGTGAACTATACATAAAAATTGGCCTCCTGATTTGTACAAATAACCAATAATCAAGAAAAATCATGATTCTATATTGAAAATCAAGAAATTTCATGATAATCTATTATTACAACAAGTTACGCTCACAATTTACAACAACAAGTTAATATCCAATGAGAGAGCGGTTCAAGGTTCCCAAGCTATGGCTTGCTTCCATAGCCAGGTTCCCTCCCACATTAGCTGACATGATCTAAGGCTGCTCAGCTGCATTTATCCAGGAGCGCTTTTCCCGGAACCTTATATGGGGAGCAGGGAATCTCAAAAATTTTTTTACTACTTTTTTCAAGATATCACCTTCTCTCATTGGAGTAATCTGCACTTAGTTATTGTAACACATTATCGTAACTTGTTAAAGTAAAAATTTCGGAAAGGAGATGGGCGAGTGAAGAGAGAGTTATCACCATGGGGTAAGCAATGTAAAATCCAGATGTTGACGCTTGAAAAGTCGTTGAATGACATCTGCCGGGAAACCAATCTATCTAGATCATATGTTTCTTCTATCATAAACGGAAGGACAGTTGCGCCGGATGAAACAGTAGGCGCAATCAGTAGGGTGCTGGATGTTGATATGGGGCTGAAACGGTAAAGGGATTATCTGTTTTTTATTTTAATACAGAAAGGAAATGAAATAAAT
The DNA here is from genome assembly GCF_004793545.1 of Petralouisia muris. Classification (GTDB taxonomy): domain Bacteria; phylum Bacillota; class Clostridia; order Lachnospirales; family Lachnospiraceae; genus Petralouisia; species Petralouisia muris. The sequence continues at coordinate 17,754 of NZ_SRYA01000080.1, read as the reverse complement.
GGGAAGAAGACCGACGAAAGCGGCGGATAATCCGTTCTGCCGGGCAAGGTTGGAGGCTGCAAAATACAATGAGAAGCTATACTCTAAAGAGGGTGCGGCAGAACTTCTGGGGGTGTCAGTGTCAACTTTATCTGATTATGAACTCGGTCTGACAAAAGTCATCCCGCCAGATATGGTAGTGAAAATGGCCGAACTGTACAATGCTCCGGAACTGGAGAATTACTACTGTACGGAAATGTGCCCTTTGGGATGCGAGATGCAGAAAGTCAGCATCGAAGATTTAGATCGGATTTCTATCCGGGTGTTTGCAGCGTTAAGAAAGCTGGGAGGGACGGGAGAACTCCTGTTGGAGATAGCGGAAGACGGCATAGTTTCAGAAGACGAAAGGCCGGACATGCAAAGGGTGCTGGAAAGCCTGGGGGAACTGGAAGCGGTAACCCAGAATTTAAAACTCTGGGCGAAGAAAAATTTGTAAGGAGGAATGTGATGAATGCAGTATTAAGCGCTCCTGGGGTTCTTGGAGCAGCCACAATAACTTATGTTACAGCAAAAGATGTCATGTGGCTTCTCGGGTGTAAAGAGAATAAGGCTTATAAGACGATCAGAGAAATTAATCAGATTGCCAAAGAGGAAGGGCAGCTTGCATATAGTCAGGGGAAGGCCAGTAAATATATTTTCTCTGATAAATTCCGGATTCCCATGGAAGTGGTGGATTCCGTCATTGCCCAAAATAGAGGCTGAAAGGAAGTGGAAAGATGGCGTATTACAATATCTGCCCATATTGCAAAGCCTATCTGGACCCTGGTGAGAAATGTGACTGCAGGGAGCCGGCAATAAAACGCATGGAGTTTTTTGAAAATCATTTAAAAGTGTCAAAGGAAACTGGGCAGATTGCGTTTAGCTGGGATGCGGATGGGGCGGGCGGTGTGGAGAGTAAGTAAAACTGTTTTAAGAAAGGAGAACAGAGAGTTGCGGAAAGCGAAAATAATTTTATTAAAACTGTATTGTGCGCTTATGAAAAATCGTTGCAAGACGGTGGAAGACCTGGAGAACCTTTCTCGCAAAGGCATCCGGCCTATCTTGCATAATGGACAAGTTGCCGGATGGGAGGTTCAGAGTGGGAGGACATAAAAAAATGCGGATAGCTTTGGTTATTGTACTTGCAGCTGTAACAATAGCTTTTTCGGATGCAAGAGTTAGGCTGGACAGAATAAAGGAGGCGGTAGGGAAGCAGGCAGATTTCAATGATAATGAAAATGAAGAAATTATTATAGTTCATGAAGAAGGGCCAGGGTACATGATTTACGTAATAAATCCTGCAAAAAGGAAAAGGAGCACCCGGCCAAAGCCATGGTGCCCTTACGGATATTCATATTGTAACAGGCGCTTTGGAAAAAATCAAGAGAAAAATGCAATATGGAGGTAAAAAATGAGTGATTTATCAATTCAAAATGTCCTCACTCAGAGGAATAACTATAATCTTGCAATTCCGTTTGTAGAAACTCAGCAAATTAATCCCTTTTACAAAATGAGCGTATCTCTCCTTTGTGTGGATACGGATGAACGGGCGTCACAAATTTTTAAAGTGGGTTCCCGGATTCTGAACAATAAGCGGCGGGAAGATTTATATTCCCTGTCAAAGCCGTTTTTACAGAGGCTGGCCACAGAAGCCGGGATTCAGTTTGGCCCTGGAGCCGGTGATGTATCCAAGGTGGACGAAAATACTTGGAAAGCAAGCGCATTTGGGGCGATCCGGCTTCCAGACGGCAATATGCGTACCAGCAATAACTTTAAAGTGATTGATTTGGCCATGGAGGAGAAAAAGTACCGCATGGCCTATGAAGAAAAGGCGGAAAGTGGGATTGTTGATTATAAAGCGGCTGAGGACGCCGCAAAAAAGTATGCCGGGGAATGGAAGGACACTGGCCAGATAAATGACAGGGGCTATCCAATCAAGATATATATAGTCGCTGAACGCGAGAGAAGAAAGTATATCGAGAATAGTTTGCTTGACGCTATGACGCAGTTACGGGCCAATGCCCCGCAGAAAGCGGCCACAGGAGCCATTCTGAGGGTTATTAGGGACCTTTTAGGAATTAAGAGCACTTACACTATTGATGAATTGAAGAAGCCCTTTGCGGTGGCGAGAACTTCCTTCTCACCGGATTATAACGACCCGATGATTAAACAGATGTTGTTGCAGCAGGCAATGCAGAGCGTGGGCAATTTGTTTGGAAATGTTCAGCCGGTGGTGCAGACAATTTCCATTCCTTCTGTGGATGATGAAGTGGATATTCCTGCAGATGTATGTGAAGCAGAGCGGTTCCAGGCGGAACGGGCTCCAGAACCGCCGCAACAAAGGAGTCCTCAGCCGGCACAGCGGCAGCAGGGGAAGACGCAGGGGGTAGGTCGAGTAATGACGGAAGCGGATCGCGCAGTGGATTTTTGCTGTGACAAATGCGGCGCTGTCATAAAAAAGAGTGTATGGCAGTATTCCAACGAAAATCTCGGGCAGCCGCTCTGCTATAAATGTCAGAGTATAGTTAAAAGAGAACGGAAAGGTGGAAAGAGATAATGAAAATTCTTCATTCAGGGGATTGGCATATTGGAAATTTTGAGGGACCGATAAAGGAGGGAGTTAATCTTCGGTCCCTGGATACAAAACATTGTCTGGAGTTTATGGCGGAACGTGCGGAACAAGAGCGCCCGGAGCTTGTGCTGGTGCCAGGAGATATTTTTCATGCTGGTAAAACGTGGAGCGACCGCTGTTGTGATGAAGTGGTGATGGCGATTGAAATTATTACTCGACTAGCCGCTGTTTCCGGCCACGTGATTATCATGAAAGGCACTCCGAACCATGACGGGGAAGGACAGTTTAAAGTTCTGGCAGCCCATTTTTCTGATTTTCACAATGTTCATATTGTCGTTAATCCAGAAGTGGTTCAGACGGAGTATGCGGATATTGCGGTACTGCCGGGGTTTGACAGGGGCGTCTACAGGGCGAAGTTTCCCGGCCTGGGGAAAGAGGAAGAAAATGAAGTGTTCTCCAAAGAGCTTGGGAAAATTGCAATGGGGCTTCGGGCTCAATGTCGCAAAGATCGGCCAGCAATCTTAATGGCGCATTATACGGTGCCAGGGTGCAATACGGAAAGCGGCCAGTCACAGCTTCTTACCCAGTTTGAGCCAATTATACCATTAGAGGCTTTGTCCGCCGCCGATTATGATTTGGTGGCCCTGGGACACATCCACCGTCCGCAGCAGGTGTCTGGATTTGAAAATGTATATTATTCCGGTTCCGTCAATGCCAATAATTTCAATGACGAAGGGCAGGAAAGGGGCTTCTGGATTCATTATGCCGAACAGGGAGCGTTTGGCCGGGAAGGTATGGTTTTTACTGATTCCGAATTTGTGAAAACCCCATATCGCGAATTTGTCACATTTCGGTTTAACGATTCGGACATTGAGGCAGTTATAACTGGTCGTGTGGATGAAGTGGCTATGAATTATTGGAGTTGGAATGGCTCTGTGGCAAATAAGATTGTTCGTGTATTATACGAATGCTCCGCAGAAAAAAAGAAAGCATTCAACGAAAATATTGTAGCGAATGCCTTATATGAGGACGGGGCTTTCTGGGTAGCAGGCATAACACCGGAAAGAATAGAAGCATCTGCAGACCGAACCGACTTATCCAGAGAAACAGATCCGGAAGCAAATCTGAAAGCGTATCTGGAAGAAAAGAAGATGGATCCGGAAGACATTGAACGACTGATTCTCAAAGCCCGGCCGATTATTGCTGAGGCAATGGCATCGGAAACTGGCGCGGCTTTCTATGGAATGTTCGTGCCCATCGAAATTGAAGTGAAGAATTACAGGGCATATGCGGAGGAGAAATTTTCTTTCAACGACATTCAATTTTGCACCATAAACGGTCAGAACGGAGCCGGTAAGTCTTCCCTCTTTATGGATGCGATTATTGATTGCATTTATGAAGAATCACGGGAAGGGAAGAGCACATCCGTAAAGGTTCCATGGCTGAGAAATGATGAAGGGGTGCGTTCCGGGTACATATCATTCACTTTTTCCATTGGAGATAAGGTGTACCGCATAACTAGGACAAGGGCCAAATCAGGAAAGGGGACTTTGAATCTTTCGGAACTGGTAGCCGAAGAATGGGAAGATCGCTCACAAGAAAAGTTCAACGATACTCAGGCGGACATTGAGCGCCTGATTGGTGTGGACAGCATGACATTTAAGAGCTGTGCCCTTATTATGCAGGATCAGTACGGATTGTTTTTGCAAGCGAAAAAAGAGGAACGCATGGTAATCCTGTCAACCCTTTTGGGACTGGGGATTTATGGCAGCATGGAGAAAATGGCAAAGGATCGGGCAGCGGATTATAACAGAAAGATTGCTGAAAAACAGAGAGCCATTCAGGTGCAATCGGATAATATACGCGCCCTTGGAAAGCCAAAAGAAGCGTTGGAAGCGGCCAATGAGGCTCTGCATAAGACAGAGAATGACATTCAAGTCAAAAAATTGGAATTGCAAAATGCAAGCCTTCATTTGGGTACCGCTCAAGCAGCGGAAGAACGCTTTCATGCAATTATGAGGGACGTTTCCTCTTTGGAAAATAAAAAACGGGTGGCGGAAAAAGGAAAATCAATGGAGGATGCCGCAATAGAGGCATGTGATAGGGATCTTGCAGAAGAAGGCATAATTCTGGAAAATGCCCAACAGTATCGTTTCTTGGCGGATCGTGAAAAGGAATTGACGGGAGAAACCGCTGTTTATGAAGCCAGATCATCGGAGCTGGACAGGATAAATGGGCAAATATTTGACGAAGAAAAAAACATTGCGGATTATCGGCGGACGCTTACTGAGCATGAAAACCGTTTGAAATCAGTCCGATCTCAGGAAGAACAGGAAGAAATCAAAAGAAAAGCGGCAGAGTGTCAGGAGAAGAAGAAGCAGCTTGATTCCATGTATGGAATCTCCAGAAAGGCTGCAGAACTGCAGAGTAAAAAGAGCCGCATGGCATATGCGCTTGACAGCAAAAAGGCATATTTTAACGAACGGGAGAGGGCGCTGTTGACAGAACAGAATTCCCTTAAAAAGCGCATGGAGCTTTTAGAGAATTCCGGGTGTATTGACATTGAAAAAGCGGCATGCAGATTTCTAACGGATGCGGTTCAGGCAAAAGCAGAGTTTGAGTTATATCCAAAAAAACTGAAAGCCCTGGCGGAAGAACGCGAGAAAGCCCTGGAAGCTCTTGAAAAGGAGGTTGAATCTGTAGAGGCTGAAATCCAGGAATTGAATTTTTCGGAAAAGAAGCTGGATGCGCTGCGGGGAGAGTGCGGTTCCCTGGAGATTTACGCGGAAAAGCTGAGAGAATTAGAACGCCAGGAAAGCCAGATGGCCTTAATTAAGGCTCGGATTGAAGGGATACAACTTAATATAGACAACGCCGAAAAAAACCTTTCAGAATTGAAATCCAGGGCTTTGGAGGCAGAATCAGAGAAAGGAAAGCACACAGAAAGTTATTTGGAACATAAGAAGATACGGAACCAGATGGAGGGATTGAAGATTTGGCTTCAGAAAGAAAATGAAATTCCAGTCATCCGCGAGAGGCGCGCGAATGCCGCCAGGAGAGTGAAAGAGCTGTCAGAAGAAATCCAGTCACTCGAAAATGAGCTTGCCGGAAAGCGAGAGCAGGCTAGCAAAGAGAAGGAGGCTGCTGCTGGCATTGCGGAAGCGGCACAGAAGGCAACGGATATCCAGACAGAAATTGCTATTTTTGAACAAAGGGCTAAGGAGATACAGGTGCAGATCGGCGGATTTGAACAGCGTATCAGCGAAATTCATAGGATGCAAAAAAGCATAGCGGACATCCAGGAGGAAGTTGCAGATATGGCCGAAGATGCAGCGGATTATGATGCTTTAAAGTTCTCCTTCAGCCAGGATGGAATTCCCCATCAAATTATTCGGACAATCCTGCCGAAGCTGTCCAATATTGCAAACAATATCCTGGGGCAGATGACTGGCGGGCAGCTTGGTGTGGATTTCGTAACGGAAAAGGTGATGAAAAGCAATAGCAAGAAAGAAGTTGTCACATTGGACATTTTTATCGAGGAGTATGGAAAGAGTAGTCTTCCTTATCTGTCGAAGAGCGGCGGCGAAAAAGTAAAGTCCTCCCTATCTGTAATTCTTGCCCTGTCAGAAATTAAGGCAACGACCGCTGGAATCCAGTTTGGAATGCTATTCATTGATGAACCGCCGTTTTTAGATGCCGACGGCATTCAAGCATACTGCGATGCGTTGGAAACAATTCAGGAGCGATATGGAAATATTAAAATAATGGCAATCACTCACGACCCAACCATGAAAGCCAGGTTCCTCCAGAACTTGGATGTGGTGAAGACTGAACATGGGAGCAAGGTGCTTTATTGATGAATATAAAAGAAAGCGGTTCTGGTGAATGAAGGGAACATCCGGGGAATATTTTTTATCCCCCGGAAGAAGGAGGATTTTGTGGCTAAGAAATATTATTGGATGAAACTGAAAGAAGACTTTTTTGACGATGATGCAATTGAATGGCTGGAGGATCAGCCAAAAGGGAAGGAGTATGCTTTATTCTATTTAAAACTTTGCCTTAAATCGCTGAAAACCAATGGCATATTGATTCGGCAGGTTGGGACAATGCTTGTGCCTTATGATACGAAAAAACTCTCCGAAGTGACAAAAACGGAATTTGACACGGTCGTTGTCGCAATGGAATTGCTGAAAAGAATTGGCTTGGTTGAAATATTGGAATGTGGCGAAATATGTATCCCCCGAATGGAGGAAATGATTGGATCGGAAACTGACAAAGCTGCTATCATGCGCCGCATCAGGGAGCAAAAAAAGATGATTGAAAGTAACAATGTTACCGGAACGTTACCGGGCAGTTACCAATGTAAAAATAGTAACAATGTTACCGGAACGTTACCGGGCAGTTACCAGAACGTTACACAGATATTAGAGAATAGAGATAAAGAAAAAGAAAAAGATATTAATATAATTGTCGAACCTTCGGACGACAGCTCTTCAAAAAGATGGAAGGAATATCGGTTGGGTGATTTTGAGTATCAATGTGTGGAAATGTTGATTCAATCCTGCATGTCGGTATTCCCTGGATCAAAAGTCCCAAAGACAGAAAGTGAAAAAGAAAAATGGGCAATTGAGATTGAGCGGATGAAACGTTTGGATGGCAGGTCGGAGGCTGATATCATTGAAGCCCTTACATATGCGACCACAGATGTGTTTTGGAAATCAAATATCCGCAGCACAAAGAAATTCCGTGAAAAGTTCGAAACACTGATCATCCAGAGCCGGGAAAAGAAAAACGGACAAAGAGTGAACAGTTTCAATGGATTTCCACAACGTGATTATGATATGGGCAAGCTGGAATCGCAGCTTCTTATGGCGGAAGGGTGGAAGGAAAAAGAAAAGTGAAATCATTTATGGAACTGAGGCCATCCAAGAAACAGTGAAAAAAGAGCGTTGTAGAGAAAGGCGGTGTAAGATGGCAGGTTTTTGGAAAAGAAGGATATTTAGAAATGTGGCGAGAAAACCGGTATCGAAGATAGAAAATTATTTAAAATATGGGTTTGTTATTACGGAGCATGAGTGTTATTGCTGTCCGGCATGCAGAAAGGTTTTAAATGCGGGTCCGGATTATCAGCCTAGATACTGTAGCCAATGCGGGCAGAAAATTAATTTTTCGGGAGTTGCATGGAAACGGGATGTGGAATTGGGATATATGCAGAGGAGGGATGGGCATGAACCGTTCTAAGATTGAGTGGTGCGATCACACATGGAATCCTGTTACAGGATGCTGGCATGGATGTCCCTACTGTTATGCTCAAAAGATGGCTGTCCGTTTTTCAGGTGATGTAAGGCTGAACCTAATGGCAAAAGAGGATTATGCCATAGTGACGGCAGCGGATGGCACAGGACGGCTATACGAATTGGACGCTCCTATGATGAATGAGACGGGAAGCGTTTTGGTATATCCATTTGAGTTTGAGCCTACTTATCACCGTTACAGGATGGATATGCCGGATAAGCTGAAAATGGGGAACAACATTTTTGTAGGCGCTATGGCGGATATATTTGGGGAATGGGTGCCGGACAGATGGATAGAAGAGATTTTTAATGCCTGCCGGAAGAGGCCTATACATAATTATCTGTTTCTCACAAAAAATCCGGGACGGTACGAACGCATAGAGGCGATGGGGAGGCTGCCGGCGGATAAAAATATGTGGTATGGCTCCACGCTTACCAGACCGGAAAATAAACGCTTTATGTCAAATAGGCACAACACATTTTTGAGTATAGAACCCATACATGCACCGTTTAGGATTTGGAAGAGGGACGAATTTTCCCCGAATTGGATCATCATTGGAGCGGAAACTGGGCGCAGGAGAGAAAAGATTATCCCTCAAAAGGAATGGATAGAAGATATTGTGGAGTGGTGTGAGAATTCAGGGATTCCTGTGTTTATGAAGGACAGCCTGGTTTCTGTTGTGGGTGAAAACGGCATGCGAAGGGAGTTCCCGGAACAGCTTCGGCATTCTGAAATAAGCCCTAAGATGGAGAAAAGATTGTTTGATGTATGCTCTGAATGCAGATCCAAGATGAAAAAGAGTGACATGATTGTCCTGCTTGCCAGATCTAGACGAGGAGAGCAGCCGAAGCAGTTTGGATTTATGTGTAAATCCTGTTTCCGGAAATTTTGTCAAAATTCAGGGTTAGACGTGCCGAAATTGGCAGAGTTGACTAAAAACATAATGATTGAAGCGGGTGATGGGAATGGCAAGGTGGAACCAAAATGATGAAGGATATATGGATTATACCGCAGGAAAGGCCATTCGAAAGGTGTAAAAAGAAGGAGGAAAGTTGTGGGTAAGAAAAAGGGCTGTAAAAGAACGACGGATGAAAATATCATCCATGAAAAGGCCGTAAAAATGCGGAAAATGACGGATGAACAACTGGTGCATTATGTTGAGGACAGGGTGGAAAAAGCAAGGAGCGAGGGCTTTAATCGGGGTAAGGAGGTAAAAGCAGAAACATTACAGTTTACTATCACTGATTTTGCTGAGGAAATTGGCAAAATAAAGGGGATTGGGATGGTAACAATGGGCAAAATTAGGGAATTAACAGACAAACGATTGGAGGGATTAAAGAATGCTGGTCAAGGGAGATAGAGTTGTAATGAATGATAAGTACCATGTTCCAGAGCGGTACCGTGGTAAAGAGTTTATTGTTACAGCAGGACCACAGAAAGTCGGTGGGACAATGTGCGTATGGCTTAATGAATATAAAGGTTGTTATGCAGAGGATGGACTGTCAAAGGTTGGTGATAAGGATGCCTGATCCAAGGAGGCAGATTATCGGGAGACGAAGCAAGGCCTTCGGGGATGCCTTTGAACGTTGGCTGACAAATGCCTGCGAATTTTATCTGAAAGAGGGATGGGCTCACATAGAGAAGACACCGGAACCGTTCCATATTACAGGTAAAGACGCAAATGGAGTGGTTCGGGGATATTACGAGAAGAAAGGACAGCCGGACTACAAAGGAATCCTCTGTGACGGAACTGGGATTATGTTTGAGGCAAAACATACGGATTCCGACAGAATAAACCAGAGCGTAGTCACAGATAAGCAGTGGGAGAGCCTTGATATTTATGAGCGGTTTGGAGCGCACTGTTATGTGATGGTGTCTATGGGACTGATGAAATTTTATAGAGTTCCCTGGGATGTCTGGAAAAAGATGAAAGAGTTGTTCGGTCACAAATTTATGACGGAGCAGGAGCTGGAACCTTATAAATTGCAGGAAAAACAATGCACTATACTCATTCTGGAGGGAGTGGAATTAAAAGATGAAAATACAGAAAACGGAATTGGTGCAGAAACTGAATAAAATTAAAGGGGTGGTTCCCAAGAAAACCACGATGCCAGTTTTACAAGGTGTTTTAGTCAAAGAGGGATGTTTAATTGCCAACAATATGGAAATGACCGTTAAGGCGAAGTTAGAGGGCGCAGAGGACGAGTGTTTTATCATTCCGGAAAGAGCTTTTGACCTTATTAGCAATCTTCCAGATGGGGAAGTGGATATTTCCGTTACGGAAAAAAATGCCATTGCTATTAAAGCGGACAAAATTAAGAATAAGTACCAGACAATGGATCCAGAGCAGTTTCCCGTTATAACGGAACAGGAAGAAGGAAGCGAGCTGACAATCGAAGCGGATATGCTTCTGGAATCTATGAAACGTGTTTTTTTCGCAATATCACCACAGGAATATAATGCCGTAATGGCATCCATGTGTCTGCAGGCGGATGGCGGAACGCTGAATTTTGTCGGATTGAACGGGCGTGTTCTGGCATGGGATAAGGTGGAGTATGATGGGAGATTTGAACTTTTAATACCAAGAAACACAGTGGAGAGGTTAAAATCCCTTGGGATTTCCGGAGCAGTGAAGATAAAGCATAACAGGACGGGAGCGGTATTTATCACAGAAGACATAGAGATATACACCAGATTGGTGGAGGGTGAATTTTTTAAATATCAGACAATGTTTCGTGAGCTCCCGTTGCATACGGTTGTGTCAAGAATGAAATTGCTGGAAGCTATGACAAGGGCGAAAATGTGCACTGAGGAAAAGTGCCCGGTTCGGTTTGAACTGGAAAGAGGATTTTTAAATTTGAGCCTGAAAGGGAAGGCGACAGATTATGCTGAAACGATAGATTTGCAAGAAGAGATGCCAGAGGCGATTACGATAGGATTTGATGCGAGGCTGGTATTGGAAACGATAAAGGCATTTGACTGCAATAATATCGGGGTTTCTTTTGGTGGACCCAAAATGCCTATGCTTATGGAAGCTGAAGATAGCGATTTTAAAGCAATCGTTCTTCCTGTAATCATAAAATAGTGCCATTTACTTCCTTTGGTTTTAAGAGAAAAATGTCACAAAAAAAGGGGTGGTGAGCGCTTTCACCAGGAAAGGAGTCCATGATGGCAATAAGGGTAATAAAAAAATGAAGGCGATTGTAAGATACCCAGGAAGTAAATGGGCAATAGCGGACTGGATTATCAGCTTTTTCCCTGAGCATCACAGTTACCTGGAGCCGTTTTTTGGGAGCGGAGCCGTCTTATTAAAAAAATCACATTCCCATATTGAAACCGTCAATGACTTGGACGGAAATGTGGTTAATTTATTCGAATGGATAAAAAAAGACCCAGAGAAACTAGCCCATGAAATTTATTACACTCCATATTCCCGGCAAATATATGAGGACAGCTATGCAGCAGTCCCAGAAAGCAGCCTGGGACAAGCGGTTAATTTCTGCATCCAACTTAACATGGGATATGGATTCCGGATGACTGGAGAAAAGGTTGGATGGAGAAACGACATCCAGGGTAGGGAACGCGCATATGCAGCAGGCGATTGGCGCAGCCTGCCGGAAAGGATTCTCCAGGCGGCGGAACGGCTAAGGGGAGTGCAGATAGAGTGCAGACCGGCAGTGGAAGTGATAAAGAGGTTTAATTTTAAAAACGTGCTAATCTATCTAGATCCGCCTTACATGCCGGAAACAAGGCATGGGAAGCAGTATCGTCATGAGATGTATACGGAGAAAAGCCACATGGAGCTGCTGAATGCAGCAGTCCAGCACAAAGGCCCGCTGTTAATCAGCGGATATGATACGGCATTATATAACAATACCCTGAAAGACTGGCATCGGGAAGAAACATCCTGTTATACCCAGTCGCGAAGCAAAAAGAAGGAAATCTTGTGGATGAATTTTGAGCCGCAGGGAAAGCAGATGACGTTGGAGGATTACAGGTGATGGATATGGAGAGAAAGGGAAATAATGAGCAATACTATTAGCTGCAAAGTAAATAAAAATAAAGTAAAACAGAGAGGGTGCGTGCAGCGCATGAAGGAGTTTATTTTCGCTTATCCGAAATGCAGAAATCTCTATCTGACAGAAAGAGCATATTGTGATTTGATTGAGGGCGGAGTAGAGACGGAAGATAACCTTGTTGCGTGCGCGAAGAATTATGCGGAGGCTTGCAGGATTAATGAAACGCCGAGAAGGTATATTAAAGACGCGGATAATTTTTTGAAAGAATTTACGTTTGAGAAATACCTTCCTGGGAAATATGTGAAGCCTGCACGCATTGTTGCGGGAAAAGGAAAGGAGATAGAGAAATGAATACTTTTGAACAGAAAATTGCAGAAACAGTAAACAAAAAACTGAATGATGGTACAGTGGAAAAATTGGTTGAGCAGTACATAGAAAAAGGCATTTCAGAGGCGCTGAAAGAAGTGTTTTCTTGGAACGGAGAGGGTAAGAAGCTGATTGAGAAAAAACTCAACGAAACCATTGTCCCGGTCATTGAGCGTCATGACTTTAATCTGTACCTCACGAAGCTCGATGCAACTTTGACGGAAATTGTCAATGCGACAGTTCTTGCAGATAACAAGAGGATACTGGAAAATTTTAAGGAACTGATGAAAGAGCCAGAAGCGAAAGAGATTAAGCTGTCAGATATATTTAAACGATACTGTGAGCATGTTGCATCGAATGTTGATACAGGCGATTTAGAATCCTACTGTGATGATGGTGAGCCATATTATGAACATGTGGCCGCGAGCATGGAAGTGGAGCATGAAGATAGAGGGCGGTTTAAGTCGAGTTATGATAGTTGCATTGTCGAATTCGTTTGCGAAGAGGACGACAATTTGAATTGTCAAGTTAAGCTCTATAAGAGAATTGATGATGGAAATTGGAAAATTAGAGGATATGCAGATTCCATTGACATTAACTCTTTGCGCAACTTAAGTGACTTTGAGGTATTTCTCATCACATTAAAACGTGGATTTGTTAATATTATCATGGATGAAGAGGAGGACTACGATGATGATATTGAGCCGGAAGAGAAGCCGGAATGGTCACTCGATTAATTTTGTACAACATCCCCCTGAATCCATATTACAATATCATTAGAGATTTAGGGGATAAGAAAGGAAAATGTATGAGCAAAAATAATCCAGTTGGGAATATTCCAATAAAAACACCAATGTTAAGTCGTGTTTTTGGTGCGGCATGGACGGTTTATCTGAATATGACAGAAGATGAAGTGAAAACATTGAACAAAGAGATTAAGTCCGTGACAGAAACAAATTGCAGCACTGATATATATGATATGGCAAAGATTTTGGAAGATAGAGTTGATAAATACTGTAAAAGATATCTGTCCTCCGATTGAGGATTTGGGGGGATTGTGGAGGGAAAGGGAAATATGAATAGATTGACATTAAAATACGGTGGTGGTCGGTATGAGGCTGTCAACCCGATAGATGTTTATGACAATTGGTATTCAAAAGCAAATTACAATGAATTAGTAAAACGCTTAGGAGAATATGAGGACTTAGAGGAACAAGGGAAACTGCTGAAACTGCCTTGTGCGGTCGGAGATACAGTTTGGTGCGTGCATATGTACAGTGGAGGCGGCAGAGTTCCGAATTGGGGAAAGATATATGAAGCTAAATTCTCTGTAGGAATGCATGAAGATTTCGGTAAAACCGTTTTCCTCTCCAAATCAGCAGCCGAAGCCGCATTGAAAGAAATGAGTGGATGACGGGGAAAGGAGGAGAGCCAGCATGAAAAATGCAATGGATATTCAAAAGCGGAATTTACTCCATTTGTTCGGGTTGATAAGACAGAATCCAGATTTGCCAATCGTTCCAATGGTAAATTATGAGGTTGTCGCGGATGACTGCGCCCTGTACTGGATGGCAGGCTGGGGAGACGCAAGAATAGATAGTTACATACTCAGGGATGATAGAATCTGGTATCTTTCAGACGGGAAAGAAGAAATTTTTGAAAACCTTTTTGAACTTCCTATTGACATTCCAAAAGAGCAGGAAGAAAAATTCATGGAAGATGCAGTGGATTCTTTGCCATGGATAAAAGCGATTATTGTAAAAATAGAGCTTCCAAATTAAATGATGTGATAGGCGATAAAATATCTTAGACGAAGAAAAGCCCATGAGGAGATTGTATTGGTCAAGGCATGGATTGTATGCAGATGCAGAATATGTAAGTGCAAATGGATAGCGGATAATTTGGTACAACGGTTCCCGTTGAATCTCTTACAATATCGTTAGGAGATTTAGGGGGATTGTGGAGGGAATTTTATGAGAAAAGCAGTATTGTTTGATGAATTTTCATCACAGTGTCCGTTTTCTTATACTTTTGGAAAAGGGCATATAAACGGCGGGTATAACTGCAAGCATCCGGATCAGAGAGAGGTCGAGGATGTTGGATATAAGGGAAAGAAAAAATGCGGTTGTTGCTATTGCTTTTCTTGTCCATTGGGCATTGAAGCAGAACAACAGGATTTAACTGATACATCCCATCCAGATGCAGTACAGGATGAAATAGACTGGGACGGGTTATGTGAAGATGGAGAAGTTGAAGATGGTGAATATCTGCTTGTTGTAGTCGGAGAGGATGCAACGGAGGAAGAAAAGGAAGCAATGTGGAACTATGAGCTTTATATGCACAGATATGACAAGCGGTGGCTTGATGAACATGGTATTGTGAATGCTTTGTGCGGTTAGAGGGATTGTGGAGAGAAAGGGAAATATGGATAGATTGACAATAAGAGTTAAAAAGGGAAAAAGAAAAGGTGAATGTTTTCTCCCTGGTAATAAAAACGCTATAACGAAAGTTGAATATATACATGATGATGGAAGATGGGAAAGCGAAGAATACAAAGGGAAAGCGGTTGACAAGTTGGCAGAATACGAGGACTTGGAGGAACAGGGGAAACTCCTGAAACTGCCTTGTGCGGTGGGGGATACGGTGCATTATGCGGATAATGAATATTATTTTACAGTGCTTCCAGTAAAGGTTGATGAAATTGCCATTATGGAATCAAATGAAATTTTGTATAAATGTCTGCTGTTTGATGGAAATGGTGATGTGGAAACACAATTTGATTTTGATAAGGATGATTTTGAAAAAACCGTTTTCCTCACGAAAGAAGCAGCCGAAGCCGCATTGAAAGAAATGAGCGAATGACGGGGAAAGGATAGGGAAAATGCTATATAAATGCATAAAAGAAATGTGTTTGCCAAAGTGTGATGGTGATGGTTTTGAAATTCCGAATGAATATGGGTTCGTGACAGTTGGAAGCATTTGGGAAAGAGATGATAGGGCGAGTTTCATTGGTGGTGATGTGCATTTAGATTCGCTGAATGATGATTCTGACTTTGGATGGATAGAAATACCATTTGAAGAATTGAAAGAGAATTTTGTGCTGATAAATGACTGATAGGTAGAAAATGTTTGCGGATTGAGGTGAGAGAATGAGAATGGAGCAAGATGGAGTAGATGTGTATTGCCTTCCAGATAATGCTTAGTGTGATGCGGATTCCAAGAAAAGAAGCCCGCTTGAAATTGATGAATGCCCAATGTTTAATGGAACGTGCAACGGGGACTGTATACATTATCATGAGGATTGAATGAGGTAAGAGAAAATGAGATTAATTGATGCAGATGCATATAAAGCACACATTATGAAGGTTGCAGAATGGAATGGAAGTAATTCGATTGTTAATAAAATTATGTGCCAGAGCATTGATGAACAGCCTACAGCCTATGACGTGGATGAGAAAATTATGTTGTTAATAAAGATTTTCGAAGAATGGTTTGGCGGAAATTGGGACATGGCTCCGTATCTGGTTAAAACTATAGAAACCGTAAAAACCGTAAAACCGAAGGGACAGGGTTTTCACTTAGAAGAAATTTTGAATGAGACATTAGAAAAGCTGCATGATACTGGGGGATGTGATGGCTCGGACGATTATGCTAAAGGATGGGATGACGCCATTACAGAGGCGGAAAGGACTATGAAGAAAAAATGGAAAACACTGGTTGCAGGGGAACAGGAGGAAATTAAATATGTGTGAAGTGTTAGGATATAAGAATTTCTGTTCTGCCTGTAAAGGCAGCAGGGAAGAAAACGGGGAGCTGTTATGCGCAGACAAAAACGGAAAGTTTTACGGGCTGCCTGTAACGGGGGTGCTGATGGCACCGTGTATGAGGAAACGAAATGGGATTGGATTGGAAGGAGGCAAACGCCACAAAGCATGATATATAATGCGTGGAAAAACACACAAAAACCGCTTATTTATGACACTGTAGATAAAAAAGGAAAGCCAATAAAAAGCAGGCAATTGACATGGGAAAAAACGCAAACGGGGAAGACTATTTCATACGTTTGGGGTATATAACATCCAGGGATTTATTGGATAAAGGAACGGCTATATTTTTAAAATTGAATTATCCTGAAATTTTTGCAAAATTGCAAAAAGCGTATCCAGGCATAAGAAATAATCTTTAGAAGGCTGATTTCGTGAGGCTATTGAAGAAAGGGAGGATGCAGGATTGCGTTGGATGGGAAGAAGAGGTGGATAAGGGATGACTGCGGAATGTTCGATTTGCGGCAGGAGATTGAAAAATTTACAGAGTATGAAATTAGGGTATGGCCCGGTTTGCTATAGGAGAAAATTTGGAATTACTTCAAATAGTATCCGGAGGAATGTTGATGTGTCTGCTGGCAAGACGTTTGGAAGTGATTTGCCTGGGCAGATGTCCATAGATGATTATCTTCAAGGATTTCAGTAAAAAGGGAAAAGAGAGCGCTTTCGCAACTCTCCAACAGAATTATAGCACAGTTTTTTATAATTTGGAAGCAGAAGGAGGGCAAAAGCGTGGACGGGCAGAGGACAGATATAAAAAAAATTATTGCTTTGAAAAAGGCTGGTTGGGAGTTGGAAAGAATTGCCTATGAAATGCATATGGAAGCAGGTGAAATAGAAGATGAAATCGCTAAATATATGGAACGGTCAATGAAAAAGAAAAAACAGGAAGAAAAGGAAGGTGAGGAAGAAGGCAGAAAATCCATGATTCTCCTCTCAGAAAGGCAAATGAAAGAAATTTATGAAAGAGCAGCGACTATTGGGGCGAAGGAGGCGTTGAAATTTTTTGAGGCGGAACGAAAGAAAGAATATAAAGGCAGAGCAGATAAACGCTTAGGAAACACGAAACTTCTTCTGAGAAATTACCATATGTTAAAAGATCATGCAGAGAAATCTGTATTTGGGCGAACGCAAATGGAAGAATCGGCGCTGGATATCTTGGAATCTATGATGTCAATGTATGACAATGAAGTCATTATCGAAAGTATAAAGCGCAGCGCCACAAGGACAGCGGTGATTGTTTCTCATATTGAGACGATGCTTGGCCTGTATGAAGCGTATTGCGATAAATCGCGGAGTAGAGAGATAGAAAGGAGGCGGTATGAAGCCTTGTGGGATATGTATATAGCGGCGAGTACGATGTCACCAAAAGAAATTGCAGATAAGCAGCATGTGTCGAAGGATACGGTCTATGCCGATTTGCGGATAGCGATAGAGAAGATAACAGCATTGATTTTTGGGGTGGACGGCTTGACCGTTCGATAAATCCCCCACCTCAAAAAAGTTTCCGTTGACATTACAATATAAATGTGGCAAAATTGTAATCGTAAAATTCTAAATCAAATGTTGCGGGAAGTCTGAGAGCAATCCAGGCTTCCTTTTTCGCTTTATAGGAAATTGCGATTTTTGAGGAGAGAAAAAGAACAAGAGTTTACCGAAC